>CAZTQO010000005.1:30733-186834 GCA_964615655.1 uncultured Candidatus Obscuribacterales bacterium | reverse complement strand
TGTACTGCCGTCGAGTCCAGGTAACGTACTGCTGTCGGTTCCAGGTAACGTACTGTTGTCGGTTCCAGGTAACGTACTGCTGTCGGTTCCAGGTAACGTACTGTTGTCGGTTCCAGGTAACGTACTGCTGTCGGTTCCCGGCATGGTGCTGCTGTCGAGTCCAGGTAACGTACTGCTGTCGGTCCCCGGAACGGTACTGCTGTCCATAGATGGATAGGTGCTTTCCGGGAGCGTGGTCTGTGACCACGGAGAAGGTCTGCGGCTGTCTGAACCAGTAGAGTTTATGTTTGTTTCTGTGCGGCCTAAATCTTGACTGATGCTTATATCGGGAAGCGCAGATTCTGCACCGGATGTGGTGCTACTAATGTTTGTGCTCTTGTCTGAACTTTGTGACCACAGGTCCGCTGCATATTGTGAGAGTCCTGGATTAGCTGTTTGATCTAGCTGTGTAGATGGCTCAATTATCTCTTCGCTCGTGGGCATATTTTTTCTCCCACCATGCATTCCCCATATACAAAATTAGCTCTAGATCATATCTGTCGTAAATGGTGAATCCACGATGAGTTTTTTCTTGCTTCCACGATTTATACACGAAAGCGTACGGACTTTTTTCATAGTACGCAGCTTCGGTATGCTTGAGGCTTTAAGTCCTTGTCTTGATAACCTTGCTGCCTCTTTACTAATACCTTTGTGGCTAGCACAAATTAAAGTTTTGCGCTAATCTAAAATTTGATATTGCTGGGTTTGTTGACAACTGTCTAGATTCGGATTGATACCAGATGCCCAAGGTGCTTTTAGTTGATGATGATTCGCGCTTGCGGATGAATATATCCGATTGGCTTGAACACCAGAGATTCGATGTTGAAGAAGCGAAAGACGGCATGGAGGCTAAAGAAAAGCTCTCCACCTACAGTTATGACCTGGTGGTTCTCGACTGGAACCTGCCGGATACCGAGGGCATCGAAATTTGCCGCTGGTTCAGGAATAGAGGTGGAACCACACCGATTTTGATGTTGACCGGTAAGGATCTGATTACCGATAAGGTAGATTCTTTTGATGCTGGCGTAGACGATTATTTGACCAAGCCGTTTGAATTGCTTGAGTTAACTGCCAGGCTGAATGCACTTTTGCGCAGAGGGGGCCTTGTGGCACCGTCTCGGGTGCTGAGCCAGGGCGGCTTGATTATAGACCCGGTTGCACACAGTGCAAAGGTCGACGGCAAAGAAGTTCAGCTTACGCCAAAAGAGTTCGATATTCTCGAATTTCTTTTGCGTCATCCCGATCAAGTCTTCAGTGCCGATGCGCTCTTAGATCGTCTCTGGAAATCGGACGCTGAAGTTTCACCAGACACCGTTCGTGTTTATATTAAACGCCTGCGTGAAAAGCTCGATAAACATGGGCGAGGCGGCTTGCTTAAGAATGTACATGGAGTCGGTTACAAACTTGTTCTTGAAGAACAATAAGGGCAGAACAAAAAATAAGAGAGCAGTAAAAAAGGTGAAAGCGGCACCGCAGATGGTGACGCTTTCAGCCAGCCCACATTCATAGAGTTCTCACCAGTAGGTCAACGATGCCTTATATTAGAAGTCTGGCTGTCTGACCGGTTTACAAGAGATAGCTTATTACTTTTGAGAGAAATAAGTCCGGACTGATTCGTGCAATTTTTGTAAACTGAAATCCGGCGCCAGAGTCTAGTAAATCAGTGCCTGAAAAGCATGAAGTGCTTCAACAGCAGATATTTTTGTTCTTTTGGGATGAACGGTCCAGGTTCCAATCGAAACTTGTGCGGCTTCCGATGAGTTATGTGTCAGGATGATCTGGTTGCGGGTATTCGAAAATAAAAAGGTAATTCGAAGAACCGTTTCGTCCAGTAGGCTCTTGCCTATCTCAATCGAGACTCCGTATTTTTCATTGAGACTTGCCGCGGCATTCTGCATTGCCTCAAGATCAGCCTGGCATCTGATACTTGCAAGTATTATCTGAATGTCCTTGATTTCTCCGGCAAAGATCGCTCTGCTCAAGAGTGCTTCTCTGACACTCAATTCAGGCTTCAAGCTGTGCTTGTTGTATTTAGTAAAACTATCCGGCGATGCTTGCAGCATCGGCAGATTGATTTGATTCTTTTGTAATACAGTTGCTACTGGAGGAGTTTGAACAAATGATCTGTTCTTATAGTAATTTTGATCCACGATGACAATGCTCCGAACCTTCTAACCTACCCTGCTTAAATGCTACTAAGCTTGTCAAGAATAAATCCGGACAGATTTGTGTATATTTCGTGTACGTTTTATAACTGCCTTTTCTAAGGATTTAATCTTGCAGATTAAACGGTAGGACCGGCTGTTTCAAGCCAGGCTAAGCCGCTTGGTGGATTTATAGCGCGAAACGGCTGCCTGGCAATCTGTTTCCTGGAACCTTGCTCAACTGCCAGATTGCCTTTTGCTCTACGGCAAGTGCTTGCTCCGATAGACCTGCTTCTTCAAGCAGCCTTGATTTTTGCAGGTATTGTTCTGCGGTTCTCAGCTGCTGGTGTTTTTCTGCTAACTGTTTCACCGGCAATACAAACCAGAAGCTGCTGCCCGGTCCGGCAGCTGAATCTACACCAATGCTGCCGCCATGCTGTTCTATGATTGCCCTGCATATGGAAAGTCCAAGACCGGAGCCGCCAAGTTTGCTGGCATCGGACTTATCTACTTGTACAAAACGCTCGAAAATTTTCTCTTTCATCTCATCAGGAATTCCCCTGCCCTGATCTGTAATTCTGAATCGGAGCGTTGAGGGACAACAGTCAACTGCTACTTTAATCACTGACTTATCCGGAGAGAATTTGATTGCGTTTGTTAGCAGGTTTATGAGCACCTGTGAAAGCCGGTCTCTGTCGGCAGTAAAGTTATAGTTCTTATTTGATGAATAGCTCAGTTTGATCTTGCGTGTATCGGCCAGTGCTGTTACAGCTTCAAGTGATGATCTGATAAGTCCATTAAGCTCGATGTCGCTCAGGCAAAGAACGAGTTTACCGGCGTCCATTGTTTCAATGTCCAGCATGTCGTTTATCAGGCGTATTAATCTGCCTGCCTCTTCCTGGGCAATCTTCAATCGGTTCTGCCCTTTGTCTGAGATTTCGTTTGATAGCCTTTGATCAAATGTCTCAAGTGCCATTGAAATCGACATCAGCGGTGTTTTCAACTCATTGCTCACCACAAAAATAAGCTCTTGTTTGAATCTCTCAAGCTCTTCCAGGCGGGTGCCTGTTTCAAAAAGCACCTGGTCTAAGTAGGCAATTTCGTCGTTTCCTTCCAGAGGCTGCTCAAGCGCTTCACGTTTTACCAGGCGAGCCATGTTCTTGCTTACGTGTTTGAGCCGGCCGGTGAGGTTCTTCATCAGGAAAACTGCAAGTCCGGTAGATAAAATCACGTTGAGTGCAATGCCCGCAAAGAGAGCCAGTTCGGCATTCCGTATCATACTTGCTCTTTGCTCTGAAAGTTCCCGGCTGATTTCGTTTTCCTGGGTCAGGATCTTTTCTTCAGCTTTCAAGCCGCTCAATAATGGTTTGATGAGCTCTACTGCACCTGACTCTTTGAAGATTGATTCGTATGAAGAAAATCCTGAGAATCCAGAGATTCCTGAGATTCCGGTGTATCTGATATCTGCAAAATTCACATTGCCTATATGCCTGTTTTTGTTTGAGTGTATGAAGTTATTAAGCACCGTGGTCATATTTGCCAGTGACTCGCTGAACTCTTTTATGTTCTTTTGTTGAGCAGGTTCTTCCACTGACAGCTTCGCCAGATGTCTCATGGATCTGTAGGCATCATCCTTGCTTTTGTTCCAGGCTCTAAGGTTGCTCTTGCTTCTGTTGCTTACATACATGATTCCGAAATTGGACGCAAGCGCAATTTGATATGCCATGCGATTCAATGAATCCAGCATCTCTTTTGAATGTTCTTCGCGGTGAAAGTGTTGTTTGACGTTGTTCAGCATGTATCCGAATACTGATACAAAAGCCAGCTGAAAAATGAGCGGCACCGAGATTATGATCAATCCCTGTTGCAAAACTTTGAAGCCCTGTCCGTAAGCGCCCTGTTTTTTTCTTGCTGCTTGCGCGGCTATGACCGGGGGTAGAGCAGCTTTAGCTGCCTGCCTTTCTTCGGCTGCCGGAATTCTGAACCAGAATATGTTGCCGTTGCCCACAGTGGTTTCAACTCCGACAGTGCCACCATGCTGTTCTACTATTAAGCGGGTGATTGTAAGTCCGAGACCGGTGCCCTTCTGTTCTAGAGGGCTGAATCTATTCTTGCTGTCGGCAGGATTAAGAGCTTGCAGAAGCACGGGAGTTAGCTCTTTGCTGGCGATGCTCCCTTGCTGGCTGATCCTGCATTCGAAAAAGCCGTTTTCCTGCCTGCTTTCGATTATGATTTTGCCTGATTGCGGAGAAAGTTTAATCGCGTTGGAAAGAAGGTTGACGATAACCTGAAGCAGACGATTTCTATCAGCGTATACTTTGCCGTCGACGTTTCTTGCGACAATCTGAATATCGGCTTTTTTCGACGCATCCTTTACTGAATCAATCGACACTGAAATTATTTGTGAAAGAGAAAGATGTTCCGGTCGCAATTCCAGGTCTATCCGGTCGAGATAAAGCAACTCTCTTACCAGATTCATGAGATTGACCACGCTCTTATGTGTGCGATCCACGCTTTCCTGGCTCTTGAGGCTGAGTTCGCCAAAAACGCCTGAGCGCAAGGACCAGAGGAACATTTCTACTGAAGAAAGGGGGCTTTTGAGCTCGTGGCTGACAATGCCAATCATGTGATTCTTGAATCTTTCCAGATCTCTAATTTCAGTTGCCGACTTGAACAGCAGCTGGTCGAGCTCCGCTATTTCGTCGTTGCCCTTAAGAGGCGGACTCAAGGGCGAGCCATTCGACAGGTTCATTGTATTATTAATGATCATCAAAAGACGGTTGGTGATATGCAGGCAGAAAAAGACGGCCAGTGCAATTGTGGTAACCGCGCTTACGAACATGCCGCCAACCAGTACAATCTGCAAACGGTTAAGCGCCCTTTTGGCAGCATCTGTTTCTCTGTCTATTTTGATTTGCAGTTCCTGCATGAATCGATTCATTCTGTATAAGTAGGATGAATTGCTTATGATTTCCTGCCGGGACATTTTTGAGGGCAAATGCATTGCCGGTTCATTTTGCAGCAGTTCTTCCAGATGCTTGTAAGACTGTGCCGATTCTTTCCAGTTGTAGCGCAGGAGCTTTTTAAAGAATACATCCCTGCTGAAAAGATAGGACATTGCGCAAAGCTTGGCGGAGAAGCTGTTTCTAGTGGTCAAATTTGCAGTGATCATTGCGTCTTTCAAGCGCAACTCATGCTGAAAGATACGGTTTGATTCAGAAAGTCCATGATAAAGGAAGAGTACAAAAGCAATTCCCAGAATCAGGGGAACTCCCACAAGAAAAAGACCCTTATGAATGATCTTCATTTTGAACATTCGTGTATCCAGCCTACCCATCCTATTGTCAAGGTGTAACAGTAAATAGTTCTAAAAATCCGGACAGATTTGTGTAGTTTTTGTGTAGGCAGACCCTAAAACTTGATTTTGCATAAGAAATGCGAGCTGTAGAAAGAATTTCGGGGCTGCATGAAAGTGCAGCCAACCGAACTTAAAACCCAGCCTGTGTCTGCCATAGCGATAGTTCTGAGCCGAACTTAGAGGTCGAAGCAATAGCCCACGCCGTGGATGTTTTTAATAACCGATGGTTGACCGTGATTGTCTATTTTTTTGCGCAGGCGTTTGATCGATGTTCTTACTGTTTCTGATGAAGGCTCGGAGTCTGTTTGCCACACATGGCTTAGGAGCGCTTCCGGGCTGAAAATAGA
Organism: uncultured Candidatus Obscuribacterales bacterium; assembly: GCA_964615655.1. GTDB lineage: Bacteria > Cyanobacteriota > Vampirovibrionia > Obscuribacterales > Obscuribacteraceae > JAIEPM01. The sequence continues at coordinate 180,946 of CAZTQO010000005.1, read as the reverse complement.
CCTTGGGTTTCTCATGAAAAACTCAAGCAGAGCAAATTCACCTCGTGAGAGAGTCAGGGCTTTATTTGCGCGGCGTGCAGAAAAAGTTGCATGATTGAGCTCAAATTCGCCATAACGAAGGGCATTTTCATAGTTGCTGTTGGAGCGCCGCAATTGGGCCTGCACTCTTATATATAGCTCTTCCAGGTGGAATGGTTTGGTCAGATAGTCGTCAGCTCCTACGGCAAAGCCCATTTCTTTATCGTGGATCTTGTCCTGACCTGTAAGCATGATTACCGGAGTTTTGCCGCCGGTGCTGCGAAAACGCCTGCACAATTCAAAACCGTCAATACCTGGAATTTTGACATCAAAGATCAATAGATCGTAATTGCTGCAGCCAAGCATAGCCAGCCCATCGAGCCCGTCATGCATGAACTCAAGCTTGTGGTGCTTGTGTTCGAACCAGTCCTGTATATTCAGGCACAGGCTTTTGTTGTCTTCTACCAGAAATATTTTTGCCACTGTTCTGTCCTCGCAGTTCAATCAATGAGCCGGTGTTTATCAAGCCCGAGCAATGGTCCGGATCAATTCTTCGGAGCATATTCCCGTTCAATTCGGCGGAGCCGCAGTTTTTGCAGTACCCCATTTCCCTGCTTTGTTTGTCATATAGAGATCTAGCTTGCCCCCGGCCGTGAGCTCTTTGTGAGAGATGTAAACCCGGTTGAGAGGCTTGCCGTTCAAAACGGCTTTTTCGATATAAATATTGTCCTTTGAAAGTCCGGGTGCCGAAACAGTGAATGTTTTGCCGCCTGCCAGGTTTAAAACCGCTTTTTCGAACATGGGAGTGCCGATTACATAGTTGCATTGAACCGGATTTACAGGATAAAAGCCCAGGGCGCTGAAAACATACCAGGCTGACATCTGCCCGCAGTCTTCGTTGCCGCAAAGACCGGCAGGAGAACTGTCATATAGAGTGTCGCGGATTTGCTTTACTCGCTCGGCAGTTTTGTCGGGTGAACCGGCATATGAATATAAGTAAGCAACATGATGACTTGGTTCATTTCCCTGTGCGTACTGGCCTATTAATCCGGATACATCGTTGAACTCGATTTTGCCGGTAAGTGCGGTCGCGAACATTTGATCCAGCTTGTTTACGAACTTGCTTCTGCCGCCGTAGAGCTCAATCATTTTTTCGACGTCATGGGGCACAAAAAAAGCATATTGCCAGGGATTTGCTTCGGTGAAATCACGGAGCTTAACGTCACCCACTACCCTTGACGGATCAAAAGGTACGCGCCAGCTTCCGTCTGCCAGACGCCCTCTCATGAATCCGCTTTTGCTGTCAAATACATTTTTGTAGAACTTGCTTCTTGAGTAGAACTTTTCTGCCTCGTCTTTTTTGCCAAGGGCTTTTGCCAGCTCAGCAAGGCACCAGTCGTCGTATGCAAATTCAAGGGTTTTTGAAACCGACTCGTATTCTTGATCGGCTGCAATATAGCCTCTTTTTGCCCAGGAGTCGTTACGCCTGGTGTTTGCAAGCATGAGTTTGAAAATCTCATTGATGTCGTAGGAGCGAAAGCCTTTGAGATAAGCTTCTGCTATCACTGGAAACGAATGATAGCCGATCATGCAATAGGTTTCGTTTGAGGCAAGCGTCCAGATAGGCAAAGTTTTGTCTTTATGAAATTTGCCGTGAACTAAAAGCGATTTGATCAGGTCATTCACTCGGTCTGCTTCTATAATCGTCAGAAGCGCATGTTCGGCTCTAAAAGTATCCCAGAGCGAAAATGTCGAATAGTTTTCGAAATCATTGGCTTTATGAACTGCAAAGTCGCTGCCTCTGAAACTGCCGTCCGCATCGGACACAATCACAGGAGCAAGCAAGCTGTGGTAAAGAGCTGTATAGAAGGTTTTTGCTCTGTTTTTATCCACGCCGTAAACCCGAATTTTATCGAGTTCAGCTTTCCAGCTCTTTCTTGCTTCTGTTTTTACCGACTCAAAGTCCCAGCCCGGAATTTCTACACTTATGTTATTCTGCGCACTTTCTGCACTGACGCTTGAAAGAGCCACTTTTGCAAGCAGAGCTTTGCCGTCTGAGTTATCGAAATCAAGCAGGGCGGCGACCTCTTTGCCATCGGCCGCATTTACGCCGCTGCGAGGACTCTCATGGTTGCGGGCTGTTGAATATGTCTTGAATGGCTTGGAGAAACTAGCTGCAAAATAAACATACTGATTTTTTGCCCAGCCTTTGGAATGGCGTATACCTGTGACAGTGCGGTCATCCACAATCTTTAGTGCTGAATCCAGGGTTTCATCTGATATTCCGTGACCGAGGTCAATGATTAGCTTTGCCGTTTTTGTGCTCTCGTCAAAACTGTACCTGTGAAAACCGACTCGCTTGGTTGCGGTTAACTCCGCTTTTATAGAGCCTTTTCCAGAAGCAGCTTCATGCTTTTCTGAGCTGTTGAGAATTACGCTGTAGTAGCCCGGGCTTGCATTTTCATTCTTATGCTCAAAGGAGTGTTTGAAGTCTTTGTAGTTGAAGCCCCGTTCTGTGTTGATTTGATCAGTAATGGGATTGACCAGGATGTCTCCCAGATCAGCGCAACCTGTGCCTGATAGATGTGTGTGGCTGAAGCCGAGTATGGAATTATCGGACCAGTGATAACCCGAACAGCCGTCCCATGTATCTGTTCTTGTGTCCGGTCCCAGCTGAACCATACCAAATGGTATTGTGGCCCCTGGGTAAGTGTGCCCATGAGCATCGGTGCCGATAAAAGGATCAACCAGGTCAACAGGTTCCAGCTCAGTAATAGTTTTTCCAAGAAGATTTCCAGCGCCCCAATTTACTGCCGGCAGCGCCAGTAAACTCAGTAAAGCCAGGCAGAATGCGCGTTTAACTCTTAAGTTTGCCAACTTTTCTGTCCACATGATTTGTTTTTCCTTAAAATGCGATTTATGCCGGCGGGTATTTGCCTGCCAGCGCAAGAATCTGCACAGCCGACGATTGATCGCGCAGCGTGCTTTCACCCTGGTTTCTTATCACGTTGTCTTTTGCGCCGAATTTTTGTGCCAGGTAACTTGCATTGTCAGCCAGAGCCTGCCTGTAGCTCGGGTCCGGTGCAATCGAATCCAGATGCATCAAATTCTTGAAAAACACAGCGTTGAAAAAGGGAGTTTGTTCGTGAAAGGGTTCAGGCTGTCCGGGCTGTTTGCCGTTTTGCCATTGCTTGAAATTATCCACTGAAACCTTGGCTATATCCTGGGCTTCTTGCAAATACTTGGGATCGCCAGTTGCTTCATAGAGCATCGTTGCGTTTCCCAGCATCAAACCCTGGTTATAGCTGTACTTAGCTTCGTGGCCTTCTATACTGCCGTTTGCTTCCATGCCGTCGTAATACAACCCATCCGGTGCTTTCAAATTAGCATTAATCCAGTCGTGCTGCTCTTTGGCAAAATCAAGATACTTCTGATCATGAGTTTGTTCGTAGAGTTGAAGCGCGAGCTGCGCTGCGCCGGCAGTGCTGACTGTAGCTCTGTATTGATTGTCCTTTTCTTGCGACCAGAGCACACCGCCTGGATTAGCAAACTGGTCCGTGCCTTCACTTCCATGTTCTACAAACTTGAACACTTCTTCAGCTCTTTTGAGATACTCAGGATCTTGATTTTCTTTATAAGCATCCATCATGGCGATGCCGATCCAGGCATTGTCGTCATAATATTTGTCGCCTGAAGGGCCGTGAAGGGCTGTGTATCCAGGAGGATTGCTCTTTGTGTCCCAGTATTTTTCTAAAAGCTCTTTGTCCCGGTCAAAATTTGCCGTGGAGCCGGTTTCAATGTCTGCTTCAAGCACCTGACCGAGATCCCATGATGATGCCCGCTCTTTTGAAATAAGATCTTTGAAATAAGCGTCCTTGCCGTCTAAAGTTCCGAGAAAACTGTCTTGCATAGCCTGATTGGCTTTTTCTGCTAGCACGGCAGCATCATTTTGCCCCTGATTGTTCGGGCTTTGCTCGCCCACCTGGTCGCTTACAAACTCGACTTGCGGCAAATCGTTCTTTTCGGCTGGGTTGCCGCTGGTTTCAGGCAGGGTATTTCCCAGAAGGTAGTTTTCCTGTTGAAGAGCGGACGTCTCAATTTCCGCCGCATCTTCTTTAGGAGGCGAAACTCGGTCTGAGTTATTGTCTATTTCGTTGCTCAAAAGGTTAATCCTCTTGTAAATCAGCCTTTTCGGGAGAGAGTCAGCATAAAAAATAGTGCTGAGTGAATAAACTTTAACAGGCATAAGTTAAACAGGTACGGATAAGCTTGTGAAAATTTCGTGTATGTTTCGTGACCCGGGCTGCTTTTTTGGCGACGGAGCCGGTCAATCCGTATGTTTAACTCGGCTTGCTTTTAGGCCTGTTTTCACCCCTGTTATAGCTCTTGTACCCAGTTTGGAAGATAATTCAGCGGCTTTTTAATAAACAAGCCCGCACTACACGAAAGTTTCACAAGCCTGTACGGACTTTTTCGGGCTTTTTGGCGCTTTCTGTTTTATGAAACGGAGATGAACGATAAATGACCGAATTTCAGCAACAGCATATTGAGAAGACCGGGCGGGACAGAGCAAATGATTTTACTCCTGAGCTTTTCAACGATGCGCCTTTTTATTCGGCTGCATTTGATCAAACTCATTCTCTGCTTGCAGACCTTGGCAAAAATGAGTCCTCAAGGGCAGGAGCCTGGCTCGTGTTGCCGCAGCTTGAATTAAACGGGGCTGCAGAAAAAGCCGAAGAAAAAAAATTTGCTGAGGCGGATTTGCTTTCGGAAGGTCTGAGTAAGAGCCGGATAAATACAGCTGATCAACTCATTCATGCTGCTATAGCTCAGAGCGACCCTGAACTTGCCGGTGTGTATAGTAAGTCATCCGAGCAATTCAAAGAACGTGCTTCAATAGCCGGATTGAGCCATGAGGAACAAGCAAATACTTATGAGGCTCTTGCAGAAATGGTCGATAAGAGCCAGACATCATGCAAGCTTGACAGAATCACAAGAACAATGCTGGCTCTCGATTTCATGTTTCATGCCGGAAATCCGTCAAATATAGATCAGGGTAAGCATGGCACCTGTAGTGCAGCCACGATCGAGCAGCGTATGCTCACTAAGTATCCGTCCAGAGTTGCTGATTTAGTCAGGCAGGTCTCCATAGAAGGCAAATGGACAGCCCCGGACGGCAAGAATATACATATCGATGATCGAAGTTTGCTTCCTGGAACTGAAGAACAGTACCATCTGCCTGCCGACGGCCAGCGCAGCCTCATGTCTCAGATCTTTCAAGTTACTGCACTCAATGATCTTTCACAGCGCGGTGAGATTAGCAGGTACGACGGGCAGATTCTCCAGTACTGCCAGGGAGTAAAAGATCCCGATTCGGATCTTGCAAGTGTCCAGAACTGGGGCGAGTATCTGAGAGATGAACGTAGCGGCGAAATCAGTGAGTTCTACGGGCTCAAGGGCGAAGCAATCCAGAAAGAACTATCGAGAATGTCGGGTGAAACCGAGCCGCACGTATTTGTAAATATTGAAAAAGACGGGGGACGGCAGCAGGGTGTCATTCATATTGACTCGGAAGCGAAGTTTTTAAGCGAGCTTTTAAAATTGAAAGGAAGCACTCAGCTTGACAGTGATCTGCCTGCAATAGTTGAAGTGAATATCAATCGCGAGCCTTTTTCGGAAAACAATCACAAGCGCTGGAACGGGCATGTTGTTTCAATTTCAGATTTGAAACAAGCTGAAGATGGGCGCTGGCAGCTATTTTTGGATAATCAGTGGGGTGAGAACCGGGACGGCTGGTATCCGCTTTCCGTGATATATGAGGCTACAAGACCACTGCCCTGAACTTGTTTTATAGTGTGACTGGCAGGGCAAAATGCCATTATTGCGCCGAGCTTCAGGGCCAAGTCCAATAAAATGTTCAAATTCAGGATGCTCCATAAAGGTTTGTTTCTGGTCGGTCTGCCGCTTCTAACCGGAATCGTTTTTGTACTGCTGCTCTATTGCGGGCTTTCGGATGCCAATCGCCGCTTCCAGCATGAGCTTGTACTTAAAGACGCAATGATCGCAGACGATTTTATCACCCGCAAAATTTTTTCTGCAAGAATCTGTGCGGTTTCATACTACATAACAAATGATCCGTTTTTCGAAGAAACATATTCTGAAAACATGGCTGATGCCGCTGCTTATTTCAAAAGCCTGCAAAGGCTGCTCAAAAATGAACGCGGGCTGCAAACACAAATTGCGATGCTCAGAGATGAAATTGTTTCAAACAGCCGCGGCTATTATTTGATCATGCACGCACCGATACAGGTAAATCTATCTGATGTATTCGGCATGTTCGGCAATACCGGTGTTGGCAAATTCTTTAGCAACAGACCGGTTTTTTCCTTTATGGATAAATTGCAGAAACTCTCAAACAATGAGGCAAATGCAGTTATTGCTTCAATGAATACTCTGCAGTTGATCTTCGTTGGAAGCATTGTCACAGGAACATTGATTTCAGTTTCGCTTGCTCTGTTCTTTTGTCTGAACATCAGTAACCGTCTTTTGATGATAGTAAATAACACGATAATGCTGTCTAGAGGTGCCGAGCTTAACCCGCCTCTGAAAGGGGATGATGAAATTGCCGAACTGGACCAGTTTCTTTATAAGTCTGCAAATGAAATCAGAGAGCTTGAACGATTCAAAAAAGAAATGATTGGTGTAGTAAGCCATGAACTTAAAAGTCCGCTTTCATCGATAGCCGCATTTCTTCTTTCACTGGACTCCGGAGTTTATGGTGAAATAAGCCGGAAAACCAGAATTAAAGTTGAAAAGACCCAGGAAAGTGTAAACAGGTTGATGGGACTTGTAAGAGAACTTTTATATCTTGATCGGCTTGAGCTTGAAATGAATCCGGATGAGCTCTCAGTGGACGCGCTTGTGAATGCATCGATTGACTCCGTGAGGGAGCTTGCTCTTCAATCCGGAATCGAGCTAGTTGTGAACTGTCGGCCCGGATGTATATATGCCGATCATAATCGTCTTTTGCAGGTGATAGTAAATTTGCTTTCAAATGCCATGAAGTTTTCGCCCCCTGGGGGTAAAGTCAGACTTGTGGCTGGCATAAACGACAAGCAGTTTTTTGAGTGCCGGGTAAGCGATCAGGGACGCGGTATTCCGGAAGAATTTGCCAGGCATATTTTTGAACCATTCAAGCAACTTGATGCAAACGATGAAACTGCAAAAAAAGGCACCGGGCTCGGGCTTGCAATCTCACGGTCGATTGTGGAGCAGCATGGTGGCGAAATTGGTGTGGACTCTGTGATTGGAAAAGGAAGCAGCTTCTGGTTCAAAATACCGGCTTTCGGCAACAAGGTTTTCGACAAAAGTGATATTAATTCCCAGAAAAATCTTGAAAAGCGCCAAAGAGCTCAGCCGGTAAATAAAGCTGCTCCTGCGGCAACTCAGGGCCGGCGATTCAGTGTTCTGCGCAAAGGACTGGTTATTGTTTCAGTGCCTCTTGTTTTTCAAATTGGGTTTTCTTCGCTAATCGGACAGATGTTTTCTCAAGTGCGCGAACAAATGTTCAGAGAAACACGTTCCAAGGAAATAGTCGAGACCATGAACCACATGGCAGGCACTCTTGTACTTGCAGCTAATGACGGTGTCATGTATGTCTACACACAGGAGTCCACAAGTCTTAAGTCCTGGAAGTCCGGCAAGCAAGCAGCGTTTCGTTTGTTTGCTCGTGTAAAGGAACTTGCAGCAAGCGACGCCGGCCAGAAGCAAAATCTTGAGGAGGTCGGCGTCTGGCTCCGGCAAATATCGAATTTGCTTGATCGAATGGTTTCCCTGAACCGAGATGCGGAGCTTGGAAGCCTGGAGAATCTGCGGGCTTTTATAGCGAAAAATGATATTGCCTCTAAAGTAAAACCGCTTTTTGCCGGACAGGAAAAAGAAGAATTGCTTATCAACAGTGAGCGGAGCCTCGGAAAAAAACTCGCAGCTGAGCGGCTGAAAATGATTGGCAGAATCGACTTTGCACTCTGGATAGCAGTTGTTTTGAATATTGCCATTTCGGTCTTGCTAACAGTGTTTTTAATGAAAAACCTGAGCAACCGTCTCAAACATGTAATGGAAAACACCGGACGCCTGCTTGAAAGAAAAGAACTTTCTCTACCCATGAAAGGAGACGATGAGATTGCCTATTTAGATCAGGTTCTCTTTGACACAGGCAATCGGCTGCTTGAACTGGAAAAGTTCAAGCGTGAACTCATTTCGATAGTAAGCCATGAGTTAAGAACTCCGCTCTTATCCATTTCAGCGGTGCTTGAGTTATTTGCTTCCGGCGCCACGGGCGAGCTTTCCGAGAAAGGAATGAACAGGCTCAGTTTTACCAGAGAAGAGTGTGACAGACTTATACGTCTTATAAACGATCTCCTTCATATTGAAAAAATGGAGGCAGGAAAGTTCCTGCTAGACACGCAGAAAGTCTCACTTGAAGAGCTTCTTGATGGGTCAATTAAAAGTGTGACCCAGCTGGCTGAAGCAAGGCATATCAAGATCGAGGCTTCAATCGTCGGAAAAGAACGTGAATTTGTGGCTGACCGAGATCGCATATGCCAGGTTCTTATCAACCTTCTTTCAAATGCAATTAAATACTCTCCCGAAAGCGAGACAATTCAAATTACAGTAGAAAGCAAGAACTCTTGTTTTGAATTCAGAGTCGTGGATAAAGGGCGGGGCATAGCAGATGAGCTCAGAGAAAAAATATTCGAGAGATTTGTTCAGGTTGACGAAGCTGACGCCAGCAAGAAAGGCGGCACGGGGCTCGGGCTGGCAATAGCAAAAGCAATAGTGGAACAGCATGGCGGACAGATTGGAGTTGATTCGGAAACAGGCAAGGGGAGTAGCTTCTGGTTCAGATTGCCGCTCAGACCCGGCAGCGGAGAGCCTGCTTGAACCTGAAATGAGCACACGAATGATGTAGCGCACGAATGTTTCAATACACGAATGTTTTACAATTCGGTCCGGACATTTTTAATCTTCAAAGCATAATCTCAATGGAGGTGGCAGGAAAACGAAGGAGTTCAAAGACTGATGGACGATTCTAAAAGCAAGAGCTACCTGCCGGATATTGAATTGTGCTGTGATGCCATTGCCGTCTCACTGTCGAATCATCAAAATGAGCTGGGTGGCAAATCAGCAAGAAGCCGTGGAACCGGCGAACCCTATCCTTATCCGCATCAAACCGATTTGACTCCCCGCGGTAGTGGCGAAAGAAATCCATATAAATATCAAGATGGAAACATTTACCCGTAGAAATTTTTGCAGCCGCTGCTAAGATAAGCTCAGAGACTGGAGTTTGTTTGATTGCTAAACAAAGTGGTTGCTGCAGATTTTTGAGTAATGACGATCAATACGGAAACGATAAGCCAGAAAAATTTTGTTCGTGATCAGCTTGCCTGGTTTTCCTACCTGATGATTGCGACATACTGTTACAGCGCTGCGGCTCTTGGACCGGTAATGGTTTTTTTGCGCTCTGAGCTGCACATTGACTATTCGACCACGGCATATATACTGTGCGCCTGGTCGTTTGGCTCATTAATAGCCGGTTTCAGTGGCGACAAGTTTATGCAAAAATTCGGCAAAACCAGAACTGTCTGGATTGGCTGTGCCTTTTTTTGTATTGGTTTAAGTACTATAGCAAGTGCGCAGCATCCGCTTATTGCGTTGACTGGCTCTTTTCTTTGCGGGCTTGCGGGAAGCACAATGAGCCAGTCGCTTTTCACGGCTATGGCTGACAGGTTTATGGAATTGAGAACTGTTGCAATAAGCGAAGCGAATATAGCCGCGAGTTTGCTCTGCAGCCTCGCGCCCCTTTTAGTTGGAATGCTGAGCAAAGCCGGACCATTGCACTGGCGTGCGGCTTTACTGATTCCTATTCTATGTTATTGCTTTTACTTTTTTGTTGCAGGCAGAATTTCGCTGGACCCGCATCCGGAAACTGAGAGTCGGACAAAGAAACTCGGAACCGATGCTCTGCCAAGAAAATACTGGCTCTGTTTTGCGCTTATCTTTTTGAGTGTTGCCTGTGAGTGGTCTATTATCTACTGGAGTGCCGAATTTCTAGAATCGATTGCAAAGCTGGCTAAACCGGTAGCAGCAGCTTCAGTTACTTCGTTTCTTGCAGCGATGGTCACAGGAAGGATATTAGGAAGCCGTTTTGCGCGTAGCTTCAGACCCGAGCTTCTCTTGAAGATAGCTTCCTTTGTTGCACTCTTCGGTTTCTTGCTCTTCTGGCTTAATAGCTCGGCACCGGTATGTTTGGCCGGGTTATTTATTGCCGGTCTGGGTATTTCAAACTTTTACCCGCTTACATTATCAATGGCAATAGCAAGCGCTCCTGGTTTGACGGGGCGTGCCACGTCAAGAATGTCCATGTCTTCCGGCGGCTCCTGTTTACTTGCGCCACTTTTGCTGGGATTGATTGCTCAGAGCTGCGGTATTTTTGCAGCCTACGGCTTGATTTTAGTGTTGCTACTGCTGTCGTGTGTGCTTGTCTTTTTGCCGCTTTGGAAAGAGCCAATTTCTGCAGAATCAAAATAATTGCATATTACACAAAATATTCCGAAATCATTCCGTACTTGTTTATCCTTCAAATGGCATTATCTAAACATCAACCCGAGCACGAATCCGAGCACAGCTAAGCCGGCTTTTCCAACTCAACCGAACCAAGCAATCCCCAACTCCGGTCGGCTTAGCTGTGTACTCCCCTCAAAATTTGAACTCCGAGATTTCCAGGCAAGACCTGGATTTTTTATTTCTGTCTAAAGCAGTTTTTTTTCTTAGAGGCTTTCATTTCAGCGAAATTTTGTTTCATTCGGTTTGAACAAAAGAAGCATAGAGAGCGAATTAGAAGAAATAGATGATTACACTAAAATTTCACGAAACCGTACGGATTCATTTGCGGGAAAAGGAATATTCTGAGTCTTGTGATGAACAATCACGATCGAAGCAACGGTTATAGAACACCAACCAGGCCGGTTTCCTCCACGCCCTTTAATGAGGATAGCAGGATGGTAGGTGTAATAGAAACTTCGAACTGCCATTAAATCGATCTGGTCGAATCCCCAAACCTGTACCGACTCGGTCGTTTAAGGACTGGCTTCGATAGTTTCAATACACAGGCAGGTCGGCGCCCTGATGCCCTGCTTTTCAACCAATAGCCGACCTGTTTGTGTTTTTTGTTTGGAGAATCTTCAAATGTTGTTTTCTGATAAAAGCGGATCGAAGACTTTTTCTTGCCTGGATTCTCCTGGCAAGAACTTGCCGGACTTTAGTGGTGCATCACTCATGTTCCCTGAGCAATTCGAGTCTTTTGATCCCTTCAAGCAAAGGAAAGCGAGAAGCGCAACTCTGGAATCGGCGGAATTTTCGACCTCTTTTGCAATTGAACAGCCTGCTGCTTTAGGAAATTCAGCTGCCTGACCAAACAAGCGGGCCCACGAAACAAGAAGGGAATCGCTAAGATATTAGGACTTACCTGGGGAGAGAGAAAGCGTCACTTCATGTGACGCTTTCATTTTGCGCATAAACGATAGCTTGCTATTCTTAAGTGGTTTGGATAAGTCTCCGAGCAACAGTTCCGGCGATCAATGAGATTGATCAATCTCAACTGATTGACCCTTTTATCGGCTTTCTGCTCGAAGATCTATATCGAATCGATGAGCTTATTGGCGCTTGCTGGGGCTGAACTTACAGCTGGAAAAAATGAGGGGCTTCGAATGATGCTGGCGAGATAATGAAGTCATTGAGCGTAAAAGGTAGCCGGCCAATTATTGCAATGGAAGAGTGAACCAGAAACTGGCACCACCGTCGGAATTGTTAGTAACACCAATGCTGCCTCCATGACTTTCTACAATTTCGCGACATATTGAAAGTCCAAGTCCTGTTCCGCCTTTTTCAACAGAATCTTTCCAGCTTACCTGACTGTATGGTAAGAAAATAGAAGTTTCGGAGCCTGCCGGTATACCCTTTCCTTGATCTGCCACTGTGATTCGCACAAAGCCGTTTCCGATTTCGGAACTCACAGTGATTTGCTTTTGCGGGGGTGAAAACTTAATTGCATTTGAGAGCAGATTGAAAATGACTTGAAGTACGCGATCGCTATCCACATTGATTTTAGAGCTAACCGTCTTGCTTTTGAGCTCGATTGATTTTTCTGAGGCCAGATCTTGTATCGAACTTGTTGCTTGATTAATTAACTGTTCAATGTCTGCTTCAGCCAGGCTCAAATTGAGCTTGGTTGCTTCGTGCCTGGAAATCTTCAAAAGATCGTTAATGAGCCTGATCACCCTTCTTACTTCCTCCTGGCAAATTTCAAGCTTTGATCTGACTTTGGCTTCGAGCACCCCGCCCACATCCTTAAGAAGCAGGTCCTGGGTAGAAAGCAGTAGAGCTAGAGGGCTGCGAATGTCATGCACTACCATGTCCATCAGTTTTCTTCTAAGCTCTTTTGCTTCATCCTGCATTGCCAGAAATTGCTGCTTTGCTGCCTCTGCTGCGCGTTTTTCGCTCATATCAATGAACATTACCAGACATGCCGGTTCTTCTTTCCAGTCGATGGTGCGTGCTGAAATTTCCACAGGAATGCTCTGCTTTTTAGTACTGAGAACCTGAGGATCGTTTGACTCAAGCATGCAAGCACTGAATTTCTCAATGCTGAATGGATCCGGGCATGGTGAAAAAATGCTTTCAGAGCTGCCCGTCCATTCAAATTCCTCTTTTATTGAACAGATCTGTTTTGCAGTCTTGTTAATGAATTTGATGCGCCCCGAAGGTGCAAGCACACAAACACCAGCGGGTAGGCTTTCCAAAATGGTACGCAGCCGCTCCTCCATGCGTTTTCGCTCTGTTATATCGTGCGCTACACAGAACAGTCCATTATCAGTTGCGGACCAGTGTGCAGACCAGAGCAGATCAATTACTGAACCGTCTTTCCTTCTAAATTGAGATTCGAGTGCGATTTTTTGTATGCTTTCATCAGCGCCCAGCAATGGATTCAACTTGTCGTCACTGCTTTCGCCGAGCATATACTGAGCGAGCTTCTGACCAACGAGATCTTCGGGTGCGTATCCCAGAACCGGCATTGAAGCAGCGTTGGCTCTTAAGATAATTCCTTCGGTGCTGACGATACAGATGACATCTGCAGCATTCTCAACTATTTTTCTTTCTTTGCGCAAAGTTTCTTTGAAAAGCTCTTCGAGATCTTTCATCAGTGTGCTCAATGGTGCATCTGGATTGAAAGTTCTCTGGTTCTTGCAAATTCTGCCTACAACCTCTAGAGCTTCATGCCGCTCTGCATCAAGGAGGTTCGAGCAGTTTACCGTAAGCCATATCTGTAGCAGTGCTGCCAGGGTTGTAGTAAGCAGAACCAGTTCAACAGGCAATTCTAGAGTCTTAACGAGGGCATAGCTCAAGAGACCGGCAAATACCGTAAGAGCGACCATCGCAAGCAATTTTGGAAAAACTCTCACTTCACTCCGCTTCAGTCGGGAAATAACCGGAAATAGTAATTAGCAGCTTAGTGCGAGCTGGATTATACTATCTTAAATCGCACAATTCAAGCCTGAAGCATAGCTGCAAGCCTCTTGTGCCTTGTTCTGAGGAGTTTGCTTAAGAGCTGGTTTGCTTAAGGTGATTTTGTTGCAGCCGGGATTATTTGTTCAGTTGCGAAGTGAGTGTCCTGGCTTTATCCATGCTGACAGTTCCCTCACCGACAAGTTTGCGAAGGCTTTCGTTGGCCGTTTTATGCAATTGGTCACAGAGTTTGTCATCGAGATGGCTTGCTTCAAACTCAAGATTTGCTTCAAGAGCATTCTCTAGAACGTCCATAGTGACAAATGCGGATAGTATGCCTGATTCTATTATTCTGTCAGCCAGATCAATCGACTTCGAGGAAAGGAAGCGAATCTGGTTTTTGCCCGGATCATGTTCCAAGTTACTTGAAATTGTCGGGTTATTGATATTCTTTTCTCCCAATTTGCTCAATGACTGGACAGCATCTGCAAAACTAAGACGCTTAACCCGAACAAGGATGTTTGCATTTATTGCATCTCTTCTTGTTTCTGGGCTCAGTTTGTTGTGCACCATCAGAACTTTGCCTAAGGAGCAGTTGTTTGCCTTAGAAAGATCGCGAGCATCGTGGAGTTCGCTTGACGAGAGCAGTTTTGATTGAACAAGTAGTTCTCCGAAATCTCGGCTATCTCTTTCAGGAGTATTTCGTTCTTTGTTTTTTGCCTGTTGGCGCTTTTGCAAGGCTTTTGCAAGGCTTAGTTGTTCTTTGCGAACCAGCGATAATGCCTCACATGCATCAGTATAAGAAAGGACTGAATTTCTGATGAAGCGCTGGGCGTAAATTACCGATTTCAGTTCCAGGTCACTCACCATTCCCATTAAGAGAAGTTGTTTTCCGATCTTGAGTCCATTGGCTCTCGAACGTACCAGAGCCAGTTCCAGATCGGAGTTATTCAGGATGCCCGAGGAAACCATAAGTTTCCCTATTAGAACCGTGCTGAGTTCAGGATTTGACATATTCATCTACCCTTTCAGACTCTCTGACAATCCATAACGCCTGCTCCCTTTGCAGGGCTTTTGAATTCTTTAACTGTATTAATCCTTAATTTAAGAAGTCCGTACAGAGTTGGGTAGCTTTTGTGTATGGCTTGCATCATGGAACAATCCTGAGCTTCTTATTTGCTAAGTAGAAAAGCATGAGTGAAAAAAGATCTTTGATTCTGTTTCACGAAGAATACACAAAGATGTCCGGATAGATTTAGAGATAACTAATAAACTCTCTTTATTGTTCACTTGAGCCAGCCAGGAGGAAATACTGTGAGTGATTTAGAGAATCAAGAAGTTCATCAGCATAAAGAGTCTGAGGCAATGCTTCCTAAAGATCAGGAACAAGCCAAGGAGCGCATGGTCGGCGAAATGCTGGAGATGATGCCCGGCAAGGGCGCTGTTGCCGGTGTTAAGGCGTTTGATCATTTGCACAGGGGAGAAGATCACATTACAAATTGCGGGTTCGACAATATCTTTAAGAACCAGGTTGCTAAGGCAGATCGTCAGGTTGATCTAAATGGTGATGGTAAGGCCGATCTGGAGATTCTTTCAAAAGATGCTGCAAAACTCTTGCCGAAGCTTGCTGTAATTTCTGCATTCGAAAAAATGAGCGAAGCCCGTGGTATGGCTGAGCCTGCTGAGAAGGACCAGTTCGGTTCAGCTGGCAAATTCAAAGCTGAGGGATTCAAAGGTCTTGGTGGAGCTGCCGAATCCGGTGCTGCTGTTGACGGCAAACTTGAAAATGTGAAAGATGTTTTCAAAAGTGCAAGAGAAGGGATGAGAAAAATCGTCGAAAAACAAATCTCGGAAAACGCAGAAAGCTCAGCGGAAAAGATTGCAATGAAAATGGATGCTGCTTTAGTGGACGGTTTGGAAAAAGGTCGAAGATAGATCGAGTCTTCTTTCCTGTTTCAGTAATAGCAGAGAGATTGAAAATAACAGAAGCGCTCCGAATTCTATCGGAGCGCTTTTTAGATATAACAAATTTCTTGTGAATACCTTTTCTTGTATATCTGATCTCAGCACATACTATCTGAGAGTTCAGATATATTTCGGCATTTCCCGGTCTTTGCCGCCTGGACACCAGGGCATTGGTTGTGGTTTGTATTTCCTACCGTCATTCGGATTCCAGGGAAGCGGCTTTGCTTCGCCTTTGTCCTTATCCGGATTCCAGGGCAATTTTCTGATTTCACCTTTGTCCTTATCCGGACTCCAGGGCAATTTTCTGATTTCGCCTTTGTCCTCATTCGGATTCCATGGCAGTGTTCTGGCTTCCCCTCTTTCGTTATCATTCGGATTTTCTTTGAGTCTGGCGTAAATGTCGCGGTCATTGAAATCAATTGCAATTTGATTGCGATCAGCACTATGCATGGGAACGTATTTCACTGCAATACGAACTTCTTCAAGCATTTTGCCTGCCGCTTCCTGACTATCATTTGTATCAGCCGGGTTTGGATCAGGGCGTTCCTGCATTTCTAGCGGGGATATCTGGCTCACTTTTTTTCTCCTTATTTAAACAAATTGATGCTGTTAAGAACGGTTTTTGCGACGTTTTCAAGCTTGTGATAAGTGCCTGTGACCAAGTTCACTTCGTTGCTCAAGCTCGTTTTGACTGCCCTTGAGGCAGTGTCGCTCAATCCGTAAATGATGTCTTGTTGAATTTGATTATGAGATGCTGCAAGATCTTTTATGTCTTTGCCCAGTTCTGTAAAACGTCCGGAAAGAACGTCCTTTCCCAGTTTGTTCAGATTCTCGGCCCCTTGAGCCAGATCGCTTATGGTGTTCTGGAAATTGTGCTTCCTGGAATCACTGCCGGCATAGTTTACGTCGCTGAACTCCTTGTAAAATGTATCCAATGACATTTTTAGGCGCCCGTCACCTGTATTTGTGATTCCGTCAACACTGCGTCCTTTTCCTGCAAGTGCTGTTCCTTCATTCTTTCCCCAGGGATTACGCACCGTAATTTCTCTGCTTTGCGGATCATAGTCGAGCACGCTATAAACGTGTTGGCCTACCATTGGAAAGGAATTTTTGTTCCCCATCAGCTTTCCTAAAATACCGTCGACTGCCCATGCCGTTACGGGCTCACCCCTGCTCAGAGCATTCTCGATGTTTCTGGCTATGTTTTCCTTGCTCGTGCGTCCGACAGTCAGGCTGCGATTATCTATGCTTATGGCAGCCATTGAGTCTGTGGAAGTGCTTTTCCCTGTTAGAAGCCGAAGCGCTTTTTCAGGTGTGATCACATTTCCCAATGCAGGCACCCCAGCGAAAAGGATTTTATTGTTAAGACCTTTGTCGTAGGGCGGAATATGGTTGTATTTGAAGAAGGCGGTTTCAATGATCCGAGCCCAGTCTGCCCGGTCGGCAACTTTGCCGTTTTTTGAGGTCAGGTCCAGATCTTCTTTGTTTAGATCTACAGGGCTTTTTTTGTCACCCGGAAAAGTAACTGTATATGATCCGTCTTCATTTGCTTTGATCATATTCCGGATTGTTTCTGCTCCTTGTTTGCTGTTAGCCAGGGAGGCAAGGGCTGCTTCAAAAAAGCAATCACCTATATTTCCCTGTGCAACACCTTCTGGAGAAATGGGATCGTTGATCGCATTTCGTTGAGATTTGTGTTCCGCCGGAGAATTTAATTCTTGAGATTTAAGTTCCGGAGATTTAAGTTCCGGAGATTTCTTTGCAGGGATTTTCTCCAGTGCAATTTCGGCAAGCATTTTCTGGGTCGAATGATCGGCGCTTGCACTCTCCTGCTCTGCCGTTTCGGTCTGCTTCATTTCCAGTTCTTGCATTGCTCTTGCTTCCATTTGTCCGGCGCTATTGCTGTGTTGCTGGCTCTTTGCTCTTATGGCTGCATATGAGGTCTGCGGCTCCCGAAGTCCTGCGGAAAAAATAACATTAGAAAGGCTTAGAAGACTGGAACGATTTGTGTAAGTTTCAGGTAGTTTTTGTTTTTCACGGAAAATACACAGATCAGTCCAGACTTGTTCAGGTGTTTTCAGTCAATATAAAAGACACGTGAGCAGGCGGAGTTCAGTTCGAGAGTTTTTTGCGTAACACGACTGCCCGGAACTTTTCTCAGACCTTGGAGTTAGCCGTATGACAGCTGAGCTTGAGAATCTGTCGCCACCTGATATCGTTGTGGCGACTCAATTACCGGGCAAGTTGGAAGAGCTTGCACCGGTGAAAGCTGAACTCATTGCATATGCAAATGGTCCGGCAGGAATTTATGAAGCAGTGAGTTGAAAAAGATCCGGAGATTTTAGATGGGATTTGAAAGAACTGCTGGAAACGACGCAGGTGTATCTGAGCAAGCTCTATATTTCGGGCTGGAAAGACAGGCAGCTGGAGCGGAGCGCGAAGCCGGTGCCGAATTGCAGCCATTGAATTTGTTGTCTGATGGACTGGCTTCTGATAGCAAGAAGGATTTCGGCACATTGAGAAATGCCCCGGACAAAGCCGAACTCTTGTTCAACGCAATGGCAAGCTATTTGTGTTCGTTGCCTGAGAATCAGGTCTTGAGTTCAGATACTCTGTTTAAAGGGAAAGAGCTGGCGGAAGGAAAGGAAGCACTTGGACCTGTTTTAGAAGACTTTAAAACCATCGAGCGTAGGGGCTCTCAGATTATCGTAAGGCGCGATGCGCCTGCTCAGGTGCCACTGAAGCGCGACATTCTTGAAGGAAAGGCATCAGCTGACCATTTAAAGATTGACAAGGAATTAAAATTCGAAATATCACCTGATCGCAGAGCGATTAAAAATCTCGAGGGTGTCAGTCTTTCAGTTGCTGCATTTGGAACCGGTAAAGAGCTTCCTGTGAAAGAGCTGAATTTGAATCATGAAGAAAACGGCAGGGCGAATTTTACAATTGGTATCGGAGATGCATTGCCTGAGGCCGCCAGAGACATTCTTGCAATGCCCGATTTAATCCAGATTCCGCTTGACACTGAAGATGGCAGAATGAAGATACCCAGGTCGAGCACTTTTTTTAGTGCAATTGCCGAAAGTGCCGGAGAAACCCTTCCTGGCATGCTCTTTTCTGATGTCTTCCGGAACCTGGGCGAGATATCACTTTTTGCCGAGAAAAATCCCAAGTGGGTTCATGATGTGATCAAGCCCATGTTTGAGGAAGTGCAGCGTCAGGCAATGGCACCGGCAACACCGCCTGCTGAAAAGGCTAATAATGACAGGATTCAGAAAGAGCAAGAAGGAGAGAAAGACCAGATAGACCCGATCGACAAAACAGAGCAAACAGACCAGTTAGATCAAAAAAAGCAAAGAGAGCAAGAAGAACAGGAAGGGCAACGAAAACCGGAGCCTGCAGAAAGCAAGCTTGAGAAACTGAGTAAATCCGGTGATTACGATCAGGTGCTTGTGATAGACGGTGTGGAAAGGCATTACACTCTCCATCTGCCACCGTCTTATGACGGATCTAAACCACTTCCTTTGCTGCTAATGCTTCACGGCAGGGGAAGCAGCGGCAAAGAGTTCGCCGAACGCACCCGCATGAATGAGAAAGCCGATCAAGAGGGTTTTGCAGTGGCTTATCCGGATGCTACCAAGTGGTTCGGCCGCAAAGACCTGAGTGCCTGGGATGCGTCAAACGGTCTTGTTCCTCCCGGTCAAAAAGCAGATGACCTTCAATTTCTACGCACTGTAATTGAGCGCAGTCAATCTCAGCTTAATCTTGATGCGGATCGTATTTATATGATTGGTCATTCAAGCGGCGGTATGATGACTTATCTTGCTGCAACAGAACTTTCAGACAAGCTCGCGGCCGTGGGCACAGTGAGTGCTGCTATGAGCGGCAAGGAACCCAAGCCGAAATTTCCCGTTTCCGTAATAAGCACCCATGGAACTCGTGACGAAGTCATTCCTATTAGCGGGCTTGAAGGAGTGCCGCCGATTCTCAGTGAACTGGGCATACCAACATTTAAAACCCCGGACTATGCCACCGAGTTCTGGAAGCGTCAGAATGGAATCAAAGCTGAAGCGACTATTGAAAAAATCGGCGAGCTCAGCAAAGAGCGTTTTGAAAACAGTCGCAACGGCAGTGCTGTTTACGAACTGACTTTTGATGGTAGCGGTCATACCCCTGACCACAATTTGAAAGTCTACGACCAGATCCTGGACTTTCTAAAAAAACACCCGAAAGCATCTGGAAAAGTTGCGCCTTCCAACGATCCACTTGAATTGATTGATGATCGGCATAGTCCTCTTGATGCTGTTTTTGAAGATATCGAAAAAAGAGGTGCAAACGGAATCGGAGATGATGCTGCCAGACTCTATAAACATGCAATTGAATTTTCAGATGGCTCGATTTCACCGTCTGAGTTGCTGCGTTCTATTGAAAACAAAATAAGCATACAGGTGCAGAGCCCGCTTATTGACCTGGTCCGAAGATCTCGAGAGCTTGCTAAAAATGGCAATCGTATTTCTCTTGAAACGGATGGACCGACTGCGATTCCGCTTGAAAAGGATTTGCCCATGGGCTCTCTAAAATCGCTGACTCTTGATGACTTGAGCTTCAGGCTGGACAGCAGAAACGGCAATCCCTGTATTAATCAGATCAAGGGACTTTCTCTGGATTTGAGAATGCTGGGACAGGACAGATCTATCAATCTCAAGGAACTGAGAGACAAAACCGACAGGCAGGGAAACCACAGTTACAGATTTCAGTTTGACAGTCCGGTACCGGCAGCATTGCGGGTTGCATTGTTTGTTCCTCAGACCGTGAATGTCGAAATGAAGGTAAATACGCAGGACCAGCTGCAAGTGATAAACGAAAAAGAAGTCAAAAACGATTTACTTGGTTTCAATCCTGTTTTCAGAGGATATCTGGACACCGGTATGGATCTGGCCGCAGCTGTGAATTCCCCCTCCATGAGCTCAGTATTGAATGTGCAAAAAGACCTGAGCATTGTCGGAGGATTTGCATTACTTGGAAGAATGGTTCCAAGGTTTAAGCTTGCCTCTGCGCTTTTCGGTTCTTTGCTAGCAGCGCCTGCAACCATTCATGTTTTGCACGACTGAGTGATTTCAACTTTGCTCGTTTTTCAAACGATCCGCCAGTAGTGCTGGCGATTTAATTTGTGATTCCGGCCGGATTAGAAACCGATTATAGGTACTAGTAGTCCTCCAAAAAGGCCAAAAAGTTTCTTGAAAAAGGCCAAAAAGTAGAAAAAGTAGGAGAAGTTGAAGGTCAGAAAGGGGCTGGATAATATTCCAGCCCCTTTCTGATCGAGTCCTTTCTTTTTTTGGCGTGCTTCAGTCTTGTGCTTCAGTGCTCGTGAAGCAATGTCCGGATACCTGTTTCTCAGGCTCTGGGAATCAGCCCATTTTCGATTGGCTCCTCAAGTGCCTTGTAAGCAGAGTGGTAGCCTTTCCAGAATAGCCTTTCTGCCGTGTTCTCTGAAATCTTTCCGAAAAAGGCCTGCTTCTGATCGCCAACTGAAGCAACAAAATCACATGGACGATCAGGGAGTATCTTGTTGACCATCTTGTTTTCGATCAGTTTGAACACAATTGCCGGCCCGGGTGTCAGGGCTCTTGGGTGAACAAACTCGCCATCGAAAAGCAGCTGAGAACCGAAAAGCGCCGGACGGTAGAGAAACGGCACCGCACAGCTTGCCGTGATTGCTTCGTGCAGTTTGTAGTTTTTCGGATAATCTCTTCCTTCAAAGACTAGCGCCCTTCCGGAAATCGTGCTTGTCACGATGCGCAGTTTATCGTTAGGAACAAAGCCTCCCTTGCGCACGAACTGCTCGAGAGCCGGTTGCAGGTCGGCAAGAGCCGGTGCAAGCAGGCGTCGCGGTGTGAACACCGGCGGAGCAATAGCACGTAATACACCCTGTGCGCCTGCCAGCCGCCTGACAGGCTCCAGAATTCCGGGCACCGGCAGTTTCAGACCGGGAGGTTTGTGGCTTTGAGCTATCTGGGTCTCTTCAAAAGGATTTTCCAGAAACAGTTTTTTGATCTTGAGAGCAGATAAATCGTTGCTTGCCGCGGTCGCAACCAGCGAGCCGATGGATGCACCGGTTAGATCCTTGACCAGAATCTGCTTTTGTTCAAGATAGTGCAGAGCGCCGGCCAGAGAAACTCCCCTCATGGCACCCCCGCGCAATACAACCGAAATGCCGTCCGCGGCATCAAAATTAATCACTCTGCTCTCCTCTGAGACAGAACCGGTTTAGTGCCGGCTTTATTAGTAGGGTAGGTGAAATTTGCCCTTACTTAGGATCAGCCGCCAGAACTGCATCGCGCAACATCATGGTGGCAGCCGCATCATCAAGCGGCAAAGCGGAACTTGCGATTGCTTCTCCAAACACAACCGTTAATCCGCGGCGGTAGAGGGGAAAGAGCAAGAGAGCAAGCAGATATTGCACCGGTGGTGCAAATCTCAGAATCCACTTTCCCGGGTAGCGGCCGTAACGCATGTAAACCGGAACTATTTGTACCGGTTCACCACGTTTTGCTGCAGCAAACTTTGCAATTGTGACAGCCCCCTTTTTGAAGGGCCGCACAACACCATCGAGCCAGGCCCAGCCTTCCGGAAAAATGAGCAGAGTCTGACCCGAGGCAACAAGATCGACGGCAATGTCCCGTGCAGCTTTACCGCGACCGGGGGTCAGATCCACAGGTATTGATCCGACCGGGCCGAAAAGCAAAGTACCCAATCCTTTGCCGAAAGCAAATAGTCCACTTGTGGCAAGCGAGCGAATTGGTTCGGCAAACGCAAGCAGAACTGCCAGATCAGCGGCACTGCCATGATTCGGCGTGATCAGTTTCGGACCAGGAGATTTGAGATTCTCCAGACCTTCAAATCGCAGTTTGCCGACTTGAACAAAGAGAATCAAGCGAATGATTCGATGGAAGCGTCTCCATGCAGTCATCGAAGGCGCCGGTGGTTCTGCACCACACTTGCTGTACGCTTCAATATATGCACGCTTCTCGTGCAAATAATTCCTGAAACTAAGCATGAGTTTAGCTTTCCTCTTTTCGTTCTTGTAATCAGTCAGAGTGCGCTCACTGCATATTGGCTGCAAGAATTGCTTCGTAAATGCGCTTTGTAGATTCCTCCACACTCAGTGTTTCGGCAAATGCGATCGGAGTGCCGATGTGCACGACTCCGCCGTAGTTCACCTTGCCGAGAATCCCACGCAACTTGCCGATGAATACATGCGAGAACGGCTTTTGGACCTGGTCACGCAAGTAGCGAATATGCATGGGAACTATATAAACCGGCTCACCCTCTGTTTTCTCAAAGAGCACTCTTTGCATGCGCGCAGCACCCGGCTTAAAGTCTTCCAGTTTGATCTCCTCTAAGAGAGCTCCTTGCGGAAAAATCATGAAACCGGACTCTTTGCCACGCAAAAGAACTTTGACAGAGGAGTCGAATGCTTTTCTCGGTCCTCCCTCTTCGCTGTTATTTACTGGAACTGCACCGGTCCAGGCAGCAAGAAGAGCAAAGAACCCGGATTTCAGCTCAGACGACTTGACCATGTATGGACATGCGGTTCGGGTTGCTGCTGTGACCAGGGCAAAGTCCAGTGGAAACTGGTGGTTGGCCACAAATATTTTGCGCCCATGAACCTTCAGGTTCTCGCGTCCAGTGACTTTTACTGGTCCGACACAAAGATATGCCAGAAGCCGCGATAGAAACCGCCAGCTATGGCGAGCCAGGTTTGAAGAAGGCGGAGTCAAATAGCCGCTTGCCTGCATCTTTGCTGCATGGCTCTGCCAGAACTGAAAACGTTTGAGGCAGTAACGCAAGAGCAAAACAACTGCAAGAGTATATACTGTTGCAGCAAGTGATATTACAAACAATCTTCTGTCCTTTCAGACGCTTGGATAAAGAATTTCCCCTCCTGATTTATCGGCTCCAACCTGCGCACCATTCTGCACAGGCAAGGTAAACCGGCATCGGAATCTTGAGCCTTTCATTGTAAGAAAGCTCAAGTTCCAGGTAATCGGAAGTTTCATTTTCCGGGAAGTCGCGGTTTACTGCCTCGGCGCAGATCTTGCCTTGCATGGTGCTCCGCGTTGGACTCCTTTTGAGATCCGGATTACGAAGCTATACTTCGTAATCGTCGCCGTAGTATCCTTCGTAGATCTCTTCGAAGGTCTCCAGATCGATGATGTCGATCTCTTCGTTGACACCGGCAAGATTTGCAGCCGGCCCGTAGAGGCGCTCTTCCTGCCTGGCTTCCAGAATCAGGTCCACAGCAGCAGCCTGCTCGGATGCAGACGGCTTGCCGGCGGCATTACTCGCGCACTGCGATTTGCAGCAGGACTTCTTCTGGACATTCTTGCAGGACCTGTTGTTCTTGTTTTTGCACATTGGAATTGCCTTTCTATAACCAGTTGAATGAAATCAGGAAAAGAAGGGAAGAGCTCGTTGCCGAGTTCTTCCCTTCTTTTCCGTAGACCGCTGTCAGCCGATTTCTGTCAGCGGATGCGAAGCCCCGTGACAGTGCTTGCAATCAGGTTCTTCTGAACCTGAGTCGTGCCTTCAAAGATGGTGAGCAAGAGCGCGTCACCATGCCACTGTCCGACCGGATGCTCGTCGACGTAGCCGGCACCACCGAGAATCTGGATGGCGTTGCGAGTGGCACGCACAGCCAGTTCCGATGCGAAGTACTTCACCATCGAACCCTGGGCAGCAGTCAGCGTTCCAGTATTCAGGTAGGTAGAAGCAGCATCGAGCACACCCAGGCGAGCCAGGTGAACTTCAGTGGCCATGTCGGCAAGCATCTCGGCAATTTGCTGGTGCTCGGCAATCGGCTTGCCGAACTGCACACGGCCGACCGCATAGTCACGGGCATACTCGAGAGCAGCCCGGGCAATGCCGACACCCATGGCAGCAACCATCCAGCGTGTGCCTTCGAAAGTCGCCATGGCAGCCTGACCGCCGGAACTTTGCTTGGAGCGAGCTCGCTCAAGCCGCTCGTCCAGCTTCTCTTTGCCACCCAGTAGATAAGCACCCGGCACCACGACATTCTCAAGCACAACTTCTGCTGTGTGAGAAGCACGGAAGCCGAGCTTGTGGTGCTTGCGTCCCTGCGACAAACCCTTTGCGTCACCAGTGACAATAAAGCTTGCCTGACCGCGTGAACCAAGAGAAGCGTCCACTGAAGCAACCACTACGTTGACGTCCGCGATACCGCCATTGGTGATCCAGTCTTTGCGACCGTTCAATGTCCAGGTATCGGTCTTCTCGTCGTAAACAGCAGTGGTGCGCAGGCTGCTCACGTCAGAGCCGGCGTCGGGCTCCGAGCAGCAGAAAGCTGCCAGCTTAGGATCCTCACCGGTGCCGAAGCACTTCGGAAGCCACTCACCGATTTGATCACCGGTGCCGTTTGCCAGAACAGCAGATGCTGCAAGACCAGTGCCGAAAATCGCAAGTGCGATTCCGGCGTCTGAGAAAAAGAGCTCCTCGATTCCCAGTGCTGCAGTGACACCTGATTTGTCAGCGAAAAGCTGCATGAAAAAATCAAGAGAGTAGATGCCGCATTCGGCAGCCTTCTTGATGATCTCGTGAGGGGTCTCCTCCAGCTTGTGGTACTTCGCTCCATTGGGGCGAACTTCAGTTGCGCAGAATTCGCGCAGCCATTCAAGCACGGTCTCCTGGTCGTCGTTGAGTGCAATGCCGTGCCACTTGATCTGAGTGCTCATTTTTTTTCCTCTTTCAGTTGAAAATGATCTCTGCTTCTGTCATGCAGATAGTTATTCATAGGAACTTAGAAAGATAGATGCTTGCTCGCTACAGTCATCGTTCTTTCTAATGGTAGTGCTTCTTAGATGCAGGCGTCAGAGCTTGCAGCAAGCTGTGCGCACAAAGCCCTTCCATTCGACTGGTAGTGCTTTTGCTGCCTCCAGACCTCTTGTCCAGACAACGAACAAACCAAGCACTGCGCTTGCGTCCAGTTCTTTGATCTGTGGGTGGCCGGCAAAGCTCTGCTGGAATCCGAGTACGGCTGCATGAAGAGCCTGCTTGTGCTCCGGAACTGCCTGATTGTAGCGGACCTTGAACGAGTAGAGCGCCCAGGCAGGACCCTGATTCTGTGAGTTCGGTGAAATTTGCGGGTTAGACATTTTGATTGCTCTCCTTTGCCAGAGCGTTCATCAAAAAGAACGTGCGGAATTCAACGGGAAGCTTGTCGCGGCAGGAGCTGCCACCGCCCAGCATTTTAATGCGGCTTCCCGGGCTGAAGTCTTAAAAGCCGGTGCTCAAGTTTCTTTTCCATTTTCAACTTGCACTATCTGCAAATTGTAGAAAAGAATCCGGCTCTAGTCCGGCAGGTCTTATTCTATGTCCCTGAAGTCGGGATAAGAGCTGCTTTCGTAAGTGACCCTGTCCATAATTGCCTGTTTATGGATGCGAGCGCCAGTCGCATTTTTTCAAACAGCCGGCTTCCGGAGCCGGTTATGGTGAATAGAATTGAAAGAAGGCTCAGGCAATGAGCATCAAAACACCGGTTGCAATAATGATTGCAACCCTGGCAGCAACGATCAGGTAGGGAGTGTGACTTTCCGTGGATACCGGAACAATTCCATTCTCGTATATTTTGTTCCTGGCAAAAGCAGCTCGCTTTTCAGCATCGGCAAGACCTTCACCAAGAACTTTTAGAGCCTGACCGTATTCGGCGTTCATTTCTTTGAGCGCTTCCTTGTTTTTGCTCTTTCCAGTCATCAACTGAGCTATTACACGGGCGCGCTCATCGTTGATTAGCGAAAATGGCTTCCAGAGCCGGGCTTTCTCAGGCAAGTAAATGTCGTTGAAAGCCTTGTCTGCAGTTTTACGCAAAAGCAGTGCCTGGCGTATGTACAGACCGGCGATTGCAAAAGATGCAAGCCCGCGAATGCCGAGCAAAACACAGGCAAAAACAAGCAGTGCTTGTTGATGCGTAATAGCGTCAGCCAGAACCAGCAGCAGAACTAAAAACGCATCGACAAATAGCCCGGTGACTATTTTCATTTCTTCCTCTCTCAGTCAAAAAAATCCGACTGGCTCAGGCTTCGTCGAAATCGAAGTCGATCTCAAGAGCCTGGTCGAGCCTCGGCAGGATCACTTTGAACAGAACCACCGAAAGAACTGCGCGTCCAAAAACCTTGATCATGAGTCTTCCTCTCTTTGAAAAACTGCTTTTCAGAATCTAGAATGCGGTGTCGGCACCGGATTCCATAAAGTGACCACCGGCTTGATCCGGATCCCGGTCGCCGCTGCCGAAGTAGGGCGTGCCTCCGTCCGAATCAGACACGGGGTTGTTATCCGGACCGCCGCTTTCTCCTGGATTGCGCGGATTTTCCGGATTGGGCTCATAAGGGTAATGCACACTCTTTCCAGCCATTGAAATTCCTTTCTCAGATTTTTATCTGTAGTCGCCTTGCCAGAGACCAAAGGCAACTCCTTTATAAAACAGATCCTTCACTTGAGCCGAAACAAAGGGGCAGTGAACAGTTAGCACAAAGAAGAGTTCGGAGACATCCGAGATCAGCTTCTTTGCCTCAAGCTGCTTTTCAAAGTCCCATTTCTTATCTAAAAGGATCATGTGATGCTTGTTCATGACAGTGCCGCCGTTGTGCTCGAGATCAAAGGCATGGTCTGCAAATACCGAAGCATTTACACGACCGTTGAGATAGCTTTGAGCCGCACGAGAAATTAGCGCCCATTTCTTGCCGCCGACACCTGAGTGTTTAACCGTGCCCCAGACCTTAGCCTCAAATACCCTGGCGGCCAGATCGAGAAAACGCAGCTGCTTTCGTTTCGATTGATCTTTCAATTTCTGTACCGGTGTCAGATATTCATCGGCGGCATATTCTTTCACCAGTTCCATGAGTTCGGTCTCGACTTCAGGGGCTAGCCTCTGGAACATACGCGGTCCGTAGCAAAACCTGATTTCGCCGACCACTGCCATGAGTAGATAGGTTGCCAGCCTGTCAGCTACAGCTTTGTGCACCAGTTCTTTCATCAGCAAGGCTTCGCTTTCAAGTCGAGTTCCGGCAGCAGCTCTGGCCATTGCATCTGTGATATAGAAGTCACTGAGAAGCAAGTTTACAGGCACTCGTTCATCTAAGAAGTCGAAATTCAGTTCAGGCAGGTTTCCTTCCTTTTTGCTTTCTTCATACCACTTGAGAAAAAGATTGACCTCTTTCTTATTCAAGGAAGCAGCCCCTTGCACTTCACCACGGATCACAGAGCCGCTACGCCCATCAACAGTTATTAGCTCACCGGCTGCCAGATGCATACTGCCGCAAGCAACAACAGCAGGCTTAGCCAGTGCTCTTGCTACTACTGCAGCATGGCAGGTAGCACCACCTTTCATTGTTATTAGAGCAGTTGCAGCAAGCATGCCTGCCAGATCATCGGGAGATGTATCTGGCCTCAGAAGAATGACTGCTTCGCCGTTCTTTGCTGCATCCACTGCCTCGCCTGAGCTGAATACGACTCTGCCTGAGCTAAGGCCGGCAGATGCGGGCAGACCGCTTGCAATAAGGCGCCCGGACTCTTCAAGCTCGCAAAGCAACTCTGCCGAGAGTGTATTTTCTTTGAGAGCCTTGAGCTGAACTTCGTTAACTGAAGCAAGTGCATCCTTTTTGCTCCAGCGCTTTTCCCAGACAAAATGGGTAGCGATCGTGGCAGCAGCTTCAGGGCTGCGGCTGGCTTTGCGCATCTGCAAAATATAGAGCTTGCCGGATTCGACAGTGAATTCGAGATCCACAACATCGTTTAGCTCAGTCTCAAGCATGCTGGTTATTTCGCAAAGCTGGCCGTATAAATTTGCATTCAAGAAAGACAGATTCTCAAGCGAAAGCGGAGTTGACAGTCCTGAGACCAGATCTTCGCCCTGAGCTTTCAGCAGAAATTCACCATATAGCTCCTTTTCTCCTGTCGATACATTACGGCTGAATACAACGCCTGTGCCAGATTCCTGGTTCATGTTGCCGTAAACCATAACTTGCACATTAACGGCAGTACCTGCAGCATTGTTGAGCTTATGTTCTTTGCGATATGCTTTTGCCCTCGGTGAATGCCAGGACTTCAGCACGGCAGTGATTGCAAGCAGAAGCTGTTCGAACGGACTATCGGGGATGCAATGTCCGAGCTCTAAAATATGCTTGCGGTAACTCAGACAGAGTAGCTTGAGAGCGTTGCTTGAAAGCTTGCTTGCCGAATCCACAGCTTCTTTTTTCATTGACATAGCAAGCAAGCTCTCGAAACAACTGCGTTCGACCCCAAAAACCACTTCTGCAAAACCCGCCAGAAATCGCCGGTAACAGTCGTAAGCAAAATGCTCTCCGTGAGTTTCAGCAAGACCTGCAAGCACAGCTTCGTTTATTCCGAGATTGAGGATGCTTGCCATCATTCCGGGCATAGAGAACTCGGCACCTGAGCGAACCGCAAAAAGCAGCGGGTTTTCTGCCGAGCCAAATTGCTTTCCGCACTCCTTTTCGATTTTGCGGATTTGAAAATGCAGCTGCTGCTCAAGCCGCTTCGGAAGGCGGCCGTGCTGAGCATAAGCTCTGGCCACCGACGTGGTGACGGTGAATCCGGGAGGAACCGGCACGCCAAGACCTGCCAGAACACTCAGTCCGAATCCCTTGCCACCGCGCTCGGTGACCGATGCTGCGCCATCCTCATTAAAGAGAAAAGCCAGCTTCTTAGTGCCTGCCATCACGGCCACCTTCCTGCGATCAGGGCAATATGCCCGTCAAAAATCTCAATTGATTGAATCCAGGAACTTCGTCACTGTTTCCAACCAGTCGCTGCGTTCATACACTTCACCGTGATCTGCACCTTCCAGCATCACAAGCGTTGTGTTTTTGCCGCCGGCCTTGGCCAGGCGTTTTGCGTGCTTGGCCTGCACCACCGGGTCGCGGTCACCATGAATGACCAGAAGCGGCGGGTGCTCGAAAGCAATGTGCCTTACAGCCGAAAGATTCTGCCTGGGGAACATGAATGAAGGATAGATCCGCAGAAGCGGAAACATGTCCTTTACCTGTTCGTCCAGGGAAGAGAATCCCGACTGTAAAATCAGAGCAGCAGCAGGGCGCCTGGCGCTGACGTAGCTTGCAACGGCAACACCCAGACTTTCACCGTATAAAACGATCTGGTCTGCGTTGAAGCCGAGCGTTCTTACAGCATCATAAGCAGCAAGACCGTCTTCGACGATCGACCTGCTCGTGGCTTTCCCGGCTGCGTCTCCGAAGCCCCTGTATTCGAAGGTGAAAACAGAGACAGTTGCTTTCAAGAGCGCTTCAGCACGAATTGAGTTCTTGTGGATGTTACTGCGGCGACCGCCGAAATAAATCACAAGTTTTCGAGCTTTTGGATGTTTGTAGTAGTGTCCTTTGAGCTCCTGCTTCCTTCCGGTTTGAAAGGCCAGTTCTTCTACTGGTGTATCTGCCGGTCCCTTCCAGAAAGGCAGCTCGGAACGAATTCTTGGCATGAGTACAGCCTCGTAGATTTTGCGTGCCACATGGGGCGAGAGGCACAACCAGAGAAGAAATCCGGTAAGTGCCAGTTGAGCTTTGTTTTTTTTACTGGACATAGCACATCGGATCCTTTCTGGTCTGGTGCTGTGTTTGTTGTTATTTTTTAGCCGAAGCAGAAAACAGAGCGGCATCTCTGACGCTCTGTTTTCTGTCGACCTATTAGCTGCTTTAAATAAGCAGCCGAATTATCAGCAGCACTTACAAGTGCCGCCGCAAAGATTGCAGAGACCTGCAATCTTTGCCTGAAGAGCGTCGCAACGCGCGTGGGCACGGGCGACAACTGCCGCCAGACGCTCGTTTGTGTCGGACTGGATCTTCGCGAGCTTTTGATCGACTGTGTTCTTGAAGTCCTCCTCGATCTGGTCCATCTTGGAGTTGAGATCGGCGAAGATCGCTTGAGTAGCCGGATCCTTGTCGATCAGATCCATGGCGAAGATCCACATGATCCGATGGCTGACACCGCCTGCGTTCGACTGGTAGCGGAACAGACGCTCGAGCGATTCACTGAGCATGGCAGCATTCAAGTGAAGCAGCGATGCTTTCGCGACGATATCGGCTTGATCCAGATCGAGCTTCTCCCAGAAACGTATGCCCAGAGTCTCAGCGGTCTGCTGCAGGTAGGGAGCGTTAGCAAGATCCTTCCTGTCAATGACCATGGTCGAGACCAGGAGATCGGAGGGCAACGGGCGGGAAAGCTCGGCTGCGATCTGCTTGCGGTAGCGCCGGTCGTTTGCCAGACGCGCGGTGTCGATCTCCGGAAGCTGAACTTCTCGCTTGATCCTGGTTGTGACAGTGAGCAGCCCGTGACGGTGAAGACCCTCGCTCAACTTCCGCCAGCGCTTGTCGTCGAGATAGGCCGACTTCAAGAGCTCTGCAAAAGCATCGATGGTGCGGGCGAGAATCAGCTTGTCGGTCGTGACATTCTTCATGTAACTAGCTCCTTGGCTCGGTCTTTTTTCTAAGAACTGGTGGACAATGTCAGTCAGGTTGAATTCTGCTTTGATTTTGCAGAATCCACAGGGAGCGTTTATGAACTTATAGAGACCTTGTTTACTGGCCCAGTGCTCGGCTTCCTCTCAACTCGTTCTCGATTGCAAGGTGCGATGCGAAAATCTGCTTTGCCATCAATCGCGCCTGCTCGGTCTTGTAATAGGAACGCAGTTCTTCGATCCGTAAGGCCCGGTCACGTAGAACCGGCTTCAACCGGACTTTCGACTGCCCCTTTGTTGCTTCCATGAATTGGTCGAGACAGGGCTGCTCTTTATAGCCTTCGCGAACCATTCGTAACCAGGCCAACGAACCAGGTACCTTTTCACACTTTTTCAGATAGCCTTCAAACCTGATTGCAAGAATGAGAGCATCTTCCCGCTTTGCAAAAGACGCACGCCGTCCAAGTGGACTGAAATGCCATTGCACCTGCTTATTGAATTCGGCAAAGGCAATCTCCGCTGAGTTCAGGTAGGCAAAGGCATCGTCGATTTCAGGCAATCCAAGCATCTTGATATAGGCGGGTTTCTTCATCGGACCCCATTTCGTTCTTGTTTTTGAATCTTCCGCTCTTGCCAGCGCTTGCGGCGAGATGAATCAATCACTTCTTGTTTTGCAGTAAGGGCCTTTTTGCGGGCAGCCTGAAGGTTCTTTTCCAGACGCCTACTTGCCGTTTCGAAAAGCTCCTCTTCGCGCTTGCATGATCTGTTGCATGCTTGCTTGAGAATCAGTTTTTCCGCTCCGCCAACCTGCTTTGCCCTTTTGTTGTAGTCGAGCAATGCATGAGCAATAGCCCGGCGTTTTCTGTTTGCAAACCAGGCAAGACAGCGGTCGTGTTCAGTCACAGCTGCGTCGTAGATCTCCGCGTATCTTTTTTCAGCCTTCTTTTCCAGGCGGACGTCAAGCCACTGGCAAAAGAAGTAGTTCAAAAG
Source organism: uncultured Candidatus Obscuribacterales bacterium (assembly GCA_964615655.1). Lineage (GTDB taxonomy): Bacteria > Cyanobacteriota > Vampirovibrionia > Obscuribacterales > Obscuribacteraceae > JAIEPM01. Next base: position 148,908 of record CAZTQO010000005.1, on the reverse strand, counting down.
CGGCGACGCGCAGATCAAGAGAACTGCTGCTATGACAATAATCTTTATTGCCATCTTTATCTTCTTTCTGCGGTTCGAAATCTATCTTTTGGGAATCAGGATGCGTTCAGCAAAAAATGCGTTGCTATGCTGAGTGACTTTGAAAAATCGTCGGTATCGATGCAGATCTCGGCATTGAGTCCTTTCTGTGTGAAAACGAGTGTTTTGCCGCGGCGGTGAATCAGCAGATCCTCGGATGTCCATGTGCCTGTCAGCTCGTCCAGATCAATGAGCGGAATCACACGGTTGAAGGGTGGATCGGTAGCTTCTTGCACAGAAGTCCAGGATTTGATTGTCCAGTTGAGCGGATCTTTTGTGCTTGCTGTAAGACTAGCGCGAGCTGACACGATATCCAGATCGACAGTGCGTGCTGTCAAATAGATAGTTTGCTCGCTGCCCCCTGTCACGATCGAAATGATTGACATACTTAACCTTCTTTCTTCTTCCGGCCTAGTTGCGTTGGAATTCAGGCTGGTTTGCGGCTGTGAAAAATTCGAAGCAGTCATTTTGACTGTTTCGAATTGCAGGCTTTTGTTGGACAGTTGATTCAGGTACTTGGAGATGACTTCTGTGAAGGAGTGATTTCGTATGTAATTATTGCTACCACAATCGAGTTGCGGCAGGCAAGCAAACGAGAGTATGCTCAATCTAGAAGTAAAGCATCTGAATCCGTTGATCTCATTGATGGAAGAAGGAATAAGCGCGGCAATTTTGGGGTGAATAGCTGAGACTCCCAAAATAATTTTTTGACAAATTCTCCGGCTGCAAAATAGATAAAATCTGCTCGAATGGAATTTGCAGAGTTCGCGCAGAGAGTACTCGAGCCGGACGAAAGAAGAAGCAGATAGAGTCTGGTTCTGAGCTGAGTAATTCTCAGCCTGCATATAGATATCGATTTTGCAGAAAAAATGCACCGGACTCAGATCTGTTGCAGAAAAATCAGAAACAAATGCGGCGAAACACGCAACAGTGGATTAAGCTGTTACTGCGCTACTTTTGCTGATGGTTAAAGGATTTACAAAAAACTTGCTTTTCTTCCTTTGTGAGAAAATGAGTTCAAAAATTGATTGCATCTGAGCTTACAAAGAAGACGCCGGCAAAAGCAAACTTTTCTTGCTTGCTTAATCCCGCTTAGTTCAGCTCAAAAGCTGCTCAGTTCTTAGCTCTGCATCAGCCGGGCACGGGGTTTTTGGGTGTCTTATCCTGCAGTTTGCAAAAGCAATTTCGCGCTCTCTCTTTTGCAGGCAAGAAGATAAATTCTGCAAGAAGAAAACTTGCACGCTTCGCGCAGCCGAGGCGCATAAATCGAGCTTGAAATTGTGCTGCAAGTGCTAGGAAATAAGTCAGCAAATTTTGCCGGAGTGTAGTGTCAAAAAGTAGCAATAAGTTGTTTGCAGATTTTCGTTGGAACAATTAGTGTAGCTGTGGTCGCTTGCAGAGTTGCGAGATTTCTGTCAAAAGCCGCCTGCTGGGCGCATAGGAGTCCATGCGGTTGCGCATGCTCATTATGTTCAATTCAGGATCGTTAAACACGAAGGCATCCAGGATTCTCTTCACTTTTAGGTGTGCCGGTGCCCGTTCCTCAATGTCTTACTCGAAGAGCTAAATTTCAGATCGCCGCATGCTCTTATTAGGAACCGAAATCTTAGAAGCAAGAACCTGCCGGATCTCAAAACAAAAGAAATTGCTTGATCCAAAAGACAAGTGCGTGAACCAAAAACCAAGTGCCGAAGCTCAATGCCAAGGATGCAGAAAGCAAAGTTCAAAAGTCTTGGAAATCAAGAATAAAGTGCCGTAGCTGTAGATTAAATTCAACGAAAAAAGAAAACAGCCCTTATGGACTGTTCCTTGTAGACCACATTGAATGTATCTGGATGTTTTAGCTTCGATACTGCTCCCAGGGAACAGCATTGTTTGAAGCTTCTTTATTAAGCTGCAAGCCGTCTTTGCCGTGTGTGAAAAGCTGATAGGCTTCAGCTCTTTCAGTATTGCGGCGATGTGATGACTCAAGCGGTTTCGGGTGAATCGAATTGCAATCGAGCAATTTCTTTTGAACAGGGCCAGCTAAGGCTCCTAGCTTGTATGGTTTGATCCTCATGTAATCGTGATGAGTCTGGAGAATTCGCATTTGCTTATACCCGTTGTTATTTTCAATTTCGATTTGAATTATTGCTTCTGAACACATTTCTTCTGACAACCGTGAACACATGTGTTCACACCATATATGGTATCACTGTCAAAGCAGAGCCATCACCGGGACCGACAGCGTGCCCGATGAGAGAAAGCAGGAAAGCTCTGTGTGCTTTCCGGAGTTTTGTTATTTGGGTTTGAATGTAATGGCTCTAAGCTGCTTATTTACATGGAAACCGTAATATCAGCTTAGTGATTCTTTGATAACAAGAACGTACAGACTTGTGTATATTCTGTTGATTCGCAGAATTTCTTCAAATCTCTCATTCTTTGGGGAGCGGCAGCGGCTTTTTTCCTTGCAGCTTGATCATTACGAGCTCGGCAAAAAGTGCATTCGGCCAGCCGAAATCCGGACGCGTAAATGTCTTTTGATTGTTCGGGTCAAAAGACTCGTGCAGAAGATGATCGCCAGGATCGCAGGCAAGCAGCTCATTTATCTTTTGCTTTATCTTCTCCTGATTTGTTTCCGTGAGTGCCTGCATCACCATAGCCAGCGGCCAGACATAACCTTGAGGTGTGTGTTCGCTACCGATGCCGCTTGCCACTTTACCTGAAGCGAAATTCTTGTTTGCCTTTGAAAGAATCAGGCGCCTGGTGTTCTGATAAACCGGATCCGTGATATCGCTATAGCCAAGGTAAGGAATCGAGAGCAGGCTTGGAATATTGGCGTCGTCCTCCAGGCTGTAGTTACCCAGCCCATCCACTTCGAATGCATAAACCCTGCCGAAGTCCTTGCTATCTATAATTCCAAATTTGTGAATACCACCGTCAATCTCTTCTTTTAGCTGGTCTATTTCCGAAGCGAATTTTTCATTCTTATAGACAGTTCTTTCGATTTCCTCGAGACCACGTAGAGCCACAACAGCCATCATTTCCGATGGAATCAAATAGTGATACTTGCAGGCATCATCAGACGGACGAAAGCCGCTCCAGACCATGCCGCTTACTGCAACAGCACTGTCCTTTCCTTTTGCGCTCAGTTCGGGGTGATGATATCTTGAGTTTTTTGCATGGTCCTGTTCCAGTTTCATGGTTGCGACTGCTGTTTTCATAGCCTTTTCAAACTTGTCTGTGAAAATGCTCTTGTCGCCGCTTACCTGCCAGTATGTCCAGGCAAGAATCATCGGATAACAAAGAGAATCAAGCTCATATTTTTGTTCCCAGACCTGCTTGTTTTGTTTAAATGCATTTGCGTATGGATCTATAAGTATGTACTCAGCCTGCCTGGCAATAACTTTTCTCAGATACTCTCTGGTTTTTTCGTCCTCTGCAGCGAAATAGAGGTAGGGTCTTACCTGGGCACTGCTGTCACGCAACCACTCTGCCGGTATATCACCCGTTTGCACATAAATGCTGCCGTCCGGCTCGAGAAATGACTGCTTTCTTACGGCATTTGTTAGGCCGGCACGATACATGTGCACAAGCTCTTTATTCGGGTCGTTAAATGCGGCGGCTGCTTTTTCCACAATTTCAAGAACTGGACGTTTTAAAGCAGGCGAGGTTTCGCCGATAGCGGGCTGCGAAGAAAGCAAGCTCAGAGAAAGCAAGCCTACAGAATGCAGGCTCAGCGGCAGCAAGCTCAGAGAAAGGGCGCAGATGCATGAAAAACGCTCAATGAGCTTTTTGCCCGGCTTGTAAAACATCGATATTCCTCATTACAAGTTGACTGATCAAGCTGATTCCCGCCATAAAGAGAATATTCTTTAGCTCTTAAATAAATCTGGACATTAATGTGTAACTTTTGTGCATTGGGCTTCCGTGTTGATTGAGCACGTTTTCTGCTTCTGCTTGCTTCATTTCAGCTGCTTGCTTCACAGGCATTGCCGGCTTCGTTTTAGATGCTTGCTCGACTGCACCTGCTTGAGTGATTGCGTCGCCGGACGCAAGAGCTTTCTTGATTTCGCGTGAAAGAAGCAGGTCTTCTATTTCGGCCCTGGCTGCAAGCGCCGGCAACTGAGACTCTTCCATTTTGCTTACTGTAAGACTTACGATCTGCTTGAGACAGTGGAGCATTCTTTCATATCGAATTGGGCGAATCCAGAGCTGCTCTGTTTCGAGGCTGGCTTCCACAATATCTATGAGTTGCTCAGGATTTAACCTGCCTTGAAAAACCAGTTCTTTTCCTGCGGCGCGTAGAACTCCTTCATTGATTCCCAGCAGATCTTTGAGCTTCAGATCGGTTCTTGCAGCAGCTCGTACTATAGCTATTGCGTGTTTTTTTGTGATCAGCCCGCATTTGCCCAGACTTACAGCTTCGATTGCTGCAGTTCGAACCCGGTGTTCAAGCTTGTTTGCCTGGCAAAGTGCTTTTCCGAATACGGTTTTGCCGTCGATTGTCAGAGCAAGTGCCCGGCCCAGATCAAACAGTTCAATGACTTCTGCCTCAAACAATAGTCCGGCAAGTGGAAATTTCTCTTCCTGCATGTGCAGCCAGCGAGCTTTTGCAAGCGCAGCTTGAAATGGATAGTTTTCCTTCTTGATTAAGCTCAGTGCTTCGACTGCCTGCTCAAAGCTGATAAGTGATCTGCGCAGGAGTTTGAGTGTGATAAGGACCGCTTTCAGTTCTTCTTCACCCAGAAAATCGAAAAGGGATTCTCCAGGCGAATTATTATCTACCTTCCTGTCCAAAACTTGTTTCAATTTAAGACGGTCGGTATCAATCAATTCGGACTGGATCATCAGCTGAGCAATTAGAACTGGCATCACGTTTATCATTTTTGATAGCAAACTGCTCGGCACCGGCTCAAGCGGCGAAAATAAATGACATTGCATAAACAAGACCGGACAGTTCTGTGTATATTTTGTGTAGAACTTGTTGCAGGCAGCAGTGCTCCGGCTTCCGCCTCTGCTTTGCAAATCAGTCACAAAACTTACACAGATTGGTACGGACTTTTTTGCAGTTCAGCAACTAAAACTGTTAATTGACTGATTGAACCTTTGTAATGAACCTTATTATCGAATCTTACTATTGAATTTTAGAAAAAAGCGTTTTGTTTTCCGCTAACGATGCAAAGAGTTAGAGGACTTAGAGACAAAAAGTTATTGGGGGTATTAACTGATGACTACTCGCGAAAGTGAGGAATTTGCAGATGCGGAAGCTCGGCCTGTAAATTGTGACCTGATGCTCAATGAGTCCGGACTTAGTGATTCGGACTTTAAGAACTTCCCTAAGCTTGAAAACTCCTTCGGAAGCGACAGCGCCTCTATGGTGGCTGATTCCACTTTGCCTCGGCTTGAGTTCAGTTTTTCTGGCGAGCAAGAAGAGCTTCAGGCTCCAAGCAAGGAAGAGCTGCACGAACTAATGAGCAAAATAGAGGAGGAAAATGCAAGCTGGGTTTCAGATAAAGTAAAGTCTCATTTGATCAGGACAAGCGACTTTAAGCAGATTGATGCAGTAATCGAGAGCTTAAATGGAGATGAGCTGCAGGCCATGGCAAAAATTGCAAGTGCTGAGAAAAATGGCGATTTTGCTAAAGCTAACTCAATAATTCAAGAAGTCTTTGACCGCGATCCAAACCGCTTTTATCTTGATGGTCTGAGCCTTGTGCTGGAATCGTTTTTGCAATCCCAGGCTTATTCTCCTAAATAAATACCCGGTAACCATTCTTGATTTTGCTCTTGCCCGGCGAGCTGTCTTTTCTGCTCGTCTAATAAGGGCAGCGTTGCGTCCAGTTGCGCCTGCTCTTCAGCCTGTTTGGCTGCTTCTTCTTCACGCCGTTTCAATTCTTCCTGTATTTTTTCCGGATGATCTACAAGGTCTTGAAGAGCTTCTCTTTCTTCAGCCTTGTGAGCCATACTATGTGCCTGATCGTTGGCAGCGACTACAGATCCTTTTGCTCCCAGATCAATCCCTTTTGTGACTACTTTAGGAGCGTTGCGCAGCAGACCTGTACCGATTGCTCCTACACCTCCGGTCAGAGCAACTGCTGCAACAGTGTCAACAACTTCTCCTGTAATGTGACCTACTTTGCCGAGAGCCGTGTTATTGATGTCGTCATCGTTGGGAAGCTTTAAATAGGTAGGGAGCTCTTTACCGCTTGCATTGTTGAAGCCTTGAATAACTAGCGGAAATCCAAGCGGGTTCAAGGGTAAAAGAGCCTGGGCAACAAAAGGTGCTGCTTTTTCGCCGAAAATGCGATTCATCATTTCGGTGTGGCCGTTTATCGGATCAAGAAGGATGCCTTTGAGCAGGCCGCCCTCATATGCAAGAACCTGCCTTTTTATCTCAGGCTTCAAAATGTCGAATGTCTTTGCAGCTATTTTGACATCTTTTATAACGTCGTCGGCTTTGTCTTTAACCTTGTCCAGAAGTCCTGAGAAAAAGCCTTTTTGCTCATCTTGTTCCGGTTGCTCTTCTTTCTTATTGTCTTCGCGCTTATCTTCTTCCTTCTTATCTTCTTCCTTCTTATCTTCTTCCTTCTTATCTTCTTTAGCCGGAGCATCTTTAATAGCCAGCGGCTCGTTTTTGTCTTTTTGCTCCGAATCTGCGGAGCTTTTTGATTGCTCCGAACTGAACCAGTTTTGAATAGACTTTTCACTTACCAGATCCAGTGCAGGAAGAGCAAGAGCCGAAGGAGATTGATCGGCTTTTGCTGCATCTACTTTCTGCTCGAGTAATTGAATTGAATTCACATTAGTACTGGTTTCGGACTGATCAGCGTTTGATTTAGCCTCTGAGTCCGATCTTTCAAATGAAAAATAATCGGATGACATATATTTTGAACTCCATTCCTCTTAAATGAAGTTCTATTCATTCTGGCTTTAATAAATCCGGTCAACTCTGTGTATGTTTTGTGAAAGCAGTTCTTAAGGCATAAGCTAAACAGAAATTACACGCTTCCTTCCTGAAAATTTCGGGAGGCACTGGCTAAGCTTGATTTGCCTGAAAAAAAACGGGCTGCGTACTCTTCTTTTAGATAAGCAGGGAGAAGCCGAATTGCGTGACTTTGTTTTTCAATCCCTTGCCTGGCTTACTGCGTTTTTCTTACATCCGAAAGTTGAAATCGCAACTGTTGCTGATGACTATGCAGTTGTTTATCGCAGGCAGAAAGCAGGGCTGCTTGAGCCTCTTAAGATCGACGGGTTGAGACCAGGTACAGGCTATCATAAGTATGGAAAACGTTTTTCGACTTTGCCTCGACCTGAAGGAAAGCTGCTTGCTGTTTTTGTTACGGTCAACGACATTCATATTGGTGAGAGAATTTGCGGTTTTGATTCCAGGCATCCCAAGCGAGGGCCGATTCTCAAAAATGAGCCCGGAAAAGTGCCTTATGCTGAAATGATGAGTCTAAATGCTGTTGCGGAAATAAAAAAGCTGAATCCTGATGCTGTGCTTGTAAAAGGCGATCTTACCGACGCCGGCAAGAAAGATGAAATCGACAAATTTCTGGAGATCTGGGGTAGTTTCGGTAAAAAACTGCACTGGGTCTGCGGCAACCATGATGTGCATTTCCAGAGACCTTCGGCTGCCAGTCTCATGGACAAAGTCGAATTGCCCGGCGTGACTCTTGCATTGCTTGATACTTCGATTCCTCAGAAGCCGAATGGACAGGTGTCTGAAGAGCAATTGACCTGGCTTGAAGAAATTGCAAAAACTGCAGATAGGCCTGTTATGGTTTTCGGTCATCACCATATCTGGAATCCCGAAAAGAAGCGCGATCCGAACTATTTCGGTATCAATCCAGATGATTCGGAAAAACTCATTGCCTTGTTTGCAAAATACCCTTGTTTTAGCGGCTATTTCTCGGGACACACTCATTCAAATAAACTGGAGAATATAAAGGCTCTGCCTGGAGTAGTCTTTGCTCAGTGCGGTGCTTTAAAAGAATTTCCCGGTGCCTGGAACGAATATAGAGTATACGAGAGTGGGATTCAGCAAATCATGCACCGGTTGGAAGCCTCCGAGCCTTTGAAATGGCAGGAGCAGACCAGCAAAATGGAGCTTGGCTTTTATGAAAAGCGCCACTATGGCAAACTTGCTGATCGCTGTTTCTTAATCAAAAACCGGGTTTTTTGATTTCCTGTTTTCGCCGTACAGGATCTATCATGGCAATTAATGCCTGGTTTTCGCCGAAGTTCTAAAGGGATTTCTTTTCTTGATTCTAAAAATTAGAACGTCTTAGTATTTGCAGTCTAAAGCTTAAATACTGTCTTTTGTACATTGTTTTCTAATGCAGTGTTTATAGCATTTATATCTGTTTTCAATCTTTTGTTTATATATTCGGAGCAAGTGAGGATAGAGCGTGCAGGCCGGGTGCCTGACAAATCTGAATTTATGTTGGCTCCATACAAAATGCATATTTGAGCGAGCTCAGTTAAGGATGGAAAACAATATTCTGGGGTAGTTCACAGGGCGAATTTGCCTTGCTATAGTTATATGCATAAACGGTGAGCGGTTGATTGAAGTCACTGCTTTGAGCCGAGGGGCGATGCGGAAACAGCAGGAATGCGCATTCCGGGAACATCAGCAGCAAGCCCGCTTTACGTGAAGGATTGGCTGAAGCGTAGAGAAATATTGAGCCTCCCGCAAGAGGCAGCCAGACAATAGCAAAAGCACCACTGCAAAGCAATTTGAGTGGTGTTTTTGTTTGGGGTCTTCTTCTCTTATTGGGCAACTTTTTTGTCAGATGCTTATTCACGGTTGCTCGGCTGAACCGATCAAATTCAATGAATTTGCTTCCAGTGACTTTTTCAATATTGTGTTGGCTTTGCTCAGATCATCGGCAATGATTTTTTTCATTGCCGCAGTTGTTGTCAGACCCTTTGCCTTATTTAGAACTGTAATGGCATCGTGAGCTCTGTTGGTTTCCATGAATACTTCTGCCAGGTTCGTCATGGCAGGAACATAACCGGGATCTACCCTGATTGCACTTTTGCATGCAAGTTCTGCGCCCAGAAAATCCTTTTGTTTGAACATTGCATCGGCCATGTTGCAGTAGGCCGCAGCAAAATCGGGCTGCAAGCTCACTGCCTTTTTGTACTGTACTACTGCCTCAGAATAACGCTCAAGATCTGAAAGTGCGTTCCCCAGGTTGCAATAATGAACTGCATAAGCCGGATAAGTAGCAATTGCTAATTTGAATTGTTCGACAGCCTCGTTGAATTTTCCTTGCTCCTCTAGCATTATGCCTTTCTGGTCATATTCGCATGATTTTGCAAAAGCTTCTCTTTTAGATCGCCCGGAAGTCTGCGATCTTTCGAATACCGGAGCTGCATAAACTCCGGTCGAAGAAAGTAGAAGCATCAAACTCAGCCCGCCAAGGCCAATTTTCAGAGTATGCATTTTTTCACCAGTTCCCTGCATATACTTCAGAATGCAGGCGCCAAACTCAGAAGCCAAACTCAGGAGCTTTCCCGACTAGACCGCTACAAATAGTCTTTCGGGTGATGCTGACTAAGATAACCTGTCAACCCGGGAAAGATAACGGTGAAAATACGCAGTTTCGTCCATAAAGTCGAAAATTTTGCCAAATTTACTAGCTTTTTTGGCAAGAAATTGGCAAATTCCAGGCAGCATTTCATTTTGAGAGTCGCATTTGTGGCAAATCGCTGGCAGCTAGCTAGCTAAACTGAGTTCGCTCGTTGATTTGTATACAGAGTTTGACACCGTTTGTCTACATCTTCTTGCTAGCCTGAGAATATGAGAGCTTATTAGTCTGAACCTGTAAATCGGCTGCTTCATAGTCGTTGTATATGCAGTTTGCTGGTTCTTATCTATGTGGTTTCCATATGTTGATGGGTTGATATATAGCATTGCTTCAGTTTCCGGCAACGGTGCCCTGGCCAGGTGCCTGACAAATCTGATTTCATATTTTCTGATTCAGTCATCGATATCTTGCGAGCTCTATTTAATTATCGAAAACAATATTCTGGGGTAGTTCACAGGGCTCATTTGCCTTGCTATAGTTACTTGCATAAACGGTGAGCGGTTGATTGAAGTCACTGCTTTGAGCCGAGGGGCGATGCGGAAACAGCAGGAATGCGCATTCCGGGAACATCAGCAGCAAGCCCGCTTTACGTGAAGGATTGGCTGAAGCGTAGAGAAATATTGAGCCTCCCGCAAGAGGCAGCCAGACAATAGCAAAAGCACCACCGCAAAGCAATTTGGGTGGTGTTTTTGTTTTTGTCGTGGGATGGACATTTGATCTGTAAATTCGACTAGCTGATGCATTTGAGATTGGGCGCCTTTGTGATCGCCAGTTCGATCCATGCTAATTTTTCGACATTGAAGATCTGGAGAGCGCAAAGCTACAGTTTTTAAGTTTGCAAAATCACAAGATAAACAGGAAGAACTGAAGCTTCTTGAAAAACAGATTTCAAACAATTACGGGGCTGTGGTGCTGGGAAATCCCGGCGTTTGTGCAGCTTAAACGGTGCGATAAGTGCTAAAATCTGCCAATGGATCAAAATCTTGAGAATCTGAAAGCAGGAGAGTGTGTCTGGTGCCGGATCGAAGCACCGGAACCCGGCGGGTATCTGGTTTCAGTTGTATCAAGTGAGCTTAAGGGCTTCTTGCCTGCCATGGACCCGATAGAACTTGGACGGGTTGTGCCCACCACGCTTGTTTGTTTTGACGGAAACCGGGCTCTTTTTACTTTTGCATTTACTATGGGTACTTCTGCCCGTGTCCAACACAGCAAAGAAAGTGAAGAGGAAAATGCGTTTGCAGTTTGGGCCGATGCACATCCTAAATCGATTGCACCTCGCCGCGCAGTCGACCTGGTTATGCCGCCGCTGGACTCTGTTCCGATTTTGATCAAGCTCGACGAGAAAAAGGCCAGAGAGGTGTTTCCGAAAATCGAGGAAACACATTTTACCGGATGTTTGAAAGTTTACTGCCAGTCGAGCCTGTCTCGAGCAGCACTGATTTTTCTTGACGGACGGGCAGTCGGCTCTGTTTATACTAAGAAGCCGATGCCCTATCCATATCCGATTGCAATTGGAATCAAAAAGATGCTGGAGGACGTTAGCGCGCCCGATGCGGATGCCGATCTGGAAATGTATGATCTACCTAGAGAAATCGTGCTTTCGATGTCGTCGCTTTTTCTCGGTTATGTTGATGGAACTGTCAAAAACGATGACAGGAATCAATATGCTGAGAAAATGCTGGCTCACTTTCTCGCTTCCAAAGCCACCGGCTGTTTTCACCTTCTCGACGAGAAGTCTGAAACACCGCTGGCGCTCGGATTTGTATATGAGGGTGAGTTTAAAGGCTCCTATGTTATTGGCGAACGCTTATACAGCAAAGACCGAGAATTTTTATTCCAGCTAATTGAGCAGCACGCGGAGATGACTTTGAAAGCCCATATTCTTCCGGCTGCAATGACTACAGATGCCGTGCGCTTCGGATTCAGGTTGAGCTCTGAACAATTTACTGTTTAATTCGCTGTTTTTTAAGGGAGATAGCCAGCACTCTTAATGTTCGACTGGTGTTGGTGGCGTCGTTGCATCCGGCTCTTTTAGTAAAATCGTCAGGTTAACGTTGTCGCCTTCCTTTGTCACTTTAACTGTTTTTACCGCCTTGACAGTGCAATTTTCTTTTGCAAGCACAGTAGAATTTGCATGCGCGTCCACATTTGCGTGTCCGGAGGCTTCAACCGTTGCATGTCCCAGTGCGATAACAGTCGATTCGCCGCTTGCAACCACATGAACATTATCTCTTGCAAGAACGCTTGCGTGGTCGCTGACAGTAACTCTGGCGTTTCCCCTGGCTACTACGTGAGCACTTCCGCTTGCTTGAACGCTTGCTTTGTTTTCGACATCCACATGACTGCTGTCTGTGGCTATAACCGTTGCAAAGTCTTTTGCTTCGATTCTTGAGTTATCGTAGGCTTTTACATTGGAAGTGGCTCTGGCGAACACTTCTGAATCGCCATATGCTTCCACTTGTGTTGTTCCATATGCATGAACTCTTGCCTGGTTCTCGGCTCTTACAGTTGATTTGCCGTAGGCATCCACACGGCTGCTGTTGTATGCCGCGGCTGCCTGATTGTGTAGTTCTGCATTTCCGTTCAAAACCTTGGTTTCTTGAGCCCGCGCAGTGATGGTTGTTAAGACCAGCAGGCTTGATAAAACCGTGATACCACAATGCACGAATTTGCGTTTCATTGTCATTAGTTCCTTGCTTTGTAGCGTAGTTCCTTGCTTTGCAGCGGACTTGAAGTTAACACTCTCTAAACAGCTTGTCAATTATTTTATTGCTAAGTTTGACTGCTGGCTGTGCGAGAATGTCTTTGTCTACATAAGTAAAGTGAGGTAAGAATCATAGTTACTCTTTCAGATGCCAGAAGAATAATTGCTGCAGCGGAGAAAAAAGCTGAAGAAATCAAACAGCCCATGAACATAGCCGTTGCCGACAGCGGTGGAAATTTAGTAGCTCATGTTCGCATGGACGATGCCTGGATGGGCAGCATTGATATTTCTATCAAAAAGGCCTGGACCTCGAGAGCTTTTGATATTGCAACCAGAGATCTCGCTGAACACTGCCAGTCGGGGTATCAGTTTTTTGGAATCAACTCGAGCAATGATGGACGTGTGATGATATTTGCCGGTGGTATCCCGCTTAAAAAGGGCGGCAAGGTCGTGGGCGCAATTGGTGTAAGCGGCGGCTCCGGTGAGCAAGACCACACTGTAGCTGAAGCCGGCGCCGCTGCTTTTTGATTCTGCAAAATCCTATTTCTTTTTCTCAGGCTCCATATCGATTCCTGAGTTGTTCAGAGGAATTGGACCTCCGAGTATCACCTGACCATCCACTGCGTTGCCGAGTGGGTGGAAGGCGGACTCTCTTGTTGCAACTGCTGATTTCAGCTCAGGAGCGTTGCGCTCTATAAGTTCTCTCATGCCGTTGAGATTGCGGACTCGCGCGATGCCTTCTGGTGTGTATATTTCCGGTCTGAAATCCTCAGTGTAGAAGCGATCAGCTTGAACACGCCTTGAAGCCATCAAAATAAACTCGAGGAATGTTGAAGCCGAGAAGCCCATGGTCTTAGGAGTGCGATCCGGCCATTCTGCAAGTGAGCCGATTACGGTGTCTACCTTTTCTATGTCGTTATTATAGACTTTGCGAATTTCTTCTCTGAGCTCCACATTGTTTGGAACCAGTTCTTCAAAACTTGCTACCGGCTTTTCATGCATCTGTCTCAGGTATTCATTGTACCTGGGCAATTGTTTTTCACGTCCGCGCAGAATATCAACAGCTGCCAGATCGATGTGGTTGCCGCGTATGTTCAGGTCGCGCATGAAGTTTGGATGATTGCCTGCGGTTATCTGACCGGCTTTGTTTATTTCCATTGAATAAAGCACGTTTTCAAAGCCCGCCGCTTCAATCACTTTGCGCGAGTTAGCCTGCAGAGTTGCTCCCATCGGGATCTCGCCAATTTGTTTACCTGTTTTGTGATCGAAGAGAGGCAATCTGTCTGGAACCAGTCCATGCATTTGCTGGTAGGACTGCACAAAGTCTTCTTCCATTGCGTACGGTTGACCGGCCATATGCGTTTTATGACCCCAGATTCCTCCGAGCTCATGTTCATTCAGTTTCGAGAGAACCCCTACTTTTTCCTGACCGTAGTTCTGGTACATGGCGTCTGTCATTGTCGGGTTGTTCAGTGCAATCGGGGTCCAGTCGACCGTGTGTACCTTTGCTTTCTCGGCTGCGTTTATAAGACGGGCACGGCTGTATATGAACTCGTCATACTGTTCGTCTGTGAGTTTCTCAGGCAAGTTTTCGCCGAACATTGGTTTGAGAATTTCGGGAAGCTTTCCTTTCCAGTTTGCAAACTGATCCTGAGGATAAGCCTTTGTAAGCATATCGCAAATTGAATTATGCTCGCGAACGTAAAGCGTATGCACTACTTCAAGCAACGGATTCCAGTTCTGACTGAAGCCGGTGTCCGGTACTCCCTCCGGTCCTATCGGCAACAGACCTTCGTCTGTAAGTCTCATTTTACCGTTTGAATGGCTACGCAGGCGAGAAGCTGTTTCCTGGTCCGATCCGTAAATTTCAGATGCATCCCACCAGTGAGTTACCGTATTTTGATAAGTCTGCCTTATCTGCGCTTCATCGGCTTCAGTTCTTGTTCCATCAACCATTAGCTTTGGAATCAGCATCTCCGTTTGACCGTGATTCTTTCTAATAGGATGATCTTCCGGCAGCGGAATTCTGAACATGCCTTCACGGCTGGTCTGGTGCTTGCCGTGATCCATCCAGTCATGTACGTTGCCCTGCAGGCTTGCTACACCGGTTAAGTTCATCACCGGCAATTCTTTGAAAACTTTTCTGTCTAAGAGGCGAGCTGCATCCATAAGAGGCGGATCGTTTATGTCGTATCTCAGGTCCGGCTTGGTGTTGTACTGAAAGCGAGTGCCAGCGGCTCCCATTCCCGGATCTTTGAGATAATTGCAGGTTCCATCTATGGTGCGTGATACTTCTGCACTCTTAGGGCAGCTGAGATTCTCAGGTACGTGCCCGGTTCTTTCGCCTGCATACGCCGGAGTCAGATTGGTTTCAAGCTGACCGCGCCGGTTTACCGGGCGAGAGAGATCTATGGCTTTGCCCAGAAATGATCTGTCGATGCCGAAATCTTCCCATGGTCTGTCCTTGGTGCGCTCATCGATAAATTGTGCTCCCAGCCTGACACCAAGACCTATAATTGCGCCAAGTTTTTCGTCTACGTCTTTCTTGATTTTATCGGCGGTTGAGCGTGGTGATTCTCCCTTTGTTTCATCGGGACTTCCCTTAGGTACAAGGTTCGTGCTCAGGTCTGGTGTCGGAAAATACTTTCTTTCTTCGGGAGCTTCGTTTCTCTGGAAACCTCCCGGAAGTTTTACGACCTTGTCGCCGATTCTGTATTCTTCTAATAAAGCTTCCGAAGCCAGTCTTGCACTGGCATTGTGATTGTACTTATCGGGTGCCACATTAGATGTATCTCTTGCAGCGTCTGTCATTGTTCATCCTCCCTCATTTTTTTTGACACCCACCCTTCCTGTTTTGCCTGAAATTGTTCGGAAATCTATTGCTTCTTTTCATTTCTCGTTTGCATCAAGTGCAAAGTAGAGAACTGAGCTGTGCCTCTGGTGCTTCTAGCTCAAGAACTGCAGTGCATCTGCCTGAAATAGCTCGTCGGTGCTATGCTGCCTCTGAAATAAAATTCAGTATTAGAACTCTATTTCAACTCATAGCCAACCCTTTCTCGACTATAATTGCGCAGCACGAAATTCTCCTAGCGTGATTTCCCCACTTGCTGTCGGAGTCATGCTCATTAAGCAAAGTACATCTGCGTGGCGTCTGTGCAGGCCGTGTTTTTGCGATATTGAACTCAAAATGATTTCTTGCTTATCTCGTGCGTGCAGCTGCACCGAAAGATAATCGTGCTGCGTTCAAAATCTCAGCAAGAACATTATTGGAGTCAGAATAGTCTGAGCTCTAGCTGCTAGAATTGCAGATTCCAGATCGTCCGATTCATTGTAAAAACGACTATGTTCCGATTGCTCAACAAGTTTCATTTCACCTGCAACCTAAGCAGCATTCTGGCTCTGTGCCTGATTATTCAGGTCGGCGCTGCACCTGCAACTGATGCCCAGGCGAACTCTAATAATAATGCCAGCTCTTACA
Source organism: uncultured Candidatus Obscuribacterales bacterium (assembly GCA_964615655.1). Lineage (GTDB taxonomy): Bacteria > Cyanobacteriota > Vampirovibrionia > Obscuribacterales > Obscuribacteraceae > JAIEPM01. The sequence continues at coordinate 133,070 of CAZTQO010000005.1, read as the reverse complement.
ATAATTCCACAGGCACTAACTCAAAGTCGAATAGCGGGGCTTTAGGACTGGTCGTAAATTGGAATTATGAAGGTCGCCTGCTTATCACTCAGGTAGTCCCCGGTGGACCGGCCGACAGGGCTGGAGTGTCTGTCGGAGACCGTTTGTTCTCAATTGACGGGCAAAACATTGACGGCTTGCCCGCGGCGCAGGTTTTCAGCAGTATTCTGGGCGCAGTCGGCAGCAAGGTAGTGCTTGATCTCTCATCGCCAGGCAAAGGAAACTACCAGGCTAAACTAACAAGAGTCTCAATCGAATCGCTCAAGAACTCCGGCAATTTCAAGATTGGTTGGCAGCCAGCTAATAATATGCCTGCCGCAGGTGGTCCCAAATGGAATAGATATGGTGGCGCCGACTCAGCTTATTCATTGAGCTATCCTGATGGCTGGACCGTGCAGCAAAGCAGCAAGTCCGGGCGCATTGAAGTCAAAAGTCCCGGCAAAAGCAATCTTTCGATCTTTCCTTTCTTTCTTCCCGATCAGTCTTTCAATATCAACAAAGCAGATGGGCTCTTTCAGGCGATGTTGAAGCAATACGCCCCGGACAAGAATTGGAGTGCTCCGACAGTTGCAGGAGGCGGGCTGAAAGCAATCTCCAGATCAAACGGGATCAACTCAATTGCAGGAATGGCACTTTCGGGTGTGAATAACGGTAGCAGTGGTAGCCTGGTGATCATGCAGATAGAAGACAGTCCCAACGCCGCAAGTGACCTTTCAGCGCTTGCTCAAATTTTGCAGAGCTTCAAAATAACAGGAGCCGACTCTGACTCGCCGGAAAAAACTGCATCCGTCGAAAACAGCTCCGGCGATCATAAGAAGGACAATATTCAATACATACAATTTGTAGATCCGAATTTTGCTGCTTTCTCATTGGATGTACCTGCAGGCTGGAACGTGAGCGGCGGCATGAAGAAACCTGTGCCGATTGATTTACGGCCCTGGGTAAAAGCAGTTTCACCGGACGAAAAGATAGCTGTTTTTATCGGTGATGGATCGATCGAACCCAGATATTTACCTGCCGCCTGGCTAAGCGCTATTGGTTGCCCGCCCGGTTCTACTTATAAACACTCTACAGGGCTGGTATCAAAAGTTCTTTATTATGAGCCTGCCGAAAAGTTCGTGAAAAAATATGCTGAGAGCAGATTCGGCAAGGCCTGTGACAGTTTCGAAATAGTGAATACCGAGCAACACCTCGATCTGGCTCGCACTATTAATGGAACTCAAGGCGTATTGGCATCCGATGCGGCATCAATTAAATGCAAATTTAGCGCTCACGGCTACGACGGCGAGGCGTATTTTCTTGCTGCGACAAAAAAAGGCAAAACCATGTGGTGGGTTTCGCAAATATGCGGAGTGGTCGCAGCCGGAGGTTACGAACAAGAAGCGCTCGATGTTTTTCTGAGGATGTACAAGTCCTGGCAATACAATCCACAGTGGAGCCAGGCACAGAACGCCCAGAATATACAATCTACTCAAAACTGGATTGCAACAGACAGAGCTGCGCGAGCCCGCTCAGCTGCAGCATTTCAATCCCGGATGGCGGCACTGGATGCAAGTCACAATGCATTCAGGAGCAGAATGGCAGACATGGATGCATCTCATGCGCGTTATATGAACAGCATGCGTTCTTCAGATCGAGCACAGAGCAATTTCATAAACTACATCCGCGATGAAGATACCTTGATGAACCCTGAAACGGGAACCAAGTATCAAGTGGAATACGGTCCAAAGTATCACTGGGTCAACTCGACAGGTGATACCACATTAAGCACGGATTCTGCATGGAGCCCCGGCGTCAACTGGACCGAGCTGGTGACACCGCCGCGATGATTTGCTTAACTCACGGCACGCAATCATTTCGGAAATATCCATGATGACAATTCTTGCCAATCAGAAACATCTCAGTGCCATAAAAACTCCGGCAGGCAAGCTGGAGCGTGGAATTCTTGAAAGGATTCTCAAAACAGCAACGGCCCTGTCGCTTGTAACCGCAAGCCACGGAGTATACACGGATGCAGTGAAACAAACTTGAAACAAAGCTGAAACATCCTTGCTGCAAGCGCTAACTATTCTGAGGGCATAATCAAACGGCTCTGGGAGAATTAGACATGTATTTAAACGCAAAGAAATTTCTTAGTTCGGCGCTGCTTATTCTATTGACAGTTCCAACTCAAACTATTGCAACTGACGCAAAAGGACAGCCTGTTTACGACCCGTACGCAGTGCAGCGACCGGAAGCTTTCCATCAGGAAAACACCGAGCAGTACCAGGTCATGATGGATGCGCTTCGCAAATTTAAAGACTCGAATTCGGAGAATCGCCCATACTTTCCAACCATAGATGCAGTTACTGCGTTCGGAAATGCTATGAATAAATCGAGAGTATTCAAAAACAAGATTGCAACCATACTGGTTAACATTAAGGAAAATCGAGTTCCCAGGCGTATTGAAGTACTGAAAAAAGGCGGAGGTGTGCATGCAGAGCTATTTCTTTTTATGGAAGATGGAGCCTGGATTATTCTGTTAAACAAAACTACTGTAGTGAAAGGACGCAAATTTAGTGCCAAAGTCGTAGGCAAGGAAATGATCGAGTATATATTTGAGAATGGTGCTGTTATCAGACGTTACTTAAACAACGGGCCGGTTTACGAGCGTTTGCCTAATGGAGTGATGATCAAGAAAAATCCAAACAACCTGCCCTGGGAGCTGGTTAAATACGCTACGCCTGATCGGCAGAAAGTAAATCTCAACACCGGAAACCCGCAAGGAAAGGATTTTCTGCGGCAGTTTCTTAGCCCCGGAGCTGGCAGCGCAAGCAGTGCTAGCGGACAGCGAGGGGGAGCTACGCAAAGCAATGGCAGCACAAGTTCAGGCAGCACCACTCCGCGCAGCAGCAGCACAAGCTCCGGGACGACCACACCCAGAAGGAGTCGCTAGCATAAAGGTTCATGCGCGCAAGTTGATTTCCAGTCGACAGAAGAGGAGCTTCTTTGCTTCTCTTCTGCTTTCTTGACAAGATTCAGAGCTACTGCCCAAGTCGAGGCAGCCTGAAACAAAATTCAGAATTGAGCCAGCTTCGAGCCTGCATTAGAAAGACTTGCTTATAGAAAGGCTCCGGGAGGCTTCTGTCTAATAGACTTTAGCTGTTGTTTTTCAGGAGTTGAATCGATTATGCGCGACCCCAATGTACCCGAATCACTTGAAGGCTGGTGGATTTTACACCGGATGTTCAGCTTCGACCGTCTTGCCTGGGACGCGATTTCTGAGTCGGAGCAAAGTAAAATGCTTCATGAGGCTCTAACTGCGCTCAGTCCGTTTAAAGAAAGCAAAGAGAGCGATCTGGGGCTGGCGCAAATGCTCGGGCATAAAGCAGACTTCATGCTGACTCACTACAGCAGGAACTATGACGGTCTTGCGGAGGCTCAGACCGCTTTTGACAAAACAGCACTTTCCGCGTTCTTTATCTCGAGTTTTTCATATGTTTCGGTGCTTGAACTGGGTCTATATGATGCGACAGGTAAAATACATGCTGCCCTCAACGAACGCGGGCTCAAGCCGTTTTCTGAAGAATGGACCGCCGCATTTGACGAGCTGGTGAAAAAGGAAGAGAGCAACCCGCGCAATGCAGGTAGACTCTGGGCAAGAGTGCCTCAACGACGTTATGTTTGCTTTTACCCGATGGATAAAAAGCGTGGTGAAGATCTGAACTGGTACATGCTTCCTTTTGAAGAGCGTGCTGCGATGATGCTTGAGCACGGAAAAATCGGCCGTACATATCACGGCATAGTCACTCAGGTCATTTCCGGCTCAATCGGATTCGATAAGTATGAGTGGGGAGTTGATCTTTATGCCGACGATCCGCTCGTGTTCAAAAAGCTTATCTACGAAATGCGTTTTGATGAAGCCAGTGCCAGATACGGTGACTTTGGCGATTTCTATTCAGGACTGCAGTTCTCTCTTGATCAACTGGGTACTTTTCTTGAAGGTAAGGCTGTTCCCAGGCTTAACCAGTTGCAAGCCGTTTAGAATTGAAGCTTCTTAAGTATTGAAAGAAAGCCCGAACTCAGCTCGGGCTTTCTTTCTTGCTGTATGAGTCCTTATCCCACTACCGGGCTTTGAACTCTTGGTGTAACGAGTGCTGCTGCAAGCATCACGTATGAAAGGTTCTTGCAGTCACCGCTTTCTTTGCACCAGAGCAGTTCTGAGTTGGCATTCTCTTTGTCACCATTTCTGAGGGCAAGAATGCCTGCCCATGCATGTGCATCTTCTTTTTCTTGCTGAGAGGATGCGGCTTTCAAAAGGGCGTCCTTGTCGATTTCTCCTTTTATGAATTGAAAAATCTGATAGGGCCACTTATCTTTTGGAGCCTTTTCCATGCAATCGTTTAGAAAAGCATTTGCTTCAACTTTCCTGTCTGAACGTAAAAGCCCGTCGTAGGCCAGTAAGGCACCGTGCATGCCTTTATCTGTAGTGATAGTTTCGTTGTCCATAACTGCTTTGCCGTCTGTGATCATCTGGTTCGTATCCCTGCTGATAATTGAGCAGATACCCCGCAGCATCAGTGCGCTCACAGATTTGGGACGCAGCCGCAGAATTTCGTTCAGGTCCTTAACAGCAGGTTCTGCACTGCCGGCAAGCATGTATGAAAGCGCTCGTAATTCGTAGATTTCGGCGCTGCGCACACCATGATCCATTGCTTTGCTTAGATTGCCGGCCGCCTCATCATAGTTTGCTTTTGCAAACATGACATCTGCAAGTGCAAGATATGCTTTGCCGTCTTTTGGGTTGTATTTAATTGCATCATTGGCTTTTTGCGTAGCTTTGTCAAGCTTCTTCTGCAAAACAGCAACACTTGTTTCTAAAAGCAAAATACTGATTGAGTGAGGGTCGTACTTTTCGACGCGCTCCAGCTCTTTTTCTGCTTTGTCATAGTTTTTTTCTTTTACAAACTCAGCTGATTTGAGAACGCCAAGAGCGATTTCCTTTTGTATGCCGACCTGGCACCATTTGTAGAGAGAATCAGCATTTTTGCGCAAATTAGGGTCGACTTTCGGAAATGCCAGTACTCGGCGGCAATCTTCCATGCCCTCGTTAAAACGCTTCATCTGGTGATATACAGCCGCTCTTTCAAAATAGATTTTAGCCAGATACTTGTCGGCATTCTTGTAAAAAACATCAGCTGCATGATTTAGATCTTTTAGCGCCAGGTCATATTTTTTCAGTCTGGCATAACTCGATGCTCTGTTTACCAGAGAGGTATCGTCGTTGGGATCTACTTTGAGTGCGGCTGTAAAATCATCGATGGCTTTTTGCTCGTAGCCAAGGGCGGCATAAGCGCAACCACGGTTGTTGTAGGCGGCAATGAATTTTGTTCCTTTGCCGATCGAAATGTTGAAATAAGCAATTGCTTCCCGGTAGCGTTTGGCCTGCAGCATGTGAGTGCCTTTGTTGTAATACGAATCATCTGCAAGTGCCAGAGGTGCCATAAAAGTTTCAATGAGTGAAACCGAAAGCAAAACTAAGATGCCCGCCTTTTTGTCCATGTTCGTGAATCCCGGAGCAGTAACAGCCCTTATGATAGCAAATCGATATGGGCAAATTTGGGTCAGAACAAAGCTAGGCGAACGGTTCCGGGTTTTTGAGATCTGAATTTTTCATTAAGAACTCTAGCAATCGAGCTCTTTGTCCGCGCAGTTGCTGATTGTCAGATCCGGCAGTTCGCAATGCTCTGAAAGGCTGCACCTGATGCGATTATTCTCCTGCCCGGTCAGCTCAGTAAGACCGAGATCCTTTCTGAAATTCTCAGTTACGAGATTGTTGTATCTATCGGCTCCGACATTATAGAGACCGTGCTCTTCCATCCATTTTGCATTCATTCGCCATCTCCTCAAATTTGCTGAAACCCGCATCTTAAACTGCGTAATTGTGCAGATTTTGCTCAATCATCCTCTTTGAGAAAATAGCTATTTACTGTGCAAGTGGCGTGCAAAGGAGGCTTTTAACTTGAAGAAGGAGTTTGCTAGTACGCCCAGCGAATTAATGATGCCCCGGCGCTGAATCCGGCTCCCATGCAGGCCATTAGCACAAGGTCACCCTTCTTTAATTTGCCCTCTGTTACTGCTGTTTCGATTGCAATTGGGATGGTTGCGTCAGTAGTGTTTCCGTACTCGTCGATGTTAATTATTACCTTCTCGGGATCTAAATGCATGCGCTCAACTGCTGCATTTATTATTCGTATGTTGGCCTGGTGCGGTATAAAAACATCAATGTCTTTGCCGGTCAGTCCGTTCTTTTCCAGAACTTTCTGGCATACTTCAGTCATTTTTCTGGTTGCGAATTTAAAAACATACTGACCGTCCTGGTGCACGAAATGCATGTGCTGATCAACAGTCTCGTGGCTGGCCGGATGGAGACTTCCACCTGCAGGCAGGCAAAGAGATTCGGTATGAGTACCGTCAATCTGATGTACATAGTCGAGTATTCCGTGCTCGGAAGCTTCCGGCACCGGCTGTAAGAGTGCGGCACCGGCGCCGTCGCCGAATATGATGCAGGTCTGGCGGTCAGTGTAATCTACAATCGAAGACATTACATCGGCACCAATAACCAGCACATTCTTGTGTTTGCCGGTCTCAACAAATTGAGCTCCGGTTTGCAACGCAAAAAGAAAGCCGGAGCAAGCAATTGAAAGGTCAAAGCCCCATGCATTGATTGCACCTATTTTTGCTTCGACAAGACATGCTGTTGCCGGAAACTGCATGTCGGGAGTGATGGTGGCTACGATTATCAGCTCGACGGCAGCCGGCTCCACACCTGCTTTTGCTAGAACCTTCCTTGCTGCTTCCGCTGCAAGGTCGGAAGTTGCAAGCCCTTTATCGGCTATATGTCTGGTTTTAATACCGGTTCGCTCAAGGATCCATTCTTCTGAAGTTTCGACGATCTTTTCCAGATCCTTGTTGCTGAGGATCTGTTCAGGAATGCATGTGGCTACTGCTGATATCTGAGCTTTACGCATCTTCTCCAATCAGTCCTGAGTTAGGTTAAAAAGCGAACATTTTATGATTGTGGACCATACAAGGCTCATTCGTATCGCTCGAAAGGACGATTTATGAAAATACTTAGCCGGATATCGCTTAATTATTCTGCTTGCCAAGCTGGGAGCTGGAACCGGAATCAGTTATCATCAGTTTTTGAAGGGAGGATTTTAAGCCACAAGAACTATGAGAAAGCGACCTGGAGATATACTGTTCTTTTCACTTTCGGCACTAATAGCTCTTAGCGCTAATTGTATTGCCGGTTCTACTGAGCCTGCTGAGAAAAACAGTGCCGTTTTGAAAAATGCAAAGGTGATAAAAGCCGTGCAGATCGCGCCGGGTGTATTTGATCTTCCGATTATTGTTCCAAAATCACTGGAGTCAAGAAAAGAAGAATTCAGGGATGATTTTATCAAGGCTGAAAAAAGACTCCGTGTGTTTGCTGAGAAACACGGATGGGCAAGGTTTACTCAAACACCAATTGTTAAGCAGGTCGAGATTTACGATCTAAAATCAGAATGGGACAAACGAGCCAGGGAACTTGATCCGACTGTTCCTGAAGAACTCCCGAAATCATTTTCGGCAAATATCGAAAAGGATATTTTATTTTGTGTTTCACCGGAGCTATATTTTGCAAATTACCCTCAGGGTAAGGATGAAAAAGATGCTTATGTAAAACTGATGACGCATGAGCTGGCGCACAGGCTGCAGATTCGCATTCTAAATGGCGATGAAGACAAAATGGGACCGATCTGGTTTTTTGAAGGGTTCGCAATCTATGCAGCAGATCAACTCAATCACAATAAGCCGGGTCTGACAGAAGCACAGATCTGGTCAATTGCAGATGCAAAGGAACGTGGAGATTACAGAAAATACAATGTAGTATTCAGGCATTTTCTAAGAGGACTTTCTTTACCTGATTATGTGCAAAAAGCAGGTGACCCTAATTTTCTCGAGTGGCTTAAATCGCACGCGCTTAAGTAATTGGGAGTTTTCTTTTCTTTGAAATGCAATCTTACTTACGTATAAGTCTTGTGGCGATAAGCCCGGCAAAGCGGCTCCTGCCGTTATACCACCAGCCCAGATGATTACGGCATTGCGTGCAGATTGCAAAGGTCCATACGTGACCGGAAAACCAGCTTGCTTCCGAGCTGGGATCTCCTGCGGGTAATGCACCGGGCGCGTCGCTGTAGCAAAGCACATGAAATGAATATCCTGCCGGATTGCGGAAAGTATGCTCGTGCGGTTCAATTGCAAAGGATGGTTCGGTCACGGCGTTTCCACAGTTCTTACACAGAACAGACTGCTCTCTTTCTTCGGTGCTTTCTTCATCAAGTTCAATTGAAATACTGTTGCTCACAATATTCCTGCCTCTTTCAGATATTATTATCTTACATTACTACAATAAGCGATTTATAAGCCTGCTCTTGAAATCCCTGCCAGTGTCCATTTTGCGGGTGTTTTGGCTGCGGTATACGAAAAGTACACGAAATTGTCCGTTTTTATTCAGCGGGCACAAACTAGCCTCTATACCGGTACTGCCGGGAGATGCCGCCTTCGTCAGCTGACGGGTTCTTTTACAATGTCTCTTGAAGGTGAAAACTGCAGCTGGTCTTTATTAAGTGCAGTCCAGACCGGGTATAAAGGATCTAATCTGAAATGGGACTGAAAATGGAAGGATCGGGGCAGGGATTTAGCGCTAAGAAGTTCGGAGCTTTTGATTCCGGAACTGATAAATCCGTTATGGATGACCCTTTTATAGATTATGTTCTTGGAGAAAACTATCGGATTATAGAGCTTATCGGATCGGGCGGTTGGGGGAATGTATACAGGGCAAAGGATATCTGCACCGATAATGATGTAGCTATAAAAATCTTGCACAAGCATCATTTGCAGGACGACATGAGTGTAAAGCGCCTCGAGCAGGAAGCAGACGCGCTGAGTAAGTTGAAAAGCCAGTCGATCGTACAGGTCATCGATTACGGATTGTCGCCTGCGCCTTATATAGTTATGGAATATTTCGATGGCATGCCGCTTGCTAAGTATCTCAAAGATCATGGTGCAATGCACTACACGGTTGCAATCGATTTATTTGTGCAACTTTGTGACGGCTTAGGCGCGGCTGAGTCAATTTCAATGGTTCACAGAGATCTGAAACCTGCCAACATCCTGGTCAATAGCATCGGCAGGCATACCAGAGCAAAAATTCTGGATTTTGGACTGGTGAAGTTTCTGGATGAAAGCAACAAGTTAACTGCAACCGGCGAAATTATGGGCTCTCCGCCTTATATGCCGCCCGAGCAGTGGAAAGGACAATGTGATTTACGGTCCGATATTTATTCGCTTGGTTGCATTATGTACGAGGTACTTACAGGGACGCTTGCATTTAACGCGACCTTCGGGATGGATTATCTATACAAGCATATGAATGAAGACCCGGAGCGTTTTGCGCAGAGAGTCCCCGGAAATGACATTCCGGAATCGCTTGAAATGATAGTGCGAAAATGTGTGCAAAAGGCACCGGAAAACAGATACCAGTCGGCAATGGAAATACGCCGCGACCTGCAAAAAATCAAAACAGGGCGCCAAACCACTGTTGTGTTGCCGGAGGAAAGGAAGAAAAAATCTGCTAAAAATGCGTCAAAGAGCCTGATTCTGGTTTCGACAGCATTCGTGGCGGCGCTGGCGGTCGTTTTCTTCTTCAGGGAGCCTGTTATGGAGCTTGCAATCCGTAACTTTAATGAAGAGGCAGATAAAGCCCTGGGGTTAGGCCAGACTGATGAGGCAATAAGCAAGTATCGACAGACGCTTTTTCTAAGTCAGTTTCTTTCAAACAATGGACAGTCCAGGCTTCATGCGCTCAGGATGCTTGCAACATTGCTTAGCGAGCGAAAGGAATATACAAGTGCAAGTTCGATTGAAAAGCAGATTCTAGAGCTCAGTTCGAAGAGCACAGAATATGACGGCAATGCTGAGTTATCCCAGGCTTTAAAAGAGATCGAAGAAAGGCAACTTGCAAAAGCAGGCAGAAATGGAAGCACTGCGCTGGCGGCTGCCGTTTCTGTTAAGGGAAATAAGGGTGCCGGCAGCCAGCAGGTAGAAAAAGCAGTGAGTTGGAAAGAACCTGAAGGAATTGCAACGCAAGCTAAGTCAAAGGCTCAGGAACAGCCAAAACAAGAACAATCGCAGCGGCAGAACGAAGCCGGCAGCAAAGTTGCCGTAAATCCTGAAAATAACAAATTAGTTGCAAAGAAAGATCCTGAAAAGGAACTCAATGAAAATGTCGAAATGGTGAGAGCTGAAATAGAGAAGCTGAAGGTTCAGGGAAGAGGTAGATCGCTTGATTCTGCAAATGCCTGGAAAAAAATGGGTAAGTATTATTTCGATGCTGCATCTCTTGATGGGAAGTATTTGCGTTATGCAGAAGCGAGCTATCAGCAGGCATACAGCCTCGAAGAAAGTCTCAATTTGAAGGATGCAGATACAGTTTCCAATTTGAATCGCATAAAAATTTCTCTCGGTAAAACTGATTCACTTGTGGCCGTTTCAAGTAGCAGCAGCAGCAAGAGTTCAGCACGACCCGTTCGGGAACCAGCGCGTTCTAGTTCCTATTTAAACAACTCGCAGTTATCGGCCGGTGCCCAGGCTCTTAGCTCGACTCTTACAGGTTTGCTCTCTTCCGAGGATAGTATAAAGGGTCTCATGTCGAGTATGGCAAGGCAGAGGTATGGAGAAATTGGTCCGGTGCCCGGCCCATATGAAAGCGATCGGATGCTGATTGCTGCTGTACTCATGCAAAAGGAGAATTATGGTCAGGATGTAAGTGCTTATCTGCCAATGTGCAAAAGCTTGAATGATGCTGCAAGAAAAGGCGATAAGACTGCGGTTGCCGCACAGGTGAGTGATGCTTTTAAAACCCTGGGCATTACTCAAGCGATGGTGACCGAGTGGCGAACAAGAAACAATCAATCAGGCCGTGGTCGAAATTTCTTTAGATAGAAATTCTTGCGTGTTCATGACTTCAGCTTCGATGCTCAGGATATCATTTCTGCAAAATTCGCGCAGGCTGGCTGTATCTAGCTGAAGGGACCTTGCTTAATTTTCCTGCAAAAGAGGTAAAATAGCATCTTGCTCGGGCTCTTTGGCCCTGATTCTCTTAAGAGCCAGATTAACCCCTGCAACAGAGATTCTAATGACCTGGATTGAAAAACTGCACAGCTCGCCAAAAGTAGTCATGTTTGTGGTTGCTTTTGCACTTTTTATGGAAGAAGTGCTTTACGGCGTGGTTGCTCCGCTTACTCCCGATGCTCCAGCCGGGATTAAAGACGAGCACATGGTAAGTACACTCTATGGAGCGTATGCTCTGGGCTTAATAGTTTCGGTGCCGGTGCTTGCGCTTGTTACGGACCGGATCGGGCGGCGCTTGCCGATGATGGTCGGAGCGGCATTGCTCACTATTTCAGCAATTTTATTTTGTATCGGCTCAAGTATACCATTGTATTTCATTGGGAGAATTCTTGAAGGCATCGGTGCCTCATGTACATGGACTGCGGGTCTTGCTTTAGTTGCCGAGTATTTTGTAAAAAAACGCGTAAAGGCAATGGGCTTTGCGATTCTTGCTTCCACCGTGGGATCGATTATCGGCCCGGTTGTCGGCGGTGAAATGTGTGAACAGTTCGGTTATAGAATCCCTTTCTATGTCTGCATTGCTCTTTTGTTTGTGGATCTTTTTTTTGTGTCGTTTTTCCTGGCAAAAGGGCAGAGACATGAAGTCAAAGTTCCCTGGTCCAAACATATTGAGGAACTCAAAGGCATTGTCAGCGACCATTCTATTTTGACTGCGGGAATGGCTGTTTCCCTTGCTGCAGCAAGCTGGGCATTAATGGAACCGCTCTTTCCAATGCATATTTTGCGTATTGCCGGTTCAAGCAGTTCGACAGTGATCGGCATTCAATTCACGATTTCCAACATAATATATGCGGTTTTGACACCCATGGTTGATAACTTTACCGAAAAATGGGGCGTGCGTCAGGTGACAATGGCCGGACTTTTGTCTGCTGCCGTGTTTTTGCCTCTGCTTGCTTTTGCTCCCAACATTCCACTTTCGACAGTGGCTTTGTGTTTGATTACCGTATCTTATGCTTTTACCATGAACCCTGCATCTGCGGAACTTGGAGACGCAGTTGACCGACGCGGTTCAAAGTCTTATGCGATTGCTTATGCGGTTTATAATCTTGCCTATTCGCTTGGAATGATAGGTGTGGATGCTTATGTCGAGTATGTGACCGATGAAACTCACAAGCTGGAACTCTTACACATTTTGCTTATTATGAGTGTCTTGTATCTTGTTTCAATTGCCTTTTTCAAGAAAGGAGAAAAAGAGCTTGCAGCGTAAAATATAAGGCAGCTTCAAGGAGATCTGAAGATGACAAGATCCATAGTTTCCGACCTGGCAAATAAGTTCGTAGCAAAAGACGAGCGAATTTCGCGGCGAGAAGTATTAAAAGGCATGATGGCAAGCGCAGCGGCCCTCATGCTAAGCAACGGATTTCCTGAAAAGATTTTTGCAAAAAACGAAGGCCGGATAATTGTAGTTGGCGCAGGCTTTGCCGGGCTGGCTGCGGCTTTTGAATTGAAAAACGCCGGTTATGATGTGATGCTTCTGGAAGCAAGAGACAGAGTAGGCGGCCGTGTACATACTCTTTATGATTTCATTCCAGGAAAAACAGTTGAAGCCGGTGCCGAATTAATAGGGGCCAACCATCCGACCTGGCAGGCCTATGCAAAATTATTCAAGCTTGAGATGCTGGACCGTACCGAGTACCCTGACAGTGCCCGCCCTACGTATCTGAAAGGCAGGCTGCTTGAGCCAAAGGAAGCCGAGAATCTCTGGGGCGAAGTGGATCATTTTCTCTCTCTTTACAACAAGCTGGCTGAACCCATAGATCCGTTTCAGCCCTGGAAAAGTCCAAATGCGCATGCTCTTGATAATAAGACCGTAGATGGCTGGATTGAAGAACTTGATTCGAGCGATCTTTGCAAAATGGCGATTCGTCTTTCCGAGAGGTCCGATTCGAACGATCCGGGTTGGGATAGTTTGCTTGCTCGCCTGGCCGAAATAAAAGGCGGCGGAGTTGAAAAATACTGGACCGAAACCGAAGTGTACAGATGCAAGGGAGGCAACCAGCAGCTTGCTGAGCGTCTGGCCGATGCAATCGGCAGAGAGCGCATAAGTCTGGAAACCCCGGTGAGAGCAATTAAGATAAAAGACAAATCTGCAACAGTTACTCTTGCCGACGGCAAGACACTTGAGGCTGACGACGTGGTTCTGGCTGCGCCGCCGGGAACCTGGAAAAGAATCAGCTTCACGCCGCCGCTGCCACCGCAGCTCTCACCTCAGATGGCTAATCAAATCAAGTTCCTTTCGGCTGTGCGCACGAGATTCTGGGAGGCAGAGCATCTCTCACCCAATGCCTTGAGCGACGGGCCTGTGGCTGAAACCTGGGATGCCACAGACAGACAATCTGGCGAAGGACACGCCTGTCTTACCGTTTTTGCAGGTGGCAATGCAGCAGATGAAGGCAGAGCCTGGCCTGCAGATCAAAGAATGGCTCATTATGCGCTTGAAATTCAAAAGATTTTTTCAAACTACCAGCATAATTTCCTGAAAGGTATTTTTGTCGACTGGCCCTCCGATCCATGGGCTCAGGCAGGCTATTCATCACCGGCGCCCGGTCAAATTATGACTCTGGGACCGATATTATACGAAGGGCTCGGCCGGCTTCATTTTGCCGGTGAGCACACGAGCTTTGCCTTTGGCGGATATATGGAAGGCGGCCTGCATTCAGGCGCCACCCTTGCTAAGCGAATTGCAAAAAGAGACAAAGTAATCAGCTGATTTCTTGACTTGCAAGTTCTTTGGTTCTACCAAGCATTAATACTAATGGCAGCATGAAAAACGGCGCCAGTGCTGAAACTGCAAGCCCCCAGTGCAGGTCTGATCTATCGGCTATTAAACCGACTGCCCAGGGCATGAATATGCCCCCTGCATTTCCGAAAGCGGCAAGCGCACCGAACATGGTGGCACCTCCGTTTGGAAAACGATCTGCAGTAATAGCAAGCATTGTGGGCCACAAACAGCTGCCTGTAAGACCTGCAAGCACGCAGGCTGCAAGTGCAAGTGGTTTGATTGGACAAAATGAACCGCTAAGAAAGAGCAGAACAGAAAGCCCGCAGCCCCAGGCCATTATTGTAGTTGCTCTTAGTTTCTGGCTGAGGCTGCCTATTCCCATGCGTCCGATTGCCATAGCTACTGAGAAAAAGAAAAGTGCGCCTGCTCCGATGAATTGAGGGTAGCCAAGCGAAAGTTCAGCATATGCAGGGAGCCACTGAGCCATGCCGAGTTCTGTGGCGCCGCCCAGAAATATGGCAGTAAGTGCGCCTGCAAACCAGAGGTTTTTGCAAAGTTCAATAAAGGGAGTGCGCTCGCCTTCTTCTTCAGTCAGCGCCGGAAAATGCATGAATGAAAGAAGAATTACAAGTGCCAGAGGCAGAACCAGAAGCAGAAGGCTTGCATGCCTCCATGAAATACCTGCTTGCAGGGCGGTGCTTCCGGCAAGCACGGTAAAAGTGGCTCCGACACAATAAAACGAATGAAGCCAGTTCATTGATGATGTGCGTTTATCAGGATTCAGTGCTGATACCACAGGGCTCAGTACCATATCGAGAACACCGGCTCCCAGACCGAGCAAAAAGTTTGCGCAGAGCAATATTGAATAAGCAGGCGACCAGGCAGTTACTATAAGACCTGCAGCTAGCAGAATATTTCCCAGAAGCGCAAATACTTTGGCGCCGTATCGGTCTGCAAGCGGTCCGGTAAATAAAATACCGCCTACAAGACCCATAAAAGTAACTGAGCCGATTCTGCCGAGTTCTTCCTGGCTCAATCCACTACCGTTTGCACCCGGAAAAGAGTGCTGAATTGTAACAAGGAAGATAGGCAGCAGATTGACCCCGATTGCCAGGCTCATCATCGCTGCATAGCAGAGTATTGTTAGTAGGCGCGGGCGCAGCATCGTGGCTCAGTTTTTCTGCACCTGTTTTTCTTTTTTTTCTGAAGGGCAGTCATTTTGCAACCAGCTGCAGACTTCATGTAGCGATTCGAACACAGCCTCTGCAAGCTCGCGAGATTCTGCAGAAGCCGGAAGCAGATCCGGCACCAGGCATGAACGCATGCCGCCTGCTTTTGCGGCAAGCAAGCCGGTGTGCGCGTCTTCAAGCACAAGGCAATCTTGAGGCGGAATATTGACGGCGTTCTGTGCTTTCAAGAAAGTTTCCGGATGAGGCTTGCCGTTTTCGACCATGTCGCCGCCTATTACGTCGGCAAAGAATTCGGCGATATCGTGATGTTTAAGACGTCTCAGTGCTTCGTCACGTACGGTAGAGGTTCCGACCACACAGACTATTTTTGCGTCTTTTGCCCATACAAGCAACTCGCGGACGCCGGGTTTTAACGGATGCCCTTCTTTTATATGCAGGTCTTCGTATAAAGCCTTTGCTCTTAAATGGAATTTTTCTTTTGAAAAGCCGGGGCCGAATGCATTTTCCAAAACGCATTCGGCATCTGCAACTGTAATCCCTATTAATTTCAAATAAAGGCTGTCGCTGAGATCAAAACCCATTTCGCGGGCTGCCTGTGTCCAGGAGCGCTTGTACAAGCCTTCCGTGTCCAGAAGCAAGCCGTCCATGTCAAAAATGAGAGCTTTCGGTCTTGGCATATTATCCTTCCTGAATCTTTACCGCGTTCTAATTACAAGAGGGAAGCACAGGTTCTTCGTCGGCTTCCGGCGCTTGAAAAATGTCTATTTTCGGATCGGCAAAAATATTGTCTGTTTCTTCATTGCAATAGGTACTAACCTCGCCTATTAAGGCAGGCCCGTTTACAGGTGAGAACTCATGCCAGATACCTGCTGTAAGTGTAATGCGGCTGCCTGCCTTCAGTTCAAACGGCACACCTGATTTGTGTTCCTGCATCTGGCGGTCGACTTTTACTTTTACACTGCCGTTGGCTTTGCCTTCTTTCGGATTGTCCGACCAGAGCGTGATTTTGAGAGAGCCCTGCCTGCAAATAATGTCTTCTTTCTTTTCATAATGTGTGTGTGCAGGTGTGACCATGCCTTCACTTGCATACATGATCTTTTCGCAGTATTCGGCTTCGTTTGCAAGCAGAACTTCAACAAGTCCGACTTTGCGGTAATCACCAAGTCCGAAGTCGGTTGCCGACCATTCCGGACTTGGCGGAAGAATCCAGTTGTGTTTTTTCAGGAAATCGGCAGCCTCTTTGTAGAGTTTGTTTATTTCACTTTGTTTCATGATGCTTTTCCCTCAGGTTTTAGCGTCGGGCTCCGACTTCTTCGCGAATGTGTTTCAGGGCAGCGTTTGCTTTTTCGCCATCGTGCAATACGGCCTGCAGTGCGCGAGTCATACCTTTTGGATCTTTATGCTGAATCACATTGCGGCCATAAATAATGCCTGCCACACCCTGGGAAACCAGCTTTTCAGTGTGTTCGAGAACTTCTTTGTCTGAGGCGCGACTACCGCCACGTACAGTTACCGGTACGCCTGAGGCTGCTTCGATTACCCTGTGGAATTCCTCTTCCGGGTCGGTGGAATCTGTTTTGATTATGTCGGCACCCAGTTCTGCTGCCATGCGGGCAAGTGTAACCACTCTTGCAGGTGTGAGGTCACCGACCATACCGTCTTTAGTTTTCTTGAATGAAAGGGGTTCTACACCCATCGGCATGCCGTATCTTTCACATTGATTTTTGACTTTTAGAATATTGCGCACGCATTGATTGAGCATTTCCGGATAATCATCCACTTGCAAGAGATTCAAAAGAATGCAGGCTGCATCCAGGCGGACCGCGAGCTCAACTACTTTCTCGTAGGCTTCGCAAAACAATCTCGAACTTGGAAGTACGTCGTTATAGAAATTAGCTGTGTCAGCCCGCAGCATCAATGCCGGTTTGTTGCGTCCATGCACTTTTTGCAAATGAGGCGCTTCGCCCGGCGATAGAAGTATTGCATCTGGGTTTGCATCCGCCAGAGTTTCAACTGTTTTTTCCATGTTTTCAATGCCGTCTAAAAAAGCAGCATTGTTAAAAAGAGCATGGTCCACGGCTACGACCAGTGTTCGCTTTGACTGTGGATGGAACAGACGATTAAGACGGTAAAGCATTTCAACAACCTCTTTGTATGTGGTGGTTCTCAAGTTATCTGGGGATTGCGCTCAGGACCGCCGATTCTATCATGTTGTAGTCAACTGTATATAAAGATGCGGTGGTGTTTTGATTAAATCGCCTGATGTAGTTCTTTGTCGAAAGACTTGGCTCAGTACAATTCAATTCAGTACATAATTCAAGTCGGTTGAGCTCAAATCAGATCAGATCAGATCAGGTCAGTTCAGTTAGAATATAGAGCTCAGTCAAAATAATAACTGCTGAAAATACTGCTTGGGCCGTAAAGACAACTTGTTTCATTTTCTCTGGCAGGCATCAAAACGAAATAGCAGGAGAAGGCTATGCAAACCGTGAAAAAGGCAGGCGAACTTATTCAGGCACTTGAAAGAGGCGAATCTCTGCCTGCAAGCTGGTATACGGACCCAGAAATAAGCGCAACCGAGATTGAGAAGATTTTCCGCAAGTCATGGCAATATATAGGGCCTCTGCAAAAGCTGAGGAACGAGGGCGATTACATTACAGGATCTGTGGGTGAAATTCCTGTTGTGGTCCTGCGCAATCATAACGGGCTTGCAGGGTTTATAAACGTTTGCCGACACCGCAGACATCAAGTAATGAAAGGCTGCGGGCATTCAAAAATTATGCAATGCGCTTATCACGCCTGGACCTATGATCTTGAAGGCAAGTTGAAAGCTGCTCCGAGATCTGACCGGGAAGCGAATTTTTCTCTAGAGGCATATCCGCTTTTATCGATCAAGGTTGATGTGCTCGGACCATTCGTGTTTGCAAGTGTCGATCCGAACTGTAAACCGCTTGACTATTACTTCGGCTCGGTGCTTGAAATCATAAATAAAAGCGGCATCGATCTTGATTCGCTTGAACTCTGGCAGCGTAGCGAATGGCAGGCAAGAGCAAACTGGAAAACCATGCTTGAAAACTATCTTGAATGCTACCACTGTGCGGTTGCTCACCCCGGATTCAGTGCGGCAATTGATGTTGATCAGGACAGTTATAAGTTAACTCCATATGAGTGGTTCTCGAGTCAGGTTGGGCATGTGCGTGAATCTGCCCTCAAGGGCGAAAGCCGGGTGAAAATTTATGATGCGCGGGGGTCGGTTACGCAAGCCCAATACCATCTGCTCTGGCCGAACTTCACCATTAATATAAATCCCGGATTTCCGAATCTCTCTGTCGACGTTTGGCTGCCCGACGGACCGAATAAAGCAAAGGGATTTTCAGAGCAATTTTTTGCCGCCGGCGTGGACAAGAAATGGGCAGAGGAATTGATTCAGTTCAATGTGGAAGTAGGCCAGGAAGACGACGCTTTGACCAACTCCGTGCAACAGGGGTTGATTGGCGGTTATCCAAGTGTTGGAAGGTTTTTGACCTCAAGCGAGCAACTCTGCATTCATTTTCAAAAACTGATTGTCAAAGCGCTTTGCGACTGATTCAATAAAGTGGAGTCAGTTGCCGGAGTTCCTTTCCCCTTGCTATCATCTCCTGGTGTTGAGAAATCAATCTGGTCTGAGTTAAGAGCGAAATCCGCCACGATCTTGCCACGGGTTCTTGCGCTGATTTTGATATGTCAAACCGCGTTTTCCAGCTTTCTTGCAGATAGCGCCTTTGCTGGAACTGCCGAGCTCAGTCTTGAAGAAGAGCAAGTAGAAAGGCTTACTAACGATATCTTGCACAAAGAAATAGATCTTGAACGCTATTACTTGCTCTATCGAAATATTGCTATGGCAGAGCCGAAGTTCAGGCGCATGCGCTACTTTGCTTTACAGGTTGCATCGGGCTCCTGCGCTATGGCTGCAAATATCATATTTACCAAGGTAAGCCGGCAGAGTTTGAAAGCACCGGGTGTTACCAATTTCGGACGCGGCGACTCCGACCCCGATGCTGCAGAAGACGATGACGAAATCGACTCTGATCATGAAGCAGAGGAAGCTGCGGCTCAAAAAAAAGCCAGCAGCAATAACAATAAGAGTGCAAGTAATAGCAAATCATTGCCTAGCAGTTCAAGCTCAACTTTAGTTGTTAATGAAGATGAAAATCAAGGCAGCAACAGCGCGAGCAACACAATCCACGAGATTCGTGAAGCTACGATACTGAACATTCTGGCAACTGTTCTTGATGGTGGCAGCTCGATAATTGAAATGGGGTCTAATACTTTTACAGCGATCAAGAATATTAGAAAGGGCCAGAGTCCTGCTGCAGCCGTCAAAACAGTAAGGGCGAGAATCGCAGAAATCGATGCAATGATGGCTGCAAGAAACAGGCTTATAAACGAACATCCGGAATTGCGCGCAATTTCAATTAATAAGGCTGAGACTCTTGTATTGAAATGTTTTAGAGACTGGTGTCTTTCTGAGTTTGTGGATATTTATGCAGAGGTGAAGTCCAACCAGTCCGGAGCCAATGTTTACTACATTCTTGATATAGCATCTGATGGTTGTTACCTGGCATCCAATATCCTTGGCCTAAAATCACTGACTCCGGGAAAGGAAAAATTTATCGCTCCCTCCTTACACAGTTCAATTGTCGGGGATGCAATCGCTATCATTAGTGCTCCGGGATCGGCAGTTGCCGGTAACTGGCTTTATAAATACTGGCACAAGCGATTAAAGAAAAAACTGAAAGAGGATCTAAGAAACGGTGAAGATGAAGCAAAGTCCGCAATGAAACAGTTGAAGGACGTAGTTGTCAATACAGATAAAGATGCTCTTGTTGCAGCTGCCGCTATCGAAGCCCGTGTCACCGCATATGTATTATGGGCGCAGCGATATGACAAGGTGCTGGAAAAACAATTGCAAGAATTAAAACATCAGGCAAAAGTTGCTCATCAAAGTGAGTTTGTAGGGCCTGTGATTTCAGGCACGAGTTTGGCGCAGGACATACTTGCAGAAATTGCGCTCTATCGTTTTCCGACAAACGAAAGGGCGGGGGCAAGCCTTGCCTATGCTGGCTCCATAACAGGGCTTTCAGGCAATGCGGCATCGTTGGGATTCACAAACGCAAATCTTGTAGGCGAACTTTTACACCGCAGAAAATTACGCAAGAATAACAATCTGCCTGAGCAAATGATGAGCGAGCGATTGAATGTATTGAACCAGCTCGACAAAATGGTTTCACTCAAGAAAAAACTGCCGCTTGGTTTGTAATTGCTTTTTTAATTCGAACCAGTAAATTCAAAAAAACAGTTTATATTTTGTCTTTCCATTTAGCTTCGAAAACTTGTCCGACTGTGCTCGAGGTCGGTACACCGAGATTTCTTGCTATTGCTGCCTGGCTGCGTCCAAGCCAGTTGGGAAGCGCTCCGTAAAATTTAGAGGCCGTCCCGACAATTGCCTCTGGCACTCGGCCTGTTGTTAATGCCTTTTCAAAACTCGAAATATTTGCCTGCAGTACTTCAGCATAATTAGCCGCAGTCTTACCCCATGAATGAGCCTGTCCTGCCCACATTTCGTGCTGGTTGTAGGCAACGTCTTCAAATGGTTTTACCATTTGCTTGAATGCCTCAGCTCGTTCGACCTGACTCAGCTCAGCTACTGTTTTGCCACTTTTTGCAGCCTGAGCCTCAAGTGCGGTTGCCCTGGTTTGCAGCTGTTGCAAAACATGTGCTATTTCATGCGGCCCGCCGGCTTTGCTGCTGTATTCAATTGCGTTTATACCGCCCGTGCTCTCACCTACTACGCCGCCTTCTTTTAACTCAATTCCGTATTTTTTGCCGAACTCTTGCAGTTTGCCAATGAATTTTCCCATATTTTCTTTGCCCAGGCTTTCACCGGCCTCGGGCAATGCTTCCTTAACTGCCTGGCTGAGTTTAGAGGCCACCGATCCTGTAACTCTGGCTTCTGCAGCGGCCATGCCTGCAATTTCTGTTCCGGCTTGCGCGGTTCGAAACAATGCTTCGCCTTTTGCCATGCCTTTTAAGGCTGTGAGCCCCGGTACAAAAGTTGCCGCAGCAAGTGCTGTGTCAACTGCAAGCCAGCCTGCATCATGTTTGAGCTGCTCCAGAGGAACACCGTCATGCAGATCGCTTGTGACATTAGTGAGTCCGTCTTCGACATGAGCCAGCCCGCTTAAAGCTAACAAACCGTCCATGGCTTTAGCTGCCAGTTCTTTGCTGCGTCCTTTAACTCCACCCTCTACCTCGCCGTTTTTTGCCGCCTCCTGCCAGAACTGTCTTGATGGCTCGATGACACCTTCCGGGAACGCTTCTTTCATCAGCTCGTGACCTTTGTCGAAAGCGCTTACACCAAGCTGCATGGCCTCTGCCGCCAGAGCCTGAGCATGCCCAAGAAAGCCTCCCTCTTTGCTGCCCTGATCTGAGCTTTCCTGCCAGAATTTTCTGGCATTATCAATCAGGTCATCCATGTCTTTGCTTGCTTTTAAATTCCTGGCTATTTTGTCTTCTTTTGCAGCATTTCCTTCTTTTGAGTCCAGATCACTGAACTGTATGCTTTTGTGATCGCCCAGTTTCTGCAATAGCTCGCTGTCATTGTTTGAATCTCTGGTTTTTGTCTCTTTTGCTTTTGCATTTTTCAACTCAGGATTTTCACTTTTGCCACTTGCGTCACTTTTTTGATTCGACTCTTTTTTGCTTTCTTCTTTCTTGTCAAAATCTGCAAATGAAAAGCCTTCTTTGCCTCCAAAAAGAGCTGATTCGCGTTTGTTTAGCTCAGACGGCTTTGCTGACTTGAGCTCCTGCTCTGGCAATGCTTCGATTCTGGCTGCGGCAAGTTCTGCGGACTGCTGTTCGGAGCCCGGTTTGGCTTGTTTTTCGGATTCGGAATGCTCGAAACCACCCATTTTGAACAAGTTCCGCTTTAATGAAGAACCTCTCTTAATTATACCCTTCAGCCTGAATTTTGATCGCCTGAAGCCTGAAGCTGAATAAAGAAGGTGCTTCCCCGGAGGGAGCCCGGTTTGACTCCGATTTTTCCGTCCATTTGCTCGACGAGTATCTTGGAGATTGCAAGTCCTAGACCGCTGCCGCCCTCACGTTTATGCTCTTTTGAATCTTCTATTTGTCTGAATCGCTGAAATATAAGCTCTCGATCTTTTTCAGGTATTCCAGGTCCTGAATCGCAAATTTCAAGTTGAATGGTTCTTTCACTAGAATCTCGACCTTTCGTTTTGTTTTCTGAATCTGAATTTATTTCGGTATGGCTAAGCAGGACTTTGCTATTGATTTTTATGGAGCTGCCCTCAGGCGAAAATTTGATCGCGTTTGAAAGAAGATTCACAATTACCTGAATAAGGCGGTCGCCGTCTGCAAGTACAAATACTTCATTTTCGTCATAGTCAATAGTGATTGTTTTAATAAGTGCCAGTTCTTTAACGGTTTCCACTGCTCTTTCCACAAGCACCGGCAGGGGCAGTTCTTGCTTTGCAAGTTCCATCGCTCCGGATTCAAGCTTTTCTATATCTAGCAGGTCGTTTATCATTTTGATAAGCATAATGCTGCTTTTTTCTGTTGAAGCAAGTTTCTCTTGCGCAGTAGTGCTGATTTCACCGTAACTGCCTTTTTGCAAGAGAGCAAGCGTAGTTTGCATTGCTGTAAGCGGGCTGCGCAAGTCGTGGCTCACCATAGCTACTATTTGCTTTTTCATGTCCATGAGCTCTTTTTCTCTTAATGCTGCTTTTCTTGCTGCATCAGCCATTTCATGAAAAACCGCGTCAAGCTCGGCTATTTCATCCTTACCTTTGAGTGCAGGCAGAAGCTCTTTAGCTTGTCCGAATCTTTTTGTATTTTCAAGCAATATTTTTAAGCGTTTAACTGTTCCACGGTTGAATACAATCAATAATGCAATTACAACAAGCGCGTTGATTATCAAAGTTGCATAAGTGAGGTTGCGCAGGATCGCTCTTGATTCAGCTGCTTTTTCAATCAGTATGCTGTCTTGATCTTCTAGCGCGGTTATTTTTTCGAGATCGCTTGCCATAAGATTCAGCGGGCTTTCTAGGCCCTGCAGGCTGCTGCCTATTAAAGCCGCCTGTTCGTTGCTGCCCCTGTCTATTTGTTCTTTTACCAGTTTCAATACTTTTAAGCTGCCTGCTGCATGACGCATAAAACTCATTGCAATTTTTTTTTCGGCCGGCCGGTCTTTAACCAGAATTTTCAAAGTCTTGAGATGCTGCGGAATCGCTTTTTCTGCTTTTAAATATCTATCAGCCCATTCGGGTGCTGTGCTCTGCATGTAACAGTAAAGTGAATTACAGCCGTCATAAGTAAGCTTGGCAACCAGGCTCGCTTCGTTTGCAATTTCGCGCGAGCGCTGTACCCGCAAAGTTTGATCTTCGGCTGTGGCTTGTAAATGGCTCTGAACCAGGGTTGAGACTAGCTGGACAAAAAGCAGAATCGCGACCAGAATAATCGCTTTTGTCGAAAGTCTTGGGTTTGTGTCGATTGCCAGCTGCATTGGACTCAGAATCCGATAATTTGCAAATGTGCATAGTTTAACTGAGTTTGGGAGAAACCGGGGTTGCAAGCAGGCTTGATTTTGCTAAGTTCGAACGCAAGAAGCTTGATTGGGCCATTCTTTCCGGCAAAGCTGTTTTCATGCCTGATTATATCCACATTGCAGAAAGAGCAGCCGCGGGTCTTCTTGAGTCGAAGCTTGCTTCACGGCTGGCAGCAGAAGCCATGAGTCTATTGGAAGCTGCCGGGGCTAAAGAAATAAGTGCTTCACTTAATCCACGCAGCCTTGGCAAGATCGTAAAGAGCTTTCCGGAAGAAATACCTGAAACACTTGGAAAAACACTGAGTTTAAAGGGAGAGTCTGCACTAAGTACTCAGGGCAGGATCACAACGGTGCTTACGCCCCATCTTGACCAAAAGCTGGGTATAGGCTTGCGGGAACTTTCAGAACACTGGTCGCAGATGCCTCGTTTTTCCGGATCAAGGTTGGGAGTCAAAGCTGCAAATGGCGAACTGATGCTACCGGAGCTTTTAATTAACAGCGAGTTGCCCGGGCAGGGTGCAAGAGCCTCCTGGGTTAACGGCAGAGTCAGAATGGGTGAGTCGGCGTTTAGAGCTCCGTTTAGCGCCGAAATTTCGGGTATTGCCGTTCACGAAGCTACTCATCACGAGCAGGCCTATTTAGCGTTGTGCAGAAAAGCCGATAAATTAGGTATCGGTTTGCTTGCAGATTCGAAATCGGCTGCTGCCGATCAGGTAAGTAGTTTACTTGCTCAACTCGAGCCCTTTCATATGGGAATGAACGACAAGACAGTCTCAGCGTTTCTTGAATTCAGGGCCGGAAATAAATTGAGTAAGCAGGCCGCGTCGCGTGCAGAACAACTGCTCGCCTCCAATCAAGATTTGTTCGGCCTGCCGTTCAACCATGCAAGCTTAAGTTCACAGCTGGCTGAGGCTGCAGGATTCAAAGCCGTGCTTAAGAAAGGCACAACAAATGCGGAAACAAAAGCATTGTTGACAGATTTTGCAAATGCAGGAAAAAGAGAAATTATGGTCGGGAAATTATATGGCAGTGAGGCGGAAAAAATTGCTTCTGAGCTTGCTCAGGGTATACCTGCTGCCACTAAGGGATCTTTTACCGGACCTCAGTACGAAAGGCTAAGTGAGATCTTTTCAAATACTCTAAATCGGGCAGAAAAAACCGCAGAGCAAAAGAAGAGCATCTGGCAAATTGTATATCAGGATGCATTGCATGAGCGCGAAGCCCGCTTCAATCAATATATTGCCCAAGAATCCCTTGCGGATTTTTTAGCCGGCAAGGGACTCGCACACTAGGATCTCAGTTTGTTATTTTGCTTTGCCGAATCTTTTTTGCAGGTTATCGAGCCCGGCTGCATAAAAATTCATGACTCCGGCAGTAACTGCATCTGCTGTTTGTTTGTCTACTTTTGAGCCGTCAATTTCAGCTTCCCAGGTAATTTTGCTGCCGCCATTACCGTTGGATTCGACTTTGAGCGTGCCTGTGGGTTGAAGCGGCAAGCCTTCGGTCATTTTATAACGAAGGAAGTTGGGTCCGCTTTCTGTTAACTGCTCGACAAAAACCGGGTTGCCTCCCTGAGCAACCAGTGTTCTTGTTGTTACACCGTTAATGTTTTCAACTTTGCCCGATTCTATGGCCGGATGCCATGGCAGCGGGTCGAATTTGCCGATTTCTTTCCAGACGTCTTCAGGTTTTGCTGCGACTTCACGCGAAACTGAATGCAGGTTTTTCTCTATCTTTTCGGCTTTGTCTTCTGATTCGACTTGGTCGAATTTTGGACCTGATTTTGCTAAGCTTTTTTCGTTTCCTTCATCTGCACAGAGTGAAAGCATGTTGATTGATGACTCGTGCTTGCTACTTTCAGCTGCACGTTGATTTGTATTTTCAATATAATCCATAAACCGGTGCTTCTCCGAGTGGGCTCAACGCTCTTAAAGATCGGCACAACATGCATCGACCTTTTGGGCCAACCCGGATCATCCACCCCTATGATACACAAAGTCCCGATATCGTAAAGAAGCCGCTTCGTATAATGCCCATTTATTTAAGGACGACTGGAAAAGCACTTCTTTTCCGAAACAGCCTGTAAAATAACAAAAAAGAGACTTGAGGACCGGTCCTTGGAATTCGGTGAAAATGAGGCAAGTAAAAAGGCTGATCCAGTGCTTCCATCCGGATTTGAGGGACTGGAAATGCTCGGTGCTGGAGCACATGGAGCAGTTTATAAGTCCAGGTATCTTCTGCTTGAGCGTACAGTTGCTGTTAAGGTCATAAACAATGATGGCTCCAGTGACATGCAAAAACAAATTTCACGGATTCAAAAGGAAGCTAAGATACTTTCTCGGTTAAGCCATGAAAATATTGTAAAGGTGTTTCAGGTTGGCGTTTGTGATGATGGACGTCCCTATTTAGTATGCGAGTATCTGGAAGGCATCACACTTGAAGAGAAACTTGCTCAATCAGGCAAGCTGTCATATGAAGAGATTCTGTTGATAATACCTCCGGTTCTTGATGCGCTCCAGTTTGCGCATGAAAATCAGATACTGCATAGAGACATCAAACCCAGCAATATATTATTGAAGAGCGAGTCAGATTTGAGTTCCTTTCAGGTTAAGTTGCTTGATTTCGGAATTGCACGAGAAATTGAGAATTCCACCCAAAACGATAGTGGGCTGACTCAGAGCTCGATGCTTTCTGGAAGCCCGGCTTATATGAGCCCGGAACAATGTCAGGGCACTGCTTTAGATAGGACTTCGGACATTTATTCTCTGGCTTGTGTTGTTCACAAATGTATATTTGGAGAACTGCCGTTTACCGGGGAATCCGTACTGGCGATGCAGTATATGCATCTTCATAAGAGTGCTGCCGATCTCGAAACACTAAGAAGCTTGCATAATCAGCCAGGACTGCAGGATTTACTTCTTAGATCGCTGTCGAAAGATCCTGCTGAACGGCCACAAACGGCAGAAGAGTTTAAGGAGCTACTGCAAAGGGCGTTGGTGAAAAAATCAAAACGGAATCTGGGTTTGGTAGTTTTGTCGGTTTCTGCTCTGCTTCTTGCTTTGTTTGCTGGTTTTGGATTTGTTCTACACAATAAGATTCATGAGCAAGCAATAAAGCAGAGTAGGCATTATGAGAAGAGTAAGGACACAGATAAAAATAGAGTTCAAAGCAACAGTACGAGAGGCTCATTTAAAACAAGATTGACTGCGCTGATCAAAAAATATGAGCATTTGATTGCAGTTGAGCAATTAGTGGAGGATGAAAGAGCGCTGGAAGTGCTTCTAAAAGAGTGCAACAAGAAGGATAAAGAATCATATTTTGCTTTAACCTTGCTCAAAGCCAGGTTTTTGGATGCAAAAGACAGTGAGAAAATCGAAGAGAGGAAAATGCTGTTAATGGATGCTCTTTCATGTTGTAAAACACCTGATGGAAAAGAGGACTATGAGGCAGTTTATTCTTATGTCTTGCTTGCAAAAATAGAAACGGATCAAAAAAGAAAGGAAGAGTTCTTGAAGCGCGCCGATGATCTTTTGAGAAGCAATAATAGTTCAGTTTATCCTGAGCAATTGCTGAAGGATAGCGGCTTGCGAAAAGTGTTGTTTAAGAATTTGGATAGCAGGTTCTATCATGAGATGGCAGAGTTAGAGTATTCAAGAAAGAATTACCTGAAGGCTGTTGCCTTGTACAAAAAGGAGGAATACACGATAAAAACATATAATGATCTTCCAACGAGTGTTGGCCCGGGGCTAACTGCCGCTACGATTCTCTTGCAGCAGAATGAAGCAACAAAAGCCTTTGCTATCATGAATGAAATAGAACGCGAGCTTGACAACTTTGAAAGTAAGGACGTCTTACGGGAATCGAGAAGGACAGCCGCTTACATTGATGTGGCAAAATGGTGGTACAAGAACTCGAGACAGGCAGAGCATCCGGAAACAAGAAGAGTGCTAAAGAAGGCTCTGCAGAAAGTTAAAGTAAAGGGCTCGGGTTTCGATGAGAACTCTACAGAAGCACTGAGGAAATTTCTGTCTGATATTGAGATCTATTTGAAAGATCTTGACGAGCGCAGTCAGATCAACTGGCGTCGAACATGAGGAGTGAAATGAACAAATACGCCTTAAGATTGGGTCTTTTATTTAATCTGTTTGCTTGCCTTCTCATGATTAGCTCTGCGTCAGCACAAGATGCGTTTGAACCTCTGAAGAAATCGATGGCAGATCTGAGAGCTTCCGACCTTTATTTTCCGGAGCAAGTAAAACTTGAGAAATGGGGCTTTCTTGATCAGAATGGCAAACTTGTGATTGATGTTCAGTTTGATAACATTTGCCCTTATTTTTCAGAGGGACTTGCTGCGGTTGAGTCGAATAAGAAATGGGGATTCATCGATAAAAGTGGAAATTATGCAATTCCTCCAAAATTTGAAGCTGCCTGTAACTTTTCAGAAGGTCTGGCCTTTGTCAAAAACGGTGCTAAATTCGGAGTTATCGACAAAACAGGCAACTACGTGATTGAACCCAAATTTGAAGAGCTGGGTGAGGCGATTGTTTTGTACCGCGAGTTCTTGCCGGATCGAATTGGTTTTTCGGAAGGACTTGCTCCGGTGCGTTTAAACGGCAAATATGGCTTTGTAGACAGAAAAGGCCAGATGCGTATTAAAGAACAGTACGATCATGCTGTTTCCTTTGATTGCGGCATGGCACCGGTCAAAAAAAATGGAAAATGGGGATTAATAGATAAAACCGGAAAACTGCTGCTTGAAACCGAATACGATTTCATTTTACCTTCCAACCAGGGCATAATGCCCGTTTCAAAAGAAAAAAAATGGGGATTTGTTTCAAGCACTGGCAAGCTGATTGCCAGTGATCTGCCAGTGCCTGGAGGCTATTTTCAGGAAGGTCTGGTAGCCGCATCTAAAAACGGCAAGCAGTGGGGCTATATTGATCTTGCTGGAGAATATGTTATTAAGCCTGAGTATGAGCAGCTTGCTCCTTTTTCAGAAGGACTTGCCGGCGTAAAAAGAGGTGGCAAATGGGGCTTTATCGATAAGAAAGGAAATATTGTAATCAAACCTGTTTATATGCAGGTGGGTGACTTTAGTGAGGGGCTTGTTTCTGTAAGGGACGAAAATGGCTGGAGCTTTATTGATAAGAACGGTAAAAAAGCACTTGTGCTCGGCAATGAATATTTCTGGCGACCCTGCTCCAAGAAAGTAAACCGCATTGTCGCTCATACAGTCTGGGGACCCTATTTTGAGGGGCTTACATTTATATGCAAATACGGGAAATGGTGCTATTTTGACAAAAAAGGCAAAGCTGTAATTGACCTCCTTGTATCTGAGCCCGGACAATTTTACGGTGATAACCTTGCTCCGGTAGTAGCGGCGGGTGATACACTGTCCTTAAAATCGGAACAAAAGCCCGCACTGGTTGATAAAAGCGGTAGTCTGATAAAGCTTGATTCAATCTCCAGTATATCCCCGGAATTGAGACTTGGAAAAGACGCTAAGTTTCATCGATTCTCCGAAGGACTGATAGCGGCCGCCAGCGCGAAACCTGTAGCAGAGTATTATGTACTTGCACGAAGCAGTCTCGATCGCCTTGCTTACATATCAAATCTAAAGCAGGAAAAAATTTCCGTGTTGAATGAAGCAAAGGGCTTCTTGGAGCAGGCTTTAAGAATCGATTCGCAGTTTGCATCCGCTTACGCCTATCGAGGACGTATTTCGCTTTTTCTTGAAGACTACAAAGCTGCCATTAATGATTTCAGCAAAACTATTTCGCTTGCGCCTGATTGTGCTAGAGCTTACGCAGAACGTAGTCTAGCTTATGAAAAGGTTTCAGAGCCTGAAAAATCTGCCGGTGATTTACAAACTGCCGTGAAAATAAAGCCTGACCTTGCTTCCCGTTTTTTGCAGAACGCTAAAGATTTTGTGGGTGCTAAGAACCTCGATGCACTGCATGAAATTACACTCTGCTTGAAGCTGAATCCGGATCTTGCTGAAGCTTATTCTGTAAAAGGGCATGCTGAGTTAAATCTTGGTGATTTTGATTCTGCGCTTGCGGATTGCAATAAATCTATCGAACTCAAAAAATCGCCAGAAGCCTATAAGCAGAGAGCGCGTGTGTATTTTAGCCTTCGAAAATATACTGAAGCGATTGAAGATTTTTCAAAAGCGATTAAGTTTGAACCTGACAACTCTCTGATTTTTGAGGAGAGAGCCCGCTGTTATTTCGACAAAAAGGATTATGAAAACGCCAAAAATGATCTGCTGAAAGTAATTGATCTTGATCCGGCAAAAAAGTCGGAGCTGGAACTGCAGATGGCTTTAATAGAATGTTACTACCAGCTAAAAGATTATCAGAGTGTGGTAAATCATCTGCCTGGCGAGATTGATCCAACTGTTCTAAACCGTATTGGTAGTGACTGCTTGTTGAAGCGAGCTGATGCATATTTTCATTTAGGCGACTGGACCAGGGCTGCTCGGGATCTAAAGCAATATTTGATCAGGCAAGTTCAGTTGCACTTTATTCCGGGAGCGCTTTATTTGACACTTGCATTAGTTGTTTTGAAAGAGGTAGTTGGCTTGTTTGGACCGCAGGGCTTGCTCGCCCGCAAGGCCGGAAAACGAGTATTCTTTAGAATCTATGCCCTTTCTGTTATTACTCTTGCATGCTGGGCGCTTGCGATTATTTTACTTCGGGATCTTGGCTCATCTTCAGTTCTCCAGGAAACTGGAGTTTTTCTGCTTCTTCTTGCTGCTTCGATCATTTCCTTTAGCTTTAGTTTCAGGAAGCCATGCACAAAACCAAAGCTCTTTGCCTGGCTCACGGCTATTTACGCCGGCGGAGTTCTTCTTATCTTCCTGGCAAGTTTGGGACTTGATCTCACAGGCAAGCTGATAGTCGGATTGATTTTTCTGCCTGCTCTTTATGCAGGTATTCTATATTCGAGAGGCAAGATGAACGGAGGAGAGGAATCGGACTCGTGAGCCGTATCTATTTTCATCAGGCATGCATTTCTTTATTGGCATTCTGCTTTTGCAGCATTGAAGCAATTGCTGAAAGCGCAGGCATTTATAGGACATCGAATCAAAAGTTATATTCTCATTCGCTCGGCTCAGATACAGTAGCTGCTCTTGTTGTTCACGATAACAAAAGGCAGAACGGTCTTTTTCTGGCGACTGTTCCTGCAAACAGTCTTGCGCGGACACTTGGGCTTCCTGCCGGGTCTGTTTTACTCACTTTAGATGGTTACGGAATTGCAAGTGTAGAAGCTGCCGATCGCTGGATGAGGCAGCGCCCTCAACGGCCGCTCGATTTCACTTATGCTGTGATGAAGGGCGGCAAGCCTGTGATTCTCTCCGGGCGAAATGAAATGCTCGACAGCAATGCTCCGGGACGTCCTGCAGCAGCAGCAAGTGGCGCTGCGTCTGCAGAGCAAAATTCAAATAATACTTTTTCAACAGACAATCTCGAACGGCATTTGATAACGCTCATTAATGCAAGCCGCTCGCAAAACGGCCTTGCTAGCGTCAGTGCTGATTCGTCGCTTTCAAGACTTGCAAGAAGCTATGCTGACTACATGCTTGCTCACCCGCAGAGATACGTTCATCCTTCAATGAGCCCCCATATGGACCTTGAAGGACGTATGCCGATGCAACGTGCCCGGCAGGCTGGAATTAATATGGAAGTGCATGAGAATCTCGGGCGCGAATCAAGAACCCTGGGAAACGATCAATTTCTTGTTGAAAAGCAACACAAAATGATGATGGCTGAGCCTCCCGGTCAGCATAATCACCGGGCAATAATTTTAGATCCTGATGCAAGAAGCGTGGGTGTGGGTATAGCAAGAGACGGAGTAAATCTCTATCTAGTAGAGGAATTCGGTCATTAGTGACGGAGGAGTGGACGGAGTATGGGTAGTCAAGTGTGCCTGGGTGGCCTCTTTCTGCCCTGAATATCCACCGTTTATTGCTGGCACTTTTTTATAAAGAGCGCTGTCCTTGATATATACTATGTATGTTATGTTTTGTTAGGTTGTGCACTATCTAGATACGCATGTAAATGATGCGCATGTGGATCGAACCATCTGTACTTGGGCAGCTCGATTTTCGAGTGTCATGGGGGAGCTTCAATGAAAAGAAGAACGTTTGTAAAGGGTGCGGCGGCGCTTGCTGTTCTGGGAGGCAGTTCACTTATGAGCCTTAAAGATTCCTTTGCTGCTTCCACGGTACCTGTGGGGCTTACACCTTTTCTTGATCCCTGGACCGGAGCCCATGAAGGTTTCCCGAAATTCGACAAGATTAAAGTAGATGATTTCAAGGCAGCCATGCTTAAGGGCATGGATCTCAAGCGTGCAGAGATCAAAAATATTTGCGATCAAAAAGCAAAGCCCGACTTTGAAAACACAATTGTTGCTTTAGAAGACGCCGGACGGCCCTTTGGCCGTTCTGTTCGCTTCTTTGAAATTTATGTTGCGACTATGAACGACAAAAAGATGCAAGGCATTGAAGCTGAGATGCAACCGCAGCTTGCAAAATTTGACGACGAAATTATTCAAAACGATCCTCTATTTCAAAGAATCAAAGTCGTTTATGAAGGGCTTGATAAATCCGGCCTGAATCCTGAGCAAAAACGCCTGACTGACGTCTACTACAAAGTGTTCACCAGGCATGGCGCCGGACTTGATGAAAAGAAAAAAGCACGGCTGCGTGAAATAAATGAGAAGCTGGCTTCTTTATTTACGAAGTTCAGCCAGAATCTCTTGGCCGACGAAGAGAACTTCATGCTGGTGCTTGAGAATGAAGCGGATCTTGAAGGACTGCCGGATAGCATAAAAGCTGATGCGGCATCCCAGGCTGAAGCAAAGGGCAAGAAGGGCAAGTGGGTAATTTTGAACACGCGCTCTTCGATGGAGCCTTTCCTGACCTTTTCTTCAAAACGCGATCTGCGTGAAAAAGGCTGGCGTATGTGGACCAGTCGTGGTGACAATAACGACGCTCACGACAACAAGAGTACGATCACAGAGATTCTAAAACTCAGAGCAGAACGTGCAAATATTCTCGGCTTCCCGACACACGCTCACTGGATTCTCGATGATAATATGGCAAAAACTCCGGATAACGCCATGAAATTGATGTTGCGAGTCTGGAAGGCCGCAGTTAAGCGTGTTGAAGAAGAAGTCAAAGACATGCAGGAAATTGCCGATAAAGAAGGCGCCAAGATCAAGATTGAGCCCTGGGATTATCGCTATTATGCTGAAAAGGTACGCAAAGCAAAATATGACATTGACCAGAACGAAGTGAAAGAGTTCCTGCAATTGGATAAAATTCGCGACGGCATGTTTTACGCGGCAAAGCGTGTATACGGACTGGAGATGGTTCCTGTCGAAGGGCTTCCGGTTGTGCACCCCGATGTTACTGTTTATGAGGTAAGACGCGGAGATAAGCAAATAGGTCTCTGGTATTTCGATCCTTATGCAAGAGAAGGCAAAAGATCCGGTGCCTGGATGAACGAGTACCGAACCCAGGAAAACTTCAAAGACAAGGTGACTCCGATTGTTTCAAACAACTCCAACTTTGTAAAAGGCAAAGCCGGTGAGCCGGTCCTTATATCGTGGGATGATGCGACCACGATGTTCCATGAGTTCGGCCATGCCTTGCACGGATTGCAGTCGAATGTGCATTATCCGACGCTTGCAGGTACTGCAACCAAGCGCGACTTCGTTGAGTTTCCCAGCCAGGTGAACGAGCGCTGGATACTTACAGACGAAGTGCTGGATAAATTCGCGCTGCATCATAAGTCAGGCAAGCCGATTCCCAAAGAACTGGTGGCAAAAGTTCGCAAGTCGAAAACCTTCAACCAGGGTTTTACGACAGTCGAGTATCTTGCTTCAGCACTTTACGACATGAAGATTCACCTTGCATCGAAAGCCGGCAAAGACATTAATCCCGGTGAATTTGAAAAGACCGCCATGGCTGAGATCGGCTGCCCGAAAGAAATAGTTATGAGACACCGCCCGACTCAGTTCGGCCATATTTTTGCAGATGATGGATATTCTGCCGGCTATTATGCATATATCTGGGCCGATACCATGTCTGCAGATGCAGCAGAAGCGTTTGTGGAAGCAGGCGGTTTTTATGATCGCAAAACCTGTGACCGTTTCCGTGACACTATATTTAGCGTCGGTAATTCGGTGCCTCCTGATGTGGCTTTCCGCAACTTCCGCGGTCGCGATGTCGATACCAATGCGTTGATGCGTGATCGTGGTTTCCCGGTTTCGGAAGAATCCTAGGGATGCAACACCGAACAAAGGGAAGCGATTGATAAAGAACAGGAAGGTCGGATATGCCAGGTCATAAGAAAGCCTTTGACGAAATAATGTCGAATTTCAGCCCCGAAGTAAGCCAGATAGCAAGCGCCGTCCGGACGCTCATTTTCGATGTGCTTGCTGAAACAGTGGAAGTACCCTGGGATACACAGAAAGTTATCGGCTATGGTACCGGTCCTAAGAAAATGTCTGAGCATTTTTGCTGGATCCAGCCCAATAAAGCTCATGTGAATCTGGGCTTCAATTATGGCGCTGAACTGCCAGATCCCGACGGACTTCTTGAAGGGACGGGTAAGCTTTTTCGTCATGTAAAAATGCGCTCGCTTAAAGACGTGCAAAGAGACGGTGTGAGGACTCTGCTTGAAAAAGCGTGCAAGTATAGAGTACCTCCTCCGGGAGGCGCCTGACCGCTTTCTCAGCCTGGCTTCTTTCTTTGTGGTCGGCTTTCAGCCTGTGCTGAAAGCGGATCGTCTGGCCATGAGTGTTTAGGATAACGCCGCTTCAGTTCCTTTTTTACTTCCGGGTAAGTGTTTTGCCAGAAGCTTTCAAGATCGGGAGTTATTTGCTGCACTCTGTAATTTGGTGCAAGCAGGTGCATGAGCACTGCTACTCTTGATGCTGCAATTCGCGGCGATGCTTTTGTGCCGAAAAGTTCTTGTATGCGCACAGCCATAAGCGGCGGCTCGTCGGTCTGATACTGCACTTTAATGCGGCTTCCGCTTGCGACGATTATTTTGTCGGGTGCTTCGCTTTCAATTGCTGAAATTTGCTCGGGGCTCAGTTTTGATTGGATAGCATATATTAAAGAACGGTTTTGAAGCTCCTCTATGCTTGTGGCTCCGGAGGTCCATGCAGCAAGCAGTTCTGTCCATGTCTTGCTGCCGAACGCGGGAAGATTTAATTCAGGCATGTGTTTTTGCAGAAAGCAAATACGGGCCAGGTAATCTCTGGATGCTTCGTCTATCAGTTCGTTTATGTCAAAGTGTTCCTGAACGGCACTTGCCAGTATTTGAGAACAATCAACTCCTTCAGGAATGGCTTGTACCTGCTCTTCTATAATCAGGTCGAAATATCTGACTCTTTTCACTGCTATTACTTTTTTTCGCTCTAAGTCAAATGCGGTTTCGATTGTAGTTTTAAGATTTGCTTCGGCCAGCCAGTTTTTTTCAGCAAGAGACGCCTGCCGCACTAGAGATTCCGACTTGCCTGAATCAAGCAGTTCTACTGCCACAAAAAACTCGCAGTCCATGAGCGCCGACTCGTCTGCAAGCCTGACGCCACGCCCGCCTGCCATCAGAGCCCTGCGCCCTTTCTTATCGCGTCTTTTGCAGAGCCGATCATTGAAAGCCGCAAATATAGCTTTTAGAAGCGCTTCGTTTTTGTTTTGCTCTCTGTATTCTTCCTTGTAATTTTTTTTGCCTTCTTTTTTGAATTCAAGCTCTTGCAATTCCAATTCGGGAAGTCTTTCTTTTAGCTGTCTTGCAAGTTGATTACTGATTCTCAATATGTTCTTTGCGGCTCCGGCCATCAGGGTTCCTGCAGGCGAGTCCAGATAGGAACTCTCTTCATAAGTCTCAAGCGCCGCAACCCGATCTAGAAGATCCGAGTCAGAATGGTGCGAAACTTTGTAGTCTTTTTCTTTGCGTTTAAAAGGATCTCGCTCGGAAAGCAGAGCCGCACAAATTGAAGAAGATTTTGCATAGCCATATGCGCTGCCTGCAATCAGCAGGCGAGCCAGGCGAGGTTGAAGCGGTAAGGCTGCCATCTTTTTTCCCAGTTCAGTCAGCCCGCCATTTTCCAGAGCTCCTAATTTAAGCAACAAGTGATTAGCCTGTTCCAGAGCTTGAGCCGGTGGTTTTTCAAACCAGGGAAAAGTGTCAGGCTTGCGCTCACCCCAGGCGAAAAGTTGAAGAATGCACTGAGAAAGTTCGACCCTTGAGATTTCGGATGATTCATAATCTTGTAGCATTTCATGCTCTTTCCGGCTCCAGAGTCTCAGGCAACGCCCGGCTGATCTTCTGCCGGCTCTACCTGCGCGCTGTTCGGCGGAGGCTTTTGAAATGCGGCTGAGCTCAAGACGGTTGAGCCCAAGGCGTGGATCGAGCCTGTTTATTCTGGCAAGACCACTGTCAATTACTGCAGCTACTCCTTCTATTGTCAGAGAGGTTTCAGCCAGGTTTGTAGCCAATATGATCTTGCGCTTTTGATAAGAGGGGTCAAGTACAGCCTGCTGCTCTTCTAAGGACATATCTCCATAGAGCGGCAGTATTGATAAATTCATATTTTCTGCTTCAAGAGCAAGCTCAATGGAAGTATGAGCTTTCCTGATTTCATATAAACCTGGAAGAAAGACAAGCAGATGACCGTCAGTTAGAGGAAGCATTTTTCTTACTGCAAAAGACACCTGATTCTCAATGGCGTCCATTGTTGGTGCCGGCAAATATTCAATTTCTACCGGATAGCTTCGGCCCGCACTGCTGAACACAGGACAACTGCCTAAATAAGCTGCTATTGCTTCGGTATTTAAGGTAGCCGACATCACAAGTAATTTGAGATCAGGTCTCAATTCGGACCTTACCTGTTTAACCATTGCAAGTGCCAGGTCGCTGTCGATGCTTCGCTCATGAAATTCGTCGAAAATTACTATTGCGATATTTTCAAGCAAGGGATCATCCTGGAGCATCCTCAGAAAGACTCCTTCGGTCAAGACAAGGATTCTGGTATTTTTTGAGCAGCGCTTTTCAAAGCGTACTTGATAGCCTATTTCATCACCGAGTTTAGAGTTGCGGCAGGCCGCCATATACGTAGCAGCGGCTCTTGCTGCCACACGTCGTGGCTGCAAAATAACAATCAGACCGGCACTGGTATCAGATAACTCAGCCAGACCTGCATCAAGCAAAGCCGGGGCCACCCGAGTGGTTTTTCCTGCGCCAGGCTGAGCCTGTAGCACTGCTTGCCCGGTTTTTGAAAGTGCTTCAACAATTAGAGGCAGAATCGAGTCTATTGGTAGGTCCTTTGTTTGGTGGTCCTGTGGAAGCTGGTTCTGGGGGGCTGATTCAGGCATCAAGAGTTCCGGTTTTGGATTTACTGTCTCAGGGAAAGAATCTTCAAGAATGACGGATAATAATAGCAAGAATAGCAGCATTAAGAAGCTGGAAAAAGGTAAAGGCCAGGTTCTCTTTGCCGTGCCTGCCTGGTGCTGGGTGCTTTGTTGGGCAATATTTTTGCTGGCCTTTCTTGCTACAGTAGGTCTTTGTTTATACGAAGTAGCCTTAAGCCAGAACTTCTGGATGCTGATTCCGCTTGTGATTTTGTTGGTGTTTGGTCGTCAGCTAAGCAGCGCTTTAATAGCTGCGCCCGTAACTGCATCTGCTTCCGGAAAGCTGATGCGCCGTGAATATCTTGAGCTTGAAAAGAGTCATAGAAAGATGCTCAGGTTGCTTAATGCACTACCTGTCCCGAAAGACAGCACCTTTGCCGCGCTTTATATCAATATTGCACTTGGGCAGATGCAGCGCGGGCTGAGCGAGCAGGCAGAAGCTTCACTGCTTGAAGGTATGAACTATCTTAACACTGAAAAGAAAGCATACAGGCCGATGGCTGCTGTCATGTACTGCAATCTTGGCTGTGCGCGTTTCAGGCAGGACAAAATCAGCGAATCTCTGGAGGCATATCAAAAGGCACTTGAACTTGTTGAGGCAATGCCTGATTTTTATGCTTCCTATAAAATTATTGCTTTTACAGGGCTCGGAATCGCATACTCTCGTGCTTGTGATTATGAAAAAGCAAAAGGGTATTTTCAGGCTTGTATCGACTACTGCGCTAGCGAAAAAATAAAAGCCATAAACAAAAGGAGCATTCCTAATGTGACATTTGCCGCAGGAATGGGACTGGCGCTTGCATATGCCAGGCTCAAGGAGCTAAAGAGGTCTTATGGATTTTACGATAAAAGTATGAATATCTACGCAAGAAACAATGATTGTGGTGACGCGAATTGCGGCTATATTCTTTCGGAACTTGCTAAGGTATATCTTGAAAATGGTGATATGTCGAGAGCCGAAACTATTTGCCAGCTTGCATATAAATGGTGCTCTCAACAGCCGATCCACCCTGAGTCGTTGATGCTTCTTTCCGTTTATGAGGAGCTGCTTCGAAATACCAGGCGTGAAAGCGAGGTAGCGGATATGCGCAGATGGCTGCGCTTGATGCCTGAGAATCAGCTGGCAGAAGGCTGAATTTATTCGGTACAGCCTTGTCCCTGCTGCGGATCAACTAAATATGTTTTCCTCTTTTGTGCTTTAGCGGAGCTGTTTAGTTTTTCCAGTTGCTTGACTGTTTGATCGCGTTTGACAATGCGCGCTTCGTCGTAAAAGCATTCAATAGCAGATTGCAGGTCTTTGCTTGCCGCTCTAACATCACCAAGCCCCTTTTTAGCTTCGGCGCGTATAAGATACTCGTCTCCACCTAATTTTGCCGGGAATCCCTGCTCAAAATCAGAAAGCGCTTCTCTGTACATCTGTTTTCTTAAATAGAGCTTGCCTCTTTCATAATAAAGCAGTTTGCCTCTTTGTATTGACTGGAGCTCCAGTAAAGCTCTGCCGGATAGATCCAGCTCGCGGGCTGTAGCAGCCAGCTCAATTGTTTTGCTCCAGGCCTTTATGGCTTTATCAAGTTCTCCTGCTTTTTCTTTTGCTTTTGCATCGATAAACCAGCTCATCGGATCCTCAGGAAACTGTCTTTTGCGCTTCTCTACATAGTTATTTAGTTCTTCTGTCTGATTCATTTCTATAAGAGCCATTACTAATATATCTGCTGCAAAACGGTTGCTCTGATCGCCGGACAAAATTGCTCTTGCTGCTTTGACTACCTCTTTATAGTCTTTTCTTTCCAGGGCTTCATGTATTTCATGGACCTCATCATCGGCTGATAGAGGTTCATTCAGCTTCAGCGGTCTGGCATTTGCCGCATATACACGTATATCGTGCAGAGCCTGGAAGCCTTCCCGGTAAAACTCGAGTATCAAAGTTCCGGCAGGTACTTCGTAAGCTTCCTGCACAAAAAGTGAGTTATTCTCAAGTGAAACTGTGCTTTTCTTGAGCTGGCTCAAAGTTGCATTGAGATCCTCTTTTTGAGCCGAGCAGAGAGCTGGATCTAGCATTATTCGCAATTGGGGGCTGTATTTGCTTTCGCTCAAATCGAGATTTACAAGATGCAGCCCCTTAAAATGCGTGTCCGGAGATTTCTCATAGTAAGATTTTCTGCTGAATTCTTTGAGATTGGCTTCTGTCAAAGTTTCAATCAGCTCCGGATCAAATACGGATTTTGAGCTGCTGATTGTTTTGACCAAGTGTTGGATTTTTGCGAGGTTTGTTTTGGGAGGACGAATTTCTTCTGGATTAAACTGTTTCTTGAATTCAGGATTATAGATAGACAGCCGTTTGAGTTCTTTCAGGCAATTTGCCGCACCCCTGCTGTCTCCGTCTAGCATGCATAGCTTTGCTGCTTCAAAATAAGAGGCGGCTGCTTCTGCCTTGCTTCCAAGCTTCTGCTTTGTTTTTGCCATTAAATAAAGATATAAAGGCTCCCTGCAGGTATCGCTTTTTATAAGTAATTTCAGCTGAGCTTCCGCATCAAGAGGACGATTCAGTTTGTCAAAAATCCTTGCCAGGCTGAGCCTTTCGTCAGCTTCGAAAAAATCGCGGCTGAACTTGCCTTTAATAGCATAGTTGCAGTCAGACAGAGATTCTTTGCTATTGCCAAGCTCCAAATACAGGCTTGCACGCCACAGATAATAGTGCCTGTTATCAGGAACCAGAGATATGCACTTGCTTATCTCGTCAATTGCTTCTTCAAGATGAGCAGAAGCAAGCAGATTGCCTGCACGATGTGCACGCCATTTTGCTTCTTCCCTTTCCTTGCTTTCAATTACACAGCCGTGAAAGTATTTGCGATCGTCATCGTCGCTTCTTGCTTTTGCCTGATCTAAACGGGACTCTTCGGAATTGCTTCGATAATAGATTCCGTGGTACCTGACAGCTAGATTCTCATTGGCCATTGTCTCTTGATACCCGTAGCGAAAGGCGGAAAGAATGAATGTGAGTCCAAGGGCTATTTTGAAGTAGAGCCGTTTAGAGTTTCCACATTTTCTTTTCCGGACCAATATAGCATTCTCCGGCGCCAACTCGAACTGCTTCAATTATCCAGGCTTATCTCGAGAAAAATGCCAGGGTTTTTCCGGGTATTAGGACGTACCAGCACGTGTCAGATGACCAGACTTCTGCTCAACGAGAATAATAGTTACGAGGCTGCCCGTCAAAAGCGGCCGCTGCTCAGGCAGCAGCGCTTAAAACCTGCGACCCGAATTACAGGGGCAAAGATCATTGCGCCCCAGCTTTTCGCTCAGTTCTTTATCACCATGAACAATGCGGTCTCCCTGTTTGACCCGGCTTTCGGATGGGAAACCTCGTTTGCGTTTACTTGATGGCTTAAAAGCAGAAATCTTCGTCAAAATTAGATTGCATGATCTTATCCTCCAGAAAAAGAAGGGGATTTTGCCATTTTAGCAAATCCCCCGCTTTTTCGCTTGGCTTTTTTTCATTGCTCGGGTTTTGAGCATGGTGGGTCAAAATTTGTGCTGGCTAACTGTTGCATTGCCGACTCGTATTCTCTTGTTCCGGCTTCAATATCTAAATACTCTCCCGGGGCAATTTTGGCGCGTAGTTTTGAGCCCGTTTTCTTTTCGAAAAACGAAAAATCAACTTCTTTGCCTGAAAGTTCTCCTTTGAAGCTGTAAAAATTCTGGTCTGAAGTCAGTGCCCGGCCGTTTACAGCATCATTTACTCCTTGCAAATCAGTCTCGTAGCTGATATCGGATACGGACATGAAGCCTGTGTATTTTGCATGGACTCTTTCACCCTTGCTGTCGTACCAGA
Organism: uncultured Candidatus Obscuribacterales bacterium; assembly: GCA_964615655.1. Taxonomy (GTDB): domain Bacteria; phylum Cyanobacteriota; class Vampirovibrionia; order Obscuribacterales; family Obscuribacteraceae; genus JAIEPM01. Next base: position 92,036 of record CAZTQO010000005.1, on the reverse strand, counting down.
TATCGAAAACGTTTAATCCTGCATTTCGGGTTTCACCGCTGAATATTTCTGCACCGGCTTTGCAGGTCCAGGTCGAGTCGGCTGGAATATCTCCTGGATCGAGTTCTTGAGCATTCTCGGGGGAGTCGAAAGCCATCAGGGCTCCTTGCTTTTTCAGTCGTTATTGGGGTGGATTTAGTTCGATAAGAGCAGAATAAGCTCTTGCCTGTGCAAAAGACGTGCAAGAAATGAATCCAGAGCAGCTAAGCTATGCAAAGGGTGTAATCTCCCGGGAACTGTGCTAAGCAAAAGCCGCAGTCAAATTATTTTCTACTTGCTTTTTTTTTCTGATTGCTGCGTTGATAGCATCTTCCACGGTATCGAAGCAGTTTGATTCGGCAAGCTTGATACCGACACCATCAAGAACAGTTTTAATTCCTTCGTGCAATCCCACGTAGAGAACGCTCGGGCATTGCCATCTTTCGATTGCTTCTTCAAGAGCGTAGGCGCCTGTTTGATCAATGAAAGGAACATTATGAAAGCGCAGAATGACTACTTCAGCATTTTCAAGTTCAGGCCAGCTGTCTACAAAGTTTTTCACTTCACCAAAGAATAACGGGCCTTTGAAGTCATAAAGGAAGAATTGCTTTTGTAGCTCTGTTGAAAGCCCGTCTGAAAGATGTTTCCATTCTTGCATACTTTCAAGTTTTCTGATTGTTGATCTGTTTCTGTCTGCCATTCGCTTTGCAAATATGGTGCTTGCAAGTGCTACTCCTACAGCAACTGCCATCATCAGATCAACGAACACTGTCATGGCCCAGACTATAAGCATGATCAGGCTGTCGCTTTTGGGAGCCGTTTTTATGTTTGCCAGGCTCTTTTTATCCATAATGCCGAATCCCACTGTTATCAGAATTCCGGCTAATACACAAAGCGGAATCAGCGAAGCAATTGAAGCAAGACCCAGGAGCAGGGCAAGCAAAATCAGCCCGCTGACCAGGCTTGAAAGATAGCTTTTGGCTCCCGCCTGAACGTTTACCATACTCGGCATTGTCGTACCCGAGCAGGGGATGCCACCTATGAGCCCGGCACCTATGTTTGCAAGTCCCTGAGCGAAAAGTTCCCTGTCGCTTTTATGCCTTTGTCTGGTTTTTTTATCTACTACAAGTGAGGTGAGCAAGGTATCTATGCTTGCAACCACAGCGATAGAGAAGCCGCTTGCCAGCACTATATGAATGTTTTCGATATCGAACTGTGGCAGGCTGAGAACCGGGAGGCTCTGGGGAATGCTCCCGATTCGAGGCAGATCAAGATTTAAGTAGATTGATGCAAGCGTGCCCGCAAGCAGGGCTACTAAGAGTGGTGGCAACTTGAGAGGCAATTTTTCGAAAGTGATTATTATGGCGATGGTGGCTATTCCAAGAAGTAGGGCAGATGTATTTGCAAATGGCAGCAAAAGGAAAAAATTCTGCACAGCTGTGAATACTTCTCCATGCCCTTTCAGACCGGCAAGCGGGCAGAGCTGAATTGCCACAATGATCGTGCCAATTCCGGTCATAAAACCTGAGATTACAGGGTGAGGCATGTATTGAATCAACTGCCCTGTCTTTAGCTTTGCAAGTATTATTTGAAAAAAGCCTGCTGCAATTGCACTTGCAAACACCAGGCTGCTTTGCATCGGGCGTTCGATCAGAACAGCCGCGACCATTACTGTAACCGGACCGGTCGGACCGGTGATCAGTGCTGGCGTGCCTCCAAAAAGTGCTGCAATTATGGCTGTAGCGATTGCCCCGTAGAGCCCGGCGCTGGCATCGAGTCCTGAAGCGACACCAAAAGCTAGACAGAGAGGCAGGGCAACAATAGCTGCCAGAAGCCCGCCGGTCAGATCGCGAAGCAATCTGCGGCTCTTTAAGGCTGCTGATCTTTTGTTATGAGGCTCAGGAGGCATCGAAAACTCCTCTAAACGACAGATTAGGCTTTGCCGCGACTTTTCATGCAGCCGCAAACTGAATCCCTGCTGTTGGGACTGAAATTTGACGATTTAGTTCCCGTCTTTCTGAAACTCGCTTGCTTGGGGATGCGATTCGCCAAAAGCCCGCAAATATCAGGCTTAGGGTGCTCTGAGGTCCAGGGTACGGGTCTGGGGTTTATCTGACAGTTTTCAATGCTTTGTGCTAGATTTCTTGTTGATTTTGTTCGTGTTTATGCTCCGGTAAAAGAAAGGAAATGATTTGTGGAAAGAAACAAAAAAGCCAGAGTAGCTTCCTTGCAATATTTCATCAGGCCTGTCAAAACCTATGATGATTTCGTTGAGCAGGTCAGCGGTCTGGTCGCAACAGCAGCGGATTATAAGGTTGATCTCCTCGTTTTTCCTGAATATTTTACGCTGCAACTGCTTACATTGGGTGACCAGCAGGAAGAGATCAGCCACCAGATTAAAAGTCTGGCTTCATACAAAAACGAAATTACTACGCTTTTTGCAAGTCTGTCGAAAAAACACGGCTTGTATATAGTAGGCGGAAGCCTACCTGTACTGGATCAGGAGCTGGATCGCTTGAATAATAATTCTTACTTTTTTGGTCCTGGCGGAGACTTCTCAGTGCAGAGCAAGCTGCACATGACCCGGTTTGAAAAAGAGGAATGGTTTGTTTCTGCGGGCAAAGGCTTAAAGATTTTCGATACCAGAATCGGCAAAATAGCCATAAACATTTGTTATGATGTGGAATTTCCGGAACTTGCAAGATCGGCAGCTAAGGCTGGTGCCAACATTCTTGTGGTTCCTTCGTGCACCGACGACAGGCAGGGTTATTTGCGGGTACGATATTGTGCTCATGCTCGCGCGATTGAAAACCAGATGTATGTGATTCATTCGGTAACAGTAGGTTCGCTGCCGATGATACCGGCTGTATCACTTAATTATGGTCAGGCATCGATACTTACACCCAGTGACTTTGAGTTTGCAAGAGATGGCATCAGGGCAGAAGGAATTCCGAATCAGGAAAGTATGGTAATTGCAGATCTGGATTTGTTAAGCTTGGAAGAAAGCCGGCATAAAGGAACTGTTTTGCCGTTGACGGATAGTGCCGACAGTATTGATTTTGCATCGAAAGTAGAGTGTGAGATCCTGTGAGCAAGATTAATATTTATGTTCGCAATACCACCGAGTCTGACCTCGGCAGCGTAATCAAGCTCTGTGAGCTGGTTTATCCTGATGCAAAACCGTGGACAGCCGAGCAACTACGCTCTCATTTGCAAGTTTTTCCGGAAGGTCAGCTGGTTGCGGTAGATAAAGATACGGAAGAAGTTGTTGGCATGGCAGCCAGCCTGATTATTCTCTGGAATGATTACGAGTTTGGAGCTTCATGGTTGGATTTTACTGACGGAGGATATTTTCGAAATCACGATCCTGAGCATGGGAAAACACTCTATGGCGCTGAAGTCATGGTTTCACCACAGAGGCAAGGAGCAGGGATTGGCAAGTTGCTTTATGCAGGAAGAAGGGATATTGTCAAGAAATTCTCTCTTTTGAGAATAAGGGCCGGTGCAAGACTTAGAGGTTATGCCGACCATGCAAGGCGCATGGATGCTGAGGAGTATGTGGCAAAGATAATTACCGGTAAGCTTGGCGATCCTACTCTCAGTTTCCAGATCAAGCAGGGCTTTCATGTTATCGGTATTGTGGACAGATATCTCAAGGTTGATCCGGGAGCGAGCTTGGGATATGCAGCTGTGATCGAATGGTTGAACGAAGATCTGGCTGAAGATAAGGATTACAGAGCCAGAGAGAAATTCAGGCAGAAGTTGCTTGAACAGTATCCGGCATTATTTGCGTAGACCGCTTATTGAGACAGGCCGTTTTATGTGTTTACTTACTTAGCGCGCCTTACTTAGGTCTCTTTGCGATCAAAACACCGCAGTTAGCATGTTGGCTTACTTTTGACGAGATGCTTCCAAGCAGAAAACGATCAAGCCCGGATTTTCCGTGTGAACCGACAAGAATCAGCTCAGCACCCCATTCATCTGCAATGCTCAAGATTTCGTCTGCAGGGTTGCCTTCTCTTACTTCGTGGCTCAGTTTTCCCGGGTATTTTTCATTGAGCTTCTCTGCCACATCGGATACAAGCATCTTGGCGGCACGGCGCCGCTCATCCAAGACGTCTATATTTACAGGCATGTTCATAGTAAGCGCATAATCCCCGGAAAAAGCTAGAAGCGGCTCAAGAATGTGGACGATTTTGAATTCCGAGTTTTCAGGGGCGGAGAACTCTTGCAAGAACTTTATTTGTGCTTGACCATATAAACCGAAATCAACTGCAATGAGAATTTTCATTTTTTAGACTGCCGGTAATCGACCTACTCTTTAAAGGTTAGCATTCAAATTAAAGAGAGCACTTTCTTTTATTTCTTATGGGAACCCTCGTTTGAGAAAAAATTCCGCAGCAGAGATGAAAAGCAGTATATTATTGACCATTGTCGGAATTTTTTGCGCCAGCCTCTGGGCCGTTCGAGTGTTTTTATGGATATCGTTTTTGCCTGGAATCTTGACAGAAATGCCTATCCTGAAACTGTTTCAGGCGTTGCCGCTGAATTCAATAAAGCTGCAGTCGGTCCTCTGGGTCTGGTTTCGGAACTCAGTCTCAGGCTTGGCTTAAAACAGCTTGCCCTTCCGCGCATAAAAAGAATAGCTGAATATTTGCAACTCTTGAATATGGAAAGCGGCAGACCCCCCCATTTTTTTCAGGATTCTTTTAATAGCGATCCGTGGACATCTGCAGACCGCCTGCTTGCACTCCGGGACGAACTAGTTGCTGCCGGCTGGCGCAAAGCGGAGATTGCCGGTGTTGAAAAAATAAACAGTTTTGCAGCGCTGGAGAAAAACGGCACTGTATCAGATTCCTTTGCGGAGTCTTTAGTTCGCGTCAACGAGAAACTTGATGGCAGTCGCAAGAAATATATAAACAAGGTAAGCTTGTTGGAACCGCTTTGCCTGCATGCAGCAGCCCTGCGCAAAACGCTTGAGCTTCTTGCGCGCAATGGAACTGTAGTTGAAGAAATAGAACTTAAAGAATCAGCGAAGTCAGGTGATCTCTACTTAATTCAAAAGCACTTGCTTTTGCGTGCAAGCGGAAAACTAAACGGAAATCAAAAAGTTCAGCTTTCCGGAGATGGTAGTTTTTGCGTGCTTGAAGCTGAGGATGAGTATCAGGCGGCCCTTATTACGGCATCTTATCTTTCACAGAGCAATGAACTGAACAAGCTGCTTTTGATAAATTCTCATGACTCAGTTGTTTTCGAGCATGCACTCGGTCTTTTCAATTTACCTCTGCCAGGTTCGGGCTGTCTTCAGCTGAAGGCAGCCGCTCAGCTTTTGCCTCTTGCATTCAAGTTACTTACAAGACCTCTTGATCCAAAACATATAGTCGAATTTTTGAAGTTTCCTGATGGACCGATTCCTGAGAATCTATCCAGAAACCTGCTGAGAGCTATTAGTCAAAAGCCCGGTTTGGGAAACAGCAGCTGGCAAGAAGTCTGGCGAGATTTCGTCAAAAACGAAGGCCGAACTCTACGAGCACGTGACCGCAGCCTATCTTCGGATGCTATTGAGAAAGAAGCCCAAGAAAATGTAGAGGCATTTGAAAAATGGTTTGGAGCCTCCACTCTTGCTCAAAGCTCTGAAATTAACAGCTCCGAAATAAGTAGTCCGGCAATAAGTAGAACTGATGCTGAAGCTGTTTGCAAAAGGGTAGAAGGCTGGGCGCTTGAACAATATTCAGAAAGTCTCAAGAAATCTGAAAGCTTGCAGGGGATTTATAAAATAGTCGGGCAGCAGGCTCGTTTGCTCAGGGAACTTATTTCTACGCATTACCAGGATAATCTTCAGTTCACGCAGATCTATAAAATGATCGATTCACTTGCGGCCTATGGAAGCTCGTTAAAAACTGCCGAAGCCAGCCCCTGGTCCGTAGTCGATCATCCGGGTCAGGTTTGGGATAGCGCCGGCAATATAATATGGTGGGGATTTTCTTGCAGCAATCGCGAACTGCTGCGCCCACCCTTCTGGTCTGAGAAGGAACGACAGGAACTCGCAAATAACGGCGTTTTTCTTGAAAGCCTGCGCCAAAAACTCGCACGCGAAAGCTTTGGCTGGCGCCTGCCGCTTTTTAAAGCCAGCGAGTCGTTGCTACTTGTCAAATCAAAAGTCATCGCCGGCGAGCTTGCAGTGTCACATCCGCTCGTGGACGAAATTGATAGCATCTTAAGCGCGGAGTCAAGGAGCAAAGTGAGTTCATATGCAAGTTCGGCTTTCAGTTCCGACAAGCTGAAGCTCGGAAGGCTTACAATCAGATCTGAGCTTGCTGACCGCAGGGTATTGCCTGGTGTATTGCGTGAGTGGCGTATAAATGCCGGGTTGCTAAAGCCGAGATATTCTGAGTCTTTCAGCAGTCTGGAAAAGTTGTTTGGCTGCCGGCTTGCAAGAGTATTGCAATACGACTGTGGCATCTGGCCGCCCAAAGGTCTTGAATTGCCGCAAAAACAGTTGCTTCTGGGCCGGCTGGCTCACGAAATTGTACATGAGCTCTTTTCAAAAAAGAAGAGCTGGACTTCAAAATCTGCAAAAAAGTATGCAGAACAACTATTGATGGATCTCATACCAAAAACCGCAGCCTCATTACTTTTGCCCTCGTCTTACCCGCAACTGAAAGAAGCAAAAGAAGCCATCCCGAATTCGGTTTATCAGTTGCTTGAATTCATTAACAATGCATCGCTTAAAGTTGAGGCCTGCGAAGAGAATCTAAAAACGCCTTTCGTTGAAAATTCAAAATTAGGAGGCTCTATCGACCTGCTTTTGAGCAAAGCTTCAGGAGAGTATCTGGTGCTTGATTTTAAGTGGACTGCTTCACCAGAGCGCTTCAGAAATAAGCTTGCCGGCGGCACAGCGCTTCAACTGGCAATATATAGTTATCTTGCAGGCCGGGCTCAGAAAGAAAGAGAGAAGGAGGCCGGATCTAAAGTACTTGCTTTAAAGAAAGACCAGGAGTCTTTTCCGGCAGCAGGCTTCTTCATGTTCAGGCAGGCTGAACTCTTCTTTTCCAGCGAGGGTGTTTTTCCTCAGTATACTTTTGTGCGCCGCATGGAACGCGAGCTCCCCGAGACCTTCAAGCTGACTCTTGAGACATATAAGCGGCTTGCAGCGGAGTTGGAAGCCGGGTTAGTTACTGCCACAGGTGTTGATCTGGATAATCAGTCTATGGATGCTTTCATTTATCCGGTCTTAGTCGAGCCCCCCTGTCTATTTTGCAAGCTTGAGACATTTTGTGGAAGGAAGGAGCTGCAATGATATCTGAGAGTGAAAGCTTGCTTCCGACTGCAATAAGTATTGTCGGTGCCAGTGCCGGAACCGGCAAAACAAGCCGGCTGGCCGGAGAGTTTGTAAAAGCGGTTCTTGGTGAAAGCGAGAATTGCAGGAAAACTCTTGACCCCACTGAAATTATTGTCTGCACATTTACTAACAAGGCAGCAGATGAATTGCAGTCCCGGATCAGGCAAAAGTTGCTTGAAAAAGGAAAAACTGAAGAAGCGCAACTTGTGCTTGCCTCCTATGTAGGCACCGTCAATTCTGTTTGCGGCCGCATCCTAAAAGACTACGCTTTTGAAGCCGGGCTCTCTCCAAAACAGGAGGTTATACCCGAGCATATGCAGGCTAATTTATTTGCAATTGCAAGCGCAAACGTAATCGATGCATATGCTCAGGGCATCGAGCCGATTGCCAGGCGCTTGAGTTTTCTTGAGCCGCCTCGTAATGCTAAGTATAAAAAATCGTCGTCCTGGCACAGCCATGTAAGGCAGATATGCACGCTGGCACGTGCCAATGATCTGGATGCGGAGAGCTTGCGTCAGAGCGCCAGACGCTCGCTTCAGGGGCTAAAAAACTACCTTCCTGAAGCTGAGCAGGCAATTCCTGCTGAAGAACTTGATTCTCTCCTATGTTGCCAGCTTGAAATAGTGGTTAATGAAATTGAAGACAAGAATAAGAGCTTGAGTCTGGTGGATGAAAAGGCTTTACAAACACTCAGACACTGTTTAACACAGGCAAGAAATTTCGGGATGAACTGGCGAGACTGGGTTTCTATTAAGACTCTCAGTGTTGGAGCCGCCAATAAAAAGATTCTTGAGAATCTTTATGCGGCTGCAAATGTTTTGCACATGCATCCGCGCTTGCATCAGGATCTGGAAGATTATCTGACCCGGATTTTTGAATGTTCTATTGATTGCCTTGAATCATATCAAGCTTACAAAGCAGTCCACGGACTTGTTGATTTTGTCGATCAGGAGTATCTTGCATTGAAGCTATTAGATATTCCGGCAGTGAAAGAATCTCTGGCTTCAAGAATTGAACTTGTTTTTATTGATGAGTTTCAAGACACAAGTCCTATTCAACTTGCACTGTTTTTAAAACTTGCTGGAATTGCACGCAGTTCAGTCTGGGTGGGCGACGTCAAACAGGCAATTTACGGGTTTAGAGGAAGCGACCCCCAGCTCATGCAGGAGTCGGCTGATTATTTCACGAGAATGCCGCCGCTTGAAAAATCATACAGAGCACGAAAGGCGCTGGTTGATTTTTCAAATGACATTTTTAGCGAGGTCTTTCCTGCTTTTGGCATTGAACGGACTCAGGTGGAGATCAAAGCCTCAGGAAACAGGAAAGAGGCTGAGCTCAACGCGCTCGAGTTGTGGCGCTGTCAGGGTGAAGAGCTTGAGGGCTGTTTTCAGTCACTGGCCTTTGCGATTAAAGATTTTCTCGAGAAAAACAGCACGAAAGAAATTGACGACCCAGAAAAAAGCGGTGAGAAAAGGCTCCTGCGGGGGTCAGATATTGCAGTCCTTTGCAGAAAAAATGCGCATGCTGCCAGGCTTGCCGGGCAACTTTCAAAGCTGGGGCTGAAGGTCGCAAGAATGCAAGAAGGATTGCTTGAGACTCCTGAAGCCTTACTTGCAGTTGCCGGTCTGCGATATCTTATCGATGCTTCAGACAGAGAAGCGCTTGCTATGATGATTCATTTATTGCATGATTACGGGGCAAGCGATCAATCGAGCTGGTTGAATCAATGGCTTGTTGCAGCTAAAGATCCCGAGTCGTTACTGGAATCGAGAGCCGATTTTGAGCTTGCACGCAAAAGGCTTCCGGAGTGTAGTGTAAGTGAAGCCCTGAATCTGGCGCTTGCGTCAGTGAATATCTTCGAGATAATAAAAGGCTGGGGCAATATTGCCGGGAGGCTTTCAAATCTCGATTCACTGAGAGGCATGGTAATTGATTATGAGCAAACTGCTTCGATTGCCTCGATGCCCTCGAGCTGTGCAGGCTTTCTTTCATATCTGATTGAACTGGAAGGAAGTATGCAGGCTGCAAGCAATGATCCGGAGGCAGTTCAGCTTTTTACTTATCATGCTGCAAAAGGACTTGAATGGCCTGTCGTTATACTTTGCGATCTCGATGCTGAGGCCAGAGCCAGTGTAGCTAAGGATCTCTGCCGGCTAAGTATCGAATCCGACGGGAAATTTCTTGTCAAAGATCCACTGAAAAACAGATGGATAAGATTCTGGCCCTGGCCTTTTGGATTCGTGGAGAAAGACGGGCTGCTGGAACAAAACGCTCTTGCTTCCCCTGAGATGGCGGCGACGTCCAGACGGGTTCTGGCAGAAAACCTGCGTTTGCTTTATGTAGGTATTACGCGGGCGCGGGATTGTCTGGTGCTTGCTCCTTATACCGGCAGGCAGTCCAATCAGAATCAGGATGGGCTGCAGTGGCTCCATGAGCTTAAAGGCGAGTCGGGACCGTTGTTTAAATTCCCGCTTGAAGAAGGGCAGGGCATCATTAAAGTTGGGCAGGCAGAGCACAGGATTCTCTCAAAGAATTTTAGTTACAAGGAAATTGAGGCAGATAGCAAAAGTTCAGCAACATTTCTTTCTTATTTCCCGGCCGGAGCCGGACAGAAATCGAAAATGGAAAAAGAGTTCAGACCCTATTTCTTGAGAGCAAGCAGCCTTCCGGATTCTGTATGGACGACTGAGGCGTCGGTGAAGAAGGTCTACGAAACCGGAGCTGGGATTACTTATAAATGCAGTAAGAATGAAATGAATTTGCTTGGTGAATGTATTCATGCATTTATTGCAGCAGCTGAGCTTGAAGAAAATTACGACGCTCGAGTTTCAATGGCAAGGACTCTGATTCAAAATTTCCGGATTGAGGGGAAGTTAGATCCAGAGAGTCTGCTCCTTATAAAGGAAAGACTGGATACATTTATCAATGAGAAATTCGGCAAGCACTCGGCTTATTATGAAAGTCCCTTTTCAGCCCGCATTTCTGATCAAAGAATGAAAGGGGCGCTTGATCTCTTAGTTGAGACCGAAGATGCTTTTTACATAATCGATCATAAGGCGATCTCTAATGAGTCTGAGCAAAATCTTTCAAAAGCGCTGGATTATGCAGGCCAACTATTTGCTTATAAGCAGGCAATCGAACTCGCTTCTATTAAACCTGTCAAAGGATTGTTCTTGCACCTTCCTCTTGACGGCCGGATTCTTGAGCTTTCCTGAGTTTGCTTTGCCTGTTAAAACTCAATCTTAAGCCTGACTAATAAAGGTGATGATAAGTCCGAATTTAGACGAAATTGAAGCTGGAACTGGCTTGAACTTTGCATCATCAGAAATTTATCAAGCTAAAAAGGCTGCTTGCTGCTACCATCTTGTGAACCGAAGCAGCTATCTGCAGTGGCAGATTTGCGGGGTTTAATAATAAGGGTAGAACTGGTGACTGTACAGACACAGGAGCTATTAGAAAAGAAGGGTCCGGCTCAGGAAAAACTGGCCGTCCCGATGCCTGCAGCAAGCAGCTCGGTTTTTTCACAGATGCTGGGTCTTTTTGAGCATCGCAAGGTTCTTTCCTTATTAGTCGGTCGTGATATTTCGAGCCGCTACAAAGGTTCTTTGCTCGGGCGTTTATGGCCTCTGGTCCACCCGATGGGTCAGCTGCTTATTTACACATTCGTATTTTCGGTGGTTCTTAAAATTCGCTTTGCCGAAAATCCCAGCACAGGCAGCTTTGCTGTTTATTTCATGGCAGGCATGATTGTATGGTCGATCTTCTCCGAGTCTATTTCACGCTCTACAACAGTGGTTCTGGAAAATCCGAATCTGGTAACTAAAGTTGTTTTTCCGACTGAGATCCTGCCGCTCGTCAATGTCTGTTCGGCAGTTTCGACCCAGTTTCTTGCTTTTCTGGTCTTGTTTTTATCGTCGATAGTTTATCTTGGCGGCGTAGTTCATCCGACTGTATTGTTCACGCCCTTGCTGGCACTGCCTCTTGTCTTGTTTTCGTCCGGGGTAAGCTGGTTTCTTGCCAGTTTAGGTGTTTATCTGAGAGACACAAGACATTTGATCAATCTGGCATTACAGGCCGGTATGTATGCGACTCCGATTCTCTATCCGTCAAAAGCTGTGCCGGCTGAGTACAGATGGGTTCTGCTAATTAATCCCATATCCGGTATGGTGGATGATTTCCGTCGTATTTTGCTTGAAGGCAGCATGCCTGACTGGTCAAGTTATGCGGCTTATACAACTGTTTCTGTGCTTACATTCTTCTGTGGTTTGTATTTCTTTTTGAAAACCAAGAAGTCTTTTGCTGATGTGATGTGAGGGCAAGATGGAATCAGAACTCTGGCAAGATACTGAAGCACCGCCTCCGCTGCCTGATTATAGGGAGCTGCCGGCCAGAGCCGCCAGTGCAATAGAAGTAGTCAGTGTTTCTAAGCGTTATAACATCTACCAGAAGCCGGTAGACAGGCTCAAAGAGATAATATTCAGGAACAGGCGCTGCTATCACCAGGAGTTCTGGGCTCTGCGCGATGTTTCAGTTACTTTCCCGCCCGGTTCAACCACCGTGCTTCTCGGCCCGAACGGCTCAGGAAAGTCGACTTTGCTTCAGATAATTGCAGGTACCCTGCAGCCGACCTGGGGCGAGGTAAAAAAGCAGGGCAGGCTCACTGCGATTCTTGAGCTAGGCGCTGGTTTTCAACCTGAATACACGGGCAGAGAAAACGCCATACTTTCAGGCATGTTGCTTGGTATCTCAGAAGAGGAAATGCGGCAGTATTTGCCAGGTATTATCGAGTTTGCTGAAATCGGCGATTTCCTGGACCAGCCGGTGAAGACCTATTCGAGCGGCATGGTGGTAAGGCTAGCTTATGCCTGTGCCACTGCAGTAAATCCTGATATTTTGATTGTTGACGAAGCGCTTGCGGTGGGCGATATAAGATTCCAAGAAAAATGCTTCCGCAAAATGCATGATATTCAAGTTGGCGGTACCACAGTCATACTTGTGACTCATGATATGAGTGCGGCAAAACACTCACATCAAGCCGTACTTCTTAACGGCGGGCAAATAGTTTGCCAGGGCAAACCAGGCGAAGTGATACCTGTGTATAAAGAGCTAATGTTACACGGACAAATAACCCCCAAGACTTTCTCGGCGCCGCCTGAATTCTCACATAAGTAGAAATTCTTACATAAGTAAAAGCTGTTTTCAGACCGGTGGCCGGCCAGCGCTCTGGCTGTGGCAAACGATTTCGTACTTTATACCTTCGCAGTCTTTAAAAAAGACAGCATAGTACCCGGCCGGTGTATATTCAGGATATTCTCTGGGAGCACTAACTATATCTGCTCCAATCTCTTTCAATTTTTCATAGAGCCTCTCAACTTCGGCTCTTGTTTTGACCCTGAAAGCAAGATGATGAAGTGAACCGGGCTTTCTGCGGTTAATAGTTTCATTCTCAAAGGCTTTTCTTGGCGAGGTGATTGCAAAACAGAGGCGCGGATGAGACCACTCAAAAACTTGAAACTCATGCTCTTGAATTACGGCATTACTCTTTTTTGCCGGATCGAATCCCAGAAGCGGCATCAGTTTGTCATAAAACTGGACTGCCTTATTCAGGTCTCTGACGGTGATTTGTATGTGGTCAATTACTGGTTCCATCTGCCATTGCTCTGAATTGCTATTATTGATTTTCCGCACACACGCAAAACGAAAACACCACCCGAACTAAATCGCAGTGGTGTTTTTGCTATTGTCTGGCTGCCTCTTGCGGGAGGCTCAATATTTCTCTACGCTTCAGCCAATCCTTCACGTAAAGCGGGCTTTCTGCTGCTGTTCCCGGAATGCGCATTCCTGCTGTTTCCGCATCGCCCCTCGGCTCATAGCGTTGACTTCAATCAAGCGCTCACCGAATATGCATACTAATTTAGCAGGGCAATTGATCCCTGTGAACTACCCCAGAATAATGCTTTCCATCATTAACCGGCAATCTCGAAATATTGATATAGCATTGCTCAAATATGAAATTTGATTTGTCAGGCACCCGGTCTTCATAACTATAAGTATCTGGGAGTCTAATATATTTGTCAGCCGTTAACTCTATAGCTATTCTATGTGGAAGTTATATCTAATAAATATGCTCTGGCTATTTATTCATATTTTTGGCTTCAATTACTAGAAAAGTTTCAGATTCAGGAATATTGGATTCTATGCACTCGGAAATTGAGTCGCAACGGTTTCGAATTGCCTGCGCCTGCATGAAGCATGCATGTCGGACTGATTCAACGGGGTATAATATGCCGCTGGCCCCTGTCCGGAGAACCTGTAATGAAGGAGCTTCTTGTTGCGCTTACCGTTGGGTTTCTTTTTTGCCCTGCTGCTTTTTCTCAGATTAATGTACAAACTGAAGACGGCAATACGGTAACTATAGGTCCTGACGGCATAAATGTTCAATCAAAGGACACGAATTTGAATATTGGTCCTGGGGGTATTCATGGGGTAGCCGGCGGTCAGAAAACCCGTATAAATATGGGCTCCGGAGTAGCCGGACAGCAGACAAAAACAACTAGCAGCGTCAGGAATAAAACAAAGAGCAGCACAGCAAGAGTCAATACAAATGCTGCAAGCAGCAGTGTAAGCAAGACAAACACAGCTTCACAACAAGTTAAACTAAGCGGTGCTGCAAGTTTGCAGGATCGTGTTTCTCAATTGGAAATTGCTGCATCCGGGAAAACATCAGCAGGCAGTTTGCTTGCTCGGGTTGAAAAACTCGAACTCGATAATCTGGGCAAAAAAGGTGCGGGCAGTCTGAAAGAGAGAATCGATGCACTGGCCATTTCACTGGGAGTAAGCCAAAAGAGCGGCAGTAGCGTTTCAAGAACTACAGTCAATACAGCAAGCACAAGCTCGCATACAAGCGCTCATTCGTCAAACACAGGCTCCGGAGTCAGAGCCAGAAACGGCCGAGCTAATAATGTATCTATAGACATGGGTGGACCCGGCGGCATTCAGGTTGACGTTGAGTCCGACGACTAGCTCTGAGATGGACGAATATTGCCTGCAACAAATGCTCGCCATGAACGAGCTGGAAAGCATGGGCTCAGACTGGTCATTTGTTCCATTTTCCAGTAACTTCGTATCAGACAAACGCCTTTGTTTGAGTTGCGTTTCTTATGTGGATGAGAGCATTGCTGAGCAAATCACTGAGCAAATAATTTCCGGCTTGCAAAGAGAATTCTCTGGACATTATTTTTACCCCAAAACTTCCTTGCACATGACTCTGCAAAGTGTAAGAAGTATTGCTTCGCTGCCGCAATTAAGCAAGCTAGAAATTGATGCTGTTGCAAAAGAATTTAGCGATGTCATAGAAAACTGCGATCCTATCGAGCTGTCAATTCATGGGCTTCTTAAGCTTCACACCAGTTTGTGCTTGCGAGTATATGCTGGTAAAGCACATTATGTTCTGGTTCAAGAACTGCGCAGCAGGCTTTCCAAATTAGGCATAGCTGACGATAAGAAATACATTCGTTCGGATATTGCTTTTGGTAATATCACTATTTGCAGGTACCAGAACCCACCTTCTTTTGAGTTTATTGAAACGGCCGAAAAGCTTGCCGGGACTTTTGAGAGCAGCTGGCTACCGAGGCAGGCTGAGCTTATTTCAACAAATGCGATCTGTCACCCTGAAATAACAAGGTCATATAAGACATTTCGTTTCAAGCTCTGAAGCTGAATTCATAAATGAAAGAATCAGTTGGAACTCATTCTCTGAGAACTTTTCGCTGCTAGGATTTAGCAGCAACTAAGAAGGCAGGAGCTAAGAATAATGCAAATATTGCTGACCGGCAGAGACGGCAAAGACAAAGACGCACCGGATCGTCGCCTGGCGGCGCGCCCGGCTCACCTTGAGCGTGCTGAAAAGATGCGGCAGGAAGGCACTTTGCTCATGGGCGCAGCCATCTTAAGTCCGGAAGGCCTGATGATCGGCTCAATCATGATCTTCAACTTTGAAAGTGCCGACGATCTGGAGAAATATCTGGCAGACGAACCCTATGTCCTGGGCAATGTCTGGCAAGAAATCGAAGTGCAAGACATTGCAGTTGCCCCGAAATTTATTTCCAGTGCCTCCAGAGCTTGAGCTGAGCGCCAGAACTATTACCGGTTTAGAATCCGGGCTTTGAAGTCGTTGACCCCCAGCTTCTGTGCAAGCGGTTCCAGATTGTTTGTTTGACCAGGATTCAGCTTAGCCATTTCAAGAATGATGCGTTTTGCTTCCTGAACGTTTGCGTCTTTTTCAAGTTGCTTGGCAGAATCGCTGTTTTTGTCCTGCTCGGCCATATACTTTTGAACACTCGTTTCAGCAAGCAGTTTGCCAATGTATGCCCCGCGGGCTTCAACCGAACTAATGAGCAATCTGCCGAACTCAATGTCTGAGGCTGCGCCTTCTCTGACTCGTTTTACATTAGCAAGCAAATCTGGTTTGGCAAGCAATTCCTCATCCTTAGCCTTTATCTCGCTCAGCTTTTGATTTCGTTCCGAAATGAGTTTGTCCAGAACTTCTTGTGGCGCGGCATCTGCCTTGGCTTTTGTTATGTCTTCCTCTAATTTTGCTGCTTGCTTTTGAGTCTGTTCGTAAGCTGTTTCAAACAGAAATGCAGTTGTGTGACTCATAACGAACTTCTCGTTTTCTTCCATGGCTTTTACCATGGCGACACGGTCGAGTTTATCTGCGCTTTCGATCACTTTATTGTAAGCAGCGCGGCTGCCTGCACTGAGCGGCGAGCCATCTTTTGCAAGTTGAGCGCGCATCTGATCGGGATCGCTTGCTTCAAACTGTTTCAGTACAACTGCGCCGCTCTGGTCATAGCGTCTCAGACCGTGTGGATCATATAAAGCTTTGCCGTCTGTACCAAGTGTGTTGCCCTTTGAATCAGTGGCATCTTCAAGTTTGCCGTTTAGTCTTTCTTTGCCGTTTGCATCAATAAAAGGCTTTGCAGCGCTGCCGTCAGGATTTTTGCTGTTCCATGTAGGAAGATGCAGGGCCCGGTAATGCAGTACATACTGATTGCCTTCTGCCGAAATTTCAGCTCCAGGTACGTCTTTGAGTTCGACGCGTTCTCCATTGCTGCGGTTCACGCGATCTGAAGGAGCAAATCCCTGTGTTTCATCAAGGCACTTTGCCAGGCAGTTTTCCTTGAGAGCGTTCTGCAAGCCGCTTTCAATTGAGCCTTGCTCAGGATTCTCCTGCTTTGTTTCCCTTGTGTTTGCCTCAATTATGTCGAGCATATTCATTCCTCCTGAGCGTAAACAGCAATCTCAGGCAATCTGAGATTCACTTAATTACCCCGATATCTCCCTGTGCGCATCTATACATATGAGCTGTTCTCTGGACAATGCTTAAAAAGATTGCAACTAGAGCTATTTCAAGCTGGCTCCATAATTGACTATCTTGTAATTGGAGCCAGCTTCTTATAGTGTTTATGCGGATCTTGAATGACCGGCTCTGCGTAACTAAGAACTGGTGGTGAAGAGAATGCCTGAGCTAAATATCAAAGTAGGGACAGATATTTGTTCGCTTGCACGAATTCGCAACGCATACGAGCGCTATGGCGAGCGTTTTTTAAACCGCATTCTGACACCGGCTGAGAAAAACTATGTATTGAGTCAAGCAAAACAAACCATTGCAAGGCTCGCCGGTAGATTTGCAGCAAAGGAAGCTGCAGCTAAAGTTCTGGGGACCGGCTGGTATGGGCTTGGCTGGAAAGAAGTGGAAATACTCAGGCAGAAAAGCGGCGAGCCACTTATGCATTTGCACGGGCGCGCAGCTTCAATTGCAGAAAAACGCGGGCTCAATCATTTTGAAGTGAGCATCTCGCATGAACGAGAATTTGCAACTGCCGTAGTTGTCGGGCATGGCAAGCAAGAGCAGATATGAGAGCAAGATTAGAACAGTCTCAGTTTCATTTGCGTAAGCCTACGTAGCTCGAGCTGTCAAGAAATCGTGCTCTGCGGATAGATTCGGCAGCCTGGAAGTCTTCTTTAGATTCCGGCAGGGGAAGGAGATCGAATTATGTTCGATAGAGATGCTGGCAAAAATTGCAATAAAACCAATGAAGAGCCCGATGCTTTAAACAGTGTCGTGAGGCTTGACGGGCGCGAATCCGACGATGGCGGTTTCGTGCGTCCGCGTGCATTTTCAAATCGCGCCGAGATTGTCGAAGATTCTCAGAAGGAGGCCAGATTTCTTCTGGAGAAGCTTTCTGCCGATAATGAAAATCCGCTTTCAATTGATATTGAAAAGAACGGAAAAGATATTGCACAGTTATTGAACCTGGGCAGATCGGATCTGGCTGCTTCAAAGCTCAGTAAAGCCCTGCAGAATCTCTCCGGTGAGACTTATAATCAACTGCTAGTAAAAGTTGCTCAGGCGGAAGAAGCGGAAATTGATGGCGATGATCGCGGGCATTTGCTGCTTTCAGACTGGAATAAAAAAACGGCTACCTGGGATCATGTATACATTGCTGAGGGTGATCAACTCTACAGATTCGTGCAACCCGGAATCACTGTTGCAGACATGGCTCGCGATCGACTTGGTGAGGGTGCCAGCGAAGAAGCAGTGAAGCGTTATGTCAAAAATATTCAGGATGTTAACTTTCTGCCGGCCCCGGAGCTCGTGCTTACCGGGCAGGCATTGAGGTTGCCTTATCCATCCTGAGATGAGCTGAGTAAGTCGTGAGGAAGCAATTCCATCTAATTCAATCTACTCACAATTCCCTCATGCCGGTATGCCAATATAGACTCATCAAGCATCGAGAGATAAGAATCATGACTCTTGAAATAGACACCAGCACAATAAAAGAAAAGCATGAGCTCAAAGAGCTAACCGAGCTAAAAGAGGCTCAGGAGCTGCCGCAAAAGGACATGTTAGTGCTAGCAGGCGGTTATTATTCCGGCAATAACACCAACACCTTCGGCCAGTTGTTGAGACTTGCCCAAAAGAAGTAATTGATAGCCTGTTCTTTGGTCATGGTGAAAACAAAAACACCACCCAAATTGCTTTGCAGTGGTGCTTTTGCTATTGTCTGGCTGCCTCTTGCTGGAGGCTCAATATTTCTCTACGCTTCAGCCAATCCTTCACGTAAAGCGGGCTCTCTGCTGACGTTTCCGGGATGCGCATCCCTGATGTTTCTACATTGCCCCTCGGCTCAAAGCAATGACTCATTCATTGCTCACCGTTTATGTATATAACTATAGCAAGGCTTTTTCTCCCTTTGAACTACCCCAGAATATCTTTTTGAAATGCAAACAAATACTGAATCTGCATAGAACTGTTCAGGCTTTTCTGTAGCTTGTGATATGTCAGCAACCCGGCCTTTCTGCTTTCACTTTGTTTGAATTGAATTTGCCGCTTGTATATCTGTTTTGCCTGCTGATCCTCATGCTTTTATGGGTCTAATGGCGCTATTGCGTATATAGAGCCTACTAGAGCCAGTCATATACTAGTAAGGCTTAATCTGCGTTTTTTCTGGATCTTGCATCTTGCCCGTTTTTGGAGGGGGTGGCTGGAAAGCCCCGTGGCTGCAGTGTTTTTCAAGCTGGCAAGCAGGAAATTGCCGGTTGTGATAAAACTGGGATCAGACGGGAGAGCTGTATTTATAGATTCGGGCTGCTTTAGAGGTTTGATCTATGATGGAAAAGAAGTCCCGAATTTCACTTATATTTAGCCTCGCTGCGCTGCTTTCAAGCGGTCAGCTTTCGCTGGCTGAAGACCTGTCTAATAGCCCACAGAGAAGTCTCATTCTTATAGACAGCTCCTCATGTGACGGCGCGGAAGCCCGAGCAAGCCGTAAAACTAAAGAAACGAGTCCGGACAGGTCCAGAACGGTTCCCAACTACGCTTTTATTGCAAGGAAAAAGATTCTGCCGCTTGCAAAACCTTATAGCCAGGATATCTCAGTTCTTGAAATCGAGCCAGCTGCACTGCCGCCGATTACAAGTGGACCCGCGCTTTCAGATCTTGACCTGCCTATTAGTCTTGTGGAAAGAAAGGAAGAGCAAGACAGTTTCAAAGCCGATGGCTATTCATATGCTATTCCGAAAAGCCAGGAAAGCTATGAAGAGTTAAGGAAACTCATTGAAGAAAAAAAGTGGAAAGCAGCAACTGAGCTTGCAGAAAAGATGTATCTTTCAGATGCAAGAGATTGCCGTTCCCGAAAAATGTTTGTAGATGCCAGTTGCCATTATGGAGTCGAACTGAAAAAGCTTGGTAGTTTGAAAGAAGCCATCTTTCAGTTTTACACTGTTCTTTATCTCGACCCGGAAAATCAGGCAGGTAATGAGCTCTCCGCCTGCTTAAAAGAGCTTGGCATCAATCCGGATGATCCAGTTTGCAGAAGAGAACTGGCAGCAAAAGCGAAGCTTTCTGGTGATATTCAAACTGCAATAGTGGAGTATCAAATTGCACAGAAGCTTGAGCCGAAAATAGAAGATCATGCGGAACTTGGAAATTTATATCTTGATGCAGGTGAAATTCCGGCTGCCTACTCGCATTTGTCTTATGTGCTGCGATCAAAAAACTGGCCTGCCTCAAGAATAAGCGAACTGGGAAGCATCCACAAAGAACTCGCCGGAATTCTCTATGAATTTGCTTACATAGCAAAAAAGCGGGGCAGGGGCAGCGTGGGTATGAGGAGATTGCTGAATTCATGGCAGGAATACCGAAATGCGCTCCGATTCAATCCCGATGATAAGCAATGCAAAGAAAGGCTTGTGGACATCGCGAACGAGGCAGTGAAGATACGTCCTTCAATTGCGAATTATTTTGCAATCGCAACGGCATGTGTGCTGGATCAAAAGAAGGAAGCGGCTCTTCTTTATATCGCGCAGTTAAAGAGGCTTGATCCCGCTTACAAAGGAATCGCTGAGCTCGAGTCGGCTGCAGTCGCGCTTAATCCAGACAAACGTGACAGGTAAGGCAGCCAAGCTTTCGCCAACCTTTCATTCATTATCCGAAATTTAAGATTCGGTAATCTAAGTGCTAATTCGTATTTTGCGTATTGGCCCTGCTTTTAATGAGTGGAAAAATTGCCACAGGCTTAGGTTTATGAACTCAAATATTGTCTTTCTCCGGGCAAAACGGGATTTGCGCGGAAAGGCGTCATTCGGTGGTTTTAAAGCTGTAAAAGGAAAAAGGAAATGAGAAATTCAGGGCGGCTGCCAAAAATCTATGTTTCGATTACTCTTGCTTTTGTTTCCGTAGTTCTTCTATCTCAAGGGCTGAGTTTGCCGGTGCAAGCCAGCGATTTATGCGCACTTAAAATGCGTAATTTAGACGGTGGCAGATCGCCGGGCACTTATGAGCCGGATCCGGACAACCAGAGAAGACATGACGATGAAGGCGGACCATACAATGAGCCGGGATCTGATCCGCAAAGACGTCACGATGACCCAGGCGGTCCTTATAACGAACCAGGTTCGGACGGTGGGCCGTACTAAGAGCTGATAATTGCAAAAACAAAATCAAAAGCGCTGATTGAAAGCGCCAGGTCAAACGCGCAAATTGAAAGCATAACTAAGCAAGAATATAACAAAACACTACTCAATTAGTTTTGCAGTGGTGCTTTGTTTTTGTAATAACGATGACAAGTGCTGCTTCTGGCTATAATTCGTTTTTTGCGGAGATTGAGACTTGTCGATAATGAAATTCAAAGCAAATAATCCGGCTTTCTTACTGTTTACTTTTGCATTGCTGTTGCAGCAGCCAGCATCAAGATCAGATGCAGCAACTCAGCCAACTCCATCAAGCCAGGAAGATTCTAGAGCAAGCAGCCAGGCAGATTCTGCGGCAAGCAGCCAGGCAGAAGAAAGTCAGAGTGATAGCGGCGCAGGCAGTCAGAGTGATCCAAATGCGAGTGCTTTTGCTAATTTGAGGCAGCTCTGGGAACACAATAATCACATCAAATCCACAGTGCTTGATATCCTCAATGAAGGACGAAATTCACCTGCAAGAAAAAAGTGGGTGGACTATTATGCATCGAGCTTAAGTGCTGATTTGAAATCCCTTACTGATACTCAGGCTAAGTTTGCGCTGCCGCAAGCATTCAGTTCAAGTCTTTCGAGTCAGTGGCAGTCAACTCAGGGAATTGTAAATGACCTAGGCAGCGCTGTTTCAAAGTTCAATCAGGCTGCTCAGAAGGTAAAAGCTCCAACAGATCAGAGTTATCCGCCTCATTTCTGGGGACCGGCAAAGGAAGTGAAAGCAGCTGCCGATAATCTGGATGCTTCCATAATTGCTATGTTCGGGGCTCTTGATCAGAATCTTGATCAGGGCGCTTCCAGTTCGAGTGCTGAAAATTCAAGTGCAGTGGCTGCCGCTGTACAGGGAGCCGTGCCGCAAACAGAGGGCGAAGCAAGCCCGCAAAAGTTGAGTGGGCAGGCAAGTGTTATTGATGCAGGCTCAGGCTTCAAACAGCTTTCTGAGGCGTCAAAACAGGTAGGAAAAGCCTGCTGGGGTCTTTTTGCAGAGCTTGAACGCTGGAACATGCTTTATGGCAATCCGCCGCCCCAGGGTATCGGAAGCATGTTATACGGTGGCGGTTTGACTAAAGAAGAAGTTGTTTCCGAATACAAATATTTGCCTACCTTTACTTTTACAAGCCCGCCATATCTGATGCTTTACAGCTACCGACTGCCGCCAAGGCAAAATATGCTTGCTTATTACACTGCAAAAATCGGCAAACTCTTAAATTTGATCGAGGCGGATATGAACAGTATAGAGATTCCTCAAGACAGGCAGGAAGCACTTGCTGGTCCATGGGAAAACTGCAAGAAGCTGTTTTTGGATTGCAGGTCTGAATATCTTGATCTTTATAATAAGGTGAATAACACAAACGATAAGCGCTTGAAACAGAACATCAGAGAAGATCAGGTGGCAATCGGTGAGCCGGTGATGAAGATTTACAGCGATATGGGCAAACTGCAAAATACGCTTGCGGATATAAACAAAATACTGAAGTGAAATTTACTGGGGATTTTGCACCGGAGCAGGCGGCTTCAGCTTATTTTCGTAGTTAGCTGCTTCTTCAGTTTTACCCTCGCTTTTCAAAACAGATATCAGTGACTCGACGTTTTCTTTCATCCCTTCTTCAGTAAGCACAAATCCGTATTTTTCTGATAATGCAATTGCTCTTTTATATGCAAGTTCAGCCTCAGGTAGCTTATCCTGATATTTATAGGCCTTTGCCAGTTCCATAAGCACACCTGCAAGATCATACTCATGGTCTTTAAGCTTTCTAAGATCAGCCTCAGCTCTTATCAAATAGTCTTCGGCGGTCTGATAATTACCCTTTTCATTTTCTATGCAGGCTAAATTATAAAGCCCATAAGATCTCTTCAAAGGATCACTCGAGTCCTTTGTCCAGTTCAATTCTTTCAGCTCTTTTCTAAAATTGGCTTCTTCTTGCTCTGGCGTGATTTCCGGCTGTTCTTCTTGAGCTGGCGGGTTTGTATTGAAGTAATTCTCCGGTAGAAAACTCTGCGGAATCATGCCAGGTATAAACTGAAACAAAAACAGGCAGGCAATAAAAACAACTGAGCCAATTGTCGGTAATATAAGTGGTTTGAAGTCGGATAGTTTGTTTGAGTGATCTTTCGAATCGTATTCTTGTGATTTGTCGTCGAGCATCGGTGAGCTCAAAATGCCATGGATACGGCAAACAGGTGCCGGTCTTGTATAAGTGCCAAGAAGTGGGGAGTGGAGCGCTTTCTTTTGTGGCGTTTCTTCCGGCTCTGAGTCTTGAGGCTCTGAGTTTTGAGGCTCTGAAATTGACGGCGAAATTTGCTCAGGGGCTTTTGCTTCAGGGTTGAATATGAGTCCGTTTTCGTCATAGATCCATCTGCCGCTTACTGAGCCGATACGCATGTGTTGAGGCAGCGGCACGCCTTTTTGTCTTCTGCGTTTCAAGACAATGCGTTTTGAAATTGTTTCACTTTCGTCAAGCCCGAGCAATTCTTGAGCTTCTGAATCAGATAGCCATTCAGGAAGGTCGCTCAATACCCCGTCAAGCTCCTGGAGATCATCCGGGACTTTTAGAGCCTGAGCCAGTCCCGGCACTTCTTCCGGCTTAAGACTCAATAAATAGCGAAGAATTCTTGACGCTTCACGGATCTGCGGGTTGAAGTGATGTTCAAGGACATGAAATAGCTCAGACTGAAGTGGTTTCTCCAGATCTTGCCTGCGGAAGAGCAAGCATTCGTCACCGCCTTCGAAGTCATACCAGATATGGGGGTCGGAACCTGCGATAAAAACCGACAGGTAGATAAGCCATGCGGAGAAATTGTCTAAATAGGGTCCGAAATGCTTCTCATTGCGAAGCGGGTGCTGGTAATTGCGGTGACCGATTTCATTGCTTTCAAGACCCTGGAAAGCCTGCGTGTACATGCCGTCATAGTCGACAAGCTTGATTTCTCCATCTACATCGATAAGAATATTGCCGTGTTGCAGGTCACCATGGGCAATACCATTTGAATTGAGCTCATTTAAAACTTCGCGCCATTTCTCAAGAAAAGTTTCGAGTTTTCTCTTCTTTCTGAGATTGTGCTGAACCCATTCGTTTAAGTTAAGACCTCTACACCATTCCATCTTCAGCATAGGCAATTTAGTCTGCTCAATCTGAATGCCTTCTGCCTGAAACTCAAAACCAACCATGCATGAAAGCCTGCTCTGACTGATTGATTTTTCGATTTCCTTATAACGGTTAAACTGATCGGGATGCCATTTCAGAAAGCAGCGGACAGCATAACTTTTTGTGCTTGAATCGAGCTTGTAAACACTGGCGAACATGCCGCTTCTGGGCTTAGGCAGTCCGAAATTGTCGCTTTCGGCATTTGTTTCAGTAAGGTCGGGATCATTAAAACACACAGACGGATACTGCAAAGCCTCGCTGAAGTCTTGCGGGCTTGGCCAGGCAAGAAGCAGTTTGCACCTTTTTTCAGATTCCGTAAGCTCTTTGAGCACTCTTCTTTCAGCTTTTATCGGGGCATAAAACTATCATACCCGCTGCGTGCGGGGAAAATCCAATCAGGCAAAGAAGTCGGCTGGTCTTACCTTTTCGGCAGTTTGGTCCACGAAGAACCGTTGTAATGCTTTTGTTCCGGCCGTTCAGTCAGGATAACGCTGGGATTGCTCTGGTACCAGTGTTGAGGCATGGTGATCGCTGCCGGACGCCCGTCCGAACCGTTTATCGGGCGAAAATCGGCCGGTCTTTTGCCTGAAAGCGCATCATTTAATGAGCCGAGTTGCGACAGGCTTGCTGGCCAGGCCAGATTGCGGTTCATTTTTTTATTCAGGAACTCAGTTTTGCCAGCATCGAAAATATCTGAACTGCGGCAGACTGAGTGGTTGACTTCCAGCTCGTGTCCTCTTCAAGACCTGTAATTATCACACCGTTGCGTCCCATGTGACGGCGCAAATGTTCTGCATATTGCCGGATCATTTCTGTGTGTGCTTTTTTCAAGTCCGGGGGCGAATTGAGTATCTCATCTGCTTCAATCAGATTCTTGAAATAAATTGCATTGAAAATTGGCTGCTGCTTTTCCAGCTCTTCTTCAGTAAAATGCTTGCCTGCTGCGTTCATGATAAGTTCAGCTTTTTCTTTGTAGCTCTGATCGCCTGTTGCTTTGTAGAGCATTATCGCATCGCCGAGCATCAAACCCTGATTGTAGCTGTAAACTTCATGGTGCTTGTTGCCGTTTCCTTCAATGCCGTCGATATACAATCCTCTTCCGTCTGATAAATGATTTTCAACCCAGTCAAAATGCCTTTTTGCAAAGTCGAGATATTCTTTTTCTTTTGAGCCTGTTTGCTCATAAAGTCGCAGTGCCAGCTGGCTGGCTCCGGCAGTGCTTACTGTGGCGCGATAACCTTTTTTATCGCCTTCTTCCCACATTACACCACCGGGCTCAGCTGATACTTTCTTTGCTTCTTGCTCGCCGTGTTTTTCAAAGTCGAATACCTTTTTTGCCTGTTCTAAAGCCCAGCCCTGGCTTCTGTCGCGCTCATATGTATCGAGCAAATTAAGACCGATCCAGGCATTGTCGTCATAGAATCGTTCGTGGTTGTTGAATATACCGTCTACGCCAGCACCATAACCGCCGATGCCGTTTCTGTTTTGCCAGTAATAATGAAGGCCGTCCAATCGCTGATTAAGCTCATGGGCAATGTTAAGATTACTGTCGCCCATTTTGTCAGCCAGAAGCACTGCCTGAATTTGCTGTGAAAGAGGCCAGGCACTTGTATAGCCAGGTGCCAGATATGCCCAGGTATTGTGCGGATAATTTCCGTAATGTGTGTTCATGGCGTTGAAAGTTCGCTCAGCCAGTTCTTTTGCTTCTTTGGCAGATGGACCGAATGCAGTCTGCCGGTCTGCTTTTTCTGCAAGACCATCTCCCGATGCAGTTGCTTCGAAGTCGCTTGTGAAATTTGCCTTCGGTAAAAATGATTCGCTTGTGCTTTTTGCACTGGTCATTTCGCTGATCACTTTCATATAAGCTTCGGGATTATCAAAATCGTTTAGTGAATTGATGATCAGAGCAGGCGAGTCGAAATTGCTATTACTATGCTCTTCAAAGTCAGGGCCAATTTGCCCGCTGTTCTTAAGCTGCGCCTGAGTACCGGCTCGGGCGGGTGTATCAGCCCAAGAGGGCGTGTCGGATGGAATACTCATGTCTTGCCACCAAAAAGCCTATTTTTCCTGATAGCATGTTAGCTGGAGCGTCTGAAAAAAGTCCGTACAGGTTGGTTTATTTTTTGTGTAAACCTAAAGCCTTCTCTGAATCAAACAAAAAGCGTGACAAGTTAGTGACCGATTTCGTAGATACAGGAAAATTTCTGCGTGAATTGCGAACATACCCCAAACTTACACAGAGTTTTACGAATTTTTTTCTGAATCAAGATCATAGTTTTGTAAGTACGAGGTTGGACCGTACCTGTGATCGAGTGGCTATAAATGGTGAAAGGCAGAAAGGGTCTTCTGTCATTCATAGAGTCTAGTCCCTTTCCGGGAGAGGAAAAAAACATGGAAATGTTCGAATCAACTGAGTTAAAGAAAACATCGCTGCTAGAGCAAGAAGAGCAAAGTCAGTCAACTAACTTACTTGAAAAAACCAGAGATTGGATAAGTAATCATCCGGTCGAAACAGTTGCAATTGCAGCTGGAGCGGCTTTGACTGCCGGTTTTGGAGTCAGAGCGCTTTTATCAAAAGGGGAAGCTCCACTTGCTCAGGCAGGTGCCGCATCTGAACCGCGATTGACCTTTCTTGCGGATCACTTAGGCGGAGCTAATGCATTGCCGAAAATCGAAATCACTTCGGGCGTAAATAGATCTGCAGCTTCCCAGCTGGCAAAGGATCTTAACGATGCCGAACGGTTGGCAGCTGCATATCAGTTCGGTCCTGGAGAAGGTAGCAACAGAATGGCCATAATTGCCCGGGAAATGGAAGATAAGGGCTACTGGTTGAAAGGCGGCGCAAAAGGGGAATCTGCATGGACGCGTGAACCGAAGCCGGCTCCGGAAATTAGGTATGTTGGCATGGATAGGCACCCGGTTGGTCGGGATGGTAAACCCATCGATCCAAATTACAAATTCTATTCACCCGTTCTGATCGACAACAACAGGATGACTCCTCGATAAGATTATTGCTCCGAGGAAAAAAAACTAGCTGCTTGTAAATGGCAGAGGCTCAGTCTTAAAACAAAAACACCACCCAAATTGCTTTGCGGTGGTGCTTTTGCTATTGTCTGGCTGCCTCTTGCGGGAGGCTCAATATTTCTCTACGCTTCAGCCAATCCTTCACGTAAAGCGGGCTTGCTGCTGATGTTCCCGGAATGCGCATTCCTGCTGTTTCCGCATCGCCCCTCGGCTCAAAGCAGTGACTTCAATCAACCGCTCACCGTTTATGCAAATAACTATAGCAAGGCAAATCAGCCCTGTGAACTCCCCCAGAATATTGTTTTCTACTATTAAATCCTGAGCGGGAAATATGCATGTTTCATGCGATCAATATGAAATCAAACTTGTCAGGCACCCGGCCTGCTTTATCTAAGTAAGGTAGGACGAAAATCTATTTAAAAGTGATGCAATATATGATGGTTGCATATATGGCAGGTTAGCTTCGAGTATAGAAACGGATGATTCTGGCGATTGCAAGCGGCCAGACTAATAAGATCTCATTTTGAGATTACTGGTTCGTGTTTTAGCGAAAAACAAAATGCTTGAATAATAGATTTCTGTGACTGAGGAGATTAGATGTCCGCATTGGGATGGGAAGCGCTAAGGCTGTGGGATGAGGACGCATCTCGGATAGAAGCACTTTCTGGCGGGGTCGCCAACGATGTGTGGAGCGTGCGCATCAAGGGGCAGGTCGCGGTGGGTCGTCTGGGTACAAGAAGTGACGCTGATCTCAGGTGGGAAACCGAGCTTTTGCAGCACCTGGACCGCCAGGGTTTTACTGTGCCGTTGCCGATTCCGACCAGGGACGGCCGGCTCTTTGTGGACGGTCTTGTTCTAATGACATATCTGGAGGGCAGACCGCCAGAAACGGAGTCCGACTGGCGTCGTGTGGCCGATACGTTAGGGCAGCTCCATAGCTTGACGAAAAGCTGGCCGCAACGCCCCGGTTGGAAATCGTCTGTGGACCTCTTGCATGCCGACTCGGGAACGAAGATTGACTTGAGCGCGATGCCGCCTGAGGGTGTTGCTCGTTGCCGGGCAGCCTGGGCACGCCTTGCCGGGCGGCAGACATGCGTTGTCCACGGCAATCCCAATAGCCCGGCCAACGTACTTATCACTTTGTCGAAAGGTGTCGCGCTTATAGATTGGGACGA
This sequence comes from uncultured Candidatus Obscuribacterales bacterium, assembly GCA_964615655.1. GTDB lineage: Bacteria > Cyanobacteriota > Vampirovibrionia > Obscuribacterales > Obscuribacteraceae > JAIEPM01. The sequence continues at coordinate 63,807 of CAZTQO010000005.1, read as the reverse complement.
GTCGCACGTCGACGTTCCCGATCTCGATCTGGTTCTGCCGTTTAATGCCGCTGGTCTTAAGGCTGACGCGCTGGACATCGCCGCGCAAGCGTCAGCTGCATGGGAAGCCGCTGTATGCTGGGACGACGAGTATTCTCTCAAGCGGCTTGCCGAAGTTCGAGCGGTCTGAGCAAAATCACCACCACAAACAAAAACACCACTCAAATTGCTTTGCAGTGGTGCTTTTGCTATTGTCTGGCTGCCTCTTGCGGGAGGCTCAATATTTCTCTACGCTTCAGCCAATCCTTCACGTAAAGCGGGCTTGCTGCTGATGTTCCCGGAATGCGCATTCCTGCTGTTTCCGCATCGCCCCTCGGCTCAAAGCAGTGACTTCAATCAACCGCTCACCGTTTATGCAAATAACTATAGCAAGGCAAGTGTGCACTGTGAACTCCCCCAGAATATTGTTTTCTAGTATTAAATTCTGAGCCGGGAATATGCATTTTTCATGCGATCAATATGAGATCAAACTTGTCAGGCACCCGGCCTGCTTTCACTGCTTGAACTGGGCAGGAGATCTATTTGATAAGCGGCGAACTATAGTGCAAATGCATATCCAGGAAAGAAAACTTGAATATGGGCACGGAGATTTCTGATAGTTTTCCTTTCGGATCCTAAGAAAATCTCATTCTTCTCATAGGATATCGAGCTTGTAGCCAGCACCACGAATGTTTTGAATGAGTGGACTCGAGCCAGCTGCTTCCAGCTTTTTTCTGAGGTTCTTGATTTGCTGCCTCACACTTTCTGCTGAGCATGGTTGTCCGTCCTTCCATATCTGATTGATGATCGAGTTAGTGGAAAGTACCTGTTTCGGGTGTCGCATAAACAGCTCGAGCAATGCAAACTCTTTTGTCAGGAGTGTGACTTCCTTGCCTTTGCACAAAACTCTGAAGCTTGACGGTTCAAGTACAAGATCAGAAAATTCCAGCTGGTTTGATGCGGGATTTCCGGAGGCGCGCCTCAGAAGTGCCCGGATTCGTGCAGAGAGTTCCTTCATGTCAAACGGTTTGCTCAAATAATCGTCAGCCCCTGAATCGAGCCCCTCTTCCTTTTCAGTTACATGACTGCGGGCAGTCAGCATCAGAATTGGAACTCTGCCACCTGAAGCTCTGTATTTTTTGCAAATATCCAGACCACTTAGCCCTGGTAATCCCCAGTCCAGAATCAGCAAATCGTATCTATAGAGCTTAATTCTCTCAAGCGCTTCATTTCCGTCTCTTTCAAGTTCGACAGTGTAGTGATCGAAACGCAAACAGGAAGTGATCATTCCACCCAATTCACGATCATCTTCTACCAGAAGGATTCTTGCCATTGTTGCGCTCCTGACCTTGTCAGTGTAGCATGTTTGAACTTTAGCAGGTTTGGTTGCCGGTCATTGCGGGGGCGCGCAAACCAGGGCTTCCAGAATTATGATCACAGCCGGTCCGAGCATTGGACAGAGAATCAGCGGCATTATGAAGAACATAATTACCGGCACCATTTTGACTGGGGTTTTGGATGCTTCCTCCTCTTTTTTTCTTTTGAGACGTTCTCTGATTGCGGTGCTTATTTGCTTAAGTGGATAGGCAAGCTCGGCGCCTTTGCTATCACATGAAATCAGGGTACTGATCATGCTGCTCAATTCCTCTATCTGGCAACGGTCTCCCATTGCCTGTAATGCAAGATTTGTGGGCTTTGCAAAAAGACTGATATCCTGAAGCATTTGTCTGAATTCTCCGGAAATCTCAGGGCAGGTTTTTTCTAACTCACGGCTTACCTTATCGATACAGGAAAGTAAACCAAGACCAGCTTGTGCACACACGACCATCAAGTCGACCATGGTGGGAAGTTCAGCTATAATTGCCGACTGTCTCTGTTTTGCTCTTGCCGAAAGAATGTAGTTTGGTATTAGCCACGCACAAGCGATTGAAGGAATGCAATACAGCATTCCGTTGCCTGAAGAAATGAAGGCAAGAGAAAGAGCTGTAGAACATGACAGAGCAATTTTGCTGCCTGCAAGCCTGTATGCATGTTCAGGCTGCCTGTAGTTTGAAATAATCAGGAGTTGAAGGCTGCGCTTCTCGAGTAAAGATGGAAATAGAGAAAGGGCGTATTTCCCAAGGCAGGAAAGAAGCGTTAGAACTGTTGATTTTCTCTGGGCTGGTGTGGAATTTCGCTCTCTTTTCTTCTCAGGCTTGAGTCTTAATTGGTAGCGCTCGATATTTATTTTGTAGATAGGCATATAACAAAGCAAGCCTGAAAACAGGACGAGCAAAAACATGAGTATGCCTCCTCCGGCAATCTCCATAGGCTGACCTCTCAAAGATCTACTAATTTGAATCTAACAGCCGAGTGTGAAATGGCTGTGATGGGAATGTTAAGCTGGGAATAGAGTGAAGAGTGCGAAAAGAATGGGGAGGCAGTGGCTTTGGCAAGCGGTATTTTGAGGAAGGGCTTAGCACTGAGCATATTTCCTTTACTTCTCCTTTTCGTCTTGCTCGGAAATATGAGCTTGTTGCTTCGTGAAGCCGATCTCGACAACAAAACTGCCTGCAAATACGCTGAGATGCTTGCCAGAGCTCTTCAGAAAAATACTATCCTAGAGGCTGATATTGAGCGGCAAGCTGAACTGAAAGAAAAAATCGAAGAGCGCCGACGCATGAACATCTTACTTATTTGCATGGCCGGCGCAGATCTGCTTCTTGCAATTATCTGCTCCAGCTTCTTTGTATTGAGCCTGACACGCAGGTTGACCATGTTGAATGACAACGTTCAAACTTTTTCACTTGGCCGTGAGATTCCGGGACCACGCCTGGGTGCCGATGAACTGGGGCGCCTGGACGCAGTGTTCCATGAAATGACCGCTGTACTTAAGGAGTCACAGAATAAGCTTTTAGCAAGTGAAGCTCGTTTGAACCTGCTTATTGAAACTATGCCTCTGGGCCTTTTGATTTTGACTGAGGGTTTCGAGATCAAAATTGACTCAGCAAACAAAACATTCAAAGATCAATTCGGCTTTTCCGATGCTGATCTTATCGGCAGAAAAATCGATTCGATCATTCCTGGCTGTTCAGAGGCTTTCTTAGTTTTTGAAGAGCAGCTGAAAATGCAAGCGGGAGAGCTTGCAAAAACGGAGAATTTGCTTCTTTCCACCGGTGGTGTAAATCTACCGGTTGAGCTAAGTTTCAGCAAACTTGAAATGCCCGAAGCAAATCGCAGAGTTCTGGCAGTGCAAGACATAAGCAAACGAAAGGAGCTTGAGAAAGCAAAACAAGAATTCCTGGCGATGGTGACACATGATTTGAAAACTCCGCTCAGTTCTATCAGTCTCTTTCACCAGCTTCTGAGAAATAGCGCTTATGGTGAACTTCCTGAGGCTGCGACTGAAGCACTGCAGTCTGCAGAACGCAGCACCGAGATGTTACTTTCACTGGTCAACGGATTGCTTGAAATTGAGAAAATCGAAGCAGGGAAACTCTCTCTGAATTGCAGCGATACAAGTGTTTTTGAAACAGTTGAGCAAGCGGTCCTTGCGGTCTCAAACTATGCAGCAGAAAAAGGAATCAGGATCTCCAAGTCTGATTTATCCAAATCGGACTTAAATGATGAGCAAGACTCGCACATGAGTGCGGACAAAAACAGGATAATACAGGTACTGATAAATCTGATCGGCAATGCAATCAAGTTTTCAGAACCGGGTTCGGAGGTGCTTGTAAGGACGGGACACTATCCGGATAAAAATGAAGTTCTGTTTGAAATTATCGATTGTGGATGCGGCATTGAAATTGACAAGCAGCTGCTCATCTTCGAACGATTCAAGCAGCTGGACAACAAGACGGCTGAGCAAGGACGTGGCAGCGGGCTTGGACTGGCAATTTCCAGAGGCATTGTCGAAGCTCACCATGGCAAAATCGGCGTAGTGAGCTCGCCGGGAAAAGGGAGTCGCTTCTGGTTTTCAATACCTCAGGCTCAGTCTGTTGAGGCATTGACTGAGAAGCAAGAAGCCTGAATAAGTAAAAGCAGAGAGAAGCGCGAAAACAATGAAGAGCACAAACAAAAACACCACCCAAATTGCTTTGCAGTGGTGCTTTTGCTATTGTCTGGCTGCCTCTTGCGGGAGGCTCAATATTTCTCTACGCTTCAGCCAATCCTTCACGTAAAGCGGGCTTGCTGCTGATGTTCCCGGAATGCGCATTCCTGCTGTTTCCGCATCGCCCCTCGGCTCAAAGCAGTGACTTCAATCAACCGCTCACCGTTTATGCAAATAACTATAGCAAGGCAAATCAGCCCTGTGAACTCCCCCAGAATATTTGCTTGCCTTATTAAAAAGGAGCTTTCAATATGCATGGCTTCTCTGTTCAATATGAAAATAACCTTGTCAGGCACCCGATCCACGGGCTCTTGCTGCGCTCGTGCCGACCAAAGCGGAAAGATATACATAATGCTTCTGAAATCGATCTTTGGATATTGCTTTTATAAAAACTGGCTATGCAACAGATATGTTTCTCAAGAAGTGCTGCTTTTACTAAAATAGATTCATCTGCACTGCTTGCGGATTGCCTGGATTTATCGGCTCTTTGCTTTTGCTGTTGCTTTCTATTTTAGCTTCCATGCTTTCTGAGCTGTTCTGGTCTTCGTTTTCGCTTCTGTTTTCTATGGGCGCCTTTGAGCTGCTCTTTGAACTTAAATAACCGTCGATGCGGCTTGCAAGCGACGAGTTCTTTTCCACATGTCTTGCGTAATAAATGAACGATGATACGGCCGTGCGTTGCTTCAGTGGGTCCCAGAGTTCGACAATGCGCAAAAGATCGTCGGCATCGAGCGCTTTGAGCCCCAGTGATTCGACTATTTTGCGGCTTTCGTTTTTGAATGACCTGGCAACTAATAAGCCAAGGCTGCCCCGTACTGATATTGCATTTGCAAAGCCTTCAAGGTAAGGAATGTCGTCGGGTCTGAGGTCGAAGTGTTTTACTTCACAGGAAATTGCAAGTTGAGCTCCATCCCAGCAGTCGATATCACCTACACGTTGCAATCTTTTAGAGCCGGTTCTGACCTTGTCAATTTCTATTTGCAAATGAGGGTTATCTGCTCGCAAAAAGCCGAATACGATTCCCTGAAAAGCAGCACCGCTTGGCTCTTCCTTTCGGGCTGACATATCGAAGCCTTCAAGCAATAGTCGAAAAAGGGCCGGTTCGGTTCGAGCGCTGGCAGGGTCGAAACTTTGATCTTTAAGAGCTGAAAGAACATAGTTTATGACCTGCTTTCTAAGCTCAAATAATTCGCTTTTTTGAAAGCCTGCAAGCGCATCCAGCCAGTGTAGATAATCCGACCAGCACTGCGTTGCATGGGGGGCGCAGCTTGGATAATCGAAGCGGCTGTTCTCTGCTCTGAAAAATCTCTCGATTTGATTGTAAAAGGGCCGCAAGCTCAGGGTTCCGCCCCTGGGCAGTGCAACAATGAGCGTATTAGCTCTGGCACCGCTCTGGGTTTGCTCGAGCTTCGGATAAACTGCAAGTAACTCTTCCAGGCTTTTAATTCCAAGTCCGGGAATTTGCAGCTCAAGATAAAAGTCAATAAAGGCTATTAGAAGACCTGCTGAGAATTTGCGCTTTGGAAATCCTGCTTCGAATTCTAAAAATAGCTCGCTTGTATCCATAAATTTTGAATTTCAGTTTGGCAGATATTGATCTTTTCTTTTAGTGTCGCTCTTTTTCAGTCTTTTACTTTGAGATTTGATAGTTCTTCGAATGCTCGGCAAGCCATTTTGAAATACTGGCTGTCCCTGTCAGTTCCAATCGACAAATAATTAAGTGCCTGGCAGGCAGCAAGAGTTGAGCCGCTTCCTGCAAATGGATCGTATACGATGCCCTGACCTAGCGGCAGGCTTGCTCTGACAATCTGGCGCAGGAAGCGCTGAGGCTTCAAAGAAGGATGCGGTGCAATTTCCTTTTCAGGACCTCTTGTCGGCGAACAGAGAATTACATCTTTAAAGGGTTCTTGACCCGAAATGCGCCTGAGGCCGCCGGCGCCCCATTTTCTGAGGTTCTCTGCAGCGGTTCCTTCAAGCGGCTTGCGAAATATACCCCAGGGCTCAAAGCAGGAACGCGGCATCATCGAGACATCGGCAAATTCTTTTTCGGCTCCTTTGGGTCTGTCGCCGCCTCTGAGAGTTTGAACCAGTCTTATGAGTTCGCCTCGCTTTTCGAACCCTGCAAGCATGAATGCCTGAAAAGTAAAGCTTGATAGCAGCGGGTTTGAGGCAATAAATACGTGACCGCCCGGCACTAATATACGTTCCAGTTGAGCTGCAACTGTGTGAAAAAATTCGGAGAGCTCTAAAAGCTCCGAGTCGGAAAGCACTGTAAAGCGAGGAAGCGGCTGCCGTCGAGCACCATCGAATGAGGGCGGGATCCGCCAGACGCCGCCACGTCCCTGCCTGAGTTTTTGATGGTGCTTGCTGTTGTATTCAATTACCCCGTAAGGGGGGTCGGTGACCACGGCATGTATTGAATTATCCGGCAGCAGGCTCATGAACTCCACTGCGTCTGCAAGAATGTAAGCCGCCCTGTCTGAGAGTTCGCTTTTGCGAAACTTAGCCAGCTTTTTGATTTTTTCGTAACTGTCTTTATGGCGTTTTGCCAGCTCGAGTCTGAGAGGATCTCTGTCCTCGCTTAAAATCGATGTGATACCTGTCTGTGCTGCAAGCTGACGGCTCACCGTCTGTCTCCTTAGGAGATACTGAATATGAGCTGGATATTTTTAGCTGCTATAAATTCGTAAGAAAGTATATTCAAACGTATGCTTAGCAAAAGTCTTAAAATCCAGTTCCAATGCATCTTTTCCCAGATGGCATTATGAAGGCAAGCAAGCCGAATGTCCAATTGAGAGCAGCTAATGCTGCTTTAAATAAGTTGCTTTAAATAAGTTGCGCCCCGGAATGCGGGGGGCATGCCGGGGGCGAATTACAGGAGCTCCAATTGCGTTTTACCTGCTACACGGCTGCTGCTGCTCAGTCTGATGCCGGTTTCAACAGGACTCAATTATTTTTTCCCTTTTCTCCTCTCTGAATCAGGAAAAACCCCGCTCCCATTACTAATATGGATCGAGCGCTTGGCTTCTCGCATCAGCTAGGCTGAGGATTTAGTTATCCGTCAAGTGACGGAAGCGATTTAATAAGCTTGCCTCACCTGCAGGTTCCGGAAGCAGGAGCTATTGAAAATTCAATGGCTATTGAGAATTCAGGCGTTTGCAAAAACGCAAAACAAAGATCATAAGGCAGAAACAAAAACACCACCCGAACTAAATCGCAGTGGTGCTTTTGCTATTGCCTGGCTGCCTCTTGCTGGAGGCTCAATATTTCTCTACGCTTCAGCCAATCCTTCACGTAAAGCGGGCGCTTTGCTGTCGTTTCCGGAATGCGCACTCCTGCCGTTTCCGCATCGCCCCTCGGCTCAAAGCAGTGACTTGTTTCACCGCTCACCGTTTATGCATACTAATTTAGCAGGCAAATATGCAGCTGTGAACTACCCCAGAATATTTGGATGGAATATTAAAATGTTTGTCTGCATATTGATTAAGAGCTTCCCGAATATGAAATGAGATTTGTCAGCAACCCGGTCTTGTGGCTGCTGGGGTCAGGACATCTTTTATTGCCGGAAAGATATGCTTTAGAGATCTATTTGTATGAGCGTTGTTGGGGGCTTCGTTATGCAATTGATATTGAAGCTGCAAAAAGAGCTGGATTACTAAAATAGATTCATTATCTGTACCAGCGAGATTTCGCTTCTTCGTACTCTTCAGGTGTCATTGAAAACTGAAGTGTATCTTGTAAGAAGCCATGAGAATCTCTTCGTTCGTTTCTGAGCAAGCCCTCTCTGGTAAAGCCTGATCTGTGCGCAACTGCTGCGCTTCTGAAGTTTCTGGCGTCAGTTTCTATGTGTACTCTTTTGGCATTCAATGATTCAAATGCAAGTTTCACTAAAAGTTTGGTCGCCTGGCTCACGTATCCTTTGCCCTGGGCGTCTGCTTTAAGCCAGTAACCTATTCCAAATGAGGGTGTTTGCCAGTTTATGTGTTCGAGTTGAATGTGACCGAGGAAATTCAAGCTCTTGTGTTCTCGAATTGCCCAGCCAAGGCGTGTTCTCAAATGCCAGTCGCCCTGCAATCTTTGCACTGCTGCTTCTGCGTCATCAACGCTCAGCATCTTTTTTTGCCATGACTGAAAAGCTTCAAGATGATCGCGTGATTTATCTACTGCTTCAAAAACTTCAGCTCCGTCGCCATTTTGATAGGCTCTTAGAATAACAAGATCGCCTGAGATTTCGTTTGAAACAGGCAAAAGCATTGCTCTTTTGATGCAGGTTTCAAGGCTTTCTTGCTGATTCTTGCTCATTCTTGCTCATTTTTGATGCACTTAGTATCTATGGAGTGAGGTGTTATCCTAAGAACGATTATACTGTCGAGGTCTGAATTCAGTATGGAGCTATCAAATTGTTGAAGGGCAGTTTTTCAATTAGTACTCTAATAATAATCCTGTGCCTGGTCTTTTGCTTTGCTTCTATTCAGTCTGCAATTGCGCGTTCTGCGGGACCGCCTGACTTAACTGGAATTGTCACAAAGGCCGACACGATCGTAATTGGACGGGTCGTAGAAGCAAACCCCTCACATCCAATGAGCATGTCAGTTTTTGTAGATCGGGTAATAAAGGGAGAAGCAAAGCCTGGCAGCAATCTCAAGACTATTGTTCCGGATGGCATTATTGAAGTGAGAAAAGATGGGTCAAAAGGAATCTACGGGGTGCCGGACCGTGCATATGGAATCATTTTCCTGTCAAAGTCCGGCAAACAAAATTACAACGCTTTGACAGTAGACAACACTTGCCGTTATGTCTTACCCGCTTTGCCTGTAAAAAAAACACAAGGGCGAAAAATTGCAAATTCCGAACCCTTGCGTCTGGTTGTCAACGAAGCGCTTGCAGTTTTTGGAGCTAATGCTCAAGAAGTTTTGGAATGCAACTGCGGTGAGAATGATGTAAATGACATCTATGGGCAAGTTTACCGAGCAATCTGCTTTGTGCCTTCAGAAATTACTAACCCTGCACTAGTGGCCGTTGCAAAGTCTCCCAGTACAGATCCAAATGGAAAGCTATGGGCTGTAAGCTGCCTGCTGCGAAATGATGATTGGCAATTTCTTGATTCGGTAAAAGGCGCACTACTCAATCCTTCTGCCAACCAGATTTCAGGCGCCAGAGTGCTTGCCTCAGCATTATCCTCTGCCATTTATAAACACAGCCAGGCAGCCGGATCCAATAGCTCAGGATCTGCCAGAAAAGGTCTGCCCGACTTTGCCAAAATTACTACTGAATTGCTTGCTTCAAAGGATCCCAAAGTCCGTTTTGAGGCAGCTTTCGGACTGAGATCTACGAATTCAAAAACCGCAGTTTCAGCATTTGCAAATGCTTTATACGACACAGATGAAATGGTGCGATATCATGCGATGATGGGTCTGGCAGAAATTACAGGCATCAAAGAAAAAGCCCCGAGCTACAACAATGATCATCTAGATTTTTGGCGCGACTGGGCAACGAAAAATCTTCACCCAGCTAAGAATTCTCCGGCTCTAAGGTAACTTGCACTGCCATGCGCTCAGAATCCCATCAAGCTTTTCCAACCGCCTTTTGCCCTGTAGTTATCCACGTCTTCCTGCATTATATGCAGCGATCCGAAGGCCTGTGGAATTAGTTTTTTCAGCGTGTTTTTGTCGTTGCGGGCAGCGGCGATGTTCATGGCTTTGCAGAGCGGCATGTATGAACTTACGTCCTGTCCGTAGCTTTTCTTTTTTAGAAGCACATAGCAAATAAGGGCGCGGTCGTCTTGAAAGGGACCGGGTGCGGCAGCCAGGTCGCCGTACTTGCGCTTGCTTGCCGCAAACATCCATTTTTCCATCTGGCTCTGATCTGCGTTCATCCAGTCGGGTATGGCTGCTGTTGTTGCAGGGTTGTTTGAAGTCTTGCTCGGCGAAGTGTTTGCAGCGCTGCTTGTACGTTTGATTCCGCGTGAGTTCAGGTACTTCAATTGGGTGCTCACAGCCAGGTTCAATCTGTCGAGTTCTTTTGCAGTTTTTGTTTTGTCGTTTTTCCGCGCGGCTTCTTCAAGCTTTTGAAACTCTGTTGAGTAAGCGCCGGTATTAATACCCGAGTCGTGCAATTGTTTGATTTGAGAAAGCAGTGTGATTCTTTCTTCTTTTAACGGCCCGTCAGCGACGCTTAGATCGCTTGAAGCAGCTTCAGGCGGGCTTGTATGAGTTCCTGACTGACTGCTGTCTGTGCCGCGACTGATAGCCAGGTAAGAAAGCAGTTCTTCTTGAGTCCAGGCACCGCTTGCAAATGCTTTTAGATCTCCTTCTCTTACTAGCACCTCAAGATATTTGCTCGAGTCTTTGCGGTCATAAAAGCGCACTTTGACTTTTTTATAGTTGCTGTCTGTGGCGCAAATTACTTTTGCAATTAGAACTGCTTCGATTTTGCTGTCCTTTTCGGTGTCTGTGGAGCCGGCAGCTTTATATTTATGAATCAGAACCTCATCGCCTCTAATTGCAGAACTGATTCGGTCACCTGCTTGCAGGATTTTTGCCTCGCCAATCTTTTCTTCGAGCTCTTTCTGTCCAAGCGAGGCTTCTGCTTTTGAAGCGGTTAAAGCAAGAGAAAGTGCAGCGAGAATAAGAGCTATGCGCTTTTGTTTCAGCATTTTTCTGAAGGTTTTACCTAAAATATATAACAATCATAGGCTATATCTAACGTAGATGCCAGTAATGCCCCTTGATTTGCCGACACAGTAGTCACTCGAAAGGGTTGCGCGAGGCTCTAAGATTTTTGTCCAAAAATCTTGGAAGCTAAATTCAGTTTTTACTATATGGTCATCGTCTTCATAGCGTCTTCACAGCAGCGTAGCCAAGAGAAGCCTGCGTAAAAATGCAGAAAGGACACGAACATTGTCCGCGCCCTTCTGCTATTAATTTGCGATCTTGCTCAGGCCTTAGTAGTTGCCATCATAAGGAACAACATACTGTCTGCCCTGGAACAATGAGCAGTGGCTTCCGCTGTGGGGGCTGTCATAGCCCATGAAACCATGCCATGTACCGTAGCCGAAGCCATGAAGCAGCCCGTATGCCGAGCCGCTGACCAGTCCGACCGGACCACCGGTGAGTGCACCGGCTACCAGATCGTACGGACCATCTTCATTGCCAAGGTTACGAGCGACCATTTTGGTTCCGCCGATAGCACCTTTGACGCCATCCTGGAAAGCACCTGTGGGTACATCCCAGAGGATGCCTGTCAACATACTAATCACACGGACCGGGAAATAATAGGCTTCATACTGGACACGCCAATCTTGCGGGCGCTCCGGATAGGCCAGTGCAGCTGTGGGCAACAATGCTGCCGCGGCTGCTAATACCGAACTCAGAACTCTTTTTTTCAGCATACTCCTCACCAACTTTCCAGGGGGGTTAAGACAGACCGGACTTTAAAGTCAAATCAGTCTTTACTTCTCTTCCATTGTGATGTAGGACCAGCGGCTGAACGGCTTTTCCCAGCCGGTCTTGAAGCCGTGCCATGCCCCATCGAGAACTCCGTAACCAGTACCGAGCACCAGACCTACTGATCCACCAATCGGTACTCCTGCAGCAATCTGTCCGGCGCCTTTTTCATCACCGAATTTTCCTGCTACGTGTTTGGTTCCTTTAAGGAACCAGTGGTAACCATCGTCGATTGGACCGCAGAAACCAGCGTTCACAACTGCGCCGCTTACTCCGCCCACCAGTCTAACCGGAGCCTGGATGCACCAGTTGATCGGTTTGGCCTCGTAATCGAGGGCAAGCGCTGGAGCAGCCGACGATGCAAGCGCCATAATTACTAAGACTCTCTGCAATAGCGTCACTTTACTCATTTACCTCACCGTCTTTCTATTGTCTGCCGGCTTCCACCGGCTGGACATTTAGTACGTTGTACGTTACTTGTCCTCTCCCATACCCACAAGGAATGACTCCGTGCTGAAGGGCTTTTCCCAGCCGGTTCCCATTCCATGCTTGGCGCCTCTCAGAGCACCAGCCGGAACTCCCCAGACCATGCCTACCGGTACACCAATGACCGTTGCGGCTACATTCTGTTGGAATCCTTTTTCGTCACCGAACTTTTCAGCCAGTGCGCGTTCTGTTTTGAGCGGCACTCTCCACAAAGTATCGACAACCATTGCAGTCGGCACATCAAATACGACTGCTGTTACCGAGCCAAAGAAGCTCGCGATACTGCCGAGCCCGTTGTCATCTGCAAGTGCTGGTGCACTTGTACCGATTGCCAACGCACTGGCTACTGATAATACTAAAGCTGTTTTCCTCATTTGCTCCTACCACCTTGGAACCGAGGACGGCGTTAACCATCCCCGGTCGAGTTAATCACTTCCCTTGAGGAACCACTCTAACTACTCGTCTTTGAATGTGAACGAGTCTTTAGAGAACGGTTTTTCGTAGCCGGTTTTCATTCCGTGCCAACCACCGTCAAAAGTTCCGTATGCAGCACCACCGGCGATGCCAAATGGCGCAGCAAGAATTGCTCCGCCCCATGTCTGATATGTCCCGTCTTCGTCGCCGAGCTTACCAGCCATCCACTTGGTAGCCATCATAGCTCCTTTGACACCATCTCTTACGGCACCTTCCGGAATACCGATCGCGGTTCCAACACCTGATCCTAGTAAGCGTACCGGAAAGAAGCAGATACTTTGAAAGGTATCATCAGCAGCAAATGTAGGAGCAACCGTGGCGCCGACAAGAGTCGAGGCTAGAATGAAAGAGGTCGCTAATTTCCTTACCATGCACTTCTCCATCTATTAGCAATCTTTGATAGTAATCCTGGACCACCCCGGCCTCAAGACAGCACCATTGTACCTATTTTCTGCATTTGGTCCATATTTTGTTTTTAGGGCTTTTGCAAGCAAAGAGGTCGAAATGTTTATTGTCAGGGCGATTCGGGAAAAAATACATCTCAGAAAAAGTTTTTCTCGATTCGCAACTTTTCGATTAATAATTCGTCGAGCATATCCTCTTTATATTGAATACCTCTGTCAGCTGTGCTTGTCATGTTCATGACAGCCCTGTGTCAATAGCCTGCAATTACCTTGACGACTGAATTATCGGACGCAATCTTGTCAGATTGAAATAGAGACGCGACACCAAACACAGTGGCAAAGTAATTGCTTCGGAACGTTCATTTTCAGATGCAGCAGAACTAAAATATGCACCATATCTGGAGCCGCCACCATATCTGGTTGCCGCCATCTATATAAAGAATACTCAGGATAGAGAATGCTCAGGCAGACTCGAGTGTTTCACCGAGGTGTTCTGTGCGGTGCCATGTTGATGCCTGGCGCCTGAATGCGATGTGAATGAATGATATAAGGATGCAGGGCACCCAGTGTGCATAAACGTATGAATTCACCTCGAAGGTATGCACAAAAGCTTCCCAGCTGGAAAGCTCTTTGCGGTAAGTCCTGATTGCAATAAAGAAATTGACAAGCGAAATCAAGAAGGTCATGGCTGCGACCATAATCAAGAATTTCGGGTAAATCGGTTCACCAAGCATGAAGTTGATAGTTTCGCTGACTACTTCAAGGAGCAAGAAGCCGGGAATCGCAAATTCAGAAAGGAATGCAAGTATGTCAAGTCTTTCAACCAGCGAAAGGCGGCTGGGCGAGTTGAGCGGAAAAATATAGTCGAGATAGCGTCGAATGCTTCCTTCTGCCCAACGGCGTCGCTGGCGAATCAGACCCTTCCAGGTAGGTACTGCTTCCTCAAAAACATGGGTATCGGCCGAAAAACGGACTGCCCACTTAGAAAGCATCAGACGCATGGTCAGATCAAGATCGTCTGTGATTGCTTTGTTATTCCAGCCACCTACATCAATAAGCGCTTCACGCTTCATGAGCTCGCCGTTGCCGCGAAGTTCGACTGCTCCGCCTATGAGATCTCTGCCCACCTGAAAGTAGGTGTCGAGAGCGTATTCTGAAGACTGGCAACTCGGCAAAAACGAGGATTTCTGATTTTCGTAAATGCGCTTTTGTGCTTGAACCGCGCCGACGCCGTCCGGCTCCAGAACCGGCAGTATTTTGTTTAAGAAGTCGGGTGATACATAAGCGTCAGCATCAAAGACTGCTATAACTTCAGCCCGGCAGTGAGGAAGCGCGTCGTTGAGTCCGGCTGATTTGCCTGGGTAAGAGCCCTGGGGTCTTCTGATGTAATCGAAGTGCGGAAACTCTGCTTTCAGCCTTTCAAGTATTTCGGGGGTTCCGTCATCAGAGGCATCGTCTATGACCCAGACCTTGAAATTGGGATAGTCGATTGCGCAGAACTGTCTGACAGTGCGCTCGATTACCCTGGATTCGTTCTTTGCAGGAATAAGAATGTCTACAGAAGGAATCCATGTGGACTCTCTGCTTGTTTTAAGTTTGCGTCGGTCTCTGTGCTGGGCATGCATGAGCCAGAAAGTGTGGAAGGTCATCGATACCAGAGTCAGGCTGAGCAAGACACAAATTGCCGGCCAGGGCAAAATGTGATCCACCAGCAGTAAAAAGACCAGCGACGATAAAGTCAGTCCGAACAATAATAAGCGGTTGCGCATATGATTTTATTGAATACGAGGTCCCCAGATAAGTTTAAATGAAAAAGCCCGTAATTATTGCCGTTTCGGTGATTTATCTTAGAAAGCTTCATTAATTTTATCTTGACATATAGCTTTGCTAATCTGCGATTGCCGCCTATAGCGAATTCGGTTAAAGAGGAACGAGATTGGAATCTAAAGCGAATTCGCTTGAGGAGGTAAAGAGATTGGAATCTAAAGCGAATTCGCTTGAGGAGGTAAAGAGATTGGAATCTAAAGCGAATTCGCTTGAGGAGGTATAGAGATTGGAATCTAAAGCGAATTCGCTTAAAGAGCCTAGGCAATTGACTCTTTGCTTCTTAATGAGCGAAAAAGGTGGTAAACACCTACGGTGGCTGTTGGCAGACCTATCAGAAATAGAGTGGTTGAAACGCCGCCGGGCAGATTGTCAATAAACTGACCGGCAAGCACAACCGGTATGGTAGATGCAGCGGACATTGCTGTGTTTTGTGCTCCGAAAACTTTGCCGCGCAACTCTTCCGGAACTACAGCCTGCAGAGCCGCCTGGGTTGGAACCGCAACACAGGCACATGAAATGCCGATGCAAACGGCAATCACCAGCGGAACCGTCATGAGTCCGCCGTGCCAGGAGCCGAGAAAACCCAGGCTGCCCATCATGCTCATGAATAGACCGAGTCCTGTAAATCCGCTGTATACAAGAACATTCGAGCGAACCTTATGCCCGTAGTGTGCTACCCAGAAATTGCCGATGCCCATGCCCAGACCTGCAGCCGCTACAATGTAGCCGAAGCGGAATGCCTCGATATGAAGAACCTGCTGAGCAAGACCCACAGCAATTATGTTCAGGGTAATAATCGTGCTGAAAAGTATCGTAATTTTCATAATTGCCCTGAATACCAGGGCATTGCTTGATATATAAGAAAGACCGAATCTGAGTTCTTCCCACCAGGGTTCTCTGGTGGATGCATGGTTTTTATTGTCTTCAATACTAAATAGAAGGCAGGATGCAATCAGGAAAAAACCGGAAATAACCCAGGGCGAATTGTCCATGCCGATGTGAGAAATAATCGGTTCACCGATTGCAAATCCAAAGCCCAGAGCAATCATCATTGTGGTGAAAAAGAGAGAGTTGGCCGCATAAAGCTCGCTCTTTTTCACCAGGCGTGGAATCGATGCGGTTTCAGCCGGACCGAAGAACTGGCAGCCGACTGAAATTAGAAAAGCCAGAGCGAAGTCGAGTTTCAGTGACTGCGAAACTGCAGGAAGAACAACAAGGGCGACGCATGCGGCTCTTACCAGATTTGAAAGCACAAGCACCCAGCGATGCGACCATCTGTCTACATAAACGCCTGCAATCGGTGAAAGCAGCACGGCTGGAATTGTAAATGCCACATAGAGCCAGCTTGTGAGTTCAGCGCCGCCTACTTGAGTCATTTTGTGGCTGTGTGCCTGGGTTGCGGTCAGAATCGCTACGAAAAGCACGAAAACCGCCCGGTCTGCAAATTGCGAGAAAACCTGGGCAATCCAGAGCGCCATGAACTGGCGATTTCTGAATAAGCTGTTGAAACCGGATTGCTCTGGCAGATCTGGATTTTCTGCTGAACTGTCGGCTGAACTCAAATTACTGGTCTGACCACTCACTTTTTTATTAGCTCAGGCATACTCTCATACTCTAGCATTGCAGCCCAAACGTTGTCGCCGATCTTAGAGCCTTGCTCAAATTTCGTCTACCGGGGCATCGAGTGTTTCGCCGAGTTCGCGTTCTTTCATGCCGAAAGCCGGAGCAACTCCCCGTTTGCTGTGTTCGAAAAATTCACAGACTTCAATGGCTTCTGCAAATTCGCTCAATTCTTCTTTTATGCGGGCAATTGCCTGACTGTGGTTAAGACCTGAGCGATACATGAGTTTGTAGGCTTGTTTTACAGCATTGCGCTTATCTGGGCCCATTTTGTTGCGCCTGAGTCCGACTACATTCAGACCTCTCACCATAGCCGGTCTGCCGTCGCAAAGCGTGAAAGGAGGAAGGTCCACTCTTGAACCGGTCATGCCTCCGAGCATGCAATACCTGCCGATTTTTACATGCTGGTGAAGTATGACCATACCGGCAAAAACGGCACCATCACCCACTTCTACATAACCGCCGAATGTGGTGCCGTTGGCCATAATCACACCGTTGCCTATTTTGCAGTTATGGGCTATGTGTGAATAGTTCATGAGAAAGCAGTCGTTTCCGATTTCAGTATTGCCTTCATTTGTTGCCCGGTGAATAGTGACATACTCTCTGAGCACAACATTATTGCCGATGATGACTCCGGTTGGTTCGCCTTTGTACTTAAGATCCTGCGGTTCCAGTCCGACTGTAACTCCGGCAAAAATGTGGCAGTTTTCGCCTATTTTTGTATGACCGTCAATAACAACATGGGCACCAACTTTAGTGCCTGCACCGATCTGGACATTGGGTCCGATTACTGCAAACGGTCCGATATCGGCTGTTTCGTGAATAATTGCACCCTCGGCAATTACAGCTGTTTTGTGTACAAGAGTTGTACTTGTCATGGTTGATCTTCTCTTTTCAGCATTGCAAAAGAAATTTCGCCTTCTGCAGCAATTTTGTCTCCGACTTTTGCAATGGCTTTCAGTTTTCCAAGCGGTCCTTTCATTCTCAATAGTTCCACTTCCATATCCAGCCTGTCACCGGGAATGACCATCTGCCTGAATTTGAAACCGTCAATGCCTGTAAATACTCCGAGCTGACCTTTGAATTCGTCTTTCAAAAGGATTGCGATACAGGCAAGCTGGGCAAGGGCTTCTACCATCAAAACCCCGGGCATGATCGGCTTGAAAGGGAAATGTCCTTCGAAAAACTGCTCGTTGGCGGTTAAGTTTTTATAGCCTTTGGCGCTATGACCAGGAACGGCTTCAGTGACTCGATCTACAAGCAAAAAAGGATACCGGTGCGGAATTAACTTCTTGATTTCATTGATATCCAGATTCTCAATTTTTTCTGTCGTACTTGCAGTCATTTTCTTTGCGATCCTTTTACTTGCGATCCGTCGGCATCGGGGCTGAATGAATGGGTGTCGATTACCCGGGCTTTGAGTATATCGCTTCGGACCAAACAAAAACATGTTGCAAACAGTTTTTATCAAGCATGTTCACAGAATGCCGTTTTACTTATTCGCGACAGACACCCTCCGTAGTTCATTGAAATCGACCTGTTTGCCTGACCGGGCTCCTTTTTTCGATACCGAAATTATAGGGATCTTAGCTAGATGCAGCAAAAAGACCTCTGAGACAGCGATGACAAGATGTCTACTTGTAAAAGCGTTTCTTGGATTTGCTCCTTAAAATTACCGCTTGTTAAAATGAAGATGCAGATCCGGTTTTTGATTTTGTCATGCCAAAAATTCTGGTGCTAGATGACAACGAAGAACTTGCTCCAAGTATGCAAGGTTATCTTCAAAAAAAGGGGCATGAGGTTGACTGGGCCCCTACTGTTTCGGCCGCTTATGACTGCCTTTCAAGCAATGAATATGATCTGCTGATACTCGACTGGGAATTGCCTGACGGATGCGGCCTTGATGTTTGCAAAACCTACAGAAAATGCGAGGGACTCGGCGGAGTACTGATGCTTACCGGGCGAAGCTCAGCCGAAGACAAAGTTGCCGGTCTAAATGCCGGAGCTGATGATTATTTGACCAAGCCATTCAGTATCCCGGAGTTTTCTGCCCGTGTAGATGCGCTTTTGCGGCGTGCAAAAATGAGTAAACGTCCTGAAGCTCTGGTTTTTGATGAATCGCTTGTGGGCAAAACTTTTGCCGGAGTTTATTTGATTGAAGCCATATTGGGTAGCGGTGGCATGGGTGTGGTTTATAAAGCCACAAACAAAACCTTGAAAAGAGAGTGTGCAATAAAAGTACTTTCGGCTAAGAATCTCGGCACCGGTGCCAGGCAGCGTTTCGAACGGGAAGCAAGAGCCATGAGCCTGCTTGAGCATCCTTGCCTGATCAAAATTTATGATTTTGGTTTTGCAGGCAATAATCCTTACATTGCAATGGAGTACCTTGAAGGCAGAACTCTAAGCTCTATTTTGGAGGACTGCCGCTGCCTGCGCCTTGAAGAAGCGCTGCCTGTTTTCATCGATATTTGTAAAGGACTAGAGCATGCTCATGCCCTATCCATCATTCATCGTGATTTGAAACCGGCAAATATCGTGATCACTAAAGAAAGTGGGCGGGCCAAAATTCTCGATTTAGGCGTGGCCAAATTTGTAGAACCTGAAGACGGCATTCCGGATCTTACCTTTGCAGGTGAGGTAGTAGGCAGCCCTGGCTATATGAGCCCGGAGCAGGGAATCAACAAAACAATCGATCAAAGAAGCGACATTTATTCGCTTGCCTGTGTGTTCTATGAAGCTCTTAGCGGTGAGCTTCCGGTAGTTGCTGACTCATTTGTGGAAGTGATAAACGCCAAGCTCAAAAATAAGCCACCTTCTTTATGTGCACGATTTCCGGAGCATCAGTTTCCAGAAGAGCTTGACCTCATAATCGCAAAAGCATTAGATCCGTTGCCTGAGAAGAGATACAGCACTGTTAGCCAGATGCGGCAGGAACTTGAAAAAATAAAACCTGATGCGAAAAAAGGTCGAAAAAAAGTGCTCTCTTTTGTTAGAGGCCTTTTTTCAAGAAAAAAATGAATAAGAAGCTAGACTATATGGATGTGATGTGAAAGCAACTAATTATATGAATGCGGGTGCAAGATGGGTCAAGAAATGGATACAAAGACTAGGTTGAAGTTGAGCAGGAGGTCTTTTGTGAAAGGCCTTGCAGCTTTGCCTCTGCTTTCATTAATAGGAGGGGAGTCATGGGCGCTGGACTCTAAAGGGCCGGAATTTTCATTCGTATATGTTTGCGATATTCATCTGACAAATGGGGTTCCGGATAATGGTTACAAAATGCTGCAAGAAAGCCAGCTTTTTTTTCAGGACATTATCAAAGGTATAAATGCGCTCAATCCCGACTTTGTGATTTTCGGCGGTGATCAGGTAGAGGGAGTCGGCAAGAATGACGCAAACTGGCAGTTCTTTGTTGACGTAGCTCAGGGACTGCAGTGCCCCTGGTATTTTGTCTTCGGGGAAGACGATATTTCAGGCAAGAGTCCTGTGGACAAACTGGAAGTATTCGGACCCGATTTGAAAGGTCGCGGACTTGGCGGTGCTACTACCTACTGGTCATGTGATCCTCTGGAGAAAGTGCACCTGATCGGACTCGACTCAAGTCAGGCGAATTCAAACACCGGCGACATCTCAGAAGAGCAGCTCAACTGGCTGAAACAGGATCTTAAAAACAACAAAGGCAAATTCACAATTGTTGCATGCCACCATCCACTTCTGCCGCCGGCGCCCTATGACGGTGGGCCGCCTTTTGACGAATATATAGTTCCAAATGGAGCCGATGTTCGTGAAACGCTGGGAACAAGCCGCGACGTGCGTCTGGTTTTAAGCGGTCATCTTTATTTGAACAAAATACAGCTTGAAAGAGACGTCTACCATGTTTCAAGTGCCGGTCTTGATATTTATCCCTGCCAGTACAAATATTTCGGGGTAACTAAAGATGCCATCGTTATGGAGTCATATTCAGTATCACTGGACAAACTTGTAAAGAAAGCAAAGTCGGCACTAGCGGAGTCACCGCTTGCAACAAAAATAAGCAGGCGCAAACCCGAGGCCATAATAGAACTGTGTGAAGGACGCGCTGAGGATCAAAATGCTTATTTAACTCTTGCTGCGACAAAAGCAATAAAAGAGTTATCAAAAAAACAAGTGAAAGAAGATCAGGATAAGCAGCAAGAAGAGCTGGCCAAAATTCAAGAAGAAGCACGAAATAAAGGCAAGGGCAAGAAGGGGAAGAAATCAAAAGGCTCTAAAGATTCAAAGGCTAAGGATTCTGTAGCCAAAGATCAGAACAAAGAAGACCAGGGCAAAGACGAAAAATCTAAAGTGGAAAAAGCCAAAAAGAGCAAAGGCTCAGCAGGGAAAAACAAAGAGACTGAAAAAGACGAAGGCGAAAACGAAGGTAAAAGCAAGAAAAGCTCAGGCAAGAGCAGCACAGGCAAGAGCAGTTCAAAAAGCAGTTCGAAGAGCAGCAATGCTGATAGCACAGGCGGCAAAAAAGGGCAGAGTTCCAAATCAACCGCTCCTGAAAAATCAAATGAAACGGAATCAGGGGTTTACACAGATGAAACTGACAGCGGTACAGGCGAAAGGACGGAAGCAGGAAGCGAGCATTTTTAGTTGACCTGCAGGCACTTTTTGCTTATATTGTATGCATGATTAGAAAGCACAAAGACCAGCCAATACAGCTAACAATAAGAAACGTGCCCAATCGCGTGAAAAAGCACCTTGCCCTGCGTGCTTCACGTGAGGGTAAAAGCCTGAATACGATTCTTGTTGAGATCCTAACGAATGCCAGTAGTGCCGAGCCGATGGGACTGACATACAGGAATCTTAGCCAGTACGCCGGGACCTGGGTGGATGACCCCGATTTCGATGCTGCGATCGAAGCACAGGACCAAATCGATCCAGCACTCTGGCAATGAGAATAGCGCTTGATACAAACCGCTATACTGATCTGGTCAAGGGTGACAAACATGTAGTCGACATGCTCCAGAAGGCGGAGCAGATTTTCGTGCCAGTAATTGTTCTGGCTGAGTTGAGGGCGGGTTTCTTATGCGGTTCTCGCAGCGCAGAAAATGAGCGCACCCTGGTACACTTCCTGAATGAACCTGGAGTACACGTACTTCTACCTGATGAAAGTACATCCCATCATTATGCCCGACTATTCAAGTATCTTCGCAGCCAGGGTACTCCGATACCGAGCAATGACATATGGATTGCTGCTCTTGTAGCCCAATATGATTTGATTCTCTTTGCGAGAGACAAGCACTTTATGCACCTGCCACAAATTCCGCTGCTGCCTTGAAATGCGCTGGGAGTGCGTCGGGGCAGCTGTCTCTAGCTATCCAGACAAAAAAACAGAATTCTGAAAGTCTCGTGCAAGACTGGCTTTTGGGATAAAACATGATCTTTGCTTAAGCATTCGTAATTTGCACATTGCGGCAAGCGCTCTTCGGGGCGACGATTTATAACGGCTGAGGCAATGAACTCAAATGGGGCAAATCGGGGGAGTGTTCTTGTCGCTGGGGGTCCAATAAAATTGACCGAACTATTTAATAGAACTGCAGATGAAGCAGAAAGCATCAGGGGCGACGACCATGTTGCTCCGGATGATGCCCGGACCAGCAGCAGGTTTCTGGCAGAAATAATGCAACCCTTGCCGAAAACTCTTGCAAAAGACCAGAGCCAGATTAATGAGCAGCAAGTGAAGCCTGCGGAAGTTTTTCCACGCTGGCCCAATCCCAGCTCAGTGGTAGACCAGGCGCTAGATCTGAATCTGACCAAAGAAGAAAAAGAAAGAATCGGCAAAAAGATCTGGATGAACGAGTCCGGTGGAACTGATGAAGGGCTTACTGCCTGGAATAAAGGTGAAGAATTCCCCTCTCTAGGAATAGGCCACTTTATCTGGATGCCCAAAGATGTGAATTTGCCTTTTGGACAGAGCTTCCCGGATATGATCAAGTTTCTTAGAAACGCAGGTGATACACCACCTTCCTGGCTGAAAGAATATCAGCCCTGCCCCTGGAACACCAGAAGCGAATTCATGAAGGACTTTAACGGGCCGAAGCTGACTGAACTGAGAGAGTTTCTGAAAAATACTGTTGAGAATCAAACCGAGTTTATTATTCTCAGGCTTGAGAGTTCGCTTTCAAAAATTCTCGATAAAACCGATCCGGCTATGAGAGACAAAGTCCAGGACAGATTTTTTCGGGTGCTGAACAGCGGTCCGGCTGGTGTATTTGCACTTGCTGATTATGTGAATTTCAAAGGCGAGGGTCTTGAACTGGTTCCTTCATACGGCAATATTTCCTGGGGGATGCGCCAGGTGCTTGAAGGAATGAAAGATACAGATAACCCTGTAAAAGATTTTTCCGATTCTGCAAAAGACGTTCTTTCAAATAGAGTAAAAAATGCTCCCAAACACAGGCATGAGGAACGCTGGCTTAAAGGATGGCATAACAGGGTCGAGCGCTATGTCACTGATCCGCCTTTCAAGATCTAGAACTAGATGAAGCTTGCAATCACCGGAGGCACTGGATTTATTGGAGCACATCTTGCCGGCGCTTTAAGCAAAGCAAAGCAAAAGATCGTGCTGATTGCCAGGGGATACGACTGCCGAAACAAATCAGTCAGGCAGCTTGACCGCCTGTGCTTTATTGCTATTGGGCTCGAAGATGAGGAGAAGCTCTTTGATGCTCTTGAAGGCTGCCAGGTCATAGCTCATTGTGCCGGCATCGCCAGAGAAAGCGAGCCCGGTGACTTTTATAAAGTCCATGTGGAAGGAACGCAGAATTTGGTGAATGCAGCCAGACGAGCCGGAGTAAGGAAAATTATCCTGAGCAGTTTTTTGAAAGCACGCCCTGATTGCGGCTCCGTTTATCATGAGTCGAAATACCAGGCCGAAGAAATTGTTCGCGAAAGTGGACTGGATTATACGATCATAAAAGCAGGCATGGTCTATGGAAAAGGCGATCAGATGCTCGATCAGATGAGCCATGCCTTTCATACTTTGCCGGTCTTTCCGCTTCCCGGCAGCGGTCAGACGATTGTGTCACCGCTGGCAGTCGATGACCTGATCCGGATTATGAAGGCAGCAATTCTTGAAGACAGGCTTTCTGAAAAGACAGTAGCAGTTGTGGGCCCGGACAGAATTACATTCGACGAACTTGTTTATCGTGTGGTCAGAACCATGAACAAGAAAGTCCTGATTTTTCCGATGCCGGTCTTCTTTCATCTTGGTCTTGCCTGGCTTGCCGAAAAACTGATGAAAGTTCCGCTTGTGACAAGGGCCCAGATAAGGATGATTCAGGAAGGATTCGAGAAGCCCTATGGAGAATGTGACCGACTGGATCAGGATTTGATGCCATCTATTCTATTTACGGCTGACGAAATAAGAAAAGCTTTACCGGATGCGGCCCGATTCAGTATTGAAGACCTGAAATACTGGCAGGGATAGGCTCTCTGCTTTTTAATAAAACAGGGTTGACAAAGTCTGTATTTAGACTTATTCTAAATACAGACCGATTGTAAGAGATTAGTGTGATGGAAAAGTATGAATTAGAGCAGCTTCTTTTGAGCAAAGGTGTAAAGCCAACAGCCCAGAGAATGGTGATTGCAGACTATTTGATGCATACCTGCGATCATCCTACTGCAGACGATGTACTGGCAGCAGTTGAAAACAAGCTGCCCTGCGCGCTCTCCAGAGCGACTGTTTACAACACACTCAATTGTCTTGTGGCTGCCGGAGTAATACAGGAAGTTGTTACTGAAGCCGGCAAGTCAAGATATGACGCAAATGTGAGCGAACATCATCATTTTGTCGATGTTAAAACCGGTCGCATCCTGGATATTCCAGGCAAAATTCTTCCCAGGCTTGCCGAAGAGCTTGGTTCCAAATACAAGGTGCACAGTTACCAGATTACCTTTTATGGTGAGCTGGACGAAAGCTGAGCACCGATACTCCTCAAACGAATTCGCTTGAGGAGGCTAAATTCACGCGAAAAAAATTTTAGACTTTACTTAGACTATTTCTAATTTTAGAAATAGTACAGGAGATTGCGAAAATGCATAACTATAAAACTAAAACCGAAGAGAACCTGAACTCAGCTTTTGCAGGCGAATCAATGGCTAACCGCAAGTATCTTTACTTTGCCAAACTGGCAAGAAAGCTGGGCAATGAGGAGATTGCAGCTCTTTTTGAAGAAACCGCCCATCAAGAAACCGGACATGCTTTTGCTCATCTGGAGCTTCTTTATCCGCCTTCTGAAATGAGCATTGAAAAAATACTCGAGCTGGCAATCGAAGGCGAGCTGTACGAAACCAATCAGATGTATCCAGAATTCGAACGAATTGCTCTTTCTGAAGGAAGAAGCGATGCCGTTGAAGAATTCCGCGAGCAGGCCGCCGAATCAAAAGAACATGCAGAAATCTTTTCTAAAGCTGCCAGACGTTTTAAGGCTCTAGCACTGGTCGAGAAGTTTCATGCAAACCGCTACCAGAAAGCTCTCGATTCATACATAAACGATAAAAGCGAATCCTACATAGACAAAGAGTCGGCCTGACTCATAACTCTGCAATTAAGCAAAGGAGGTTCATTATGAACGTAAGTAACCTGGATCATTTGAATCTGACCGTGAAAAACCTTGATGAAAGCAAGCTCTGGTACGAGAATCTCTTTGGATTTTTCGAAGTCGAATCGGGAGTGAGAAGCGGGGTAAAGTGGTCGATATTGCGCAGCGGCGATGCCATGCTCTGCATGTATGAGCATCCCGAGTTGGAGAACCCGGACCACAACGATGGTGAAAATCATAAGATCTATCATTTCGGCCTGCGTATAAATGACCGCAATCAATTTGAATCAAAACTCAAAAGACACAAAGTTGCAGTCGAGTACGGTGGCGCCATACGCTACCCGCATTCAACCAGCTGGTATATTTCCGACCCGACCGGTTATGAAATCGAAGTTGCTCTCTGGGATGAAAACAGGGTCCGCTTCGATAACTAAGCCGGTTTGCGACATACACAAACACACGGGGCGTTTTTCGCCCCTTTTTTTGCTTGTTCAAAATTCGCTCAAATTTATGAATTAGTTTAAGAGCATGGGGTTCGAGAAACAGGCAAGGGAAGGTATCAGTAATGATTTCAAGCAAAAAAGCAGCAATCTTATTTTCGGCGGCGCTTCTACTGAATGTTTTCAATTTGAAAGCAGCAATAGCTGAAGATCATCCATGGGCTGATTACAACGCACAGCAGCCCTATTACGGCGCAACTCAGCCTGAGATTCAGCCGTATTACGAAAGCCGGGAAGATTATGCAGTGCTTGCTATGAGCTCCCAGAGTCCCCAGCTTGCAAGAACTGTGACCGGCATGCCTGTAGGGCGTACTTATGTCGCAAAAGCCAATCTGGCTTTGCAGGCTGTGCACAGAAACACTCTTCCTCCTACAAGGCTCGATAGCTTTATTAGAACATCCGGCATGAACCCTGCAATTTACGGCAAGGACGGCGATATTAAAAACGTCGACTATGCGCCTATCTCAAGCGGCTTTGATGGAATAACAGCAGCAGGGTTGACTACCGGGCACCCGTCAGATGCGCCCAACGTTTATGACTTTGTACCGATTAATCCGCCAAAAGACGAACTGAACTGAGTCTTAATAGCCGCGTTCACGGCTTACAAGCCCTGAAAGAGTTTGACCGCTTCTATAGCGCTTGAGATTTTCAAGAAAACAAGCACATATATCTTCAGGCAGGCTCGGACCCCCTATATGCGGGGTAACAATGCAATTGGGCAGGGTCCAGTAAGGGTGGTCTTCGGGCAGGGGCTCTTCCTGAAAAACATCTAGAATCGCTGCTGCAATTTTATTCTGCTCGAGCACCTCAATTAAAGCCTGATCGTCTATTACGGAGCCCCGGCCTATGTTTATAAGCAGAGCATCTTTACGCATATAAGAAAGCAAGTCGGAACTGAAAAAGGCTCTGGTATTTTTGTTAGCCGGCATAATTATTACAAGCAGATCAAGACCGGCGACAAACTCGCATTTTTCTGCGGGTCCGAAACTTCGTTCTGCAAGCGGATGACTTCGCCCGTCACTGTTTAGCGCCCAGACCCTCATGCCGAAAGCTTTAGCAATCACCGCTATTTCACTTGCAATATCACCCATGCCGGCAAAGCCCATACACTTATTTTTCAAAAGCTCAATTCTGTAAGGCTCCCACTTGCGTGCTTTTTGTGCTTCGTAAGCCGGAATAAGCTTGATCTTATGGGCAAGCAAGTATCCGAAGACATATTGGCTCAAATACTTCCCAAAGACACCCCAGGGCTTTGTAATGAGAACGTCCTCACTGATATTTGCACTGAGTAAACCTTCTACGCCCGCCCACATTGATTGAATCCAGCGAAGCTTCTTTGCTCTGAGATACAAGGCAGCAGGCAGATGCACGCCAAAGATAATTTCAGCCTCTTCTATGCTAGATTCCAGATCGGCTAGAGTCTTGCAGACCAAAAGATCAACCGATCCGGCTCTATCGGCAAGCAGTCTTGCATACTCGTCGATTTCATTCTCACGGTTCGAGTAAATGAGCAGCTTTTCTTTTTGCATGGTTTTTGTCCGGTTTTTGCTTCAGGCAAGTTTAGATCTGCTTTTTGCCTGAGTCCAGTTTTTGCGGATTCAAGCCGCGAAAACTCTTCCTCTTCCTCTTCCTCTTCCTCTGCATTACTGCTTTTTAAGCGCGGACCCTCAGCCTCAAACAAGTGCTATGATCGCTTCTTCTTGGTTTTCCAAGACAAATGGCAGTTCTCTGGAGGTATTCTTTTGTCCAGCTTGATATTAGACAAAGTCAGCCCAATAGTAGAAAGCGAGAGCGCAAAAAAAGAAAAAGCAGAGAAATTCGGCGCAGAGAAAAAAGACCACCCGGAGAAAGAGCGCACGAAACTGGAACGTGACTGCATTGACCATATAGCTGTTTCTGTGACTGACATTAAGAGAGCAGTTGAATGGTATACGTCAAAGTTCAATTGCAAGGTCAAGTATCAGGATGAAACCTGGGCTTATCTGGGCTTTGGAAACATAAATCTGGCTCTTGTGATTCCGGATCAGCATCCGACTCATATGGCATTCATCAGAGAAGACGCCGAAAAATACGGAGCACTCAAAACCCATAGAGACGGCACCCGATCTTGCTATCTGAGCGATCCTGACGGCAACTATGTTGAGATCATGGAGCCGTATACATATAAGTAAGGACTGAGCCTCTTAAGGACTGAGCCTCTTAAGGACTGAGCCTCTTAAGGACTGGGCCTCTTAAGGACTGGGCTTCTTAAGGACTGAGCCTCTAGTCCCAGTGTGACGGTCTTTGATGCGGGTGGCTCAATACATAATCGAATTCGGAAAATCGGTGCACGTTATGACCGGGCATGTCCGTGTGCAGCCAGTTCATACTGCTCAGGGCAGGACTTTTATCTGTGGGCACCGCAACTGCTCTTGTTGGATTGAAGAACTGTCTCAAAGGTTCTTCGCGCCAGAAATTGTCGTGCTGTCCATAAAAAGTGCTTACAGAAAGGCCGCGCTGCTTTAGAAGCGCGGCAACCTGTGGACCGTCTCCGCTATCTAGCATGCGTAAATGCTGATTGCCGACCCAGAACAGCACTTTGTTTTCCTGCTTTTTAAGAATTCCGGCAATTTCCGAGTCCATGGTTTGGTTTCTGAAAATCAGATCTCTCCTGCCACTGTAGGGTGCATCAACCGGCACCACCTCAACGCCGGCTTTTCTGGCCGATTCCAATAAGCGGTAAAACTCTCGATGTTGTAGTAGCTCCGGAAGCGATGCGGTGTCAAGCCTGCCGTCAGCTGTGAAAATTTTGCCTTTAAAGTCCTTTGAGTGTTCGATTGCAAGATGCGTAAGTCCTGCTTTTTTCAGCTGCGGCATCAGTTCGGCTCCGAGTTCCCTATGAGCACTATCTTGAACGTGGTACTCGCCAACTAAAAGCACACGGTTCTTGCGCAGAGCATTTGCAAGGGCTGTTGCCGGGGCTTCGCCATTTTTTGCAAACTCTTCTTCGATAAGGGTTCTCAGTCTTGCCCTTTTTGAAAGATCGTCCTCAAAACCTGAGTTCGCCGGTTTGCTATCTGCGCCCCGGCCCTTTAGAGCAGCTTCCTTTGCAGCATTTTTATCGAAAACGATATTAAGATCGGGTCTTTTTGCTTCTTTAGCCAGTTTTTGTGCTTCTTGATACCAGTTCTTTTCAGTCACAATTATTGTCTGGCCCGAAGCTCCTTTATAGACTGCGGAACTCAAGCGGTCATACCAGCCGGCCGGGCTGGAAATAATTGTAGTTTTCGGGTCGGCAGCCAGGTAAAAAAGGGCGCTTTTTTCAAGACTATCGCTGCCATGCGTTCTCTCTCCATTAATGCGGGGTTTCATAAGCGACCTGGCAAATAGCGACCCCGACTCCATCAGGGTCCCGAAAGCCGCATATCCGAGTGCCGAGACCGCAAGGTCTTCTGCGCTTGCTTTAAATCCGCTACTAAGCTCGGCGTCGACAACACCGCCTGAGGCGCCCGCAAGGGCTGCAATACTGATTCGCCTTCCGCCGGCTGCCATTGCGCTCTGCCCGAACTGCGGCAATTTCCTTTCAAGGGCCGCTCCTGCCCCGGTCATTGATGCGAAGGTTGCTGCATTAACTCCGCCCTGACTGAGTCTGGCACTAAGAAGACTTTCTCCGGGTTTAAGCTGGCTTGAAGTAAGCAGCGAGCCGAGCATAAAACCCGCTGCAGCCTGTTCGCTCATGATTCTAGCAATCGTCGGGTTGGCGCCCCTTTCAAAAATTCCGCCACTCACCTTTCTTGTAAGCAGGCTGAGCCCGACAAAAGGAACGATGCTGCCCACTATTTTTCCGGCGCTGTGAGCTGAGCTCTCAGGCAGGTGTCCATGAGGATCTGTGCCGCTGTCAAATATTTGCTTTACAGCAGCGATGGGCTCGTTAATTGCGCCGTCGTAGATTCCTGAAATCAGGCCTCGGGCGCCCTGATCCGAAGTCGGGTTAATTAACAGGTCGGTTGTTGCCAGCTGCAAAAACGAAAGCGACAACTGACTGCTCTCAGTCTCAGCAGGGTGCTTGCCTGCCTGATCTGTCACTAAGCCTGGCTTTTCAGCATTCAAGCCTCTATTGCCATGTTCCAAAGATTCCAATCCAATCCCAGTCTGATTTAAGCAACCGATTCTGAGAATATTAAGGCGGGAGAACAGATCTGACTATGGTGAAACTGCCATAGCCACGGATTTTAACGTCTTTCAGCCATTGCTTTGTTCAACATCATCTGCATGGTATCAGTGCGTTTCTTGTTCTTTCTTTCCTGAACCACAGTCAGTTCACCGGAATTTTCAGGCTGGGCCGGTATTGTTTGACGAGAATCTTCTTTGGCTACCGGAGCAAGAGGTTGCGCGTCTATGAGCCTGCTACCGGTAGCTTCGGCTCGTGTGTAGTTGCTTCTGGCTCTGCGCAGACCGCCAACGGGAAAACGCTTGCCTAAACCCGCCTCCGGGCGTTCGGCCGACTGAGGGGCTCTGAGCACGAGCTGCAAGATCATAATCACGGCTATTGCAGCCACCAGCCACAACAAAATACTTTCTAATATAATCATCTTTTTTCTGCGACCTTTATTCAGAGACCCTGTTCGAAACCATAGCAACCCTATGTGTATATATGCGTTCGGTCAATGTTTCTGGACACAATATAAGTGTCAATTGTGGCAGATTGGTGAGTGAAGAGCCTCTTCGGGATTCTGCTCCAACCAGATAATTGAATTGAGGCAGCACTCAAGCTCGTCAAAGTGGTTTCTATATTTGCTTTCCGGTGCAATATAAAAAATCTCGCCTATCATATGGCCCTTATCGCCTGCATCATAAAACATGCAACAATTCAGGGTTCGGTCTTTCAAATTCAAGCATTCGATTGCAAGCAAGCTTTTGCCGTTTATAACCCTAGTTGAGGCAGCGGAGATTTTGAAGAATTCCGGCTCGGCCAGTTCTCCCAGCATGAAATTCAGCTTTCTAATTTCGGCTATTTCAATAAGTCCTGTTCGGCTCAAGAGTTGCCTGAATACAAGAGCCTGCCCTGAGCCTATTGGTCTTTTCCGACTGTGAAATCTGATTTTGACCGAGCTGTCTTGAGCAGGTGAAAACTTCAAAACCGACTTTTCAAAAGCCAGCTTCCTGAGCTCAATCCAGCCATCAGGCAGCTCAATGCTTTTAATCAGTCCCTGTTCTTCAAGTTTCATATCTGCTTATTTTTGCTCCTATTTCTGTGGCTCTTTTTGCATGAATCGAAAAACTGTAGCAAGAGGCAGTCCCGGATCAAGATGATTATAACGGCTTCCCCATTGATTGCTGACTTTCAACAGTTTCTTTAAGGGGTCGAATCCTTCCAGGTTAACAACATGCCAGCCACCAGCTCCGGATGCTGTAGCGGAGCTGAATGGATTTGATTTTGAGATTAACGAAAGCGGACCTGGCTTACTTTGTCCGGTGTGCACCAGGCAAATTGCCGGAAAGTTCTTTTGCTCATTCAGCCTCAAAAGCGCTGCTTCAAAATCAGTAAGACTTGTGACTCCCAGATAGGAACGAGACCTGGAGCTTGTTTCTTCTCTTATAAGCACAAAATGATCTTCGACCAGACCGCTAATTTCCTGGGCAATATTTTGCAGCTTGCTTGTTTCAATAAAGGGATTGTCGATGAGCTCAAAGTCGCCGGAGTCCTCCATTTTTCCTTTCAAGAGGATTTTTTGCTTCAGCTGATTTAAATATAGTCGCTCTCCTGTACCACTCAGGTTTGAAAGATCCGGATGCAACTTGTCATATTCGATTTCGCCTTTCCGACTCTCATAGAGCATGAAATTGCCGTTTTTATCAAAGTAACGAATTCCTCTATCTATGCTGTCGACTTTGTTTCCAAAGCAGTCATGGACAGTTTCAATTGCATTTTTTCTTGCAATAAAAGGCAAACACTCTCCATACTCGTTGTATAGAAGCTGTGATCTGTCAACTTCCTGAATATAAGGACCGTCTTTGCAAAACAGCTCTGTTTTGGGATTTACTCTGGAAAGAGTCTTGCCGTTTTTATCTACCAGGGGTAGCCGCGCAGCCTCGTTTAGAAAGCCTTTGAGCTCATAAGCGCGATCATAAGCCAGAGAATCCTGGCTTACTATTTTGTTCTTGTAAATCAATTCGTTTGTAAGCTTATGATGAATCTTTGCCAGAACTGTTTGAGCAAGCTGGCTGGCCCAGTCGCGGCTTCCATCTTCGTTTATTGAGTTGGAATTTTCCTGCAGATAGAGATTCTGTCTTGCTTCCAGATCCGCTTTCAAACCGCTCGGACTTGCGCTCAGATCTACAAGCAGCCGGTTTTTTTTGCTCAAATACATGGCATTGTCTGCCAGGTCGGCAATCATTTGCGCAATAAGCTGAGGTTTGCGAGCATACAATCGTTTTTCGACTGTGGTGACGTTGCAGGTGTTGTTGGCACCCTGATCTATGCGTTCAGGATAAGTAGCGTGGTTCAAAACCTGTTCTGCAAGGTTCATGCGTTCACGATGATTCAGCTCAGATTTACTTTTGTCATTCAGGAGTCTTCTGAGCTGTGCGTAGAACTCTGCCTGTTCTGTCACAGAGATGCTTCGCTTTGCTGCCTGCTTTTCGAACTCTTCAAGAACACCGAAGAAACGATCATAACGGTTCCAGTCACTAAAGCTTCGAGAAAGATCAGCAATCAATTCGTCAAGCTCTTTTTCATAGTCGTAATCAATTTTATTCGAGGCCTTGCACTCAGAGCCTTGCTTCTGACTCAGTTCGGCAGCTGCTCGTTGCCGGTTTACGCCTGAAGAGAATGGGCTCCTGTTGGCAAATGAGATTCTCGATAGATCCTGGGCTTCAAAAGCAGTGTCTGCAAGGAGCGTAATAAGCTCCTTTGTTTTATTTTTCGGGTAATTAAGATGTGTAAGAATCTTTTGCGCTGCTTCAATGCTGTTTTTAGACAAAGTTTCCTGACCGAGCTTTGCATTAGATCCTGGCTTGCGGAATTGAGAAAAAATTGCCAGAAATATCTGATTTTCAAAGTCGTTCTTATCCGGGTGGCTTCCAGTTTTTGCCGCTGCTATTCTTTCATGGAAAACATCTGCGACTGCCGCCTGGCAGGACGCCCATGACTTGTTTGCCTGAGCCGCAAGCTCGCAATTTTTAAAACTCGCTTGTGAATAATAATTGTGTATGCAAGTGAGCAGATCGCAAACTCGCTGTTTCTGTGCATCTGTTAAAAAGCGCATTTGAACAATAGCGCTGTAGAGGCTGAAGCTATGGCTTGAAGGAACGCTACAATCAGTTTCTTTGAACTGCCCCAGCATCTCTTCGCGGCTAAGATGCAGGTCCTGATTTGCCGGGGTCAAATAGTCTCGAGTATCTGCTTGATCAGACGCTTTAGTCTGGTCGCGGGTCTTAAAATTGTCACTGCTGCTATCGCCGGCACTTTGTTTTAGCTTGCCCTCCTGACCAATAGATTCTACTTGAGTACTTTCGCCTGGCCTTGACTTTTCGCGAGGCGGCATGCTTTTTGTTCTTGCGTTTGCAAAAGCATATTTCTCAGTACCAACCCTCTCAAAACCAGAATTCTCAAAACCAGAATTCTCAAAACCAGAATTCTCAAAACCAGAATTCTCAAAACC
>CAZTQO010000005.1:25795-30633 GCA_964615655.1 uncultured Candidatus Obscuribacterales bacterium | reverse complement strand
AGAATTCTCAATGCCAGAATTCTCAATGCCAGCATTCTCAATGCCAGCATTCAGGGCAGGCAATTCTCGGGAGCTTCTGGATATGCTCCGCGCTCTTGAAAGCCCGATGCTGCATCCTTCCATAATGCCGCCGAAAAGCGCGTATCCGGCAGCGCTTGCTAGAAGCTCTTCTGGTCTGGCTTTGAATCCACTTTTTAGCTCAATGTCGACAACGCCTCCACTGGCACCTGATAAAGCGGCGATGCTGCTCCGGCTCAGATAGGGGTGTTCAGAAACTAAGGAAGGCATAGTCTTGAGACTTGCTTTTTCAAGCAAATGTGCGCTCAGAGTCATACTGCCGAATGTGCACGCCGAACTCAGTCCTTGCTTGGTTCGTGAGCTAAAAAGACTCTCGCCGGCCTCGACTTTGCTCGGTGTAAGCACGCTTCCCAGAAGGAATCCGGTACTTGCCTGTTCTAATAGGTTTCGGGAAAAAGAGGGAGTTAGAGCTTTTCCCAGAACTTGATTGCATGTTCCTTTTGTAAGAGCCGACAGAGCAAAAAATGGAATTAGCGATCCGACTATTTCCCCGCCTTGTTTTGCACCTTGTTTTAGATGGTCGGCTTCAGCTTCGTGCAAGCTTACACTTTGATCGTCTTGCTTGCCGCTTAGCTGTTCAATAGCTTTTGCCGGTTTGTATATAGCTCCTTCTAAGAAGCCTGACACGAAGGTTTCGGCAAGTGAGGATTCAGAAGCAAGTATTTTTGAACTCGGCTCGATATAAAGTGAATCCACGTTCTGATTAATCCGCCTGCGTGTTAATAAAACTCAGTCATGGAAATACTCATATTTGTTTTTGAAATTTGATTGAAACGAGGTCTGTGGTCAGCGTAGTTTTCCCAGTCTGAAGCAAAATGCCGGCATTGTAAAAGCTGTTTGTATACAGAACAGGTCTTTCATTTGCGGCAAGTAAAAACCTGAAAGAGAGAAAAAAGGATCTGAATGTATTCGGACCGCTGCCGACTGAGCAAATGTGACCGGACTGCCGGCAGATAAACGTACGATATACGTATATTCTTGCAGGTGACTCCCTGTCTTTCCTTCTAAAGCGAATTCGCTTAAGAAGGAAGATAGTCGATACTGTCTCGAGATTGCTAGGAATTCTCAATCTTGTCAACTTGACATTTTTGAATGCCTTGGTAAAATAAACGTAATATCTACATTTGATTGCTTCTGGATTGAGTGCGAGGAGCTGGCTTATGAGTATCTTGAATATTGAGCAAAAAACAGAAAAGCTCTTTTTAATCAGAAACTTTCTCAGTGAGTCGGAATGCAAAGAGCTTATTAGAGAAAGCGAAAGCGTCGGTTATCATGATGCCACCATTAATGCTTTTGGCGCTGCAGAACTCAGACCGGAGGTGCGCAACAATAAGAGGGTAATGTTGAACGATGCAGAACTGGCAGAACGACTTTATTTGCGGGCGAAACATCATTTGCCTGCACAATTGCCTTTGTTCTGGGAATTGTGCGGCTTCAATGAGTTATGGCGATTCTACAGATATGATCCGGGCCAGCGCTTCAACCCACATTATGATGGCAGTTTCAAAAGAAACGATTTTGAAGTGAGCAGGCTCAGTTTTATCATCTACCTCAACGAAGGCTTTAAGGGCGGTTGCACGCGTTTTTTTCATGATCCGGATCTGACAATCTATCCAAAACTAGGTACGGCTCTGGTTTTTGAGCATCGTATTTTGCATGAAGGTGCAGAGGTTTTGCAGGGACGAAAATACGCATTGAGAACCGACGTAATGTACAGGAAGAACTGGAATCTAAAAACGATTTGATTATTTTGATAACAGGGCTTTCATCCTGGTCCGAGTTGCATTACTTTATAACGAATTGTCAAGCGCTCGAAAGGGCGATCAAACCATACTTCTTGCCAGATTAAGTCTTATCTCTTGAAAATATTCGAAATTCCCGGATATGATGCGCTTGAAAATTGCTTGAATTCAACGGATGCAAACTCTTCAAGACTCAAGACCGGTCAAATCGCAGGATGATGGCTCTAGTGCAATCGTTCAGGAATCGCCCGGACAGGAGCATGATCCCAGAGCGGATCATCTCAGGCTTTTTGCAGTTTTGCTCCTGGTATTGAACAACGCTTTTCCTCCTGTTTTAGCGCTTTTTCAGAATGTAAAGCTTGATGCCGGCGAAATTACCAGACTGACTTCTTCGCTAGGTGGCTTTTGGACAGTTCCTGCGGCAATGATGCATGAAGCTAATCTTGCAATAGGTCTTCTTTTCGTTCTAAGTGGATTTTTGCTTGCTCGTAAAAACAACAATCGAGATATTTCAATAAAAGCCTTCTATCAAAACAAAGCGCTGAGAATTTATCCGCTATATTTGCTTTTTATATTACTTTCGTTGTATATGAATCCTGGAAGCCAGCCTCTACAGGGTCTATCACTATCGATACTCGGACTGCAAAATCTAGCCGGCGCAAATCCGGTTCCGGCACTTACTGAACATCTATGGACCGTAGCAGTCATCTTGCAGTTTTACTTGATTTTTCCCTTTATTCATGCAGATTATCGCTTGCGCGGGCCGCGTTCACTGTTTCTCTTTCTGGCTACAGCTATCGCCTTGAAGTCGCTTGCATATTTCATTACTAAAGACGTCCAGAGCCTGGCTTCTTATACGATTTTCGGCCGAATAGATCAGCTTTTTATCGGTATGATGCTCGGTTATTCATTCCCATTCTGGAAAAAACACCTGCGCAACCCGTGCTTTTTTGCACTTGCGCTTTGCATAGCAGTTTCACTGATGATCTTTATGCATACCCATCATGCAAGCAGCTTTGCGGCGCGCAAGTTCGTATGGGTTTTATGGCCGTCAATAGAGGCAGCGTTCTGGGGCTTTGTGATTCTTTCCTATAGCGCAGCTGCATTTTCTCCGTCTGCAAAACTATCGCGCCTGCTGTCATTTTTAGGATCAATAAGCTTTTCACTTTACGTAGTTCACTATCCTCTCTGTACTATGCTTGCAAATCGTCTCTTTAAGCCCTTCTCTGATTTGAGCACTGCAGTGCTCCATCCGCTTTTTGCAAACAGTCAGTCTGAATTCTTGATTGCCGGTTTGATTTTTAGCTTGCTTATAACAGTACCGGCATCAATCGTTGTTGCAAGCCTGGCTCATTTTCTGGTTGAAAAACCGGTTCTTCAGCGCAAAGTCCGATACCAGCTTTAAGGAGGTGAAAATGCAAGGTCTGGTCGCAATAGAAAAAACTACTAGAACTGAGCCCGCAGCCAGTTCGAATTTGCGCTCTTTAAATTTGAAATATGACGAAAAGCTCGATCATTTGCGATTCTTTGCTGCAGCTTTGATCATTGTTTATCACACTTTTCCGTCCATATTTGCGCTCGTTCATCGAATCAATTGCGACCATAACGAGATTAATCGGGTGACCGCATCGCTTACGGGCTTATGGGCACCAGCCAATGCTCTGGTCCAGGAGGGTGCTACCGCGGTAGGCTTTTTTCTGACTATAAGTGGTTTTCTCTTCGCACGCATAACTGAAAATTCAAATATTTCCACAGGCAAGTTTTACTTCAATCGCTTTTTGAGAATTTATCCTCTCTATATGACCTTTATTTTGCTTTCGCTCTATTTAAATCCCGGTGCAGATCCCTTAAAGAGTTTTCTGATGTCTGCTCTAACCTTTCAAAACATGCAGGGGGCTACAAGTTATTTCTTTACGACCTCGCATTTGTGGAGTATAGCCGTCGAGTTTCAGATTTACCTGATTTTTCCACTATTGCTCTTTTCCTACAGGTCTAACGGTTTAAAGTCGATTTTGTTGATGCTTCTTGCAAGCGTTGCTTTAAAGGCTCTTGCTTTTTCGCTCCCGGCTGATTCATCATCGCTGTCCAATTTCACAACTTTCGGACGGATCGACCAGTTTCTTATTGGAATGGCGCTCGGCTATAGTTTTAACCGCAGCAGAGAAAAACTCAGGCATCCACTGTTTCTTTGTTCAGCTGCGGGTATTGTTCTTGCCGTAATCACATTAAAGCATTTGCTGAATCTGGATAATTTCATTACTGGCGTGTTCTGGCCTGCAGTAGAAGCCGTTATCTGGGGCTTCTTGCTCGTGTCATACTGCGCAAGTTCATTTAGCTTTCCAAAAGTAATTTCCAGTCTTCTTTCCTTTCTTGGAACAATCAGCTATTCGATTTATGTAACTCACTTTCCCATCTGCATTTTGCTTTCCCTCTGGCTTGCGGCTCCGCTTTACGCTTTCAACACCACTACCCTTGCGCCGCTTCTAGGTAATGGCTTGCACGCGCATTTCCTTATAGGAGTTATGTTTCCACTTTTGATTGCGTTGCCCCTTACAATTGCAGCTTCCTGTTTGACTTATTACGGAATAGAAAAGCCATTCATGAATTGCAGAGTCAAATATACGCATCCACTTAATTAAAATGCGGAGCGAGCGTCTCTTAAGCGCAGGCAACGAAGCGCAGCGAGGCGAAGAGCCTTGCGTAGCGAAGTGGGTATACGTGCGGAGTGAGCGACGGAGGAGCGAACGGATAAAGTGTGCGCAGGCAACGAAGCAAAGCGAGGCGATGAGCCTTGCGTAGCGAAGTGGATTTACGTGCGGAGTGAGCGACGGAGGAGCGAACGGAGCACTTTAAATTAGAGCAAACGGAGCACTCTAAGGTAAAACCTGCCCAGCCAACGAAGCAAAGCGAGGCGATGAGCCTTGCTGCGCGAAGTGGGTCTACGTGCGGAGTGAGCGACGGAGGAGCAAACGGAGCACTCTAAGGTAAAACCTGCCCAGCCAACGAAGCAAAGCGAGG
>CAZTQO010000005.1:0-25695 GCA_964615655.1 uncultured Candidatus Obscuribacterales bacterium | reverse complement strand
CGATGAGCCTTGCTGCGCGAAGTGGGTCTACGTGCGGAGTGAGCGACGGAGGAGCGAACGGAGCACTTTAAATTAGAGCAAACGGAGCACTCTAAGGTAAAACCTGCCCAGCCAACGAAGCAAAGCGAGGCGATGAGCCTTGCTGCGCGAAGTGGGTATACGTGCGGAGTGAGCGACGGAGGAGCGAACGGAGCACTTTAAATTAGAGCGAACGGAGCACTTTAAATTAGAGCGAACGGAGCACTTTAATTAGGATACCCCCAGAGATAACCCTGAGCGTACTCTACTCCCATATCGCGCACAACTTCGAGATCCTCTCTGGATTCAATGCCTTCTGCCACCAGTTCAGCGCCCAGTGCCTGCACCACTTTAACCAGCCTGCGCAAGAGCCGTTGTTTCTGGGGGTCAACTGCGATGCCGGCCACATATTTGATATCAACTTTTACAACATCAGGCTCGAGCAAGATAAGACTCTCAAGAGAACTGCGTCCGAAGCCCACGTCGTCTATTGCAACCAATATTCCAGCTTTTTTCAAACCGGCCGTGTGCTCTTTTAAATAACTTGCATCGCCAATAAACTGTTGTTCGCTTATCTCTACGCAGAATGTGCCGATACTCTTGTCTTCGGGAAACATTTCGACCAGACGATCAATGGGCGTATCAAGGATTGTGGATGGGAAGAGATTGACGTCAAAACGTGAACCTGGTTCGAGCTTGTTTGCTTGCGCAATGCAGGCGCTCAAGCAACGAAGATCGACTCTGGAAAGAATGTTGTTTTCAATTGCAATTCGAAAAAAATCGTAGGGCATTTCAAAAGGACCGGCGGGTCCGCGACTGAGCAATTCATAGCCGACTTTCTTTTCATCAGCCAGTCTGTACATAGGATGTTTGACACAGCGAAAGCATTCCCCCTGTCTCATCTGTTGAACTATTTCCAGATTTTTCTTAGGCTCTTCCTCTTTACCGTTGGCGTCGGCCTGTTCGCCTGTAGATACCCGGTTTTTGCCTCCGGCTTTCGAGGTTTTGAGAGCGTGACGCATCAATGAAAGCAATTCTTCCACCGATGATATTTCATAAGGTAGAGGCGCAACACCGATGCTTGCTGTCATGTAGATATTGTCGTTCGAATTTCTGATCGGGCTTTCAGCCACACAAAGTCGAACCCGTTCGGCAATCAAAAGCGCTTCTGCAAACTGTGTATCTGTGAGCAAAATTACAAAGGTGTCGCCACCTATTCGGGCAACATAATCGGAAGGGCGCAGCGTTGTTGTGATTCTTTGCACCATTTCTTTGAGAACCACGTCTCCGACATTGTGACCGAGCCCTTCGTTTATGCGACCAAAGTCATCGCAATCAAGCAGCATGCCGACCATAGGCGAGCCGGTGCGTTTGGCCCGGTTCATTTCTGCTGCCAGAATTCTTTCAAAGCCGCGCCGGTTAGAAAGATCAGTCAGGGGATCCACAGTTGCAACTTCCTCAAGCTTTTTTCGAGCTTCGTCCAGTTGCTGTTTTACGCTTTCAAAAGAATGCCTGGACTCGGCAACTTCTCTCTGGTGCTTCCTGACAAGATTGCGTCTCGTTTTCAAGACAGCAACCAGAAAGCACAAAAGTGCCAGGACGGCGATTGCAAGTACTAGTTCTAGAGGGTCTTTCAAAATGGTCCGACTATAATAATCTGCAAAAAAAGCAGGATCGCCGCAGTCAATAAGAGCGTACTGGTATGATTAACTCTTCAGTTACTTGTGTCAAGTCGTTAAACTGCCGATTTATGAGTATACCCGAGAACGCCAACGAATACATACAGCTGGACCAGTTTCTCAAATTTATGAATCTGGTGGGTTCTGGCGGGGAAGCAAAGGTGCTTATTCGCGATGGTCAGGTTTCGGTGAACGGTGAGCCGGAAACAAGAAGAGGGCGGAAGTTGCGCGAGGGTGATCTGGTTGAGTTTGCAGGTCAAAAGTACAAAGTCGAGCTTTCCTCACGAAATCAAAAGCCATGACCTGCCATATTCGAATTCGTCCATGAATTCGTCGTATATAAGCAAGTAAATTGAGCGACTGCCAGATTTAAGTCCTCCGTGCGGAGGAAAATCGAGCTTCAAAAGCAAGTGCCATTTTCTGGCTGCGTCCACCAGATGGCTGAAATGAGAGTCAATGCGTCTGGCTTCGCTCCAACTGATTCCGTTGCTTGCAAACGCTGCGATTTCCTGGAGCTTATCGAATTCAACACCGGATTTTCCAAAGAGTTGCAGCCGGCAGGTCTTTTTGAATGTCGTATTTTGATAGGCCGAAATCAATTCTGCAACGAGCTCAGCTTCGCTTGCTTCGGCCTGCCAGCAAGCAAGCGTCTCGGGAAGACTGAATTCGGCCGAAAACTTTAAAGCTAATCCTTCTTTTTTCAAGCCGGCCTCGGCGGTTACATTTGATTCGCTCAGGTCTTCCGCATTTTTCAGCCAGATACATGAGAATGCTTTTCGGTCTTTCGGGTTTGAATTGTCGAGACTTGAATTTGCAAAAAAGAGCAGCATGCCTTTGTCTGCTCTTGCAAAGTCAGACGCTGGCAACTCCGCGAAATTTATCTGTCCCAGGAACAAAAGTGGGCGACCAACTCGATCAAGCGGATACTCGTTGTTAGGAGGAAGAAATACTTTTCCGCCAAGTCGGCTGCTAAGGTTCGATGGGCACGTGCTCTCATTTGTATCGGCGGCTATGCAAGGACTGAGATTTCTCTTTAGCAACTCTCTGGCAGCCGGCTTTTGCTCGGGAGCGATCTTCTCAATCAGTTCTTCTATTAGATAGCTTGCATCTTTAAGATAGCTTGCATCCGAATTACTTTGCATGTTTCCGCTTTGCCTGGATATTCAAGATCCAAGATCCTACTACAAAGCTGGTTAAATAAGCCGGGTTAGACCAGAAGCATTTTCTATCAGCGGCAGCCCCTACCGCCGCGAAAAGGCATTCTGTAGTTTTGATAGCCCCGGTTCCAGTTGTAAGAACGATTCCAGTTTCCGCCCTGCCAGTTTCTATTTCGCTGGTGGTTCCAGATAGCTGCGCCTGCGATGCTGAGACCGCCGGCAATCAGAGCCGCTGGAATACTGTAGTTTGATCCGCAATTATAGGGATTATAAGGGTTGTAGCGGTTGCCGTAGCCGTAGTTATTGTTGTAGCGCTGGTTATAGGGATTATAAGGGTTGTAGCGGTTGCCGTAGTCGTAGTTATTGTTGTAGGGTTGATTATAAGGATTATAGGGGTTGTAACGGTTGCCGTAGCCGTAGCCGCAGTCGTAGTTATTGTTGTATGGCTGGTTATAAGGATCGTAAGGGTTGTAGCGGTTGCCGCAGTCATAGGGGTTATAGCCGCCATAGCCCCCGCCCCAACCCCAGCGGTTTCCGTACCCATAGCCGTTGCCTAAATTGAAACCGCCGTTTCTGCCGTACCAGCCGAAATTTGTCGAGGCTACGGTGCCGAGCACGAAGCGCCCAATCTGGCCAATTGCCCTGCCGACACCGCCATGATCGCGGTGCCTGTGTTCTTCCCCCCCACAGGGCTCTTTTATAATGATCACTTCAGGTTCACAGGCGGGTTTTTGTGGCAGCTCGGTCTGCCTGTAGTTTGCTTGTGGTTGATCGATTTCAACTTTGTTTTGGTAATAAGAATAACTCTGTTCGGAAGACCTTTTTTGATTCTGCGTGCTTTGCTTTTGCAAGCTCTGATCTTGATGGTACTGAGGGTTGTCGTAAGCGCGTTGTGCAGTGCCGGGGCGTTCAGTGCCGGGGCGTTCAGTGCCGGGGCGTTCGATTGTGGCTGTGCTTGCTTGCGGGTTTCTGTATTCGTTGAACCGGCTTTGATCCGACTGCCGGTTGCTGTGTTCATCGACCGGCTCGCTGCTTCCGAATATTTCGTCAAAATTTGTTGTATTGTGGTGTTTTCCCATAACCAGGCCCTCTCCTTTCTAATTTAAGGAGTAAGAATGTTGAACTGAATTTTGGACAGCCTAAAACCCGCATCTGAAAAATGGTTGAAACGAGCCTTTCTGACTGGGGCTCCTACGAATTCGTTTTTCTGTTCTAATGTTAAATTCGGGTTTCCGGTGAGAGGTCGGGTTTCCGCTGAGAGTCTAGAGTGTCCGTCGAAAATCTCTTGCTCAGAGCTTCTTGATCAGTTTGCGCACAACTTCGATAGTTTCGGGAAAGTTTTTCTCAAGAGGCTTTTTGTCAATTTCATTTTCTGGTCCGGTAAGTACAAGGCCGAAAAGCGAGGCAAAACATTCTTCGCTTCCTGGCCGCTCATCTTTTACCGGACCGTTTTTCTGGCTGAAGTACTGAAATATCGCTTTTTCTCTCTGATCCAGGTCCTGGCGTGCAGACATCTTCTCCAGGTCTGTTATAAAGGCTTTCTGGAAATCAGGGTCATTTGAAAGCTTTCCGTAGGCATGATCGAGAGCATGGCCTATCTGGTGAACCAGAACCTCAGGTCTATCGACTGCTTCGCTTGCCTGCCATGGTTTGTAGAGATAAGGCGCCAGAATCACGCGCCTGAGATTGTCGTGGGTGCCGTCGGATGTGTCGAAATTGGAGTTTTTGTCCCAACCACGGGGGCTCAAGTCTTTAAGCTCCGGAATCGCATCAGTGTTGAATCTTGTAGCGATGATTTTGTAACCGGCTTTTTTCAGGGCTTCTTTTACATTTTCAGGGAGTTGAGCAAGTTTTTCTTCGAGTGCTTTAATGTGTCTTTCCGGAACATTCGGAATGGCTTCCACCAGACCATCATGTTTATTTTTTGCTTGAACTTCCATAGAGTAGTTTTTTGAAAGCACTAAATTGCCCTTATTGTCTATTGAATCAAGCTTCCAGCCGGAGTCTATTTCGCCTGTTGTGGCATGCCGTACTTTGAACTCTGCTTTGTCTTTCGAATGAATCAGTTGCTCAAAATTAGTTGCTGTCGGGTTCAGGCGCCTGAATTCAAGCGGGTCAAGTATAACGCTGGCTTTTATTGAAATCCTGTCTGTTTTGTCTGAAACTTTGCTGTTGCTGCGCCACTGATTCGCTATTTCTGGATTACTGTTTTCTGGCGCTTTAGTGCCTTTGCTTGCGCTTGAGATTTCATCCCAGAGCTGCCGGGAAAGCTCTGACTCTTCCCGACTATCTTGATTCTTGACGCCTTCATTACCAACCCCGATCGAGCGCTCGTTTTCCATAACGATTCAGCCAGCTGGGATTGACTTATCGTATTGCCAGCAAAAGCTTAAGTCAACTTAAAATACAGTGCTCGCTTGAAAACATCTTAAAACTGCTTCAGGCGTTAAAGAGGGCTTTTGATTAAACTTGTTACAGTCATTTTATAAGTGCCCAACGAAACTGAGGTTGACGATGAAATTTCACTCGAACATTTATGGCTGGGAGTACGTCTGGAGAGATTTTGCAGATAGCAAATCAGGCAAAGTTCTAAGCGATCCGAGTCAGGACGGCGATCCGATTATCTCAATGCAGGTTCCGGTAGAAGGCACAAACACTTATGTATCTTTTGCTCCTTATTCGCTGATTCGCAATGGCAAAGGCAGAGGGCCGGGGAGCTCCGCATCGCTTCAATACAAACCTGTCGAGAACTTCATTTTCCATATTCGAACTGAAAAGGGAGTCGACCAGATAGGCAAGGCGCTGGGAATGCAGGATATTCAGCTTGGCGACCAGGATTTTGACAAGCGCTATCTGATTCAGGGAACGGATCTCGGCAAGGTCAGAAATTTATTTGCTGATATGAAGCTTCGTGATCTGATTCTCGAAAATTCATTGAGCGACCTCAGGCTTGCAAGTGAGACAGACGAATTGCCTTCTGAGCATCGAGTCAAGCCTGGTATGCATGCAATTGTGTATAGTCATGACAACCTTCTGGATAAGTTCGAACAGCTCGAAGCTGTATACGGCATTCTAAGCTCTGTTGTTCACAGACTTGGCGTAATGCCGGCGCTTGCTGGAGTTGACCACGAAGAAGTCGAACCCGAAATCAGGTCCGAGTCCAAGAAATTACACAGCCCCTTGCTCGACATGGCCTGATTGCTCTGCATTCAGGAAAATTAGCAAATGCTTAAAGCCGCTTCTGCAGGCAGAACTCCTGCTGCTTTCTTGTGTAATCAAGGACAGATGATTTTATGAGGAGCAATAAGAGGTTATTGAAATGAAAGCAGGCAAATTATCGAAGGCTCTTGCGATTGCTGATCCACTGAAACCATTGAACGAAGACTTTCTTGCGGATCCTTATCCGAGCTACAGAAAAATGAGGGAAGCCGGTCCGATTTGCTGGTCTGAAGCCAGCAAATCCTGGTATCTCACGAGCTATGAGCTCATCAGTGAAATTACAAAAGACCTGAGATTCGAAAAGCGGATTGAGAGATGGAAAGAAATAAACCCGATTACGAGAATTCTTCCGGGACCTGCTCATTTGATCAAAAGCAGGAAAAACTGGATGCTGAACGAAAACCCTCCCAGGCACACAGAGCTCAGGTCGCTTGTTAACAGAGCTTTTTCACCGAAAATGGTAATGGAGATGCGCGAGCATATTCAGGAAATTGCCGATAAGCTCATCGACTCATTTATTTCAGCAGGCAAGGTCGAATTTATTTCAGAATTCGCTTTTCTTTTGCCGGTGACAGTAATTGCTGAAATGCTGGGTGTGCCGGCCTCCGATCATGCAAAATTCCGTCAGTGGTCCTGCGACATGTCACAAACTCTTGAAGGGACTTTTGATAGAGCCACATTGCAGAAGTCAAACAAAGCCAATGACGATTTGATTGACTACCTGCGACCAT
The DNA here is from genome assembly GCA_964615655.1 of uncultured Candidatus Obscuribacterales bacterium. Classification (GTDB taxonomy): domain Bacteria; phylum Cyanobacteriota; class Vampirovibrionia; order Obscuribacterales; family Obscuribacteraceae; genus JAIEPM01. Next base: position 18,891 of record CAZTQO010000005.1, on the reverse strand, counting down.
TGCTTGCCCAGCGAAAGCAGCAGCCGAAAAACGATTTGATTTCGGCGCTTATACTTGCCGAAGAAAACGGTGTCAAACTCACAGACGAAGATATTCTCGGCAATGTCGTTTTGATCTTGCTTGCCGGACACGAAACTACCGTTAACCTGATAGGCAATGGTATTTTTCTTCTTCTAAAGCATCCTTTTGAACTCGAGAAACTAAAGAAGAATCCTGAATTGATTGATCAGGCGGTCGAAGAAATTTTACGCTTTGATAGCCCGGTGCAGACAGTGCGGCGGCTTGCCGGACAGGATATGAGCTTTCATGGTCAGGAGCTGAAGAAGGGAGAATTACTTGTTCTATTTCTTGGAGCAGCAAACAGGGATCCGGAAATTTTTGCCGAGCCTGACAATTTTGATATAAGCCGCAGCCCGAATAAGCACCTTTCCTTCTCTTCCGGAATCCATCATTGCCTGGGAGCAAGCCTCGCCAGGCTCGAAGCCAAAATTGCAATCAGCACCATTTTAAGCAGATTGCCGAACTTGCGATTGGCAGGAAATCAGAGTTTTGCTCATAAGCGGCCTTTCGAACTCAGAGGATACAAGGAGCTTTATCTGGAATTCTGAGCGGCTCCTTTGCTTTTGTTTCGATCGGCTTCTTTTTTCTTCAGCTCCAGGTAAGTGTTATCAACAAATTTGTAATTGCCAGTCAGGGCGGAGTCTCGTGATTTTCCTGCCGACTCGTTGTTTAAACGAATGATTCTGGCAATTTCCCTTGCGATTTCTGCTTGTTGATTGTAGCCTTTTTGGTCTGCCAGGCTGGCCAGGTTATCTGCTTTGCTTGACAGCTTGTCAATCTTTGTCTCACGAACAGTTTGAGCCAGAAAGTCCAGCCTGGAATTGAACTTTTCCTTATTCTTCTGGCTACAATACATTGACGCCAGGCAGAGTTCTGCTTCAAATGTTTGCGAGCTGTACGAATCAAGTTTTTCCATCCTTGATACGATCTCTTCGAGTTCTTCCAATTTTGATTCAGTGCAAAAACAAAGAGCCAAACTTCTGAGATTTTCAAGCCTGGATGTCGTTTCGTCATCACTGGTATAGCCAAGCGCTTTCAAAAAATATGGTTTTGCCTTAGCGCTTTTACCTGATTGATAAAAAGCCGTGCCCAGTTCGTTATAAAAGACAATTTTGACTCTAGTACTGATCTTGTCTGCTTTCGAATCTATTGTCTTTTCCATTTCAAGAAGCTTATTCAGCCTTTCTTCATCGAAAGAGTTTTGGTAGTATGCGTGCAAATACTGTAATCCGGCTTTAATCGCAGTGTTGTAGTCTTTATTTTTCAATGCAATTTCTTCGGCCTTTTCTGCATAAAAACAGGCATTGTCGGTGTATTCCTGAAATTGAGCTTCGCTCAGCTCTGGTCTGGCTTTTCTTCTGAAGCTTTCTGATTGATTCAATAGATCAAGCGGATCGGTTGTGCCAGGAATGAATTTTTGACGTATAAGTGCTGTTGTTTTTCTTGGTGGATTGATTTCCTCAAGCTTGACCTTCCTGGGCATTTTGTTTGCTCCCTTGCTGAAGCCGAAAAGCGCATAGGCAGCCAGTGCCAGCACGAGGACTGCAATAGAGACTTTCGGAATCAGTGGCACTGCATTTTTCTTTTGCTTTCCTTCCCTTGCTTCAGCCGAAAGCCTTTCTACCTTCATTGCCGCCAGTGCTTGTTTCAGTTCCGCTGCACTGCCACGTAGTTTGCGTTCTTTGCTAAGCAGTTTCAAAATAAGCTTCTTTAGTTCTTCCGGACAGTCTGAGTGTTTCGGAAAGGTCGCATCTTCGCTCAAATGCTTTTGCATCAGCAAAAAATCGCTGGCTGCTTCGAAAGGCTTCTTACCGGTGATTGCTTCATACATAACGACCCCAAGTGAGTAAAGGTCGCTTTCTTTGCTTGCGGCTTCGGCTTTGCATTGCTCGGGGCTCATGTAAGCGGGAGTTCCAGCAAAAGCACCGGTTTTTGTAAGTGATTGACTTGAGCCTTTCTCAAGTGATTTGGCCAGGCCGAAGTCTATCAATACTGCTTTCTCATTTGATTTGTTCGTATTACTTTTGAGCAGAAAAATGTTTGAGCTTTTGATATCCCTGTGTATGACTCCGTTATTGTGTGCATATTCCAGTGCATCGGCCATCTGCTCAAAGATCTCCTTGAAGTTTAATGGATCAAGAACTTTGTTTCTGGCAAGGTAACTGGATAGATCCTCTCCTTCAAGAAAATCCATCATCAAGTACGGATAGCCGTCGCTTGTAACTGCAAACGAGCGCACGTTGACAATATGGGGGTGAGAGAGCTGGCAGCTCAGTTGCGCTTCCAGTTTGAACCGCCGGAGGCTTTCATCGTCACTCAGGTAGTCTTTCATCAATACTTTCAAAGCACAGAGTTGCGCAAGAGTCAGATGCTCTCCCTTGTATACAAAGCCCTTGGCTCCCGAACCAAGAAGTTCGAGAATCCGGACTTTTTCATCTACGACGGAGCCGATTTTGAAAGGACCTGAGCTGTTCTCCATGCCTGTTTGAGTCATGATTTAGCCTGAGAGTTCAGTTCTTGCAATTGATTAAACAAGAACTCAGTAGCTTTTCCAGCAATAATTTTTCTTTTTCTTCTTCGCGTTCTTGCACTTGTGTTTCGATTTTTTGAATAATTTGCTGTACCTTTCTAGGAGCAAAGCTGAAGGTGTCATTCAAGCATTTTAGCGCAGCAAGTGCAAGTTTGGCACTGCATAGCCTCGGTCTTTTTAAGGCAAGCTGCAGCCAGTATTTTGCTCTGTATGAAAATGAATGCCTGTAGATAAGATCGCAGAGATTCAGATGGTAGGAGTAAAGCAATGACAGAAAATCAGAGAGCGATTTTTCCGGGTCTCTTCTGTATAGAGCCTGGTTTTGGTTCAGCTTGTGTGTTTTGATCGCAAGTTCATATGTTTCAAGCGCTTGTTTCACAATAATCCTTTTGTCGAAAAGCTCCAGGCTGCGTGCCCTGGCAGCCTTGCTCATACTTTCACGCAGGTCTGAATCTTCCGCCAGCTTGACTATGGCTTCCGCCAGAGCTTTCGCGTCTTGAGGCGGAAGCACAAAACCTGTTTCACCGTCTAAAATATACTCTTTTGAACCGCCTGCCGAAGTGCCGACAACAGGCTTGCCGCTTGCCTGAGCTTCCAGCACTGTATATGGTGCGTTTTCGTAAAGCGACGGAACAACGCAAATGTCTGCACTTCTGTAATAGGCAGGCATTTGATCGAGTGTCACATGATTAACGAATGTCACCGCACTTGCTGCTCCTGATGCTTCCAGCGATTTTTGCAAAGCTGCAAGTACCGAACTCTTGCCGGGGCCGGTATTTGTGTCGGCGCCTACAATTACAAATCGAAGCTGCGGGTGTTTTTTCAAGACTTCAGGTACGGCATCTATCAAATAGTGAATGCCTTTTCGCTCTTCCAATCTGCCGGCGAAAAACACGGTTAAGCGGCCATCGCTTTCAAGCGCCTTTTCACCCTCAGGATTGAACTTGATGCAATCAACCGGATTCGGGACCATTTTAATCTCGGACAGATCGACGGCGCTGTCAGCCGCTACGAACTGAGCAAGATCCAGGCTTGGCGATGAAAGCAGGTCTGCTTCAAGAATCACCAGTCTCTCAAGCAGCGCCACAAGCTGCTGGTCGAATGAGCTGTTTAGATTGTGATAACGCTCGGCAATAAATTTTGAATGTGGGGTGTGCAGGCGCAATACCAACGGGCAGATATGTGTAAGTGCCGGAAAAAGAGCTTCTGCCAGATGCTCGGGAGCTTCAACAACATCAAAGGGCTTGGCTTTGTGAATCTCAAGAAACTTGCGCCACAATGCCAGGCAGGATTTCAGCACAAAATGTGTGTAAGGCAGGCTGATCCAGACTGTGCTCAGCTCCTCAAGAATTGGCCCCCAGGCGGCTCTGTGTACCGGGACAAATAAGTCATTTTGCGGCTCCGGGTTCGGATTCTTGCCGTCTTGCTTTTGATCTTTGGCACAAAGTGAAATCACCTCGACATCGTGCCCGGCTTCCTTTAGAGCCTTAGCATGCTGAAAAGTATAGGCGCCGATGCCACCCCAGCCAGTGTCCGGAGGATATTCACGTGAAATGAGACAGATTCGCAATTTCAGAGTCCAGCTTTCTAGAATACCCGAAAATACATGATAACAAGCCCTTAAACATTGACAGGGTTTTAGCTTTTCGATCACAATCTCGGTTTGCCACAATAGAGGCAGATTTTTCTGTCATGATGCTATATAACAGTAGCTATATCCGAATTATTAAGGTGGGTGCATTCTTTTCTATGAATTTCAAAGAAGTCGATGAAAAAGAGTCACTCGAACTTCTAAAAAATCTTCAAGAAGAACTTCAAGAAGAAGTTCCAGAAGAAGTTCCAGAAGAAGTTCCGGCAAAAGAAACGGATACCCAGGACGAACCTGAAGCTGCAGGCTCCGGGAATTTTGACGAGAAGCGCAAGGAGAGTCTTAACGAGATTGGCGCCGGCAAAGCAACAAGCGCGATTGATGAAAAACTCTCAGAGCCGGCTCCAATCTCAAAGCGTATCTGTGCTGCGCTGTTTGACACAGCTTTTGTAGGCGGGTTGATTGCAATAACAATATTTCCGGCTTTGCTTTTTTTGCCGGCCATCAGTATCGATGCCGGAATATTCGGAATGTCTTTTAAGTTAAAAGCAATGCTTGGAATTGCCTGTGCTTCAAGCTTTCCATGGCTATATTTTGCCATTTTTGAAAACTGCGCCAGGCAAGCCAGCCCTGGAAAGTTGTTAATGAACTTGAAACTTGAATCTCCGGAGGGCACTTATCCCGGATTCTGGATCAGCGCAATATCAGCGCTTCTGAGAATACTATGTATTTTGTTTCTGCTTCGAACTTTCTTTCTCAATGCACTTTTAGGAACAGGTCTTGCTTTTGTATTTTCAGCTCTTTATTTTTTGCCCCTTATGAAAAACAGGACAATTCCGGAAAGACTTTCTGGACGCTATGTTTCAAAGAACAGCCCGGAAGAGAAAACAGAATCAAGAGCTTTGGCTGCAAGTGAAAGTGATTCGTTTTCCTGGTTTCTTTCAAAAGACTTCTTAGCAATTGGAGTTATTCTGAGCTCGGTCTGGATTTATACTTGTGCCAGCGATCTATGGGCACTTGCCAGTGCAAATACGGTGATGGATAAGTATTTAAGTGCACGAAAAGCACACCATGACGATCTGCATTCTGGAATTAAAGACAGTGGAATCCTGCACCCGATTAAAAGGAAAGACTCGGCGGTGCTGAATGCGATCTTGAGATTCAGACTTTCAACGAGTCCTGATTTGTTTTTGCCTCTTTCAGAGGCGATTCTGGCCCTTAGAGAAGATTATGCACTCAGAGAAAAACGGAGCAATAAACTTCTAGAACTGAAAGAATATGAAAGAGCAAGTGTGGAGCTTGCAGATATGCTCAAAGTCGTAAATCTAGGATCTGGAAATTCCTACTTGAGCAGGTCGCAGCGATTTACTTCGAAATGCCAGGCTCTGAGATTGTTGTCGAGGACAAAAGAACTCGAGGGGGATTTTTCTGAGGCTCTTAGATATTATAAGTCCAATATCGAACTTAGAAGAAAGAGACCTTATCCGTTTGTAGCCACCTCGCTTCCATCGACAGACTGGTCGAACACTTATGTCGATTTGCCGGAATTTGAAAAATATTGTGAGCTTGCAAACCGCACCGCTGACAGGCAGGCTATGCTTGAGGCTTCAAAAAGTGCCGTTGAAACCTACCCTTTTTATTCTCGATTTTACCGATATAAAGCTGATGCATTGAAGGCGTTATCCAGACAGAGCGAAGCTCAGAAACTCGAGGCGGCTGCTGATGCATTAGATTCGGTGCCACAGCTCAAATCATCCTACGAGCGAATTTCATCTGTTGATTATACTGGACTCTCATCATATGACAGAGGTCCACTTTTGCTGCTCTCTGCAAAGCATGGAGCTGCCGGTGCGTTTTCCAATCTATTGCTTGCAAAAACTGAAAGCGATCCCCTGATTGCGCTCTCTCATTTTCAGAAGGCGGATCAGGCTGACAGAGAATTACTTATTTCAACATTTTCTGCTTCCGCTTATTACTACAGTCGTGCATGCTTGGAAAAGGAAGCGGGCGAAAGCATGAGCAATCTGCCTGCAAAAGACAGGGATGAGAAAAAGCAAAAGCAAATCTATATCAGCTCGGCAGAGTATGCTTTGCGTGCAGCTGATGCGCAAGACGAAGAATTCAAGCCAGTTGCAGCTGTCAGCTCCGACACTGGGCTGAAGGAAAGAATTAATTTTAAGGCCAAGACTACTGAGGGCAAAACAAAAGAATTTGCCGCTCTCAAAATCCTGGATATTGACCAGCGCAAGCTCAAGGCTCTGAGTAAAGCGGTGCAAGCTTACCGCAGCGCCGGTGAGGACCGAAAGGCCGACGAAATTGAGGCAAGAATAAAAGGGCTTGGAAATCCCGATTGGGTTATTGACACGCTAGAACCGGATGATGGTCCAAATGATGGACAAATATAAGATTTCAAATAGATGAACTTCCTTGCTATCAGTGCACCGCAGCTTTGTTAGCATAACGTTGAAAGCGCTGCTTGTCCGTTGCTTTCATATAAACGTCTTCTGGATCGGCTTTCCCCGATTGCACAAGCTTTTCAAGTGAAGAGTCCATCAAGATCATGCCCTGGCTGCCGCCCGATTGAATATGGGTCTTAATCATATTCATGTTTCCTTCTCTGATGGCATTGCCCAGACCTGCGCTCGAAATCAAAATTTCGTTGGCGCAGCAGCGGCTTTTGCCGTCGGCTCCTTTTACAAGCAGCTGCGAGCAGATGGCTACTAGTGAACCTGAAAGCATAGTACGAACAGCGGGTTGCTGTGCCGCCGGAAACACGTCTACAATTCTGTCAACGGTTTTGGAAGCTGAGTTTGTGTGCAAGGTGCCGAATACAAGGAAGCCCATTTCGGCAGCAGTCAGTGCTAGGCGTATGGTCTCAAGGTCCCGCATTTCACCCACAAGTATTACGTCCGGATCTTCGCGGACCGAAGCGCGAAGTGCCGATTCGAAGGTTTCACAATGAGTACCGACTTCACGGTGAGTGATCATAGATTTCTGAGGCTTATGAACGAATTCGAGCGGGTCTTCGATTGTTACTATGTGCTTTGCATATTTTAGGTTGATTTCGTTGATGATTCCGGCAAGAGTGGTTGATTTACCGCTTCCTGTCGGTCCTGTAACTAGAATCAAACCTCGTCCGTAATCAGCAAATGTGCTTATAACAGGCGGCAGATTTAGTTCAGAAAGTGCTTTGATTCTTTCGGGAATTATACGAAAACAGGCTGCCGGCCCTTCGTTCTGATAGAAATAATTGCAACGGAAACGGCCTATACCTTCAAGGGCATGAGCAAAGTCAAGGTCGCGGTCCTCGGCGAAAAGCTTCTTCTGCTCTTCGTTCAAAATTTCAATAAGAAGAGTGTTGACCATATCCATGGTCAGGTTAGGAGCGCCCTGAACCGTGATGATTGTTCCATGAATCCTCATTTTCGGCGGCTCCCCGACTACAATGAAAAGGTCGGAACCTTCCTGATCTCTGAGATGCTTAAAAAGTGCATCGATTTTTGCCATTGGACTGTCCTCTATTCTTGTCTGTTACATCAAATACTGTTCGTCTGCATAAAGTTTCGCGACTTCTCTTGCAACCTTTCCTGAACGCACAAGGTCTCCGACGCTCTGTGAAAGACTCATCATGCCCTGTGCACGTCCGGTTTGTAGAATCGACGGTATCTGGAAAGTCTTCTTTTCCCTGATCATATTGCCGACAGCTGCGTTTATAAATAAAAGCTCGTAGGCAAGGGCTCGAGATTTTCCGTCCGTACATGGAAGCAGTAACTGGCTGAAAACGGCTTGCAGAGACTCAGACAACATGGTTCTTATCTGAGGCTGTTTATCCGGATGGAAACTGTCCACAATACGCGTGATTGACTTTATTGAATCCGTGGTGTGCATGGATGCCATCACAAGGTGACCGGTTTCGGCCGCTGTCAGGGCAAGGCTTATGGTTTCAGCGTCACGCATTTCACCAATAACGATTATGTCAGGGCTTTCTCTGAGTGCGGCACGCATCGCCCGCTCGTAACTTGTCGTGTGCCTGATTACCTGGCGCTGGTTAATCAGGCATTTTTTGTGCGGATGGACAAACTCAATCGGGTCTTCCAGGGAAAGCACATGCTTACCTGTGTATTTTTCGTTGGCCATATCGACAAGAGCATTCAGGGTTGTGCTTTTACCGCAACCTGCCGGTCCTGTAATCAATACAAGCCCGTGATGGTATTCGATGAATTTTTCCACCTGGGGTGGTACCCCCAGCGACTCCAGCGACATTGGCGCCGGTGGCAGGAGCCGAAAACTGGCATTGATTCCGAGATGACCGTAAAACATGCTGCCTCGGAGCCTGGCGATTTTCGGCACTTCATAAACAAAATCTACATCCATTCGCTCGTTCAGAGTTTGTTTCTCTTTGTCGGTCAGGAACTTGAGCAGTTGCGGTCGCAGATCCGCATCGGTCAATATTTCCTCGCTCATGGGCATTATGTTTCCGGATAAACGCATGGTAGGCGCGTATCCCGTGTGAAGGTGTATGTCGCTGGCATTGAGGCTCATCGCCCTTTCAACAAGCTCCTGCAAACTACTGACTGTTACTGCGCTCATGACTTCTCCCTGAAGAAATCCCATCATAAAGATCGCTATGCCCAGTTTGATGAGGGGTCAACATACTATTTTCGAAGGTTAAAAATGCCTCCCTAGCGGGAATAAAAGCAAGCGGTAGCTTCCGGGAGAAAAGAAATGGCAGACGAAAGCAAGAATTTGGCTGAAGCTCAAGACAGCGAATGCGCCGGGCCTTCCGAAGCAGAGTCCTGCGTGGGTTTAAATCCGGACGAAGTTCTGAAAACCCGGGTCGATAAGGACGCGGTCATTGATTTTATAGACAATATGGTCCATGCCATGGGTAAAGTTGCAGTCGGGAATCTGCCCCAGCAATATGGGCAAAAACCGGAGAAGTCCAGAGCCGCTAATGATCACAGGCAGAAGAAACAACAGTCGAAAGTTGCAGCACAGATAATGCAAAAATTGGCCAGGCTTGAAAAATATCCGGATCTCGCAAAGGAAGTTCAGGAAGACCCGTTTATTCACGAATGGCTATCGAAGCCGGGGTGCAAACAAAAGGATTATTACGACGAGCTTGAGTGTGCCCAGGAATTGACCGGATTCTTCGGTGCCTACCGGAGATTCGACCTGGCGATTAAAGCAGCCGAAAAGGCCCGAAGTATGACACTTTTGCATGCAAAAGATGATGAAGAAACACTAGGTGAGTTGAACTGGGTACTTGCCGATTTGCATGCAGGTTGCGACAAAATGGAAAAAGCTCTGCAGTATCTGAGATGGTGTATCGATATTGTTGAGCCTGGGGCAAACGAAGAAAGCTCGACCTATAAAGAGCTCTTGAAACAGCTCGAAGAAACGAATCAGAAGAGCAGGCTGCTTCTTACAGTTTAATCTGTCGTTTAATCAGCGCAGGCGTTTAATCAGCGCAGGCGTTTAATCAGCGCAGGCGTTTAATCAGGCATTGTGTTCACTCAGGCAAAAGCTGTGAGTTCATGCTCATGCTTCTATAAACTATTGCATCTGAACTCACAAAGAAGTAAGCTCGAAATGGCAGCTTATGGGGCCTGTTATTACGATGCGAAGGGGCAGAGGCAAGATCATTCCTGATCCCGAGCAGCAAAAAGCAACCGAGTCTCTGAAACTGGCATTCAAGCACGAAGTAAGGCCGCAGGATTACCTTCTTAGAGTCTGGGTTACAGCAATTGTTGCTGCTGGTTTTTTTGCCTATGGCTTCGCCAGCAGGCAGGGGCATTTCGATGCGGCTTTGCTTTTGCCCCTTGATGGTAGCTGGCACAGTTTTGATCCTGCAGGTGGTCTGTATCTTGAAACTTGGGGCAGCATCCTTGCAAACAGCTTGCAAGCCGGTTTTATCGTTTGGGGTGGCGTCCTTTTATTTCTCGGCGTTTGGAGAGCTTTTAACAAACACAAGTATGTTTTTGCCTGTTTCTCTATTGGCATATCATTCGTAGGATTTGCAATGGTACTTCCTTCTTGGACTGAAATTTTGCTCAAAATGCTGATAGAAAAATGCCCCTTTTTAGTTCAATAGATGAACTCTAGCCCCAAACTCTAACAGGGTTTTTCCTGTTGAATTCAATCCTGCCTGAATTTAATATCGTGACTTGGTTCATTGGATCTTAAATGGCTGAACAAGACGCAAGCAGAAATCCATACTATGCCAGGAAAAAGACGATAGTCAATTATCGTTGTATGCCTGCATGGGCTGCAAACTCTGCGTTTGCAGCTTTCATACTCTTTACGGGTCTGCTTCTTTATCTTTGCTTTCCGGATTTCATTAGATTTACCAACACACAAAACATGGTCAGCCCTCCCGAGTTCAACCGGGTTCAGAGCATTCGGGTCGAAACCGGCGCTCTCGATTCTTTTAATCAGGCGATTTATAAACTTCGATTCTGGCTAAATCAAAAGCTCGTTGTCGAGCATCCGCAACCTTATATAAGTCCTGGGGTTCCTGTCTCGATTCTTCCACCGAATCCAGATCTGCATTATTATCCCCAGGAAGTAGTAAGGCGTAGCTCATACGAAACTGCAACGAGAATTTTTTCAGCCTGGACAGAAGAACTGAACGAATCAGTAAACAGGGCGCAGTATATAAAACAGGCGAATCTTACTCTTGTGCTATCTATTTTGCTTTGTCTGGCGGGTTTGAGTTTTTTGCTTGGACTCAGATTGAGAGAACGCAAGCTTACAGTGAGTGGGGAAGGAATCACCTTTCCTTCAGGCATGCTTGCAGATCTCGAATGGAAAAGAACTCGACCCTGGCAGGACATCAGTGCAATCAACTATAGCTCGGGTAAAGATAAGGCCAAGGGAAAGAGCGTTGTAATTGCTGATTCCGATTCTGACTCTGGCTCTGGCTGTATCCAGATTTTTTTCGGCTCCGGGGGGCGGGCTTTTCTAAACACAAGCAAGCTCAATCCAAAGGATTGCGAGCAGTTGATGGAGGCTCTGGACACAAATGCTCCACAGGCGTTGCGATCCCCAGACTTACTTGCTTACAGGCATGAGTTTTTGAGCAAGCTCAAAAATCCCAGTTTTACCCAGATCTGGGACGAAGAGATGAAATCTCATTTTGCCGCCACCAATTTTGTAGCGCTTTCTCCTGATTCTGAGCTTCAAAACGGCAGCCTGAAAGTAATAATGCATATTTCATCAGGAGGACTCTCCGCAGTATATCTGGCAGAAAAAGCCAACAAGATGGTCGTGATTAAGGAATCGGTTGTACCTGCCGGTACAAGTGTTCAAAATCGGCAGAAAGCCAGGGAAATGTTTGAACGCGAAGCTAAGATGTTAATGAATTTGAATCATCCACAAATTGCAAAGGTTCTGGATCATTTTCAGGAGAATGACAGGGATTATCTTTTGCTTGAATATATTCCAGGTATAACACTTCGCGAGTATGTAAGACGTCACGGCCCGCAGAGCGAAGATAGAACATGCAAATGGGCGCAGCAAATTGCCGAAATTCTGAACTATCTGCATGAGCAGGACCCACCTGTGATACACAGGGATCTGACTCCGGATAATTTAATGCTTACTCCCTCGGGGCAGGTGGTGCTCATTGATTTTGGTGCTGCCAATCAGTTTCTGGGGTCAGCAACTGGAACCATTGTAGGCAAGCAGTTTTATATATCGCCTGAACAGTTCAGAGGCAAAGCCGTGCCTGCAAGCGACATCTACAGTCTTGGCGGCACCATGCATTTCTTGCTTACCGGTCTTGATCCGGAGGCACTTTCCGCTTCTTCCCCGAAAGAAGTTTCGCAAGCGGTTTCGCACAAAATGGACAGCCTGGTGGCAGCTTGCACAGAGCTTGATCCGCAAAAGCGAATCAGATCCGCGGCCGACTTCCTGGCAGCGCTTGGTGCCGGAACAGAAAATGGCGAGCCATCAAAAAATGGCGAGCCATCAAAAAATGCCGAGCTATCAAAAAATGCCGAGCTGTCAAAAAATACCGAGCTGTCAAAAAATACCGAGCTATCAGAAAATGAGCCGCAAACGATTATTGTCCTGGAGGAAAAGGAAAGAGTCGCAAATGAGTTTTGACAAGAACTTTTCAGCTGCAAATGAGCTTGAAAATGAGCTTGAAACAGCGCTTGAAACAGCGCCAGCGCTGCCACGGGAGTCGCTTTTGCAGGACGAGCTTGTGCCGGACGAGCTTGTGCAGGATGAGCAAGATTCGGCGCAAGATTTAGCGCAAACTGCAGCACAGGATTCGGCGCAAACTGCGGCACGAACTAAGGCAGAGCAGAGCATAGATATTCGTTATCTCAAGAAAGCTCAGGAGGCAATCTCTGATTTCTTAAAAAACCAGTCTAAGAAGCTTTTCTCACTGATAGCAATATTTCTGATTGGTTTTCAGTTTGTTTTCGGCACGCTTGCCCTTGCAACTTTTTTGATCTGGGTTTTCATTATTTTTGCGCTTACGGCAATACAAAGGCTCAATGCCAGCTACAAAGCCAGCGTCAATGCCGATGGCATTGAGATTTTGCGCAATGACAATTTTGGGCAGGACAGGCTCTTTCTGCCCTGGAATAAGCTCGAATCAGTTGCAAGATACAGGTCTGAGGATGAAAATCAAAACCAGAAACAGGGTCAGACTGTTTTACTCAGACTGCAATTGAAAAAGCAAAGCCTGAGTTTTTATGAGGGAATCTTGTTTCAGGATCTATTCGAATCGCCTGGCACTCTCAGTCTCTCCGGCAAGCAGCTTGAGCTGGATGAGCAGGCCGGTGAATTTAAAGCAGCAGAGTTCTTAAACAGGCTTTCGCAATTCTGCGGAGCCAGTATGGTCGATCTCAAAGAAGCTGACAGTGCTCTGAACAAAACCGAGGAAGCTTTGCTGTGTGATGCTGCTTGGAACAGGCAGAATCTCGTAATAGACTACCAGCCTTTGAAGCGTTTCCATAATAAAAATGCATTCGTTTTGAAACGATGCGAAAAAGCAGTTTTTCTGATTCTTGCTTTCATAGCGGCTCTTGCCCTGCTTAAACTCGGAGCAAGTAGATTCCTTTACCTGGCAGTTTGCCTTGTGACAGTTCCTGTGGCTCTGATGTCTTTGAACCTGCGCAAGCGACTTCTTAAGCTATTGTTCACGCCTGAAGGTATCAGTATAGTCTGGCTCGACTTTGGAAACTATTTGAAAGGAAAGGCATTGCCATGGGAAGCTATTGAATATGTAAGACCTGTTGCAGCTAAGAATAAGAGCAAGAGCCCGGAGCAAAAAATCGAATTCAAGATTTCAAGCCGGCTGCCTGATTCAGCCCATGTAAAAATGCTTGCTTTGCTTGCACCCTTTATGGTCAAAAAACATCGAGATTGCTATTTCTTGCAGCTTGATCCTGCCTGTTTCAGCGACAGCGCTTCACGACCTGAACTTCTCAGTGTTTTGAAAAATTACCTGCCGGCCGAAAGGCTTGATCCGGAGCTGGCAGAGAAACTGAATCCTACAGATACGCTCTCATACACAAAGCTCTGGCTTGACAGCTTTAGTAAAGATACTTCAGCCAGACGCTTTGACGGCGCACTTGAGCCGGGCCGACAGCTTGCTAACGGAAAGTTCGAAATAAAGTCATTTCTGGGTGCCGGTGGGCAGGCAAATGTTTATATCGCCCGTCTGAATCATGGATATGGTTTACAAGCAGCTGAGCCGGCGGCTCTTGAATCTGCCGATACAGCCGATACTGCCAATACTTTCGATACAGCCGATAGAGCCCATACAGCCGATACAGTGGTTCTTAAAGAATTCATTTTGCCATCACACGCAGGTGCTGAGTTGAGCCTCCGATCGCTTGAACATATAAAAAAAGAATTTGAGCTTATGAAAAACTGCAGCCATAATAACCTTGTTCGCTATTACGACCTTTTTGTCGAGGACCATCGTTCTTACCTGGTGCTGGAACATGTTAATGGCCGCAGTCTCAAGGCTCTGGTAGAGGAGCAGGGAGCCCTGGCTGAAAAACAGGTTCTGGAGCTGGCAGTTCAGATGGCGAGAATTTTGAAATACTTGCACGGACTGACGCCCGCTCTGATACACCGCGACTTTACACCTGAGAATTTGATTCTGGCCGAAGACGGCACACTCAAGTTAATCGACTTCAATGTAGCTCAACAGCTCGAGGAAGAGTCAACCAGGACAATCGTAGGAAAACATGCTTACTTGCCTCCCGAACAGTTCAGGGGAAGGGCCTGCGAACAGAGTGACATTTATGCGCTTGCTGCCAGCTTGTACTTCTTGCTTACAGGCGAAGAACCTGAAGCAATCTCTTCTTCTCATCCGCTTTTGAGAAATGAGTCTGTGTCGCTTGAATTAGATGAGCTTGTGGCTTACGCTACGGAACCCGAGCTATCCCGCCGTATGAAGTCGGCTCTCGAGCTTGAAGAACGGCTTGCGGCGATTTTAAAAGAAACCGAGCCTGCAAAAGACTGAGCAAGACTCCCCGCAATTCAAGCACGCAATTCAAGCACGCAAATTCAAGCACGCAAATTCAAGCGCGCAATTCAAGCACTGAGCATGCTTTGATATGATATTTCTTGAGCTGAACAGGAGATGCCCATGGGCCGCCATGACAACCGCGAACTGATCGGAACTGTTGTAGATCGCAAATATAAGATCATTGAGTTGCTTGGCGAAGGAGGCATGGGCACTGTGTATAAGGTCAGGCATTTGAGCCTGAAACGTGATTGTGCAATAAAGATTATAAAGCGGCGACACGCTGCCGACCCTGTTGCACTGAAGCGCTTTCAGTTAGAAGCCGAAGCTGCCAGCATGCTGCAGCATCCCAACATAATCGAGATTTATGACTATGGTGTCACCCAGGATAACCTGCCTTATATAGTTATGGAGTATCTGGCAGGCGAATCGCTGGATGATGTGCTTGAAAGGCACAGATTTTTGCATTTTGAGCAAGCTATTCCTATTTTTATTCAGATCTGTGATGCTCTTGCTCACGCTCATGAAAAAAATGTGCTGCACAGGGATCTGAAGCCGGACAATATCATGCTGCACGAACTTGAAGACCGGACTTTCATAGTTAAGCTTCTTGATTTTGGAGTGGCGAAGCTGCTGCCGGGCACAGGGCGAAGTGTGGAGAAACTCTCAATCACAGGCGAAATATGCGGTAGCCCTCTTTATATGAGTCCTGAGCAGTGCATGGGGCAGGCTCTTGACCTGAGATCGGATATTTATTCACTTGGTTGTGTTTTTTATGAAACCCTCTGTGGTCGTCTACCATGCAATGGCGACTCGTTGTTTCAGGTGGTTATGCGCCAGGTAAATGACTTGCCGCCGCCTTTCAGTCAGGTTGCCCCTGATATAGCGATTCCGGAAGAACTCGAAGCCGTTATTATGAAGTGTCTTTCCAAAGAACGGGCTCTTAGATTTGAAACTGTAAAAGAACTGAAGCGTCGTTTGAGCAAGTCGCTGAGTCGGGGGCGTTTTCAGTCGGCTCAGCTTCCTCCTATGGATTTCAACCCGGAAGAAACTTCGCTTGAAGATGGCGAGACCGTAATTATACAGAGAGAGCAAATTGAGCTCAGTAACCGCAAGGCCGTGGAAGAAACTCTCTGGAAAGAAATAAGGATGCTTGAAGACCGCTATGGTCAGAACTGCCGGTATATCATGGGACCGATTGCCGACCTCTATCGCTTGTATAAGGATGCCGGCCTTTATGCAAAGGCAGCAGAACTGAAACACAGGCAGCTTGAACTGATCAACTATGAATATGGAGAGGAAAGTCTCGATGCTGCATATTGCCTGGATGAACTGGGTGCTTTGCGGCGGCTGCTTGCTTCGCCCCAAATGTCCGAGTACTCCTTTAGAGAAGCGCTTTCTATCAAGGTGAAAGTACTCGGTCCTGATGATCCCGATACATGTAAAACAAGGATTGATCTGGCAAATGCGCTTGTGAGCCAGGAACGAATAAATGACGCTGAAATTCTTGTTGAAGAGTCGTTGCTTGCTGTTTACAGATCAAGGGGTAACCTGAGTCTTGATGCTGCAAATATAGAAATAATGATTGGCAACTTTTACTATGATCTGGATAATCTTTATAAAGCATTTGATCACTTCGAATCGGCAGCTTTAATAGTATCGGATTTGTTAGGGGCTGAGCATATCAAGCTGGCTGATTGTTATATGGATATGGCAAGATGCAAGCACTTTCTTGCAAATTATCAGGAAGCAGTTGATCTTTGCTATAAGGTAATTGCTATTAATGATCTAAATCCGGAATTCACGGACATTGTCTTTGAACATCCATGGTCTCAGCTTTCATGGAGTTTGAGGGCTCTAAAAGAATTTGCCGGAGCCGAGCAGGCTTGTTTTAAGAGTCTGGAAATTTTGGAAGGATTGGGATATGCGACCCCGTCGCGCCTGGCCCAGGTATATGATACGCTTGTCAAAATCTATAAAGAATCCGGACAGCTGGAAAAAGCCGGAGATGCAAGGCAGAAATCAAGAGAGTTGATTGCTTTTGAAAGTCGAGAGAACTGATGGCTTTTGAAAGTCGAGACTGATTCGGAGCTTCATTGAGGAATTGAAGTGCGAAAAAAAGACGGACACGGCCTGATCGGACGAATCATCGACCGCAAGTATCTGATCACCGAGCTGATTGGCGAAGGCGGCATGGGTGCGGTTTATAAGGCTCAGCACACAGGATTGAAGCGCGACTGTGCAGTTAAGCTGGTGAGAAGGCAGCACGTGGACGACCCGGTTGCAATGAAACGCTTCGGTCTGGAAGCAGAAGCCGCGGCCTTATTGAAACACCCGAATATTATTGAAGTATATGATTTCGGCAGCACCGAAGACGAACTTCCATACCTGGTGATGGAATACTTGCCCGGAAAGTCGCTGGATGAGTTTTTGAAAGCCCGTAAATATTTGCATTATGAAGAGGCCTTGCCGATTTTTTTGCAAGTATGCGATGCTCTTGCTCATGCTCACGAGAAAAAGGTTTTGCACAGGGATTTAAAGCCAGGCAATATCGTTTTGCTTGCAAAAAGCAGCGATGAGTTTGAAGTGAAACTTGTTGATTTCGGAATCGCCAAGCTTTTGCCCGGCACCGGCAGACCGCTTGAGAAACTAACTCTGACAGGTCAAATCTTCGGTTCTCCCATGTATATGAGCCCGGAACAGTGCATGGGGCAGGCACTTGATGCTCGCTCGGATATTTATGCCATGGGATGTGTTATGTACGAAACTCTGACCGGCAAATTGCCCTTTGTCGGAGAAACGCTGTTTCAGGTAATTATGCAGCATGTAAATGAAGCCGCTCTTTCCTTTGCAGAAGTATCACCTGATATTGCAATTCCGGAAGAGCTCGAGAGAATCGTGCTTCAGTGCATGGAAAAAGAAAGGGTTTGCCGTTACAGTCATGTAAACGAGCTCAGGCAAGAACTCAGCCAGATATATAGAGTGAGGCAATTCAAAGACAGGCTGCCTGCCGGTTCAGGCGGCGATACTCTGGCTATTGATCAGACCGTCGAACTGAAAACAGACCAACAAAAAAATTCAGAAAGTCCGCGCCCGCGCAAATATGCATCGGAAGACGCGCTTCTGAAAAAAATAAGCGATATTGAAGAAGTTTATGGTCAGGACAGCCGCAAACTCATCAGATTGGTTGCCGAGCTCTATCGTTTTTATATTTCTGTGGATGAACTTGCAAAAGCAATTGAAACAAAGAAACGGGAATTAGCTCTGCTTAAAAAATACTGCGGGGAAAACTCGCTTGATATTGCATATTGCCTGGAGGACATAGGAACAACAGCACTATCTCAAAAGTCCTTTGCTGAGGCCGAAAAATACTTCAGGGAAACTCTTAAAATGAAGCTCAAGCTTCTGGGCTCAGAAGACATAGAATGCTGCAAAACAAGAGTTTATCTGGCAGAAGCTCTGGCCTATCAGGGTAAAGAGGACGAGGCTGATGAACTTGTTCATGACAGCCGCTTTAAAGCCCGCAGTTTGAGGGGTGATTTGAGTCTTGAAGCTGCTGATATCGAATCACACGCCGGCCATTTGTACTTTATGATCTCTAATTACGAAAAATCACTGAATCATTACCTGGCAGCCTCAAGTATCGTTAGAAATAAACTTGGGGCTCATGATCAGGGATTGAGAGACAATCTGGTTAGCCAGGCTCGTTGCCTGCAATCGCTGGAGCGTTTTGATGAACTTGTAAAACTCTGCAAACAGATTTTGCAAATTGATGAAAAGCTTTATTTGCACGCGGAAATAAGCCAGAGCGACCCCTGGAACCTTCTTGCCTGGGGTCTGTACAAACTGGAGCGCGTTAAGGAAGCCGAAGAGGCTTGCACTAAGTTTCTTGAAATTCTTTCTTTGCTTGAATATTGCCCGGCTTATTACCTGGCGTCGGCTCATGAAATGATGGCCGATATTCTGGAGGCGCAAGATAGAATGAATGAAGCGCTGCAATACCGGAGAAAGGCAAAAGAGATTGAGAAAGAGGGCTGATAGGTAATTCTGGACAAGCCTGAGATTTTGGATGACCTTGAGGAGCTTGAGCGAACTGAAGTAGCAGCTGAGGGGCAAAACGGATTCTTGTTGAAAGCTGTTCTGAATAGAGAACCACTTGCCAGTTGTTAGGAGCAATGAAATTCAGCTGGCAATGAGCAACGATTTCTTGCCGAACAA
>CAZTQO010000004.1:56765-234159 GCA_964615655.1 uncultured Candidatus Obscuribacterales bacterium | reverse complement strand
AGGCAATAGCTCAAAATCAATTGACCGCCAGTTCTTTTTTCATTGTCCGCGATCATAAGCTGCTTTGTACCAGATGATCCAGCCGAAAAGCCCGCCACATAGGGCACTGAAACAAAAGTGAATCGCCTGGCTCTTATTGGTTAGAAGTTGATCCAGCCGAAAAGCCCGCCACATAGGGCACTGAAACTCCTTTAGAACGACCAGGGAGCATCCGCGCCTCTCTGATCCAGCCGAAAAGCCCGCCACATAGGGCACTGAAACAATGGCCCGCAGACTGAAATTGAAATTAAAATTATCGATCCAGCCGAAAAGCCCGCCACATAGGGCACTGAAACGTGAAGAAACGATTGCGATAATCAGGACTGGTTCGACGATCCAGCCGAAAAGCCCGCCACATAGGGCACTGAAACCAACTGTGCTGGCGTCATACCAAAACAGACCGCCGAGATCCAGCCGAAAAGCCCGCCACATAGGGCACTGAAACGAAAACGTGCCCGTTCGGCAGTACGACCAGATATTTCGATCCAGCCGAAAAGCCCGCCACATAGGGCACTGAAACGACCACAGTGACAGGTCGAATCCTTGAACGAAGTCCGATCCAGCCGAAAAGCCCGCCACATAGGGCACTGAAACTCTTTAGTGAACGTGGCGTTATCCAGAATATTGTGGATCCAGCCGAAAAGCCCGCCACATAGGGCACTGAAACCGGTCTTGTGCGCGTCTTCCTCTGTGGAACAGAGTAGATCCAGCCGAAAAGCCCGCCACATAGGGCACTGAAACCAATCTTGCAGCTTCTATCACACGAAGAGCTGAGAGATCCAGCCGAAAAGCCCGCCACATAGGGCACTGAAACCAAATAAATGCAAACAAGCAAGTTAAAAGCCAAATGATCCAGCCGAAAAGCCCGCCACATAGGGCACTGAAACAGTGCGCTTTAAAGAGCAAACAGTAAATCGTCCGGTGATCCAGCCGAAAAGCCCGCCACATAGGGCACTGAAACTCGGCTTTCTTCTTACGAATGCGCAAGCGCTCGCGCGATCCAGCCGAAAAGCCCGCCACATAGGGCACTGAAACTGTCCACGCGTGTAAGCAACCATGCTTACTACCTTGCGATCCAGCCGAAAAGCCCGCCACATAGGGCACTGAAACACCAGGGCAGTAAAGGCAAAACGATTCTCGATTACGTGATCCAGCCGAAAAGCCCGCCACATAGGGCACTGAAACTTGCATTAAACACGTTGTATCGGACGTTGTGATCGTCGATCCAGCCGAAAAGCCCGCCACATAGGGCACTGAAACTTCTTCTCAGCTTTGAAAATGGGTCCGGCCTGGAGGATCCAGCCGAAAAGCCCGCCACATAGGGCACTGAAACTCGCAGCTTGGCAAGATTACAGGGCTGAAGTCGCTGGATCCAGCCGAAAAGCCCGCCACATAGGGCACTGAAACGACTGTTGAGATTGCCATCATCCTAATTCATCAGCCCGATCCAGCCGAAAAGCCCGCCACATAGGGCACTGAAACTCAAATCATTAGCTAGCGTCTGTGACGGCGCTCGTGGATCCAGCCGAAAAGCCCGCCACATAGGGCACTGAAACTTGAGATTTTGTCAATATCCCGGGCTAGTTTCGCCGATCCAGCCGAAAAGCCCGCCACATAGGGCACTGAAACTTGCGCCCCCATGGCGCCGGGATTCGAGGTTTCAAGATCCAGCCGAAAAGCCCGCCACATAGGGCACTGAAACTTTGACGTAAAGTCGATTAGTTTCGGGTAACTGGTAGTGATCCAGCCGAAAAGCCCGCCACATAGGGCACTGAAACGAATGAAACCATCTTCCCGGCCGCTTTCGCCTCTTCGATCCAGCCGAAAAGCCCGCCACATAGGGCACTGAAACTGATCCTATGGTCTTAAAACCACGGGCGATACCCCCGATCCAGCCGAAAAGCCCGCCACATAGGGCACTGAAACCCAATGCCCCCCGCGGGGGCGTTCTAAGACTGTATGATCCAGCCGAAAAGCCCGCCACATAGGGCACTGAAACGCACTTGATGCTTAAGGGCATAAAATGCGACCTTGGGATCCAGCCGAAAAGCCCGCCACATAGGGCACTGAAACTTCTTTTGCATTTTGAATTGCAAGATTTGCTCCCGCGATCCAGCCGAAAAGCCCGCCACATAGGGCACTGAAACCGCACAAGATTATCCTGTTCACGATGCCATTTCAGTTTGAGCCAGCCGAATTGCTCGCCACATAGGGGTCATGGAATCAGTGAGTCCATTTAAGGTTCTTCTTTTTGCAAGCAAACTCAATTCGAATGCCTCTCACCAGATGCGGTGACGAACTACGAAAAATTTATAGCTGGGATGCTGGGATTGCCGCTTGCAGGATTTAACAAGAGGAGGAAACATAAATTTTTCATATTGCTGCCGCTATGAACACACACTGCAAATATGTCGCAGGGTCGTCTGATAGTTTGGAAATAGAAGTGATTTTTTTTGCAGGAAATTAACTCATGAACCCTGAAGATCTGGAAACCTTGATTTTAATGCGTTGCAGCCGGCCGCCTCTTTCTGAGATGGAAATGGCTAAATTGCGAAGGTTGGAAGCTGTATTTCTCAAACTTAGTCCTGCGCAAAAAAGAATGCACAGTTATTGCCTGATGAACAAACTTGCAAAATCTCTGAAAAGTGAATGGGAGTCGGGCTCAAACTAATCCCGCATCTAACACAGTCGAAATCCTCTATTGAAATGACAGTTAATTTCTCAATAGTTTTTGGTTGGGATCTGGATGGAATGAAGCATCCTGACACTATCAGCGAAGACAAATACAGCTTAGGTGCGGACGTTCTTGGACCGGCTGGACTACTGCAAATGCTTGAGTTTAAATTAGGCCTCGGGCATCCTCCTGTATCAAGAGCGGTAAGAATAGCTCAATACTACGCACGATTGAAAGCCATTGATGATGGAAATTTTTTCTATTCAGATTCCTTTGCAACTGATGCTTGGGCAACTGCATCGTTTTTGTTAAGCAAGAGAGATCAACTGATTGCTTCCGGATGGAAGGCAGACCATCCAAATTTTTGGAGCAAGCGTCTTCGTATTTTCGAAAACATCGAGAATCTGGATACTGGTGCCATTGCTCCAGGTTTAAGTGACCGGCTTGTCGAACTCTTGAACGAGCTGCAGAAATGCAAAATCTTGAACATTGTTCCGACTGTCCGTTTAACCACGCAATTGAGGTTTCTGCCAAGCATATATAAGCGCATTCTAAAAACATTAGTAAACCGCCACGGTGTATCACTGGAAGACGTTAAAACTCGCCCGCTGTGCCAAGAGGGAGATCTTAAAAGGCTGCAAAATTCCTTCGGTCAACGGTTGAGAAATGACTTGGAAGGTGATGGATCATTTGTTGTTATCGAAAGTGAAAACGAGGTTCAGGCCGCGGAGTACACTGCGGCCTGGCTTTATGCTGACATGGTGCAAAACAGTGAGCTTGTGATCATTAGAGGCATTGGCACTTCCATCTTGGATGAAAGCTGCCACAGATTGCGCTTGCCCAGGGTTGGGGGCGAGCGCATTTCAAAGTTTCGTGGTGCTCTGCAGTTGCTTCCTCTGACATTTGAAATTCTCTGGAAACCATTTAATCCTGTTAGATTAATTGAATTTCTAAGCTTACCTGATTGCCCGGTCCCCCGCAAGATGTCTTACTATTTAATCGAAGCGATCCGAATTGAACCCGGAATAGGGGGCCCTGCCTGGAAGCAAGCCTGGGCGCTTGCAATGGAAAACTTTCGAAACTTTCTGATCAATCAAAACATCGACACTACAAAAATTGTAGATATTATCAATGAAGAACTCAAAGAGTGCAAGCGCTGGCTCGATGTAGCCCGTTTTGACCCTTTCGTTGGAATTCCTGCAAATGAGGTTATAGCCATTTGTCGTCGGCTTGCAAAATGGGAATCAATAAAAGCCGAAAAAAATGACGATAACCTTTTGAGAGTTGCGGCAGCTCAGGCTGATGCAATTGCAAGATCTATTGCAGAATGCAGCTTGCCGTTGCTTGCAAAAGTTCAACTTGAGCGCATTATTGATGATGCCTTTTCTGACGGAGTTTCAATTTCAGGCGGCGGAGCGGAAGCTGCTGCATGGGCGGTAGTTGATAAACCTGGGCAAATATGGAGCCGGGCGAAAAAAGTACTCTGGTGGGGTTTTGTTGGAGGGGAAGAGCGAGGGGCAAAACAGTTCTGGACAGCCAATGAAATTGACGAGCTTTCCGAAAGCAACATACATATGGATCCGGTTGGATTGGATAAATTGAGAAACTTCGATTCAAGTATGCGTGCACTGCAGAATACGTGCACTCAGCTGCTTCTAATAAAACCGCTGACGATGAGTGGACGTCCTGCTCATCCACACCCGTTTTGGCCGCAGTTGCAAGTCTGGCTGAAGCAGAGTTCTCCCGAAGTGCGAAAAAAAATAGTTCTAAATTCAGGAGACTTTCTTTCTAACAAACACGAAGCAGAATCAGCCGGTAGAAAATTGCAGCTGAATTGTATTGAACTCAAGGAACCTATCGTGCCAAAGCGGAACTGGAGCACATTACCAGGAGCTATAAAAGCTCCAAAACAAGAGTCTTTTACAAGTATGGATTTACTGCTGCGCTGCCCATTTGCATGGACTGTTTCATATGCCGCCAAAATACGGCCGGGCATCTTGTTGGATGTTCCAGGTGATGAACGTCTTGTTGGCAATCTTGCCCATGAGATAGTCGCGATGCTTTTTAGAGAAAAATCCAAATGGAGCGATGAGCAGGCAAAGGCTCGCACAATAGAACTCTTTGACTCCCTGGCGCCGGCAATTGCAGCCCCGTTGCTTTTACCCGGAAAATTGCTTGAACTAAAAAGAGTAAAACAGGCAATCAGCAAAGGAATCTGTGCTTTGGTAAAACTGCTTAACTACGCGAGAATGGAGGTAATTGGCTGCGAGGTTCAGAAGTCCGCGCCTTTCTTTGATAGCATTTTCATCGGCTCGCTCGATTTGGTCTGCCTGAATACCGAAGGTCATACCGCAATTATCGATTTAAAGTGGGCCCGATCTCTGATTCATCGAAAAAGCGAGCTGGAGGAGGGAAAGTGCCTACAGCTGGCAGCATATAGCTGGCTTGTGTCTCAAAACCAATCAGAGTACCCCAGTGCGGGTTACTTCATGTTGAGACAAGCGCAACTCCTGCACAGTGCAGAGCTTCCCTTTCCTCCTGAAACCTGCGTCCAAGGTTCAGAGCTAAGCAGCATTTGGATTTCTGCGCTTGAAGCATACGGGTCTATTTTGAATTCGCTTAAGTTCGGACGGATTCTTGCAGCCGGTGTTGATCAAGATTTTAGGAACGGAGAGGAGCAGAATTCAAGCTCAATGTTCAAACTAGAACCATTATGCAAATTCTGTACTTTCTCGAATCTTTGTGGCAAGAATGCGGAGCCTGGTCATTGAGAGAGCTTGTACTCAACCCTACTACTCTAATAAGAGCAAGTGCTGGCTCCGGCAAAACCTATCGTTTAGCTGCTGAACTTGTTGCAGCGTTAACAGAAGCAAATCCTTCGGAGACACTGGAGCCTGCCAGTGTCCTGGCAACAACCTTTACCAACAAGGCAGCAGATGAATTAGTAGAGCGGATTCGCCTCAAGCTGTTGGATATTGGCGAGCTGGAGAAAGCTCTTCTGGTACAAACGGCTTATATTGGAACTGTGAATTCAGTCTGCGGGCAACTCATCGAGGAATTTTGTTTTGAAGGAGGTCTGTCACCTCATTTAAGTGTTTTGCCGGCAAACAGAGTAAGCTTGGTTTTTTCACGAGCAAGCACTTCTGCAATTGCATCGTTATCTGAAGAGGCTGAACAGGCTGCATTCAGGCTGACGCTATCCGATTGGTATGAGACAGTGTCTGAGCTTACAACATTAGCACGCGCAAACGGAATCTCTGCAACTGGGCTTCAGCACTCAGCCAAATTGTCATGGCGTTCCATACAAGATATTCTGCCACCATGTAATGCACATTCTTCAGCCAACCTTGATTCTGCGCTTGCAGATGCAATTGATAAAGCAATCATTTCAATTCAAAAAGCTCATGACTTCAGCAAGAAAACAAAAATTGCCTTGCGTGTATTAAAGGAAAAGCATTCAGCATTCATCACGAATGGAGAACTCACATGGTCGGACTGGGCGCAACTGGCTAAGCTTTCTCCAGCAAAAGCGAGCCAAGCTTCGGTCGAAAACGTAATTGCTGCAGCCGCAATGCATCCATTCCACCCACGTTTGCATAATGATATTCAGACTTATCTTAATAGTCTATTTGCGTGCGCGTCGGTGGCTATGACAGAATATGAAAACTATAAACGCATTCATGCATTGATAGACTTTAGCGATCAGGAATATCTGCTTCTCAAAATTCTTGACCATAAAGACGTGCAGGCGCAGATCAGTGATCGTATAAAGCTTTTGCTTGTGGACGAATTCCAGGACACAAGCCCCGTTCAGTTAGCAATTTTTGTCAAACTTGCCGGGCTGGTTAAAAGATCAATGTGGGTGGGCGATGAAAAACAAGCAATCTATGGTTTTAGAGGCACTGATTCGCTGTTGTTGCAAACACTTGCAAATAACCTACAAAATGAACTGGGTCTGGAGGAGTTGAGCAAGTCTTATCGCTCACGTCCTGAACTAGTGGCTTTCACAAATGATGTATTTATTGGCTCATTTTCGCGCATGGGCCTGAGTGAGGCAAACGTTTTAATTAAAGAGTGCAAACGCGTTCAGCAAAATGAGTTGAGCAACGCACTTGGGGTCTGGTGCTTGGAGGGAAAAAACTGGAGTGAATCGCTGACCGCGCTTGCAAATGCGATAGCAAAATTATTGCAATCCAGGGAACTGAAAGTCGAAGATCCGGCTTCCGGAGAAATACGCGTCATAAGGGCCTCAGATCTGGCAATACTCTGCCGCTCAAATGAGCGCTGCCTTTCTGTGGCTGGTGCACTTTCTCTTGTCGGCACTAAAGTTGCTTGCCGTCGAACAGGATTGCTTGAAACACCCGAATGTGTGCTTGCATTTGCTGCCCTGAGGTTCTTAGTTGACAACCATGATACTCTGGCCGCAGCTGAAATAATTCATTTGACTAATTCAGAATTCAGAGCTGAGCAATGGCTTGAAGACTGGCTTGTCGGTGGAATTACAAGTGTGCTTTCCAGCAATAGGATATTGCAATGCATTACCGATGCGCGTAGGAGGATTTCGAATCTCACTCCTCTGGAATGCCTTGAACTTTCACTTTCAGCTGCCAATGTGCTTGAAACAGTTCAGGGTTGGACCGCAGGTCGACAGCGTCTTGCCAATCTCGATTCCATGCGAGGGCTGGCAAGGGAATATGAGGAATTCTGCTTGGCACGGCGGGCCGCGGCAACCCCGGCCGGCTTTGTTGCTTTTCTTCTAAGAGAAGTAAGAGCTGGCGGCGAGCAAGCTCCGTTTCTTGACACGGATGCTGTAAATGTTTTGACTTACCACGGTGCAAAAGGACTTGAATGGCCGCTAGTGATCTTGCTTGATCTTGAAAAAGACCCTGATGATGATAGCGATCCTTTCGGTATTTGTGTAGAATCGGAAAACAGAAACATAGATGTGACAGATCCACTAAAAGGAAGATGGATCAGATGCTGGCCTTGGCCTTATGGATTGCAGAAAAAGGACGTTTTTTTGGATTCTGCGGTCGCTAACTGCCCTGAGAGGCTGGCTGCATTAAGAAGAGCACGGGAAGAAGCCATTCGCCTGCTTTATGTAGGCATGACCAGGGCACGGGACTATCTCATTTTTGCCAGTCGGGCAAACAGTGAGAGATGTGCATGGTTGGACATGATTGTTGATCTTGATGGCGACGCAATCCTTCAATTCCCGGAACAAGAAGGTTTTCACCAGGTCAAAGTGAACTCGGGTTCGCATAATGTCATGGTAGAGAAGTTGCGGATTGAGGAAATGGAAGCTTCAGTAAAGCCGCATCAAGTGGACAGAGCATTGATTTCAACTGGCTCAAGTCTTTCAATCGAACATCTACCCTATAGGCTCGTTGCAAGCCGAACCCGTGGAAGTCAATTAGTAAATTTGGCGAACTCAGATCTGCAACGCGCGAGGCTGATCTCGATCGGACGCCGCCTGCCAGTTAAGGGAAAATTAGACATGGAACTGCTTGGAGAAGTAATGCATCGCTTTCTTGCTGCCGATCATCAAATTGCCCGTGAAGATCTGGAACAGCGAGTTGATCTGGCAAGCCGGCTTTGTGAACGCTGGAGTATCAGCGCAATTGAATCGGAGTTCTTTATCGAAGCGAGCGACAATTTACGGGCATTTATTGCACGCCGATATCCAGATTCAGTGCAATGGACGGAGTTTGGTGTTTCCGGCCGGTTCGGACTTCAGAGATGCAATGGCCGCGTGGACTTGCTGCTGGAAATGCCGGAAGGCTTCGCGATAATCGATCACAAAACTTTTCCAGGACGTTTCAATAAATGGGTACTAAAAGCCATCAGCTATCTTCCCCAGCTGATTGTTTATTCGGAGCTGGTCAGCAAGGCAACAGGAAAATCTGTGATATCTCAGGCTATCCATATGCCGGTTGTAGGAGCTGTTGTAGAAATTCAGTGCATCCCGCCATCGCTTACAGCTCCATTTGAATGAAGTGTGAACTCAACTGTTGCTGTTGTACTATTTGCTGGTTGTGCACCTGTCCACGAACTCGAAAAAATATGACCCATGTGTTTTAGGTATGAATTCAGGTCAACTGCCTGCTTGCTCTGGGCTTGCTTCGGTATTTGATTCTTACGTAACCACCATTCCTGGCGTTGAAATGCTTGATAATGCTACGGTTTTTCTACAAATCGATTGTACTTCCAGGACTTTGGATTGACTCAGCGGCTTTAATGACATCTCAATCGTCGGAATTTTTCTTGCCATTGCCACCAAAACGATCTTCAAGCGCAGACAGCCGCCCATCCATATGAAAAACGAGTTTCTGAAGCCCAAGTTGAGATGCCGTCAGCAGGTTTATGCTTTTCGATAGCTCCTGAATTTGGGTTGCATTGTTTTCAACATTTATAGAAAGAACTCCGAACTTATAGTGAACTTGAGACAGATCAGACTTTAGTTCTTTCAAATCATCCTCGACTTTGTCCAGGCGCATAGCAAACCGATCTTGACCATGCCGAAGCTCAACTTGACCCTGACGAAGCTCATCTTGACCCTGACGAAGCTCATCTTGACCCCGCTGAAACTCATTTTGAGATTTCTCAAGGATATGCAGCGTTTTCAAAATCTTGTTCAGCACTGCATATTCGTTGTCCATGGCTAAACCCCTTGAATTCATGAATTTATTCCTCTTCTTGTTAGACGTATTTTTCATGCCAAGAGTTCAATGACCAGTATAGCACTTGAAAACGATTGGTTATCTCCAAGCTGCGTTTTGTATCGGCAGGACTTAAATCCAATGAAACAACAAAATGGCTGAAAAGGAATGTGGGCTCACGCAAAAGATTTGCTGAGAAATTCACCGGTGAACATGCTATTCAAATACGTTCAAGCGAAATGTGAAATTCACATCCATCTCGGGCGCAGTCCCTGTGGGAAGCGGCGGCAGGCTTGCTTTGTTGACTGTTTCAACAGCTTCTTTATCTATTAAATCAGAGCCTGATGATTTGCTGATTCTGGCATCACTTACGGCTCCATTTGCATGAAGCGTGAACTCAACTGTTGCGGTTGTGCTTTTTGCTGGTTGTGCACCTGTCCACGAACTCGAAAAAATATGACCCATGTGTTTCAGGTATGAATTCAAGTCAACTACCTGCTGGCTCTGAGCTTGCTGGCCTGGAGCTTGAACGCCTGCGACTGCCGGAATTAACGCAGATAAGCAAAAGCTGCAGGCAAACGCCAGAAATAGGACCTGGAGCTTATCTTCGAGCTTCCTGGTCTTTTGCTTGTTTAATAATCCGCCCATTTTCTTGAATCCTTTGCTGCTGCTTTTTGCCTTCATGCTTCCAGTTTATAAGCAGGCTGTGAGGACGCCGTGAGGAGACGGCGCTAATACGGCACTAGTACGGCACAAAGCTGTGCACGAAATCATTCCACTTGCTGCAGCCGGGAACGTCTTCTCTATGTACGAGCAGCTCACGCAACTCCTTTCCAACAATGCTTGTCTTCAGAGCAACAACTACTTTGTTCAATTCAAGCAATGCGCTTTTGAACTCTGTGTCAGTTGCGGCTTCTTTTAGTTTGTTAAGCATGTCAACAACCGGTTTGAACTCTTCTTTTGCACCCTCAGAGAGCTTTCCGTGAATATCTTCTACTACCAGCTCTATTTTTCCTGTCAGCCTCTCTCGATCTGTCACCGGCCGCTTGCTTGCTGCCTCCAGCCAGTTCAATCCCATCGGTCCATCCAGCTTGCCTTCCCTGACTTCCTTGACCGGAAGGAAAATGTAGAGTCCGCCAAGCTTATCGTAGCCTCCGGCTTTCGATAGGCTCAAACTATCGGTCAATTGATTTTGAGCTTCAATCAGACTCTCAGCTGCCTTTGCAAGAGCTCCATCTTTATCACTAAGTTCTCCGTTTGCTGCAGCAGTTTTTATGGACTGGACGAATTCATTCAGGTCTCTTCGCTCAGGAAAATTTTCGCCTCCGGGCAGCAAGCTTGTCTGGTCTATCAATTTTTCAAGAACGTTTCTGTTCTTTCCATCGATTGCAGCTTTTGATAGTGAATCACCCAGGGTATCGAGCGCCGTTGCAAATTGCTTGTACTCACTGCAATCATAGCTTGCAAGCACATCCGCCCCCACATGCATGAACTTATCGCCCTGCAGTAGTTCAGGCGTAGTTCCCTGATTGGCTGTCTCTACAAAAACTTGAGCTGTTGCCTCCGGGCTTCCTTGTGGATTTTGCATGAGTTCAGAAAAAATTGCTTCCAGGTTTTGAGCACTGAAGTTCTTTCCTACCCGTTCTCGCAACTCAGATGCAATTAGATGCTCTGTTACTTCTCCTAGGCCTGCAATGGTCGCTGCTGAAGCCATGGAACAGGCATTTAGATCAAGCAAATCGAGCCGCTCGTGTCCACTGCCTGCCAGTCCTTTTTGAATCGCCTCCGACAATTCATCCAGAGACTCACTACCTGTGCCGCCTCTAAGTCCGTCAGCGCCTGCTCCGTGAGCCTGAATAATCAGCCCGATATGCTCTGAGGGTGCTGCGTTTGTGGCATATTCTAAGAGCCCGGTCTGATTTGCCGCTATGTCTATGGAGTCGACTTCCTCAATATTACTGAGCTTGCCATCGTGAATCAGGAAACGCTCCAGTATTACGTCTTCTTGTTTTAAATGATCGGTGAGTGGTTGATTAGATTGATTGCGCGCCGCTTGAACCGCAATTGAAAGCTCAGGATTCGCCTTGC
Source organism: uncultured Candidatus Obscuribacterales bacterium (assembly GCA_964615655.1). Taxonomy (GTDB): domain Bacteria; phylum Cyanobacteriota; class Vampirovibrionia; order Obscuribacterales; family Obscuribacteraceae; genus JAIEPM01. The sequence goes on along the minus strand of CAZTQO010000004.1, from coordinate 222,699 downwards.
TTAGTTGCAGGACTTGCTTCAACTGCTCAGCTTCGTCTTGAGCTCTCAAAACAGTACCGTCATCCAAAGACAGGTCGCTTGTAAAGTCGACTGCGATTGTCCAGTCGGTTTTGTCTTTCAGGGGCTCTTTATCTGATCCTTCAATGACGAGTTCTGGTAGATGTCCGGCTGCACTGTTGCTTGTTTTTGCTGCTTGCCAATTTTCGCTCATCAGCGCTGCGACACCGGCACTCTCTAATTGCCTGCTGCCTTTGCACTCCTCTACTTGTTCAGATGCTTGGGCGCTATGTTGTTCGAATTCGTCCATTCTATAGATCCGGGTCTGTCTGGGAAGTCCGCTTGAGCGAGACCTGCGAACTAAATCTACTTTCAAGAAGAGACAGATACCGGACTGATTCGTTAAGCATTTGTGTAGAAGCCGCCTCGGCAAGCAGCTTCGTATTAGCCCCACTTGTAACTGGCGCGATACACGAGACCTTCACAAATTTGTCCCACATTCTTTCGAATTAATAGCTAAACTGATTCGATTATCCAGTTCCAGGTGTATTTTATGGATGCCACGCGCTTAGAGAATCTAGAAATGCAAGACTTGAGTATGCTAAACAATAACTCAGCCGGCCTTGGCCAAAATCCTGACCCGGCAAATTCGACAACAAATCTAAGCGATAGGCTTCCTGTGCCTCCTGAAACAAAAGTATGCTCCCAAGATTCAAGCGGGATTGTTCCGAGGGAAAATCTCATACCTTTCATTCTTGTGACCAGCTGCTTTGGCCTCTGGGGCATGGTCAATATGATGACCGACACGCTTGTGCCTGCAGTTCAAAAGATCTTCAGTATCGATACCAGCCAGTCTTCGCTTATTCAGGTGGTCAACTATGCCTCATATGCGCTGCTGTCCTTTCCTGCGGCTGTTCTAATCAAGAAAACCAGCTATAAAACCGGTGTGATTCTCGGGCTTGTTTTTCTAGGCATCGGTGCTGCTGCTATTGTGCCAGCCGGCTCTTCAATGACTTTTTCACCGCTATTGCTTGCAATTTGCGTTCTGGCAAGCGGGCTTTCGATGCTGGAAACCAGCTGCAATCCATACGTAATAGCCATGGGCCCGGAAGAAACTGCTGTGCGCCGGCTTAACCTTGCACAAACCATCAATCCGGTTGGCTGCCTGCTTGGCTTATTCGTAGCCAAAGTGCTCATATTAGGCAATTTGCACCCGGCCGAAGCCAGCATCCGCAAAACCTGGGATGCCGCAACGGCCCAGCAGGTGATGACCCACGAACTCTTCTGGCTGGCAATTCCATACGGCGTCATGGTGCTTGTGACGCTTTTTATGATCGTTACGATGATGGTCAAAAAAATGCCTGAAGGCCGCGATTCGGACCAGGGACCACCATTGATGCAATCGCTCAAAAGCTTGCTTGCAAACAAGCGCTATGCTTTAGGGGTAGTCGCTCAATTCTTTTATGTAGCTGTTCAAGTTGCTGTCTGGACCTTCATTATCAAGTACACGCGCGAAGCTGCCATTTTTACGCCTGCCTCAGATGGCAAGGTGATTCCGGGCATGAGCGAGGCTGATGCCTGGTACAGCCTGATGGCTTCGATGCTGGTGTTTACAATTGCCCGCATGGCTTGCACGGCTTTAATGGCCAGGTTCAACCCGGCTTCTATGATGGCTACGCTTGCTTTTGCCGGGATTTTGCTCACCTTTGGAGCAATATTTCTTCCCGCCTGGGCAGGTGTAATTTCACTTGTGCTGGTCTCTTCATGTATGTCGCTGATGTTCCCGACTATTTACGGCATCGCGCTTCGCGATCTCGGACCTGAGGTAAAACTTGGTGCTGCTGGCTTAATCATGGCGATTCTCGGCGGTGCTGCCGGGTCTTACTCGCAGGCCTTTCTTATTGACCTCTTCGAAAAAACATTGCAACTCCCTACGGATCTGGCAATTCGTTATTCGTTTGTAATTCCGATAATCTGCTTTGTGGTCGTGCTTGCTTATGCCATGAGCTATCGAAAGTTCTGCGCTACTAAGACTGGCTCCGCCTCAGCGCTTCCGGCTGGCGGGCATTGATTGATGGACTAAATCTTGTCAGTAATATAAGCTCGTTTTTTCTTCTTTAGTGAGAGCACGAGGAGGTTCCATAATGCTCAAAGGAAAGCTGATACATCCCCAGATACTTGAGGCACTTGGACGGGCTGGGCATGGCTCGCAAATTCTGATAGCTGATGGAAATTATCCGGCTTATACCAAGCTCGGTCCCAAGGCAAGTCTTGTCAATTTGAATCTGGCGCCGGGTCTTGTTAATTGCACTCAGGTGCTTGAAGCTCTGCTCTCTGCAGTTGTGGTTGAATCTGCCGCTGTCATGGCGGGTGCTGAAAAAGAGCCGGAGATCTGGAATGAATTTCGAGCGATTCTGCAAAAAGAATTCGGGCAGCCAATGAAGCTTGCTGAAATCGAACGATTCAAATTTTATGACGCTGCTGAATCATCCAATGTTGCGCTAACAATTGCGACCGGTGAACAGCGCATATATGCTAACTTGCTTTTGACTATCGGTGTAGTCAAACCTCCGAAGTTCCCTTATCATGGTGATCGTTAAGTGATACCGCTGCTAGTGCTTAAGTCAATCGAAGGTAAACTTGATTAATGAATTTGGACGTGGAATAATTCAAGCCATGCCCAAACTAAAGTACAAACATCTCTGGAATTTTGCCGAAGAAATTGAGCCGGCAAGTTCAGACTACCCTGATTACAATGGTGCCCTTTGTGAGATTGGGCTTATGCTATGTAAGAAGCCGAAATACAGCCTGGGCCCGGTCCCGGCAAACTGTGCCGTGTTTGCTGATACTGGCGGAGACGGCGTATGCTTTAGTTTTTTGACGATAAATGGAAAAGCGAACCACAAATCTCCGGTAATAATGACTGTGCCTATAAGCTGGCCATCTCAAATTGTCGTAGGAGAAAACTTGTTTGAATTCCTCTGTCTTGGTTCACGGTTTGGTTTTTTCTGCTTAGAAGGCCTGTCGCATTACCCGAAGAAACTAATTAAAGCTTACAACGACCAGGAGCAGCAACTTTACTTTTCGGAACCTTTCGGAAACGAGTTGAAACTGCTCAAACGGCTCCGAAAGAAATTCTCGTTGAAGCCATGGACAAATATTGACAAACGATTGAAAGAACTGAAAAAGAGCTACCTTAGTAAACTCGACAGGGTTGAATATTGATTCAAAAGAAGCTTCGCGGATCTAGTCCCCCTAATTTCACCGCAGCATTTGTATAGTTATTCTGCGGGGGGGAGAATTTCAAATGAAGCGCATTATCATAATCTGTGCGGTGAGTGCCGGTGTCCTTGTCCTGGGCTCTGTCGGCGCTTTGTGCTTTGCTTTAGGTTCCGGCGGAACCGGCTTGCTTAAAGGGCTGGAGCCCAGCTTCAGATTAGGCTTGCATCTGGGGCTGGGAGAAAGTGCCTATGAAAGCCGCCAGTATTCGCTTGCCGAGCAGTTCTTTAAGCAAGCTTTTGAAGATGCCGCCGAAACAGGAATTGAGACAGACAGGGCCGAAGCGCTTACGCGTCTGGGGCAGACTTTGAAGCGGCTTGGAAAGCAAGCTCAGGCAAAAGAAAAACTCAGCCAGGCCTATGACATTTACGACAGAGCAAACGAAGACTTTATGCTGACTGTAGACCGCCGGGTCAAAAAGCAGTGCCTTGAGGAATATGCGGGTCTATTGAAAGTAAGCGGCGACGAAAAGCTTGCGCAAAAAATTTCAGCCGAGCATCAAAAATTGCGTGACGAGCTTGGACCGGTTGAGAAGCTGCGCGAGAAGGTTCAGGAGTTTTGATATTTAGTTCAGTTTTTTGCTCAGTTCCAGCTTCGCTATTTTTACCGCACAGTGTTTCTCAAACTGAGATTCAAGTCCGCTGTTGTAATCAGATGCTTTCAATAACTGGAAGACAAACAAACTGCCTTGATCCGGCGCTCCATCAAATCGAATGTCTATTGTGCCGTCGCGGCGAGTCCTCATGGTTGCCGTCCGAATTTTTTCCAGTTCCATGGATCTAAGTAAAGCGCCGGTTTCTGCTGAAACTATCAAGACTCGTTTTTGTGTAAGCGCGTAAATTTCATTTCCCATCTTGCCGAGTGCTCTGTATAAAATCGCTCCGGCTGCGATGGCGGCGGCAGCCATAGCCCACGCTACTATGACCAGGTGGGAGCGACTGGCCGACATTGCTCCGAAAGTGAGAAAAAACACGACTCCAAGTGACAGTGTTTCTATGATTATGAAAAACGTGAGTATCTGGTCGCGCCGCTTCATTCGGGCGTCCAGATCAGCTTTTGCCGACCAGAGCAGCTGCTCGTTATCAGAAAGTGCGGGCCTCAGTATTTGCTCAATACTCATACGTTCAGCTTATATCACCCTTACTCGATATTGAAGTTAATTTAAGCACGTGACCGGCGGATGCCATAAACGAGACCCGCTTCGGTCTATAGGCAACGCTTTAATAGCAATGTAAGCAGACCGCACAAAGAGGATTTTTGAAATGTTTGACAAGCTGATAAATGAAGTTGCTCTGGACACAAATATTACCGAAGGAATCGCCGCCAATCTCTCTGAGCTTATGAGTCCTTCTTTTAACGACATATTCAAAAAAATACAGGAAGAAAATGGCAGTATTCTTCCTGGAATGCCCGGTATTGAGCTATTTGACAGCAATTCGCTTGAATCATGCAAAAGCGTGCAGCAAATAGATGCAAGCCAACAAATCACTGATTCGATTACTCAGATGATGAAAGGCGCCCATGAAGCAATCGGAGAGGTGGTCAAGGGCTTGAAGTAAGTGAGCCAGGACCTTAAGGTGGGCAGGAAATCATTTTTTCTTCTTGAGTTCTTGTCTGGCTTTCTTTATATTGCGCTGCTCTTCTTTTACAAGCGAAATATCTTTGAGCTCGCGTGCTAATTTGAGTGATTTTTCAAAGAAGCTTATTGCGTCCTGAGCTTGCCCCTTTTCAAGTTTTGCAATACCGAGGTTGCTGGCTGCAAAGCTGAGATTATGTTTTGCATCCCTGAACGCAGGATTGATTTCGATAGCCTGTTCGTAAAGAGAAACTGCAGTCTCCAGGTCATTGTCGTTTTCAGATTTTCTTGCCTTATCAAAAAGCAAAAGCTCTTTTGAGCCTCTGTGAATATGCTGGGCAGCGTATCTCTTATCTTCTTCGGCTTTTAGAAAACTTTCTCTTATTTGATCTTCTCTGGACAGATCGCGCCCCAGAAGAGAGTCTGCAACTTCAATTTTATTTGCCGACACTTGCACAGCTACGTTTGATAGCTCGCAGGTGCAGATTTCAGTCTCGGCGGGAAAGATATACAAGCTCTCCACAGCGGCACTCTGAGGTAATTTCCCGAGTAGTTTCTTTTGTTCAGCAGTCAATACAATTGTTTTCTGGCCGCTTTGGAGATGGCTTGCCTGTTCTTCGGTAAGTGTCAGGTCCGTATGTGGACCTATTACATGACCCTTGTATGCAAGCCCGTCTGCCAGGGACTCTAATCCAAAACCTGCCGATAGCGAAATTGAGAGCAAGAAAAGCCATGAGTACTTCATTTGTATTCTCCTGAAACTGCATTCTGGCATAAATCGAATTTCAATGCTTGACCATTTTATTTCTGCTCATCTTTTTCCACCGGCTTTACTTTTGTTCCGGCTCGTAAAGAATCATCGCCTTTTACGGCTACAATGTCGCCTTCTTTGAGAGCGCCGAATACTTCTACCATATTGTTCATGAGCTGCCCGCGTTTAACTTTCACCCATTCGACAACGTTGTTCTCATTGACCTTATTTACGAATGTCTCAAGAGTGGAGGTATTGTCTACGCAAGTAACCGGGACAAACAACGACTCCTCGTGCCTTTTGGTCGGCCAGTAAATTTCGCAGAACATGCCCGGTAATATGCGGTAGTCACTTTGAAAATAATCGAGCTCCACCGGCATGGTTCGTGTTTTTTGCTCGAGATAATTACCGATTCTTGCAACCGTGCCTTTGAATCTTTCACCAGGGTGTGTTGAAACAGTAAATTCAACTTCTGCGCCGGGTTTGACTCCGCCGACCACAACTTCCGGCACCGGCGTAATTATGCGCAAATGATCGAGCTGCTGCACGTTTATTATGGGCGGGTATGCACTTTCGCCGCGAGGTCCGACAAAACTGCCCACGTGCATGTTGCGGTCTGTGACCCAGCCGTTGAACGGCGCAGTTATAACCAGATAGTCATTTATGTCTTTGAAATTCTTGGCTCCGGAAATCGCTGCTATAAGTGCTTCTCTTTTGATTTTAAGCGACTGCTCGGCCGCCTCAACATTTTCTTTCCAGGCGTTTACCCGCTGCCGGTCGGCGTTCACTTTTTGTTCAAGCACTATTACATCGTTTGGGGCTACGACACCCGGCACTTTTGATGCTTCTTTAGTTCGTGTATAAGTGTCGTTGTCTCCGTCCAGTTGTGCTGTGGCTTCAAGCAAAGTAGCTTTTGCAGAAGCCAGTTTTGCTTCGGCTTCTTTTACCTGTACTTGGGCTGCTTTAGCAAGAGATGATGATTCTGTTGTGCGATCACCGAGTTCAGGCGCAAAAAGCCTGACCATAACTTCGCCTGCTTTTACCTTTGAGCCCCGGTCAACACCTATCCATTTAATAAACCCCGATACTTTGGGGTAAACAGCCACATCCTGGTAAGCTCGAATTTCCCCTGGATACTGATCGACTCTTTCAAGGACGGCCTTTTTCACTCTGGTTACCGGCAAATAAATTTCACTGTTTTCCGTGACCTCAGGCTCTGCTTTTTTGCTGCATGAGCTTAATGTGCACAAGAAAATCAATGCCGTTGAGAATGTGGAAACTAACTGGATAGATCTTGCAAGTTTCATTTTGCCTAGTCTCCGCGATCGTCGGGATGTACTGAAGGTGATACAACTGAGCTGTTCTTTTGTACAACTGCAAAAACGAGCGGCAAGATTGTAAGGGCGGCAAGTGTGGACATAACAAGACCACCGATAACTGCACGTCCTAAGGGGGCGCTTGTTTGCCCGCCTTCACTTAGTGCCAGTGCCATTGGTATCATGCCTGCCACCATCGCGCTTGAGGTCATAAGAATCGGTCTTAGTCTTTCCTGGGCACCGTGCAGTGCTGCTTCAGTTGAGTTCTTGCCGTCAACCCTGTTTTTCTCAGCAAATACAACCAGCAAGATTGCGTTTGAAACTCCGACGCCGATTGACATAATGGCACCCATGAAAGACTCGACGTTGATAGTTGTGTGAGTAAGGAAAAGCATCAGCAAAACGCCGCTTATAATTGCAGGCAGTGTCGAAAGCACTATGCCTGCCATTTTTAGTGATTGGAAATAACCCGAGAGCATCAGGAAAATAACGCATACGGCAAGACCCAGTCCTGTAAATAAGTGCGAGAATGTCTCATGCAATACCGGAACCTGCCCTGCTACTTTTACACGCACGCTGCGCGGGGCTTTACCTGCTCTTTTGAGGGCTTCATGTACTTCGTCGCCTACCTTGCCTAAATCCATGCCTGATATATTTGCAGTTATCGAAACAAGTCTCATCATGTTGTCCCTGTCGTATTCGCCCACGCATTTACCGAACTGAACACTTGCCACGTCGCTCAAAAGCGGATGCAGGTTCTTTTCGGTTAACATGGTCGGAAAGTTTTTCAAAGAATCTATAGTTTGCATCTGGTTTTGCGGCACCTGCACCTGTACTTGATAAGCAACACCGGTTTTGCGATCCATCCAGAAATTCAGCAGAATATAGCGGCTTGAAGACGTAGCCGGTACCAGTGATTTGCCTATTTGTGCCGGGGTCAGCTTGAACTGTCCTGCAAGTTCTCTATCTATTTTTATGTCTACGGTTGGGTAATCGAAAGGTTGCCCGTATTGAAGGTCTTTCAACCATTTGATTTTTGCCATTTCCGCTTTGACCTTTTCAGCGTACTCTCTACACACACCCAGATCCGGGCCTTTTATATAGACCGCTATCGGTGTTGTGGAGCCGAAATTCATAATCTGGCTTACAAGATCGCCAGGCTCAAATGAGAATTTGACGTCAGGCATTTCTTTTGCAAAAACCCGTCGCAAGTGATTTTTGAAATTGTCCAGATCAATTTTGGCATCGTCTTTAAGTTTTACATCCATAACAGCCTCATGCGGCCCGCTTGTCCAGAGAAAGACTGAGTTGAGCACAAACTGAACCGGCTGCTGCCCTGCATAACCCAGGCTTGCCTGAACATTTCCAGGACCTGCTTCTTTCTTAATTAAGTCAAGAACCTCAAGGACTTTTTTCTCGGTTACTTCTACTCTTGTGCCGGTGCGGCATCTGATTCGTACTCGAAACTCGTCGGTGTCCGAGTTAGGGAACATTTCCCTGCCTATAAGCGGGAAAAGAATCAGGCTGAGTGTTGTGAAGAAAATAAGATAGACCGCGATGATAAGCCGTGGAAAGCGCATGAAGGCTTTAACCACACCTTGATGGAATCTTCTCAGTTTTGCAAAAGGTCCGTTTTCATTTTCTTCGTCTTTCATTTGCCGAATCAGATAAACCGACATTACCGGCACCAATGAGCTTGACATGAAAAACGACCAGACCATGCAGAAGCCCACTGAAAGTGAAAGCGGGACAAATAAAGAGCGGACTATGCCGGTCATAAAAAAGGACGGCACAAAAACTGCAATTATTGAAAGCATCGCTAAGAGGCGCGGTACGCGTGTTTCAATGCCGGCCTGTAAAGTAGCGCGGGTTACCTTTTCTCCCCTGGCCATATGAGAGTGGATGTTTTCGATATCGACAGTTGCCTCGTCTACAAGAATCCCGATTGCCAGTGAGAGCCCTGATAGAGTTTGAATGTTTATGGTCTGCCCTGTCAAAAACAGGCTCAAGCAGGCGCCAAGCAAAACACAGGGAATGGTTGTAACTACAATAAGCGTGCTTCTTAGATCCCGCAAGAAAAGCAAGATCATAATGCCTGGAAGCACGGCACCAAGAGCCCCTTCAAAAAGCAGCCCGTTTATGGAATTAGTAACATGCTTTGACTGATCGAAGTGATAACTTATATTCACATTTTCAGGCAGCAGGTTTTGCATTGAAGGCAGATGAGCCTTAAGCGCGTTTACTACCGATACGGTAGACGCGTCGGCTCTTTTTACAAGTGGGACGTATACAGTTCGCCTCCCGTTGTAGAGTGCGTAGCCCGCAAGAATGTCGCTTGCATCCGTGACTGTTGCGATGTCACGCAAAAACACTGTCGGACCTGCTCCCATTTTTATCGGTAAATAATCTAATTCGTGAATGTCCGGAAGATCGGTGTTTATTGGTGTTATTTGCATATAGTCGCCGATGCGCACATTGCCTGCGGGAAGCACGGCGTTTCCGCTTGCAAGCGCATCCACAATCATGTCGCCTGATATGTTGTACTGCCGCAATTTTTCTGCGTTGACATTTATAACGATTGTGCGCACGTTGCCGCCGAAAGGCGGAGGCGCTGTTGCGCCGGGGATAGTTCCCAGGTCCGGACGCACTCTTACATAAGCAAGATCCTGCAGCCTGTCTATACTTGCGTCTTTGCTGTCGAGAACCAGCTGGCCCACAGGCAGGCTGCCTGCGTCGAATCTGAGCACAAAGGGCTCGATAATTCCGGGGGGCATTAATGAGCGTGCGCGCGAAACCATGGCCACACAGGTTGAAAGCGCTTCAGCCATATTAGTGCCCGGATGAAAGAAAACTTTCATCATCGCCATATTCTGAATCGACTGCGACTCAATATGGTCGATGCCCGGAATATAGAGGAAGTGAACTTCGTAGGTTGAGACTATGTAGCCTTCCATCTGATCGGGAGCCATGCCGCCGAAGCCCTGAACTACATATATGACAGGCAGGTTCAAATCCGGGAATATGTCTTCCTTCATTGAGGATATGCCGAAGATGGCAACCATCATGATGCTTATGATCGTGATAAACACGGTCACCGGATGTTTCATCGAAACTATCTGCAGCCACATGCTATTTGCCTTGCGCCTCCGCAGATTTCGCCAGTTGAATGAAGGGTCTGAGATCTCCCTGTGCATAAGAAAGCGAAAGCAATGCCCGCCAGATTCGCACCTGAGCAATTGCATTCTGTACAAGCGCGTTTTGCAAAAGCCGCTGTGCTTCTGCCACCTCAAGCACGTTTGTCAGACCTACCCTGTAGCGTTCTGTTGCTTTCAATTCATTTTCTTTTGCGGCCTTTACCAGCACGGGAGTCTCTTCTGCCAGTCTTTTAGCGTTATTCAAGAGTACTTCGGCGCGTGCGTCTTTTTTGGTGATTACTTGAACGGCAAGATCGTAATTTGATTTTTGATCTTCTTCGACCTGTTTTGCCATTTTTGCTTTCGCTCTGATTTCGTAGTAGCTCATAAATGGGAAATCAATGCCCAGACCGGCCACATAGTTTGCATTTTGCGGCAAGAGACCGTTCAATACCGGCTGGGCATTGATGCGTACGCCGCTACCGCGTGCCCACATGCCTGAGTGAAACCAGAGACGCGGCCTGTACATTTTTTCAACATGAATGACTTCAGAATGCGCCGTGCTTACTGATGCCGCCTTTAGTGCAACAAGTGGATGCAGTTGAGGATCTTGCTTCAGCGGAATCTCTTTATACGGACCTTTTACCCACGGACCGTCTTCAATAGATATTTTTCTGCCAGCAAGCCCCATCGATTCTGCCAGGTCGACGTTTGCAAGCTGCGCAGCCGCTTCGGCATCGTAAAGTGTCATTTTAGCTGCAGAAAGGTCGGCATCGGCCCTTGAAGAGTCGACACCGGGGCGGAGTCCCTTGTCTACCTGAGTGTGAACAATCAGGTTATATGCTTTCATGCGTTCAACAATTGCCTGCTGTGCTTTTATAGTTTCTCTGCTTTCCACGTTCGTCAGGTAAGCCTCTGCAGCGGCTGCGGCCACATCGAGTTCGGTTAATTTAACGCCTGCATCTGCCTGTGTCTTTCTTGCTCTGGCGAGCATGACTTTTGAGTGTCTCTGCCCCCAGTCGTAAAGAAGCCAGGAAAAATTGGCTCCGAAGTCGTTTGAAAAAACGCTCCGGAAAGTCGAGGTGTTATTTGCCGGACCGGTTTGGGTCGGTATTACATTGAGGGGCTGAGGAAAAATCGTCCCGGCTATGTTGTTGGTTGTGGTTCTTATCTCCTGAGCCAGCACATCAAACTGTGGAAGATAAGCTGTTTTTGCAAGTTCTACCTCTGCTGAGTCTTTATTGAAACGTGCCCGGGCGCCACGCAAAGTCGGATAATTCTTAATTGCAGTTTCAACGGCTGCCGTTAGTGAGTAAACAGGAATAATCGGATCTCTTAGCTGGGCTTTGTCAAGATCAGCTTCGGCCGGCTCACCTGCTGCTGTGGAAAGCCCGCAGCAAATCAAGCATATAGCTATGGCAAAAAAGAGTGAATTAAAGATCCGGGTGACCATTACTAAACTTGACAGCTAGGCAGGCAGTCGTGCAATTTGACCGGCTGCATAGCCGGCAGCATACTCAAAGGAAGTTCTGAAATTATCTCACAACTGGATTCAGGCAAGCTGAAATGGGCAGGCTATACTACTTGATAGGTTTCGGGAAAGGTTTCGGAGTGGCGAGAGCGGAGAAGGCGAGAGCGGTGAAAAGCCTATGAGAATCAACGCAGGTCTTGTTTTGCTTTCCGTAAGCTTAGCGCTGCTTGGCTGTGCCCGGGAATCAGAAAACAGCTCGTTTGCAGTGATGCAAAATGTGATGACTGTTGAAAGTTGGGTAAGCGCTTATCAGGTAAATAGAGCCAGAAGACTTAGTGAAAATCCCGAGCAGGAAATTCCTGTTTATCCAACTCTTGATGACCTGAAAAAAACTCTGCTTGAGCAAAAGCAAATAAGTTCGCTTGAGCAATCGCCGCTTGTTAATCCTGTAACCAAGCTGCCTGAGTGGCCGGAAGAAGAACAGCGCCCTGTAAAAAACTACAGAGCATTAATTGATGACAGGCAGTCTGTGATTGGGAAAGGAAAGGTACAGTTCATTCCGTTTGTAGGTGATGGAGACATCATTGCCGGCTATTTGATAAGGGCCGGCGACCCGGAAACCGGCAAGGTGCTCTGTGGTGAAAACGGGCAAGCTTACACGAGATCAAGCCCCTGAGTTTGCCGGAAAAATTCAATTTGACTTCGCGTGACCCATGCTAAGATATGGGTAGTTGCTGCTTCTCTAAACTACTGGGTTTTGCCAGTCTGGCTTTTTGCTTCCTGCGCAATGGCCAGAAACTTGGGTGTGAATTCAACTCGAACTGTTTTTTTGCGCTTATCAAGCCATTGAGCCAGGTAGTCCTGAAGTTTGGCTTGCTTTGCAAGAAGCTGAAGCTTGTCTTTGATGTCGTCGTATTTCAGATAACCGGCTCCTTCCTTGCCGGTAACTTTGTATATTGTGTATCCCAGATCTGATTTGACCGTTTGTTTGAGCAGTTCACCGGGTTTGAGTTTCCACAAGGCATCTGCAAGGGCCGGTACCAGATCCTTTTTCTCAATAAAACCTGCGTCGCCGCCGTTCTTTTTCTGGACAGTAAGAGGATCGTTTGAGTTCTCGTTTGCGAGTTTGGCAAAATCGGCTCCGGCTTTCAGTTGTCCCAGCAGTTCACCGCATTTCTGGGCTGCAGCCTCTTTGTATTGAGCCACCTGTGCGTCAAGCTCTTTCTCGCTCAAATCCGGTTTTGCTTTTTTGAGCTGGGTTTTCACACTGCCGATTGGTCCTATATCCTTTTCCGGGCAGAGGATCAGAATAGTACTCAGTTTGATCCGGTCACCATGTTTGAATTGTTCCTTATTTGCATCGTAGAGCTTTTTTACATCCGCGTCAGTGACTTTCACCTGTGACTCAAGTTTCTCGAGCTGGAGTTTTGCCATTTCGGCTTTTACAATTTCTTCCTTCAGTGAATCCTGCGAAAGACCTGTCTGCTGTTTGAGCTGATCGAATGCCTGTGTGTTTTTGAAGCTAAGGTATTTATTCATGGCGGTTTTTTCCGCACCGCTTTCGTTTGCGGCCTGGGCGAGTAGTTCCCTGTTTACCAGCTCCGGTAGCAGGCTCGATTCTATTAATGCGTTTGATACTTTAAATGCAAGACCGGTCTTCAGCACTTCCTGATCAAACTGTTGCTCCGTCGTATTTGTTTGTTTCAGGAAACTTTGGAATTCTTTGGGGTCTGCGCCTTTTTGCTGTCGGGCGGCATCAAGCAGCTTGCTTTTCTCGAGAGCGTTGAGACTGATGCCTCGTTTTTCAGCCTCAGCAAGCAATCCTGCTTTGGTGCCGGGGTCTAATACAATCGCCTGGTTCGCCTGAGTTTGCTTGATCCGCAACATGTGCTTGTATTGGCCTACTTTAATTTCGTTTCCTCCCACAGAACAAATAGGCAGATCGCTTGCGAGATCCGCCAGATTAATGTTGACTTTGCCCAGATCTGTCAAATCTGTGCCGCCAGCCTTTGCTGAAGAATCTTTGTCGGAACCTTTTTCTTTGCCGCTTTCTGCTTTTTCAGCGCCGTCTTTTTCTGAGCTGGCTTTTTCACCGGCGTTTTCTGAGCTTGAGGCATTCTTGAGATTGTCTTCTTGCTTTGTTTCATGATCTTTACTGCTTGTTTTGTCCGGCTCTTTGGCGCAAGAGGAAAGCAGAGCAAGACTTGCCACAAGCAGAACTGCGTCCTTGTAAAATGCAGATTTCAAAGCGTTCTCCTCTCTTTTATGATTTTTGCTGGTGAACAATCATTGCAGTTAATAGTTCTTCGATCAGATTGAGTTGTCCAACCGGATCGACGCCTTCGGCCTTCACCAGAATGTAGGGGGTGGGTCCCAGCGCCCCCGGTGATCCGGGTTTGTAAGTGGTTCTTTGTGCCAGATGTTTTGGAAGTTTATTTTGAATCGGCAGCCATTGATTTAGCCTGTAATTGACGAGCATGCGCAAGCCGGCCATGTCCGGTTTTACTGAAAGCACGTTGGCTTTGCTTGCAATAAGCCTGAGCTTGACCACTTGAGCCAGGTTCTTTACCTCGTCGGGAATCGGCCCGAATCTGTCACGCCATTCATCGGTAAGAATATGAAGTTCGCGCTCAGATTTCACATCGGCAAGTCGTTTGTATTCGATGATCCTGTGTTCCGGGTCAGGTATGTATTGATCCGGAATGAATGCGGTAACATTGATGTCGATTTGCGTGTCTGCTTCCTGAGCAACTTGTTTTCCCTGCAATTCCGATACCGTGTCGCCAAGCAATTTGCAGTAAAGGTCGAAGCCGACTGCTATCATATGGCCGTGCTGTTCCGGGCCGAGTATGTTGCCTACACCCCTTATTTCCATATCTCTCAGTGCAATTTGATAACCGGAACCCAGGGTCGTAAATTCTCTTATTGCTTTCAAGCGATTTTGAGCCTGTTCGGTAAGTACCTTTTCCGGTCTGTAAAGGCAATAGCAGTAGGCCTGGACGTCGGAGCGCCCTACGCGGCCTCTTATCTGGTACATCTGCGCCAGGCCGAGCTTGTCTGCCTGATCGATTAAAATCGTGTTTGCGTTCGGTATGTCGAGCCCTGATTCAATAATAGTTGTACATACCAGAATGTCGAATTCGTGATTTGAAAATGAAAGCATCACATTCTCAAGTTCTCTTTCCTGCATTTGCCCGTGGCCTACTTTAATTCTGGCTTCAGGCACCAGCTCTTGAAGTTCGGCTGCCACTCGTTCAATGGTTTCAACTCGATTATGCAGGAAAAACACCTGACCGCCGCGTTCGAGTTCATGCAGCAAGGCGGTCCTCACCACTTGCGGGCGGTATTCGCCTACATAGGTCTTAACAGGCGATCTATTAACAGGAGGCGTGTTTATTAATGACATGTCGCGCACTCCTGAAAGTGCCATGTTCAATGTGCGCGGAATCGGAGTTGCCGACATAGTGAGAATATCAACCATTACTCTTAATGCCTTCAATTTCTCTTTGTGAGCTACGCCGAAACGGTGCTCCTCGTCTATTACCACAAGCCCCAGGTCCTTGAAGAGGATGTCTTTTTGCAGCAATCTATGCGTACCGACAACCACGTCACACTCGCCTGTGGCCAGCCGTTTTACAACTTCTTTCTGTTCTTTGGGTGTGCGAAATCTGCTCAAAAGCCCTACTTTGATGGGGTAGGGCGCGAAGCGATCGCAAAGCGTATTGAAATGCTGCTGGGCAAGCACTGTAGTTGGTACCAGAATTACAGCCTGGCGTCCGGACATTATGGTTTTGAAAATGCCTCTGATTGCTACTTCTGTTTTGCCGAAACCGACATCACCGCATATGAGCCTGTCCATCGGCTTTGCTGATTCCATATCCTTTTTGACTTCTTGAATTGCTTGCCACTGGTCCGGAGTTTCGTCAAAAGGAAAACCCTCTTCCATTTCGTATTGCCAGGGTGTATCAGGCAATGATTGGAATCCTTCTTGCTGGGCGCGCACGGCATACAAGCGTACAAGTTCTTCAGCAATTGCCTGAACCGACCTTTTGACTTTGCGTTTAGTAGACTCCCAGTCGGCGCCGCCGAGCCTGGATAACTTCGGTGCCGAATCACCGCCGCCGCGATATCTGGAAAGCAGGTTTATTTGATCGACAGGCACATAAAGCCTGTCTTCGCCTGAATATTGAATTGCAAGATATTCCCTGGTTTGATTGTCGTATGCAATACGCTGCACACCAATAAACTGGCCGATTCCGTGTTTTAGATGTACGACATAATCGTCTACTTTCAGATCGGCTACGCTTGTGAATCTTTCATAGTTCTTTTCTGCAACAGGGCGCCTGTAAGTGCTGGGCTTTCTTTTTTGCCCGAACATCTCGGCGTCGGTTATTGAAACCAGCCTTACGTCTTCAAGGCGAAAGCCGCCTACAAATCCCTGCCTGGTTACCCAGACTCCGGGAGCCTGAGACTGCAGCCATTCGTTTGATGCTATCGTCGGAGCGGCACTTGCTGCGGAAGCGGGAGCATTGCCTGTATCTGCCGCTGTTTCGGCGTGCTCACCTGTCAGGCCCGCACTGTTTGCACCTTCTTTTGAGGCTGTAAGATAAACTGCCGGGCAATCCCATTCGTGTAAAAGTCCGATTACTCTCTGGGGTTGCTCTGTTGAAATTACAATCCTGTGCCCTTCGCGCAGCCAGGGCTTGATCCTGTCTACCATCTGTTTGAGCTGGCTGTTGAACCGTTCGACATTGTGGCAATCGAACTGCACGATGCTTGAGACCGCCTCACTTGTATCATAGGCGCTTTCTACGCCCGGCATTGAAACAAGAAAGACTCGTTGATTCTTTGTAGATAACTTTCCGAACTCGTCAAGTGTCATGTGCAGTGGGCGCGGCAGCGGCAAAAGCCTGCCCGAGTTGACCCCTTCTTCGTAGGTCTCTTCAAGTCTTTTTTCGTAAGACTTTAGGCTCATGCTGACACTGTCCCACTCGTCGAAAAGCAAGAGTGCATTTTCCGGCAGGTAATTAAGGAGAGTGCAAAATTCAGGATTCACAAATGAACTGTAGTATTCCAGTGATTCAGGGTAGGACGACGCTTCCAGTGCTTGCAAATCAGATTCGAGCACAGCACTTAGCGTTTCTCGTGCTGCGCTTCCTGCCAGTTTTTCCAGAGCCTTTTCGCCTTCCTGCCTGAGAGTCTCTCTGACTCTTTCAGGATCTTCCATGATCACCCACCAGCGCGGGGCTATTTCCACATGGTCGAGTTCTTCGATTGATCTCTGGGTGTCGATGCTGAAGTGTCTGATTGACTCGATTTCGTCGCCGAATAATTCAATACGCACCGCCGGACCGAATGAGGGGTAGATGTCTATGATATCGCCCCTGGTGCTGAACTCCCCTCTTAAAGTAACAATGCTTTCTTTTCCGTAGCCCAGCCGCACAAGCTCAAGGCGCAGTTTAGCCAGATCCATCTCCTGGCCTTTGCGGATGCTCAAGGTGTTGGCTTCAAGGGTCTTGCGGTCAAGCACTCGCTGCATCAGGGCTCTTGCAGGAAGCACCACTATGTAGGGTAGTTCGCCGCCTTTCATAATCAGCTGCAAAACTTCCATTTGCTGTGCGATTGTATCCGGGCTGTGAAGCACTTGCTCGTAAGGTGAAACTTCGCTTGCCGGATAAAGTAAAACGTTGTAACGGCTTAAGTTGGAAAGTTCTTGATGATATCTTGCTGCATGATGGTGGTCGGGTGCAACAAGAAAGAATGGGCGTCTTATTTCATGGTGCAACAAAGACAGAACCAGCGACTTTGCCGAATCTGAAAGTCCTGTTATATGGAGTTCCTGTTTGGAATGTTTTGCGGTTCTTGCCAGTATCTTTGCGTATTGAGGACAATGCAAAAAATGCTGGTGGAGGGCTTGCGCCAATACGTTGTCACGCATATAAAAAAAGCTTGCCAATAGGGCGTCAGGGCCAAACACTTATCCTAACATGCAGCAGGGCTAGCGTGCCTGAATCAAAAGCTCAGTTATTAATTAAGTTAAGGCAATAGGGTACAATCAAAAAAGCACCTGCGGCAGGCTCCTTTGAAATATGCAGAAAACAGCAAAATGGCTCTCTGAAGTATCGATGCTGCTGGTTTTTGCAGCCGGCTTTCTGCTTTGTCCGGCTTTGCCTGTTTTTGCTTGGGACTACACTCCTGAGGTTAACCACCTTCTGGATGAAGGAAAAAAGCAATATGAAGCAGGGCGCTTCGACTCTGCAATAATAGAGTATAACAACGCTCTGGGGCTGGAGCCGAATTGCCCTGATGCCCACAATGGGCTTGGTTTGTGCGCCAGGCAGCAAGGTGATTTCGGCGAATCCATTCGCTGCTATCAAAACGCAATCAGTTTGAAGCCGGATCACTATAATGCGCTTTATAACCTGGCTAACAATTACTATATGCAGCGCGAGTATACAGAAGCAATTAACTATTATTTGAAGGTTTTACATGTAAGCCAGAAAGCAGGGCAGGGAGTGGACATAGATCTTTATGCCAGCCTTGCTAATGTGTACAGAGACAGAGCGCTTACTTTGCAAGGGCTTGCTAAGCAGAACGATGAAAACCGGGCCCTGGAATACTATCAAAAAGCTCTGGAAAAGAGTCCGAGCCATCCTCAAGCCCATGCTAATCTGGGACGATTCTATCTCGACCGGCAGCAGTTCGGTGATGCGGAAAAAGAACTGAGAATCGCAGTTGCGGCAAAACCCAAATATGCTTATGCATATTACGAGCTCGGTCGTCTTTATTCGATGAGAAAGGAATATCCGGCAGCGCTACTTGCTTATTTCAACTCAATGAAAAGTGAAACAGTTGATGCGCAGAAGACGGATACTGTGAACCGGATTGAGAAAATGGGCATGCCGATTGGGCTTGCCGGGTTATTCTCCGATGGTTACGAGAATTTGCAAGCCGGCAACTGGGAAGCAGCCGCTGCTGATTTTGATTCGGCCTCAAAAAAAAATGAGGATTTCAAGGCTGTTTCATTGAATAATCTTGCTTATTCAAAAGCACGTTCCGGTGACCTGGCATTTGCAATCGAAACTTATATTGAGGCTCTAAAAATCAAGCCGCATGGTTTGCCTGAGCTTTATTACAATCTTGGACAGGCTTATTTGCAAAAAAAACAGTTTGCTAAAGCCGAAGCTGAATTCAACCGATGTCTGCAAGAAGCAAAAGGCAACCATTATCTTGCTCACAATGCTCTCGGGATAGTTTTGAAACAGAAGGGCGATTTTAAGAATGCTCTTAATCAGTACAATCTGGCTCTATTACAATCTTCAAACGGATTAAGCGTAGTTCAGTTCAATCGCGGACTGGTTCTTGAAAAGTTGGGGCAGAAAAGAGAAGCAATCGAAAGCTATAACAAGTACCTGCAAGCAGCACCTTCGGGATTGAACGCCGCAGCCTGCCGCAGCAGGCTCGAGCAGCTAAAGAAGTAAATCTTAATCTACTAATGACATCTGCTTGCCAGTGTAGTAAATTGGTAATTCTGGTCTGCCAGTAAGCAGGCTCGGATTTTTCTGGCTTGCAAGCAAAGGGATCTTTTGCTTCGCAATCAAGAAGGAAGGGGATGCCCCTATGTCATCGGTCAATGACAGCTTGAATCGTAAAGAAGAGTTCTCGCAAGTGCTTGAATGTTCGCTTGCGACTGCCAAGAAATCGGCTCTCAGCCCTAAAACCAGGCAAAGAGTAGCTGTGTGCATGAGTGGCGGCGTAGACAGCAGTGCCACTGCGCTGCTTCTGCAGGAAGCGGGCTTTGAAATTGTTGGAATAACAGGCTGGCTTATTAAATCGGGGAGCCGCTGTTGTGATACCGGCATGGTTGATGCCGCCCGGGTCTGCGAGCAACTCGGAATTGAACATCATGCAGTCGATTTGCGTGAACTCTTCAAAAAACAAATTATCAATAGCTTTCATGAGTCCTATGCCCAGGCCCGGACTCCTCTTCCGTGCAGTGTCTGCAATACTGAAATCAAATGGGGCGCTCTTATGAATTACAGCCTCAAAACACTTGATGCCGACTTTATAGCGACCGGTCATTATGCCAGAGTTGTAAATGATGGAGGGGCTTTTAAGCTGGCGCGGTCGGCCGACCGAAAGAAAGATCAGTCATATGTGCTCTGGGGGCTGACAAATGAACAGCTTGCTCACACACTGCTTCCTCTGGGTGACTACACAAAAGATGAAATCAGGGCAATTGCAGAACGTGGAAATCTTGTGACTGCAAAGCGCAAGGACAGCCAGGATCTCTGTTTCATTCCGGAAGGCAGCACTACTCAGGAATATCTATCACTTTATCTTGAACTTCGCCCAGGCCCGATTATGCACATAGAATCAGGTGAAATTATGGGAACCCATCAGGGAACTCATAACTACACGATTGGCCAGAGGCGCGGTCTAGGTGTTGCGCACTCTGAGCCGCTTTATGTTTGCGCTCTCGACCCGGAGCTGAATACTGTTTTTGTAGGAAATAAATCGCATCTTTTGCGTAATGAGCTCACTGCCTCCGAACTCAACTGGATTTTGCCGGAGCCGCCTGTCGAGCCATTTAAAGCTCTTGCGAAAATAAGGTACAACAGCCCCTGTCAGGAAGCGACAGTTTACCCGCTTCCTGAAAATAAAGTTCGGGTTGTATTCGATGAAGCTCAACCAGCCATAACCGCCGGGCAGGTCCTGGGTATTTATGACCTTACTGACACTTATGTACTGGGCGGCGGCTGGATAGACTGAAAAATTGGTCTGTCAATGCTGAGTTATTTTTTGATCTGAACTATGTAGATCTTTCTTCTTGTAAGCAAGCCGGCTTGTCTACAGAACTTATGCTGCATGGTTTTGGCTGTCTTATGCAGTAAATAGTCAAAGCTTGTAAGTGGTATATACAATCAGCTTATTTGCTTGTTCTAATCTTGAGCTATATAATTTTGATAGCTTGAGTTTTCTACTGCTTAAAGAGCTGGATTTTGGAGCTGGGGTGTCAATAGTGTCAAGAAAGAACTATAAACTTTTCCTTTCTCTGGCATCCGGCATCAGTTTGCTCTGTTTGATCATGCCCTCATTTGTCTTGTATGATTATGCTGCTGTTTCGGCTGCCACTACGCGCACCGCCAAGAAAAGCAGCGGCAAATCTGCTGGTTCGACCCGCAGAAGCACAAGCAGCCGCAGAACAACGAGCCATAGAACAAGCAGCCGGCGAGGCAGCGGCACTCGCAGAAAAGCATATGTGGCTCCGAAGCCGAAATATGCCTATCCACTGGATTTCTTTATGATGAAGGCTCCTGAGTTTGATCGCAGCCCCTTGCAGGAAGAAATTGCTTCAAAAATACGTGAAGCATTCACAACTGGTATCGCTGATGATATCGAGCCCGCCAAGCTCGTCAGGGCCGGGGTCTTCCATCATTACCCGCTTTCCGGGGGGATCTTCAAAAGACGAGAACCAGTCAAATACATTGTTTTGCACTCTACTGAAACCGGAATTCCGGTGCCGGCCAAGAATGTGATTAACGGCTGGAACTCCATGGGACGCAGGCATCCGGGAGCACAATACGTGGTGGAAAGAGACGGCACTATTTACCAGGCTCTTGATCCTGAACTCGCATCAGTGCATGTCAATATTTTCAAAACACTGCCAGGAATAAATAACGACAATACAATCGGCATCGAAATGAATCATACCGGACGGCAGGATTATCCACAACCACAAAGGCAGGCTGTGATGCGCCTGGTGACTTACTTGCAGCACCGCTATAAAGTAGCAAGCGAGAATGTTATCACCCACAAATATGCGCAGCAGGGTGATCATACTGATCCGGTGAATTTTGACCTTGAAGGCTTCCTTGCTACTAAGGAAAGCTTCAAGAATAAAGCAATAGCGCTTAAACGCCAGTCAGCACCGGCTTTTCCTCTGGATGAAGCAACAGAAGACGATGCACCGCTTGCTTCGGTTTATGTACAGATTCACGGGCCGTTGCCTCTTACTGATCCGGAGCTCTCTCGCTTGCCGAAGCTCAAGGGTGAAAACAAACTGGAGCTACGCCCGGCAACTCAGAGCGCTCGAGCCGGATTATCGGCACCAGGATCGTCTGCGGCGTCGGCACTCGAAACACCGATTGCAATGCCCAAAGGAACTTTTGTAGCTGGTGGCCAGCTTAATGATGGAAGTTCCCCTGAATCTGAAAGAACGGAAAAATAATACTGGTGCCGTAAATACAGTGCCGTAAAAGCAGTTTACTGGAGACAGTGGGAACAGTCTGAGAAATAGAGAAATAAAATAGATTGCAGATCTCAACATCTGGACACTGTTGTTTTTCTCAATTCTGTCTGTGCTGAATAGCAAGCGCTGAGGCATGCTTGTGCATAGCAAAATTAAGCGGCCCGGTGCATGATCTGATTCTGGCGAAAAATCAGGCGGAGGACTTTAAAGTGCTGGAGCATGCTGCTTTTTCAGATAAAAATGAGAGGAAAGATGCTTCAGGAGACTTGAATCTGCTGCTTCTGGATTCTTCATTCAGTGCCGGATTTACTGATATGCTCGTGCAAAGGGCCGGTGTCGCTGTGCAGAATCGAACTGAAAGTGAGATCCGGGTTCCGGTTCCGGTTCCGCCTCCCTTTCCGCGCCCCGAGCCAGACCCGCCCTGGCCGGACCCTTGCAAACCCGATCCATTGCCGTGGCCTAAGCCGGGCTGCCCGGACCGGAGAAGCCGCGATTGAGATTTATAGCCTGAGCTTGAAATAACTTTTCGGATAAAGATAGCTTTGCAGAGCTTGAGACAGCTCAGACAAAACAAGGGTTGATCAGCCTGCTTATTGGCGTATGATAGTGCCAATTATGAGCAAGTTGCATGGACCGGATTCTACAAACAGTTTTTCTGAACCCGTTTGCAATTTTTCGGGAAAGTTCAAAGGCAGGAAGGCTATATCCGAACGATCTAAATATAGATCGCCGCTGAGATATCCCGGTGGCAAGCAAAGAGCAGTTGAACGCATAGCCGAGCTTTTTCCAGCGGCAGCCAATGAATACCGAGAGGCGCTGGCGGGTGGTGCCAGTGTTTACTTTTATGCCAGATCAGTGAATTTTGCTCAAAAATACTGGATAAACGACAAATTCAAAGAGCTGGTTTCATTCTGGTTGACTGTGCAGGACAAGGCCAAATGCAAAAAGCTGATTGAAGAACTCGAGGCGTTGCGGCAATCTTTCAATTCTGCAGACGAGATTAAAGAGTTCTTTTACCAGGCAAGAAAAGAAAATGCCGGAAGCGATTACAGGGAAGCTTTGCTCTTTTTCTTTTTCAACAGGGTTACGTTCTCTGGAACAACACGTGCGGGAGGATTTTCTTCGGCCGCAAGCCAGAGACGATTTACGGCTTCTTCAATCGAAAGATTGAGACCCATGCCTGAATTGCTTGCTGGTACAAAAATCACGAACTTGAATTTTAAGGAGGTTGTAAACGCCCCCGGAAAAGATGTATTTCTTTTTTTGGATCCGCCATACTATACTGCCACAAAACTCTATGGTCGTGATGGTAGCCTTCATTCATTTGATCATGAGTCTCTTTGCCAGCTGCTTAAAAAAAGCCCCCACAAATTTTTGATTACTTATGATGACTGTGACGAAATTCGCAGTCTTTATCAATGGGCGAACGTGGAGAGCTGGTCGCTTCAGTATGGAATGAACAATTGCAATTTGAAACGAGAAAGCAAAATGGGTGCGGAGCTTTTCATTTCTAATTACCGGTAGCGTTCTGCGGGATTTCTTTTAAATGGTCGGCTAGCGTTTTAGTTTTTCAAATTCCAGGCGCAGGGCTTCAAACATATGCGAGTAATTTCGTGGGTGCATGCCGTCGCCCCACCAGATGCGTTCAGACATGCTGCCGTTAGTCTCAAGCATCACAGGGCCGGCATCAAAAAATGCCAGATTGTCAACGCCGCTTACTGCTCTTTTGAGCATCTTGTTTATTTCGAGAATCGGTTTTCGCCGGGGATCGTCAGGCTGAATCCCCTGGGGCAAAAGTCCTGAAATCAGCCACTTTGAAGCAGGCAATAGTTTGATCCCTTCTTTCAAATTAGCAAGTATTCCCCAGACGATTTCTCTTTCATTCTGGTTTTTTAAGTTGTTGGCTCCTATTAAAAGCACGCAAATTTCCGGAGCTTCCCTGAACCCGGCTTCGCCGTGTTGTAGCCGCCATAAGAGGTTCTGGGTGCAATCTCCGGCGATGCCGAAATTCTCAGCTTGGTCTAAGAAGGCATTTTTGAGAGCATTGCCTGCACTCATTCCCGATACAATCGAGTCTCCATAAAAGACAATTGAAGGCGTGCTATTGCGGGCTTTTCTGGCCAGATCCAGATGCCGTGCTTTCCAGTTCGCTGAATTCACGGGCAGGGCCTGGCAAGCGATTGATTCAAGTCCCGGCTCAAGCCTTCCTTTGCCTGCGCTTTCTTTAATCTCGATTTTTGCGGTCTGCAATTCCGGTCCGCTGACGTCCGCATTGCCGGTGCTTGCAGGGCTGAATTGCAGCGATTTGATTTCGCCTGTGTTTGAGTTTGCGACTTTGAATCTGTCTGTGTAAATGTTCATAGTGTCAGTCCGGCCCGCAAGGACTTGATAGCAATACCCCAAGCGAAGAATAAGGCCAAGAACTCTTGCCTGCAAGACAAAAATTTCTCAAACTGGCTTAAAGCAGTTCAAAGTTAATGGGCCGCCTTTAATTTCAATCGCTCAAAAAGGCTTGCAGTGCTGCTTTCGATCTCATTAAACTATTGAGTTCAATGTTGTTGAAGTTCAAGTTTTATTGCGTTAAAAAATCGGAGCATATTTTCGTGGAGCTATCGCCAGAGCAGCCAGGCTTTTATGAGAACACTAAGAACTATGTTCCTTTCAGCATCTTGACGATATGCTAAAAATAGAATATATTACATAAATAGCATATTGGATTCCGCTAAATATTCTTCTTTCGGGATGAGAAGGATGCTCAAGTGAAAATGAAAAGCACAAAAAGGATAAAGGCGCCTGACCCAGTGACCCTGCCGGAGTTGCGCAAAAGCAGAGCCAGATCACAGCAAGATCTCTCTAAGCTCTTAAATGTCACCCAGGCCGAAGTTTCAAAAATGGAACGTCGTCCTGATATGAATATTAGTACACTCAGGGATTTTATCGAAGCACTCGGAGGCTGCTTACACATTCTTGCAAGCTTTCCAGACTCGGAAGCTGTAAGTATAAACCAGTTCGAGAGCAGGGCGGATCAAAAGTGCAGCAAGCCTGGTTCGGATTTGAGATCTGTTTCTCCCTTGAGAAAAGACATGCAGAGCCCCAGAGGGCTTGATTCTTTCTGGCTCTGGAATCTAGAGGCTGGAAGCGGAGATACTGGCAAAGAAAAGCAGAAGCAGGTGCAAGCTGACCATCCTGAAGACTGGTTTCAAAAATTGCTATACCAGAATCAGCAAATTGATTTTGTTGACTGATACTGAGGACTTGAAGGGGATGGATTGTTGCCATGGGTGATGCATTTACAAGCTGTCCTTTTTGCGCTGAAAAAATCAGGCAGGATGCAATCATGTGCCGGTTCTGTCATAAAGGACTTTCTTTAAGACACTACAGGCATTGTCCTTTTTGCTACGAAATGGTTCGCATTAACGCCCGCAAATGTCGCTATTGCAAAATGAGTATTTTCGATCCGCCTTCGCCTCCCGGCAGACCACCACAGGGCTCACCTCTTCCTAAACCTCGAGGCCCCGGACCGCAAGCCGCAGAGATTGTACTTCCTAAGCCGGAAAGCGAGGCTGAGCTTGACCTGCTCCAGCGCAAACCGGCGCCAAAAATCAAGTTCATTGGCAAAATTGGCAAAACAAAGAAAACCGATAAAAAAGATCAGCCCTGAAACAGCAGGCAGGAGGTCGTATGAACTGTCCAAATTGTGCTGAACCAATAAATGAGGATGCAATATTTTGCCGCTTCTGTAATCTGGGCTTATCTACCGAACATTTTGTCGAATGCCCTTATTGCGCAGAGCTGGTGAAAAAAGGTGCCAGAAGATGCCGCTTCTGTAACGAGGATATCGACGCAGAAAGCGAGACTACGAATATAGGCTGGGGCGGGCGTATAAGAATCAAGCCAAAAACATCCGATTCCGAAGCTGACCCGGAAAGGACTTCGTTTAAAGCAAATTATGATCTGATACGAGAGCGATGCAGGGTGCATCTAAAGAACTTACAAAATGAATTCAAAAACATGCAGGTAAGCGAAGAGAACCAGATACACCTGCGAACTGCAATACGAGACAGGGTCAACAAAGATGAAACACCGCTTACAATGATGGAAAGAGGCATATTGCTTCAAAACGTACTTGATGAAGTGTTTGGATTCGGCCCGCTGGGACCGCTATTAAGAGATCCTTCCGTTGGGGACATTTTTGTAAATTCATTCGACAAGGTCTGGGTTGAAAGATTTCGAAAAATCGAAAAAACGTCTGTTGCTTTTGACAATGATGCGCATTTCAGGCAAACGATTGACAGGATTCTGCTGCCCATGGGAGCTCGTTTTTCACAGAACAATCCGGTAGTCAATGCGCGTCTTCCTAATGGGTCGGTAGTGAATGTGACAATGAGTGTTGATGGACCTACTCTGACAATTAAGTCTTTCGGCCTTCCGGCAATGAGTATGGAGCAGATTCTGGAAAGGGAATGTATCAGCAAAAATATGGCTGACTTTCTTAGAGTTTGCGTGCTGGCAAAAGCAAATATATTGATTTCTGGTCCGGCGGGTTCAGGCAAAACCACTCTTGCAAGCGCACTCCTTGATTTTGTGCCTGAAAAAGAACGCGTGATAAGTATTGAAGAAAATGCGGAGCTGAAGAGCAAGCATGAACACTGGGTCAGATTGGAGTGCAGTGATTCAGCTGATGGAAAACTTTCAAAGCGAGCTTTGATTCTGGCCGCGCTCAAAATGATGCCGGACCGAATTATTCCTGGAGATATAAAAGGGGAAGAAGCTGCAGACTTGCTGATGGCATTACATACCGATCTGAGCGGCTCTATTGCAAGCATTACTGCAAACTCGACAAGCGATGCTTTGTTTAAGCTCGAAACCTTGCTGCGTGGTTCTCAGGAAAAACTCAGCCATGATACGGCCTGCCGGCTAATTGCAAGCACGATACAGATCGTGCTTTGTGTACGCAAACAAGCTGACGGCAGCCGGCGCGTTGTCGAAATTAGCGAAATAAGCGGTGTTGAGGAAGACAAAGT
Source organism: uncultured Candidatus Obscuribacterales bacterium (assembly GCA_964615655.1). Lineage (GTDB taxonomy): Bacteria > Cyanobacteriota > Vampirovibrionia > Obscuribacterales > Obscuribacteraceae > JAIEPM01. Next base: position 195,899 of record CAZTQO010000004.1, on the reverse strand, counting down.
CAGCTTGCAAAAGATTTTCCAGATTGAAAGGCAAGATGAAAAGGATTGTTTGAATTGCTGCTTTGTAGCAAGCGGTTATATCCCCAAAATTCTGGAGCAATTTGCAAATTATGAGCTGCCGTATAAGCGTGAGTGGTTTAAAGGCTAGTTCCTGATTAGCGTTTTCTTCGTCTGGGTCTGTTTGCCGAACTTGTAGTATGACGGGTTGATTTTGAGCTCTGAGCACTTTTGCTTTTTGTTGAACCGTTGCTTTTTGCTGTATTGCTCTTGCCTGCCGGAGTCTTCTTGCCTGCCTGAGTCTTCGAGCCGGCCGCCTGAGTTTTACTTGTTGTTTGTGATTTAGAACCAGCCGCAGAAGTCTGGCTTCTTGTCTCAGTGCCGGGGAGGCTGCCGCGGTCTTTGCCTTTCACCTCCGGTTCAGGCTCCGGCAGGCTGGGTCTGAGCTGCGGAGAATGGCTCTCTACCGATACCGTTTGCGAGCCCGGCATTGAATTTCCGGAGCCCGGGCCGGATCTTGCTTTGAGTTGGGAGAGTTCGTGTTCATTCATTGGCGGCAGGAGCCTGATTACAGGCTCAAGCATGCGCAGGGGGCGACCCTTTTTCTTGCCTGGGGCTGGAGCCGTTTCTGAAGCGGCATAGCCCACTGCTCCGTCTGAAATTATCTGTATGGGTTTTACTGAGCGATCCAGTGTAAGCAACGCGCCGCTGCTTGCATCATCCAGTACCTGCCTAAATTGTCCATCAGTGTTGCCCAGGGCTTCAAAAATCAGGCGTCGGGCAACAAGCATTTTGCGCAGGCGCAGGAGCCGCAAAGAAAGTGCCTTGCTTTCGGTCTCAAGCCGCTCGTTATCAGAGCGGCTTGCTTTTGCTTGCAAGAGCTCGTCGCTTTCTGATTGACGAATTGCCTGCAGGCGGTATTCGGCGGCAATTTTGCGTCTTTCTATGCGTATTATTTCGGCCCTGCATGCTTCTTTTAAAAGCTGCGGCGGTATTTTTTGGGCCAGGTAGTTAGTGAAATAATCCTGTGCAAGCGATAGCTCGACTTTTGCTTTGATTTCTGGTGAGAGCAGGCGTAAGTCAATATCCAGAAAATTGTTGCTGCCTCCCGGACTGAGGACAATATTTACTTTTCCAAGCGGCTCCTGTTTTGGTGACCAGAGTGAACTGTGTTCGGTGTCGTTGTTCACCAGGCGAATCAAACAGGCAATGTTTGTACCGTTCATTCCAAGCTTGCCCCTTTCCGGAGATACATCGTCGTCGTCGGTTTTGAGGTGACTGAAATATGGAGTTGCAACATCTATGTCCATTGTATTTGCCGCCTGCCCTTTTACGGTCAATGAAAGCTCTCTCAATGGACCGATCTGCAAACGAAGGGGTGCCACTGCCAGCAGTGCATCAGGTGATGCAGACAGTACCGGGGCATTGAAGCCGTCGATTTCCAGGTAATTGTCTTCAGGTATTGCAGAAAAGTTGTGACCGGTTACTGCGAAAACCTCGCCGGGGCTGCAGGTGCTGGGTACATAGCTCAGAACCGGTGCTTTGCCTTTTGCCGTATCGATTCTAATGATCGAAGCTGCAAGCTCATGCAAAAGTTGGTTCTCTGAAAATATTCCTTTTTCTCCGGCATTGAATTTGCGCTTAGCGATTTTGCGTCTGCCTTCTCCAATAAGCGCCAGCTCTATCGATTCGACTTCGGGAATTCTAAAGCTTACTGTTCCTTTCGCATCACTTACTAATAGTTCATCATTGAGATATAGTCCGGTGTTAGGCAATGCATTTCCGGATGCATCCGTTAAAAGCACTGTTATCGGCTGCCCGCTTGTGAAAAAAGGAACAATCTCTATTTTTGACTCTGCAGGGGCCTGCCGTGCTTTCAAAGACTCTTTCTGACGCTTTTCTTTGTTGACATCTTCGTCACCGACTTCAGCGAGCTGCTCGACTTGCCTTAGCTTATTGTCTGCGTCCCTGTAATTGTGGTTTTTCAAATTGTCAGCAGGATTGGCCTGAGCCTGTCCGGCCAATAAAAGCAGAACTATGCTCAAGGTTGATATACAAAAGCTATCTATCTGTCTTTTCATGCAGCTCTTAATAATTATCTGCCACTGTAACAAAGCTGGTGTTGAAGTGGTTACAATCTTTCTATTCCACACACAGGCCTGTCTATAGCAAGAGGGCTATGTGCAAGAAAGATCCATAACAGGAATTTTGCAATGGCGGACAATAAGAAAACAAGTGCTTTGCCAATTTGCGAAGAAGAATTGACCATTTCTCGGCATGGTGGCAGCCTTCCGATTTTTTCGGCTTCGCCTGATGACAAGATGCTGCGTCCGGGACTTATTTTAGTTCATGAAATATTCGGAGTTAACGAGCACATAAAAGATCTTGCCCGCAGATTTGCAAAAGAAGGATATGTTGTGTTTGCACCTGATCTCTTCGCTTATAGTCCGAACCTGCCTGTAGATCGCAATGATCTTGGCGCCATGCGTCATTGCTGGTCGAGTATAAGCGATGAGCAGATCCTTGATGATTTAAATGCGGTTTTTTCGTTTGCAAGAAAAGCAGCTAAGGTCGATGCAAGTGCAATAGGCGCAATCGGTTATTGCATGGGTGGTGCAATTGCTTTCATGCACGCATGCCGAAATCCGCTGCTTTCTTTTGTTGTTGATTACTATGGTCGGATCTATTACAACGATATTACTGAAACAAAGGCCAGGCACCCGATTTCATACACTGGTGGTTTAAATTGTCCTTTTCTTGGCTTGTTTGCCGGACTTGACGATCTGATCACCGAAGAGCATGTTCAGCATCTTAGACAAAAAATGCAAGATCTGGGTAAGAGTGCCCAGATAAAGGTCTTTTCGGGAGCAAAGCACGCGTTTTTTAACGATCAACGAGAGTTCTATCATCACGAAGCAGCAAATGAAGCATGGCAATTGACCATAGCCTTCATGGATGCGCACTCCCGCTCCATTTGACATGTCAGTCTTTGAGCCGCCTCTGGATAAGATTTCTAGCGGTGCTGGACTAGCTGCTGCCAGGCGCTATTATGATGACCAGGCTCAGAGCTTGCTTGAGCTGCGCAAGCTTTATTTCAGGCTTGAGAAGAAGTTCTACGCCCGTGCAATCGACCAAGGTTTCTTCATAAAGATTCTATATGCAGAAGCATTAAGACGGATTCAAAGCAAGCACTGCCAAGACAAGCAAATCTTTTTTGAAGAGGCGCAGTTTAAACAGCAGTTCTTGGAATTTGCTGTTTTGATTCAAAGATCGATTCCTGCGACATTTTATATAAGCGAGCCTGTTACGACTGATCTGGAGCTGATTTATTTCGGACTTTATGAAATTTATGCGGAGTTGCAAAAGAAAGCAAAGCTCCTCGACGAGTTTGACGAACGCGTGCTTGCTTACTTCTATCAGTTCAGCTGCCGTGAACTAAGACAGCAAGCTCTTAAAAAGGTACAGTCGGCCGACAAGAAAAACAGTACCCAGGAAATTATTTCGTTCACCCAGCTATATACTCCGGCATGGGTGGCTGACTACCTTTGCGCCAGAAGCCTTTACAGCCAGTGGCAGGGGAGTTCAAGCAGTGCGAGTTCTCAAGATCTGTTTTTTCGATTTGAGCGCTTTCTCTCTAATGAGCAGGAGCGGGGTGCCAGGCTAAGTGCATCCGAGCTTAACTTTCTAGATCCGGCATGCGGGGCAGGAAATATGCTCATAAGTGCATTTGATCTTTTTTTCGGCTTCTACATACATGAAGCTTACTCGGCAAAAACCGCCGTCGAATCCATCGTATCGAAAAACCTTTTTGCAACAGACTTAGACAAGAACGCACTATTTGTATCGGCATTTTCAATTGTATTGAAATCATTTTTGGAATCCGGCTGCAATCAGGAGCTCAGCTTGGAGCTAAATTTGCATGATGCGGCTGCTGCAAAGAAGCATGGTGAAATTGAAACCGGCAGCCTGGGACGAAGTTTCGGCAGCGGGCATCCACTTGCAAGAACCTATCAAGCTGTTGTTACAAATCCTCCGTATATAGGAAGACGTCTCTTAGACAGGCGCTTGAAGCAATTCCTCAAAGAAAATTATCCGGCGGCCCAGCATGATCTGAGTGCGGCCTTCCTTGTCAGAGCGCTTGAACTCTGCGCGCCATGTGGAAAGGTAGGTTTTATTACCCAGGCATCTCTTTTATACCTGCCGAGTTATGGAGCACTGCGCAAAAATTTTATCGATGGAGGGCTTGTTGAGTCGGTAGTTGAGCTGGGCACCAGAGTATTTCCGCTTTCAAGCGGTGAAAAAATAAACAGCATGTTGATTGTCCTGCAAAAACAACTGCCTGAAACTAGCGAACTTGCGGTAAGAGAAAATCGCAGTGTTTCTTATCTAAATCTCAGCAGGACCGCAGCAAAGGCGAGTGAACTCAGTGAAAAACGCAATGGTTTTGACAAGCGTAATTGCCGGGATTTTTTGTTGAACAGAGAATTTGCATTTAACTTCAACTGCCCGATCTTGCTTTCATCTATTTTTTCAAGTGCCACTAAACTTTCAGAAATCGCTCAGGTAAAACAGGGGTTGGCAACCAGCGACAACGAGCGTTTTCTTCGCTATCACTGGGATGTTAGACAATCGGAGCTTGGCAGACGCTGGCGCCCCTATGTCAAAGGTGCCGGAGCTCAACGCTGGCATGCTCCACTTAGAACAGTAGTTGACTGGGGTGAAAATGGTGAAAAAATAAAGACTGCCGTAATTGCCAATTATCCCTATCTAAATGGAAAAACTGCATGGGTAGTTAAGAATGAGCAGTTCTATTTCAGAAGCGGGCTTACATTCTCATTTGTATCTACAGAGGCTTTTGCAGTGAGAAAATTGCCGGAAGGAGCAATTTTTGATGTGGGCGGCTCGGCACTTTTTGCTCTTGATCAAGACCTGGAGCTTTTGCTGCTTGCTTATCTGAACTCTTCCTTTGCTGCAGTTTGTGTGGATCTATTGAATCCAACTTTCAATTCACAGGTCGGGGACGTCAAAGAAATTCCGCTTCCGGCATTTTCTGAAAAACAAAAGTCGCAACTTAAAGATCTGGCAGAAGAAGCTTGCATGCTGAAGTCCTTTCTGGACAGCTTTGACGAAAGCGGTCTTAATTTCGACGATTCCCGGGAGCTTGTTGAAGTGGTTCTCAGTGCAAATCCGGAGATCAACCGGGTCTGGCATTCTCTGAAAAGCAGCTTGCAAAATGCAATTGCCCGCCTCAAAGAAATCGACTGCGAACTCGATTCCATCATTTTATCTTCAATCGGCAAATCTTATTCTTGTTCTAAAGACGAGCTTGCACTCATTGAAAAACTAATATCAAAAAAGCGCCAGCAAAGAAAGCCCGAGCCGTCGAGCCTTGAATCTGCGTCTGATTTTGCGGAAATGCTGCTTCGTGCTTTCATACGCAAAAATATTGAAGACAAAACAGTTCTGGCTGATTTTGAAGAAGATCTGCTTAAAAAAATCAGCATGCCGTTGAAGAACTGGTTAGAACAGGTTATTGATAGCGGCCTTAATGACTACATGCTTTCTAGATTCAATAAAGCGCAAGAGAGTGTTTTTCTTGCAAGCCCCCGGTATATCGCTCTGGCTTTGCCCGGGCAGTCCGGAAGCACAATATTAAGCAGTGCCGGCTTGAGAATCGAAGAAGATGAACCTGGCAAAAAGAGCAGAAAGTCTGGCAGCGGGTACAAAATAGTGGAAGCCGTCGGGCAGAAGGTTCGGCAAATAAATGACTGGACCGGAAGGGATCTAGCCAGAATCTGCAATGAACTTTCCTTTTATCCGGAGAATTAGACTCTTGTATTACTTCGACTTTGGCTTGAAGCGGGCCCTGTTTAAGAATAGAAGTTTTTTCCTTTGTTTCACTTCTATTTTTGTTTTTTCAGCTGATCCAGGCTTTGCAGACAACCTGGCTGAAATAGACCGAATTCTCAAGCAAGCGGAGACTGAAAACAGCCAGCAAAACTTTTCAGAAGCCGAGATGCATTTGAAGCAGGCGCTTTCCCTTTCAGTTAGCGCCTCCGGTGCAATGGCATCCGATACCGGAATGCTGAGCCGGAAACTTGCCGAGTTCTACATGAATCGTGAACGTTATGCAGATGCGGAACATTTTCTTGGACGGGCGCTGGTAATTGCTGCCGGCTACAACGTAGCTGTAAGTGATTCAAACGGCGATTTTCATAACACTCAGCACTTCTTGAGAAATGCAATTCAGAAGCCGGCTGTCTTGCCGGGCAACTTGCAGATTGCAAACACACTCAGCGCCTATGCGGATCTGTTCAGCCGCAGTGGTCGTTATTCAGACTCCGAGCGGATGCGCAGGCGAGTGATTGAGATATTCCAGAACTCGGGAACAAATGCCGGCGATCCGCTAAATTATGTTGCGGACTCTGCCAGGGTGCTTGCCGAGAATCAAAGGAGCCTTGCGCAGGTTTTGTATAAAGAAGGAAAAGTGACTGAGGCCGAGCAAATGTTTAAGACTTATGTTGAAACGGTTCGCAAAGAAAAAGGACCGTCGCCGGAGCTGGCGGAAGCCTTGAATCATCTGTCTGCATTTTACCGCAGCCAGAGCCGCAGCTCAGACGCGGAAGCTGCGGAGTCGGAGGCAAAAGACCTGACCGGTCGTTTCTTTTAACTGTCAACTATTGCTTTCGTTGCTGACGATGCGATAACCAAGGCCGCGTTTGGTCCTGATGATCGGGTTCTCTTCGTTGTCACCTAGTTTTCGTCTCAGGGTTTTGACATGAGTTCGGACGGTCTCAAGCGATGCGGATGTTTCTGATTTCCAGAGTCTATCTAAAATGGCTTCAACGCTGAAGCTCTGGTTTGGATGGCGCATCAGCAGTTCAAGCAAGGCAAATTCCTTGGCTGTAAGCTCAATTGAATTGCCGGCTCTTGTAACCTGTCTCATCACTGTATCGATGACTATATCCTGTACAGAAAGATTCTTTCCAGCAAGGACAGTGCTCGGTCTTCTAAGCAAGGCTCTGATTCTTGCTGAAAGCTCAACCGGTACAAAAGGTTTTACAAGATAATCATCTGCACCTGTGTCGAGGGCGCTTACTTTATCCTGAGCCTCGCCCCTTGCCGTCAGCATTAAAATCGGTACCTTGCCGCCGGAGGCTCTGTAAACCTTGCAAACTTCAAGGCCACTCAAATCAGGCAGCATCCAATCCAGAATCAAAAGGTCATAATCGTGCACTTTCAGATTGAAAAGGGCGTCTTTGCCTGTAGTCACTCGTTCAACCAGATGATGATCTCGCTCAAGCTGTATGCTTATCAGCTTGCCTATAGTTTTATCATCCTCAACCAGCAGGATCTTTGCCATTTCAGTATTCTAGATCTTTCCGTCTAATAATAAAGCACAGTGACAACTCTGGCAGAATATATACCCATCCTGAGCAGGGACTGATAAAGTCTCCAAAAACAAGTTGTTTGGGAGCCGGCTTAATAGTATTAATAATTCATGCTGGAGCTGGGCATATCAGTGCTTGGAGCAGGAGAAATGCAAGAACCAACGGGTTCATGGTTAAGTCAGGATAGTGAAGCCGACGAGATTACTCTCAGGCTTACAGAACGTGCCGGCCGCGAAAAAGTGGCGATGCTTAAATTAGGTCAGCATTTTAGCGACGAGCTCGAGAAACTCTGGAATTCAAAGAAGTTTTTTGATCTGATTCTGGTGGATGCGACCGAGTGTGGTTTTCTTTTTTCGGCGGAGGATATGATTTCGGCTGCAACAGCTGCTCGCGACATTCTTGAAGTTCAGGGTGCGCTGGTTTTCGTCAAGCTTGACAAGGCAGCTGCATTTATAAAAGAGTCGCCAGTGGGCTTCCTTTCTTTTCATGTATTTGAAACCTTCTCTGATGTTTATGATTATTCGACTTCAATTGCCAAGCACATTCAGCAAGCAATGGGCCAAACTATTGAGATACGCAGGGAAAGTGCTGATCTTTCTGAACAGATCTTGCTTACGATTATCCCTGTGCTCACCAATTTTGGTATTAAGCTCAAAGCAAGTGTTGAAGGAGCCGCAAGGCGAAACAAGATTTTAAATGCTATCGACAACTACACGCCGCTCAATGCAATTGCGCAGCGTCTGGCTGCCGAAATGAATTTCAGTGACCTGCTTGAGGATCTCAAGCAAATAGAAAAGAGCGGTGCTATTTATCCGATTTTTCCAAAAGTTCCCTTTTTGCTGCAGCATTTCCGCAGCGGCAAGCAGTTCAAACTCAGGGAGTACCTGCTTGAAGCTCGCTTGATTACGCGGGAGCAGCTTGATGAAGTGATTTTTGCGATGCAGAGCACCAAATCTGCCCAGAGGCTTTCGCTTGGTTCCATGTGTGTAGCCAGAGGCCTACTCAGTGCCAGACAGCTTGAAATAGCTCTTCAAGACCAGTCCTATTTCGGGCAGATGCGGGAAATAGACAAAGGCAAGATTTTGATGGAAACAGACGATGCGCAGGTGCAATCTCTGGTTGGCAATCTTGGCACAACCGACCCAGCGGCCGTGCTTCAGAATCTTGCAAGCAGTCGCAGCAATGGAGTTGTTGTGGTCGAACATCGCGGACCGGCGTTCAGAGCAGCATTCGAGCAGGGCAAGCTGATTTGCGCCCGGCTGGGCAAGCTTAAAGGCAATGCTGCCGTATATGAATTTGTGTCGGTCTGGAAAGATGGTGTTTTTGTTTTTCTTGAACGGTCGATTCCAGATGATCTTCAAAGCGACGAGTGCAAAGTGACGAGGCCGATCGACAAGCTATTGCTTGACTCGGCACTTGCTCAGGACAACATAGAGGCTCTATATGCCAGGCTCAAGCATGGAGAAAAAAGCATTCTGGAGAGAATAGCCGACTCCAACAATGTCTTTGGCAGCGGCTACATAGTAGACCCGCAGGAAGGCTACCAGCTTGAAGAAGAAGAAGTCGAGCAGATGAAACTTGTCTGGAAAGTCGCAGACGGATTAAGCAGTCTTTCCGACCTTAGAAGGCTGACTCCTGACCTGACTACCTTTCAATTTGCAAACGCAGTCTCAAGACTTCTTTATTACGAGCTCGTGCGTGAGCCCGGTGTTGAATTGAACCTTCCTCTTTCCAATTTTCGTCATATCGTTTCGCTTATAGCGTCGAAACTGGGTGTAGATCGCGTTCAAGCACTTTTAAGACTTTCATTGCGCGAGAGTCAGGGCTATTCGGCAGTTGCCAGGGTATTTTCACTTGGCTCGGGCAGCGAGCTTGGCGTCGACCTCTCCGCAGCAAAATCGGCCGGGCTTTCGCTTTCCCATGTTGTAAAAGCCCTCGAGGACTGGCAAGTCAAATTCATTGAAGATGTAAGCCTGGAACTTGACAAAGATCTGCTCCGGGATCTGGTCAAGCGTGTTTATGGCAAAAAGTAAGCTCTTGCCCTTCGACTTTCAAATTCATTTTTGCTCCGGATATATCATTATTGCTCTGGATATATAATGATGAGCCTGTTCGTTTTTTTGGGGGGCTATTAAGATGTGGAGAGATAAAGAAGCGAAATGGCTTCTTGTCTGCACCTTGTTTCTTTCAGCTTTGCATTCATTTCAAATAGTACAGGCCCAGGAAGAAAACAGCTCGCAAACAGAAACAGCTTCCAGCCAACATCGCAGTTTACTGCCTGCCGGAGTCGCAATTCCTTGTAAACACATAAAAATGGGAGTTGCGCAGAATCCGGCCAGCCCGCCGGAAGTCTTGCAGGAGCTTGCTAAAGATGAATCGGCTCTGGTGCGCCTGGCGGTAATTGCAAATCCTAACTGCCCTGAAGATATTCAGAAGCAGCTTGTTGCCGATAGCGATGAACGAGTTCGGGAGGCCTTGCTGCGTGGTCCGAATTTTCCGTCGAATCAGGTGCTGGAGAAATTGACTGAAGGTCAAACACCATCTACTTATGAGCTTCTGGCCTCGCACCGCAAAACACCTGCAGAGATTCTCAAAAAACTGGTATTTTCGCAGATGCGCACAGAATATCTTTTGCTGGCTCTGGCGCGCAACCCCAATACTCCGCTTGATGCCAAGCAACGCTTGCAAAAAACCGGTGATCGGATGCTAAGAACTTTCATGGCAAAACAAGCTGATACTTCGCCTACAATTTTGATGCTGCTTGCCATGGACCCGGACCTTGGAGTAAAAGCTTATACAGCGGCCAATCCCAACACTCCTTCGGAGTCGCTTATTGCTCTTGCCGGCGACAGCAATGTCATAGTCAGGCAGGCGGTGGCATGCAATAAAGCCGCACCTCCTGAGGCCTTCAGCAAGTTGGCTAAAGACAGTCGTTATGAAGTGCGAATGGATCTGGCAGTCAACAAATTTGCAGCTCCGGAATTGCTGGACAAACTATCGCAGGACTCGAATCCTGGGGTTAGAGAAGCTGTGGCTCATAATAAAAATACACCGCAGACAGCTCTTGCAAGGCTTGCTGAAGATAGAGACGGTCTGGTAAGAACAGCCTGCGTTTTGAATCCCAACCTGGACAGGTCTTTGTTTTTGCGGTTGAGCAACGACTCTACGATCTCAGTTTTGCAGGCACTTGCAGTTAGAAAAGACTTGAGTCAAGACATCCAGTACAAACTTGCTGAGTGTGAGCTTACCATTGTAAAACGCCTTCTGGCAAGCAATCCTGAATTGACTGCCAGTGCAGCTAAAGTGTTGCAAAAGGACAGCTCTCCTTTCGTAAGAGCTGAACTTGCAAAAAATCCGAACTTGCCTTTTGATATTTTGCAGGCACTTATGTCCGACGAAGCGGAAAAAGTAAGGCAGGAGCTTGCAAGCAACAAAAGTCTTAATTCCGATCTTTTTGCCCAGCTTTCAAAAGATGAGAGTGATAATGTGAAAATGGCACTTGCCCAGAATCCAGCAAGCACAAAAGAAGCGCTGATTGCAATTGCCGGCGACCTAGACGGCGTTGTAAAAAGTTTGATTCTGCAAAGACCTGACTTGCCTCCTGAACTATTTAAAGTTCTGGCTCAAGATTCCGGTAATTCGTTTAAGCTGCAAATAGCCAGCCATAAAGATTGCACTCCGGAATTATTGACCGAGTTTGCCGGTGACGCAGACGCCGACCTTCGTGCAGAAGCTGCAGACAAAGCCAACCTGCCCTTTGAAGTCTTCGTCAGGCTTCAAGACGACAAGAGTTACAGAGTAAGAAGCGTTGTAGCTGCAAGCCCGCGCTGCGACGGCAGCATGTTATCTCGACTTGCTTGCGATCGAGAAAGTCTTGTCCGAAAGTGTGTTGCCGAAAACAAAAACAGTTCGGCAGACGCTTTAAAAATTCTCTCAAAAGACAAAAACCCGATTGTGAAAAAAGCCGTAGCACTGAATCCACGGGCACCTAAGGAGCTTTTGCAGGAACTTGCAAAGGACGATTCGATGTGGATTGGCGTGCCGGTTCTGGCGCTTTAGGATAGGAGAGAGAATGAAAGAAGTTGTTATTGTCGACACGATCCGCACACCAATAGGACGATACGGCGGCGGGCTCAAAAGTGAGCGCCCTGATGATCTGGCGGCGCTTGTGATTTCCGAACTACTGAAGCGAAACAAAATTGATCCGGCAGAAATTGAAGATGTAATAATGGGCTGTGCCAATCAAGCCGGAGAAGATAATCGCAATCTGGCCAGAATGGCGCTACTGCTTGCCGGACTGCCGGAAAGTGTTGCAGGTTGCACCGTAAACAGGCTCTGTGCTTCCAGCATGGAAGCGGTCGCCTCAGCGGCACGAGCTATTCAAACAGGTGCCGGTGAGGTTTTCATTGCAGGCGGTGTCGAGTCAATGACCAGGGCGCCTTTTGTGATGGCAAAAGCAGAATCCCCTTTTCAGCGCGGAGATCTCAAAGCGTATGATACAACACTTGGCTGGCGATTCACCAATCCGAAGCTGGCAGCCATGCATTATCCATACAGCATGGGGGAAACAGCCGAAAATGTTGCTGAAAAATATAAGATAAGCAGGGAGAGACAGGACGAGTTTGCGCTTTCAAGCCAGCATAAATACGGAAAGTCGCATCTGGAAGGCATACTTGCAGAAGAAATTGTGCCAGTAAAGATTCCGCAGAAGAAGGGACCGGAACTTATTGTCGAAGCCGACGAGCATCCGCGCCCTCTTACAACTATTGCCGATTTGCAAAAACTGAAGCCTGCTTTTCGTGAAGGCGGCTCTGTAACTGCAGGCAATTCAAGTGGTATTAATGATGGTGCCTGTGCCTTACTTATTATGTCTGAGGGCAGAGCAAGACATTATGGGCTTAAACCAATTGCCCGCTTTCTTTCGTCTGCGGCAGCCGGCGTCGACCCGGCCTGTATGGGCGTAGGGCCTGTGCCTGCCGTGCAGAAAGCACTGAAAAGGGCGGATCTTGATTTGAAAAAAATCGAGCTCTTTGAGCTAAACGAAGCCTTTGCTGCTCAGGTGCTTGCTTGTGTGGACGAGCTTAATATTGATTTGTCCAGGCTTAATGTCAACGGTGGCGCCATAGCGCTAGGCCACCCGCTTGGTATGAGCGGCGCCCGCATCATAGGCACCCTGGCCAGGCAAATGCAGCGCCAGAAAGCACGTTACGGAGTCGCCAGCATGTGCATAGGCGTGGGCCAGGGCATGGCGACTGTTCTTGAGCTTGCAGAATAAAGAAAATAATCGAGCCTTAGCAACTTAGATTAAAGCAAAAATAAGATCGAAACTTTTTGCTGGCTGAAGTGTATTGAGTTGAGAAAGCTTGAAGAGTCAGGCGAGCAACCAATCTCGAGTTAAGTCGCCGGTGGATTTTTCAGCTGTAATCATAAATAAGCGCCAGCTGGGGAGCTGCTGCTTGCCGAACGCCATCGACTTCTTTTGCTTCTTAATTATCTATACAGTCTTATGAAGATTGCGCCGCATTATCCGGCGCTCTCTTTTGAAATATTTCTTTCAGGAGATCTCAATGCAAGGAAATAAATCCGGGCCGACTAAGTATTGCTGCTTATTTATTCCACGGCAAAAAGGGAAGCGGCTGGCAACTGGCTCTGTTCTTGCACTTTCCATAAGTCTGACTTGCTTTGTAATCGTTCTTGCAAGCGGTCTTTTTCATATTTGCCTTTTGATTTGCGGCAATTTTCAATTCAAAGATGCTGTCAAAGCCGGGGTGCTTTCCGTAATAAAAGAAGCAATGCTGAAGCCATCTTTGAGACTCACAAAGAGGGATGACCCATACGGCATTCTTTCAGCTGTTCAAGAACCATACGACGGAGTCAATCTCAAGAACTTCAACAAAATCGCTGCGGTGGAACTGCTTGTAGAATTGAACGAAGCGTCTATGGAAGCTGAAGGCAGCTCGACCAGGCAATCGCTGCAAAACGCGGCTGAGCTTAACAACACTGTTGCCGGTCTTGCAGTAAAGTTCACTCAGAATCTAAGAGGGCTTGCTCAGCGCATTATGGCTTTTGAGCAGATTGCCTTGCAAAATCAAGTCACAATGTTTTCTGCACGGACTGTTCCGGCAGCAGGAAGCTGGGGCTCGGCCTACCTGCATGAAAATACTGCTTCAAACATATATCTGGGGCAGCGGCAACTGCCGCCCGGAGTAAAAGCTGAGATTCCATATTCTAATATCAGGATCAAGGGTCAATTCAGATCATATATTTCTGGTTACGCCCAGGTGGACAGCGGTGTTGATTCAAGAGTCCGCAGGCCCCGGCAGTCATATTTCTTTCCACTGCGTCCGCCCCTGAAACCTCATTTAATCGCAGAGCGTGATTTCAGGCGAAATCGCAGCGAGCCGCGCCGCATTGATCAAAGATACGCAGTGCCCAATTCTTTTGAAGGGCGAGGAAAAATCAGAGTGCCGCTTGCCGACCAGAGTATTTCTTATGCGGCTTATGCCGTGGCAGAAGCCATGGATGAGGGCTATCCGGCCTGTATACCTAGCGGATTTATAAGAATCGAAAACCAGACCGGCGATCCGATTGATCTTGCCGATTTGTTTGATTCTCCGCTTGCATTTTCAATGAAGAAAAACCTGCTTCAAAGGCTCTGGGAAATAAACCCTGATTTTGATCCTTCATCGCTAAATCGGATTTTGCCCAGGAGGCTCTATGGAAGGGGTAAAGCCATAATTTCGGATTCCAGATTCGAACAAAATCCGCAAGCTCGCTTTCTTGCTGCCGACGGTGCAAAAGTTCTCCGCCCGGTGAAAGTGCCGGCTGAAGGTAAAGTTCTGCAATTGCAATGGATACCGTCGACCGGTTACAACGGCTTGCTTGCAGTAATTGAAATTACTGAGGCGATTAACTGAGCAATTTTGCAGAGGACCAGATCAAAGTGGGTAAAGTCATGCTGAAAAGAGCCGGAAATCATATTAACAGAAATGGCAGGGGCAGCATTTGCGAGTTTGCAGCGGCTCTGCCAGTTCTTACCCTGCTCATCTTTTTTCCTATGATTTCGCTTATGAGCATATACAGTGTTTACTCGGCTGCAGACTCACTGAACAAGTTGCAGTGCGAAGAGGCAGCCTTGCTGGATTTCAAACAGTGTATGGCTGATCGTGGACCAATAAAGAAAGAAATTCCGGATTTCTGGCTGCGTTCCGGAGTGGCATCCTATGCCAGACCCGTAAGTGCCATAGAAACTGAAGTGAGTTATCGATTTGCCTCTTATGACGAATACGGATTTGTAAATCAATGGGTTGTGGTTGATACCAGTTTCGTGCTTGCACCTTTTCTGAATGCAGCTTACATACCTGTAAAGATCCCGGCTTTAAATGAAGCTTGCTCATTCAGAATGCATTCCGAACGGCTGGTGGAAGATCCGACCAATGCGCCGCCGCTGCTTTCAGGCAAAAACTGAGTCCAATTTGACTTGCAAAATCAGAGGATGAAAAAAATCATGAAAAGAAAGCCGTTGAATCACAGAGCTTCAGGTCAGTCATTAATGGAACTGAGCGGCTCTCTGCTTGTTTTTATACCGCTTGTTTATTCTTTGATTGACGTATTGAGCCTGGTCTATTTTGCAAGTGTTGCAGATTCTGCGGCCAGAAACGCAGCAAGAATAGCTGCTACCTGCGACTCTAAGCTGGAAGCCCGGCTGCAGGCTGAAAGACTATTGAAAGAAAGTCTCTTTCCCGGACTTTCTGAAGAAGTAAATCTTAGCTGGTTTCGATATGACGAGCTTGCCGGCACTGTCAGCGTGATAGTCAGCTTGAAAAGCAAGTTGCCGGCGCCGGTTGCCGGTTGGAATTCGGCAGTATTGCAGGGCAGAGCCGTGCTTCCGATCACAAGCTTTCTCAGCAGCAAAGAGAAATGAGTATTTGAAGAACTCTATTTTATTTTTCGCTTTGCTGCGACCTCATCCCCCCAGATCAAAAAGGAGTTACTTATGATCAAAATAAAAGTAAACAGAAAAAGCAAAATTTCACTGGCAACTCTGATACTGCTTTCGCTCTTAACACCGCTTGCTGCAAGGGCCGATAATGCTCTTTCATACGAGAAGAGCAAGAATTATGAGGGCAAGTACGGCAAAGCAAGTGCAGGCGCAAGTCTTAGCCCTGTTTTGAATGTCAACGGCAACTCAGTCGAGTACGGTACTTCGTACAACACCTACACTACAGCTGAGCTGTCCGGAAAAAATGGCGGGAGCCTTAGCGGTTCGAGTTCAGGCTCCGGCTATATATCTGCGAGCAGTTCCGGTAGCGGGTCAAATCAAAGCAACTACACTTTGACCGGTGCCGGTGGAGGCAGCGCTACCGTTTCAACAAGCGGGAGCACAAGCTTCTCAAGCAACGGAAACAGCTATCAAGGAAACGGCAATCTTACGATGTCAAACGGCAATACTTATAGCTGGTCGACGAATCTAGGCGGCAACTCCGCTAGCTCGCCAAGTGGCAGTGTGGAAATAAGCAAGAACGGAAACTCCGTAAAGACTGTAACTTTCTAAGTTTCAGGCGCTTTCGACTCTCATCGACAGCTTGAGTATTCTCTTCAGGGAAATTAGGCAGATCAGGACCGGGATTTCATTAGCTAAACCCCGGTCTTGATTTTCGTACTTATCAAGGATTTGACCAAAAGCCGCCAAAATCTGCAATCGGACTATATGCATGCTAAATTTACTCTGGTGCAGGCTCTGGCTGCATGTAAAGAGAGTCTGGTCCCGGTCTTTAAGCATTTAATCCATGGAAACTGATGTAATCAGCTTTTATTTCTGTCAGCTTTCTGACCTTAATTTAGATTCGCGCGCTTCCTTAAACCTGCATTTGTCACCTGCTCAGAGAAAGCAACGAAGCCAGGAGGCTGTCGAATCGCTTGCGTCTGCCATGAAACTTGCAAGCAGTCATGATGTTGATGCAGTTTTGATACCTGGAAACATTTTTGATTCCGAAAATATCACAACAAGCATGCTTGCAAGTGTTCAGAGAATCTTTTCAATGCTTGAGGATATCCCTGTATTTATTGCACCCGGACCAAAAGATTGCCTTTATAGCGATTCTGTGTATGCCGAAGCCGCCCTGAAAGCAAAAGGACTTGAAGCCTGGTCTGAGAACGTTCATATTTTCGGCAGTAAGAAATTTCAAAGCAAGGCTTTGCCTGAGCGAGATTCAATCCGGATAAGCGGCATCGGGCTCACAAGAAAGAATGCCGGACGCACGCCTGACGTTCCGGTGCTTTCCGATTCAGAGCGAAGAGCCATAAATGTTCTTTTGCTGCCGCTCGGTTTTGACCTGGCAGGCAAGCAAGAGCTGCCTGATGAACTGATCAAAAAAATAGAGAACGCGGGCTATTCTTATGTGGCGTTTTCCGGTCCAAGCAATCAGGTCATTCTACAAAAGAGTGACGGACTGGTGTATGCAGCGGCCGCGGGTACTTTTATTGCTCAAACCGAAAAAGAACCTGGTGCAAGGACTGCAATTTTTGCCAATTTAGACCGGCACATGGGGGGCAAGCTTGAACTGAACATCAATCCGGAAGAGTTTGATCCGCGCAGAATTGTAAGTATAAGTTTTGACTTTAGTAAGAATAATCCCGACACTACAGCAAGCGAGTTCAAAGCTGAACTTGAAAAATCCGGGGTGCGCAAAGAAAGCGATATTTTGCTTGTGAAACTCAGCGGCTATTATCCTTTCGGGCAGAAAAGCGAGCTTATAGATCCGGAAATGGAGAATGCTTACTTTCACCTGAAAGTAGATGATGAAAGCCGTCCGGATTTTCTTGAAAGCATGTCTGAAAAAAACACCATCGAAACGAGATACCTCGAAATTATGAACTCACTCAAAGATGAGGCATTGAAGATGCCGGAGGGGAGTGAAAGGAATGAGAAACTCAAAATATTAGAAGATGCGTTGTATTACGGGTTCGAGGCAATAAGAGAAGGCAAGGTAAGCATCAAGAATGCTGATTGAGAAGGCAGAGTTTTTGTCAAAGCAGGGAGCTCTAAAGTCGAGCTTCTCTTTTGACGCAGGCAGGCTCAATTTGATTTACACTGATGCAGAGCAAAGTAAAGATGATTTTTTCTCTGCCATTTCCGAGCTGCTTTTTCCTGAATTGGCGCCGGAATCTCCTGAACTATGCAATGAGCTTAGAGAAAGCATTCTAACGCTCTCTCTTGAGAATGGGCAGCTGACTTTATTCAAGGATTTTGAATCGGGCAGGCTTGAATGTCGCAATTCCGAAGGAGAAGAAGGGGAAGGGCTGCCTGGCAGTATTCAGAGTCGGGTATGCCGCTCTCTGTTTCTTGTAGCACAGGATGAAGGCGCGCTTCCCCTGCTTTCGGACAGGCAGGAGCGGCTTTCGGTTTTCAGTCAGTTTGAAACTCTGAGTGAGAGCACCGGCAATGTGGAGCGTGCCCAGAAGGTTCTGGAAGAAAAACTGGACAAATATCCGTTTCGTGGAAAAAACTACAAGATAGACGACCTCTTGAACGGTCTGACCCGGGGCAAAGTTGTTCTTGAAGAACGACTCATGCAGCTAGAGCTTGAACGAGAGGAAGCCGGCAATCAGATAGATGAGTTGAAAAAGCTGGAAGATGATCTGGAACAGGCTCAGAGAGTGCAGAAGAGAGAAGAGTATTTTCAACTCTGTCTTGAAACTGCAGAGCTCGACGCAAGAATTATGAAGGTTCAGCAGCGGCTCATGCATGAAGCCGAACTAAAAAAAGAGCTTGAAGCTTTGAGCGATCTCTCTGATTTCCCGATTTCGGGTAAAAGAAAAGTTCAGGAACTCTGGACAATGCGGCAGGCACGACTGAGCGATTTAGAAAGACATGATGAAGATCTGGTCAGGTGCATAAAAGAAGTTCAGCAATTTGAGGAGATTTTCAAAGACAGGGCCGAGGGGCTGGATCAGTTTAGTATCGAAGATTCGCAAGAGCTTTACAGTCTTTCAAAAAACCTGCAGGCTAGTCAAGAAGAGTTGGAGCAGCTCCAAATTGAACGTGCAAAAGAAATGAGGCGAGTCAAAAAACTGGGAGTTGATTTTGACAGTATTTCTTTGCTGAGAAAATCCGTGCTTGAAATCAGCCCTGACGACATCGAAGAGTCAAACCGCCTTGCAGCTGAGCTGAAGATGCAGAAAGACAGGCTCAGCAATCTTGTTGAGCTCTCGCAGAATACATCCAAACAATTGCAGGCCTTATCCGAGGAGGTAAGCCAGCTGAATTTGAAGTCGCGAAAGATTCGTTTTGTTCTTATTTCTCTTGCGACGGTTTCAGTTTTGATTGTCTTGCTTGTCAGTTTTGTTCAATTGCCTGAATCGTTTGAAGTTTTCGCGACTATTTTTCAAACCAGTTTTGTGCTGGCTGTAATTGCATTGTTTCTTTTGCCTCCCATATTTTCGAACATGAGAAAAGAGATCGAAGGCAGGGCCGATGCAGTTTTGCAGCAGCAGAACGGCTTTGATCGCTCGGAGCTTGATCTCAGCAATGTTATAAGCAAGATTCAGGAAAGTGGAGACAAAATTGCATCAAACTATAAGTTTGAAAGCTCCGCTGAACTATTCAAGAAATTGCAGACTTACGGAAGTGTTGCAAACAGTCTTAAGCAACTGGACTTCCTGGACACAAGGATACTGGAAATAGAAGCCAGCCTGGCAAAAATCGGCCAGAAAGGCATGGAATATCTTTCAAGGGTCGGCCGCAAGACAAGTATCATAACGCCGCCGGCTTTTTCGGTTCTGGCTTCCGAGATTCTCTGGCACAAAGAAAGCATGCGCGAGTTTGAAAGAGCCAGTTCGAATCTCAATCACAGAAAATCAGAGAGACGTTACTTAGAGGGCGAAATTCGTGATATTGATGCCGTGCTAAAAGACTATTTCGTTAAAGCCAGGCTTGAATATCCGGATCAGCTTGAAAAATCATTTGTCGAGTTCGAGGCGAAAGCTCAGGATTATAAAAAATGGGAGTCCATAAGCCAGGAATTGAAAAGAATCGAGAAGGATCGGACTTCAGAAATTCTCGATCACGACTTATCGACTCTGTTCAATAAATTGCAGCAGCGCCGAACCGACGCCTGGTCAAAGATGCAGGATCTGATTTTGAATTACCCTGATATTCTAAGTGAAACCCTTGAGGATGAAGAAATCGGACGCCTTGGTCAGGGGGACGCCGAGGGGCTTCTTAACGAACTCAACGAAAAGCATCAGCGAGCAGATTCGCTGCGCCAGGCCCTTCGCGCCGCAGCAAAGAATTTTGATGAATTCCATCCAAGAACCCAGCACGAACTTGAGCTTTTAGAACGTGACCTTCAAAAGATAAGAAGAGACAGGTCGGCACTGATACTGGCAAAGGACAGCCTACAGAAGGTGGCAAGCAAAAGCAAATCTTCATGGTCCAGTGAGCTTGGTAAAATCGCCGAGGAGATGCTGGCTGGAACAGATCTTGAAATCAAGAAAGTCTCCTGGGATGAAAACATGGAGCTTTTATTGACTCTAAAAGACCAGGATGAACCCGTGCCGGAGAGCTTGCTTGGCAAGAAGACCTCCCGGGCTCTGCGCAAGCAGGTGAACTGGCTTATACGCCTGATGCTCTGTCGCTATATTTCAAACAGGATATCTTTGCCTCTGGTTCTTGATGAACCCTTTTGCGATCTTGACGACAAAAGATTTGCCTCTTGCATGAACCTCTTAATTGAAAAAATTCTGCCTCACTGTCAGCTTATTATCCTCACCTGCCAGCAAGTCAGGCATAAGTGGTTTCTTGAAAGCCTGGAAAACGGCAGTAAGGAAAAAGTCAATTTTGTCTGAGTATATTTCAGGCTGATATGGCAGATCTTGCTCGTAGAATTTGCGCACAAATAAGTGATTTCCCCCGTGGCGCGGAAGAAACGTCTTGCCAAGAAAATATTAGTGCTACATAATCATCGAACAACTATTGTTTCGGCCTGATTGCTCAAGCAATCGCGGTCTGCTTCTTGCTGTTCGGAGAAAGAGTTATGCAATCACTCGAAAATAAAATTGTTCAAAGTGTCACTATCAAAACTCCCTGTAGTGTTGGTTGGGAGAATATGGAAGGTAATGACAGGGTTCGCTTCTGTCAACAATGCAAATTGAATGTCCACAACTTGAGTAATATGAGTGATAAAGAAGCCGCAAAAGTACTTACTGCAAATAACACAAAGAGATTATGCGTATTTGTGCGGCAACGTCCAGACGGCACTATCATCACAGATAATTGCCCTGAGAAATTGAAAAAAATCCGTGATCATATTCGAGCTTACGCGGCATCGGCTTTAATGGTAATTACTTGCTTCTGGGCCGCTGGAGCTTCAGCACAAGGTCTTATCGGCGCCCCCATAGATCCCAGATATGGAACAACAGGAGAAGTTGGGCAATTGGCTGACTACGGTTACGATACGGCACGGGATATCAGCAGGCTCGTAACTGCAGTTTCGTTCTTAATTGCGTTCTTTGTACCAATGGACAAAAAGAAGGCAAATAATTTGAAGCTCATTGCCATTGAACTAATTGCATTGGCTTTAATACCGGTACTTATCCATATCGCCGGAACATACTTGATCAACAACTTCGGAGGATACGGTGGCGGCGGACTATAGCTGCAAAATGGCAACAGGTCTCAACCCCGATGATACAACTAGCTTCACTCCGCATTTGCGATTTCTCTTTCAGGCAGCTGAAAACCAGTAAGCTCAGCAAGTGCTTCCATGATTTTCCAGCTGATTTCCTCAAGGCTGCCTTCCGCAGCAATAGGCTTGCCGATTTTTACTACAACTTTTCCGTATTTGACGTTTGTGCCCACAATGCCCACAGGTACTATCGGCAGCTTGTTTGATTTGGCAAAATAAGCCGGACCTAAATTAGGTTTTCCAAGTATGCCCGGAGTTTTCGATCTGGTGCCTTCTATGAACATTCCCAGTGACCAGCCCTGAGAGAGCATTTCTTTTACAGCCTTAAAAGTAGACTTTTCAGGCTTATCTCGATCGATTGAAATAGCCCCATATGTAAGAATCAAATTTCTAAAAAACTTGTCCGAATAGAGTTCTTTTTTGGCAAGAAAAGAAACCGGACGGTCAGTGGCTCTGCTGATTAGCGGCGGGTCCCAGTTTGAGAGGTGATTTGCTACAAAAACGCATGAGCCTTCCGGAATATTTTCACGTCCTGAAAATTCGAGCCGGTTTTGAATAAAGAAAAGCGGGCCGAAAAAATATCTGGCTGTGGCCTGATAAACCGCAGTTCGAAAAGGCGTGAATGCATTTTTGTCATATTCGACAGTCATTTTGAAAATAAAACCGCACTGACTTTTTTCGGGCCGCGGCTCGGAATCACGGAGTTCTTGCACCGAGTGCTCTGGGCAGAACTATTCTCACAATCGAGTTGTCTTCCTGCTGGCTTACATAAAGATTGCCTTCTTTATCCAGTGTCAGGTAATACGGCTTCTTAAATCCGGATGCGATAACCGACGAAATTCCTGCCGGGCTGACTCTGACGACTGTACCGCTGTTGTAGTTTGCAACATATAGATTATTCGACTCGTCGACGACAAGCCCAATTGGCCCGCGCAGGTTGACGCCGGTGCAGAAAGTATTGCGGCTGCCGTCCGGACCAATGCG
The DNA here is from genome assembly GCA_964615655.1 of uncultured Candidatus Obscuribacterales bacterium. Lineage (GTDB taxonomy): Bacteria > Cyanobacteriota > Vampirovibrionia > Obscuribacterales > Obscuribacteraceae > JAIEPM01. The sequence continues at coordinate 173,839 of CAZTQO010000004.1, read as the reverse complement.
GTCAATGCTGTTTGTCATATAGTTTGCAACATAAAGATTGCCGTTTCGATCAAAAGCAAGACCTGAAGGAGCTGAAAAGCCGGTTGCAATCACTCTCAATGTTGCATTTGCGATTGCAGGCACAGGTCCGTTTGAGGCCGGCGTCGGTGCTTGAGGCGGAGAACTCGGCTGATAGGTAGTTGCCGGTTGTGTGTTTACGCTGCTATTGACTGTGTTATCAACCTGTGGCTGATTTATCTGAGCAAGGGTCTGGTTCTGTGGGCTTGAGGACTGAATCTGCCCGTAAGCAGGAGTTGATCCAGGAACCGAGCCCACCGGCTGGTTCTGGTAGGGATTTTGAGCCGGGGCTTCTTTTAAATCGTTTGTGGATTGAAGCGGGGCAGAATTTTGAGCTCCGGGAGTATTCAGCTGCGCCAGCCTTTTCTGGGCTTCAGGAAAGTGGGAGCTGTTTGGAGCTATTGCTGAAAAATGCTGTCTGGCGTCGTCGGCTCTGCCTGCGTCTTGCAGGATAATTCCCAGCTGGAAATGAGCATCCGGATCTGTTGGCTTTATACGCAAAACTTCTTCAAAGCGAGGAATCGCTTCTTTGAAGCGCTTTTGCATCTGATAAAGAACGCCGAGGTTATATTGGGCATCCGCGAGATTCGGATCAATGTCGCAGGCTCTTTTGAAAAAAATGATTGCTGACTCGGGGCTTCCCTGTTTGTGAGCCGTAAGTCCGAGATTGTAAAGGCTCACTGCCCTGGGATTGGGAGTATAGGAACCTCCGGCGGTGCTTGCGCCGCTGACCTGGCCGGCATTTGCCTGGGCTAATGCTCCTGTTTGAGCCCAGCCAAAGGCCAGCCAGATACTCAGTGGAAGCAAGATATTCAATCTATAGTTCTTATATTCTCTGTATTCATTTCTGCCAAAGCCGTTCATTTTATGGGCTCCTGTGATGGGCTTTCGACTTTCGAGCTATAAAACTAAGCCGTTAAAAATAAAAGGATACCTTGAAACAGCTATTTGAGACCTGAGCAAGCGGCAATTTGTTTCCGTTTATATTGCATGAGCCAGACTAAATCAGCTTGCTTTGCCTTGCAGGAATTGGGGCTTGGCGACCTTGCACATTCTGGTGTATATATATGGATTAGGCAGTCTTTATCTTTTGAGTCAGGCAGCGGAGATCTAAATGCGAACAGTCGGTCACATAATTACCTCGGCAGGTGTCGGTCTTTTTACTTATCATCGTTATAAATCAATAGGGGCAGGGCTTGCGAGCTTTCTTGCCGGTTGGCTTATAGATCTCGACCATGTGCTTGATTATGTTAAAGCCCATGGCTGGCGCCCGAACTGGCATAAATTAAATGAAGCCAAACATGAACATTACAGCGGCAAGCTTTATTTATTGCTTCATTCATATGAACTTCTGGCTCTGTTTTTTATACTTTTCAAGTGTCCGAAGAAGCGTCCTTACAGGGTTGGCATAACTTTATCGGTGCTCACCCACCTGGTTCTTGATCAAAAATGCAATCCCTGCCGAAAACCGCTTACATATTTTCTGGCGCATCGAATGTATAAGAAGTTCAATGCCAGCGACATTTTGCACCCGCATTAATTCCTCTGCCGCAGACTTTTTTGGATTACCTGACTTCTTTTTGATTCTTTTCGGGGTCATCAGCCAGAGTTTTCGGAGCGGTTTTCAGATGTTCATTAACCCAGGCCATAAGCATCTGAATTGCTTCTTCCTTAAACTGGCCTTCCTCAAAAATTAAATGTTCGCCGCCATCGACAAAAACCAGCAGCTTATCTTCGCTGGCTATGTGATTGAGAATCGATTGATTGTCGCTCTGCTTAACCAGCCGGTCCTGAGCTCCCTGAACCATTAAAACCGGTGTTTTCGTGATCTTGTGAGCGTTTTTCTCGTTTGCATCCATAAACGATTGAAACTGCATCAACTCACCGGCGCTGAGTTCAAACCTGGCAAGCTTGTCGTGAAGCCATTCTTCTTGCAGTTCTTTGTTTTTGGTTGACTGTGCTACCACAGTATCTGCTACGTTGACTTTGGCATTCTTGCCGCCTGTTAAGAGCTTCATTCCAACCTGCATTGCAGACTTTGATTGCCCGTATCTCTTAGCGCCCGGAACCGACGATATGAGCCCGTCCATGAGCTCCGGGTGCTCTTCTGCTACCCGCATTGCAATGGCGCCACCCATCGATTCTCCAAGCAAAAATACAGGCACGCCCGGGTGCATTGCTCTTGCTACTTTCAGACCTTCACATACATCTTCGAGAGCTTTTTTAAAATCACATTTGCGATTACCCGGCATTTGTTGAAACTCGCCGAAACCCCGAACGTCCATGGAATAAACAGCATAGCCGTCTTTTGCTACTCGTTCGCCAAACTCCTTATAGTTTTCTTTGTGCAAACCAAGACCATGCACACAAACAAAGACCGCCTTCTGCTTTAGATTCGGATCTACCCATGAAATCACAGGTGTAGCATCGAGCGCCGGAGCGGAAAAGGAATCGGCCGGACTGGCGATAGCCTCAATGGAAACAGCCGGAATCGAAATGGCCGGACCAAGCGCCAGTATTGCTGCTCCCAGAACTTTATAAAAAGAACGTCTGTATATAGAATGACCGGACATTTTGCTTCCTTTTTCTCCATGATATTCTTTCACAGTGGTCAAGTACTGACAATGCAACTAAGCTAAGCTTTGGTTATATAATCATGTCAATCAAACAAGGAATGAAATGACTGCCGCCGTAGACCCTCTGGAACAAGCAAAAGAGAACTTTTCACTTGGAAGGTATCAGGAATGCTTGCGCTTGTTGACTTTTGCCTTTACAGAAAACCCTGACAACAGGGATTGTTATGTGCTGGCTGCCATGTGTTTGCGGCAGATGAATGCCGAGTCGGAAGCAAAGCTTTTCGATCAAGTGCTTGCGAGTTTTGACGACTCAGAAGTCTTTTTCAAGCTTGGATACCACTTTATGGATGTCGGCCATGACCGCCTTGCGATTCCAATTTTGAAGCGAGCCTTTGCGCTTGATCCAGGCAATAACAATATTGGCCTTGAGCTTGCTATTGCTTGTTGTGGGCAGTTTCAGCCAGAATCGGCCAGGAGGATTTTGAGCGAATGCGATCTTGCTTCCAACTTCTGGCTGGCTTACCAGTATTACTGGTCGTCAATGCTTTGTGGTATTACAGATGGTGTAGAACAGTTCAGCAAGGAATCGAGGCGGCAGTTTCTTTCGCAGGCAGCAAGCCATGAAATTAGAGGCGCGCTTTATGCGCTCGACAAAATGGACGAATTCAGAATACGCCTTGCTGCTCTGGGCAAGCCGGAGCAACACGTAATGTACTGGCATTTTTTGCAATATGGCTCAGCGATTCTGGATTATTTCGACAATAGAGAAGGGCAAAACGGGCTTGAAGTGGCAGGTGGGCGCTTTGTTTATGTTGGTATCAGTTTTGCCCAGCTTACAATTACCCTCAACAAGTTACGGCATTTTTTGACGGAACTTGGAAAAAATGTGAAAAGAGTGATTTCTTTGCCTGACAGAGACTCCAGCATCATCGCAAGCGGTGCTGCCAAAATTCTGGATTTGCCTTTACAGATAGTGGATGATCCTCAAAGAGCCTCGATTGAAGAAACGCTTCTAGTTGCAGCAAACAGCTGGGACCTGGAAAAAACACCGATCGAAAGAGTACTCAAAGGTCAAACTGTCTTTGCTTTCAATCACAACTGGTTGAAAGCAGGCACAAGCACAGCTGATGTAATAGGTTTGATGAGCCAGTATTGCACCTGGCCGTGGTCTAAAGAGCGCCTGGTCATAGACCCGAAAACCAAACAGCGGATGGAAGCTGAAGAAGACACTCGCAGTGTTGAAGAAATAGCTTTTGAGTTTGGAAACCAGCTGAATGACTTTGAGCCTGAGTTTGCAGGGCAGCTGGAATTTTATAAGCGAAATGCAGTCTATTTGAAAGGTAGCAGGCTTGGAGGCAACAAGCGCTGGCGCTTTATTACCGACAGTCCGGTTCCTGGTAATTACTTCTGCTAGAAGTTCAGATCATGTACCGGTCTCGACCTGCTCTAGAGGTTCAGATCTCGTGTACTTAATGGAAACTCAGATCTGATTGACAGGCAAAAGCAGGGGGCACAGGCCGTAACAGGAATGTCCACCATCTGAAGATGGACCATAAAAAGAAGAGCCAGAAAAAAAAGGACCAGAAAAAAGGACCAGAAAAAAGGGCAATGTTATGAACATTACCCTTTTGAAATTGCAATAACTGAGCAAGCCGCATCTTACGGCACTGTGAAGCTGCCTTCTCCAATCGGCGGATAGATTTCCTCTTCCTGCTCTTCTTCTTCCGGAAGCGAGCTGTGTCCGGGGAAACCTGTACCGGCAGGGATCAGGCGACCGATGATCACGTTTTCTTTCAAACCTCTCAGCCAGTCTTTCTTTCCTTCCACTGCAGCTTCGGTCAGGATTCTTGTGGTTTCCTGGAAAGAAGCAGCAGAAATGAATGATTCGGTGTTCAAGCTGGCTTTGGTGATACCGAGCAAAATATCGTCGTATTTTGCCGGACGGGCACCGGTCTGAAGTGCTTTGTCATTTTCTTTTTCTGCGGAGTAGCGCTCGAGCAGTTCGCCCGGAAGCAGAATTGTATCTCCCGGTTCGTCGACTCTAACTTTGCGAGTCATCTGGCGAACAATCACTTCAATGTGTTTGTCTGCGATTTCCACGCCCTGCGAGCGGTATACGGATTGAACTTCATCAACCAGATACTTCTGAACAGCTTCGATACCCATGAGCCTTACGATATCGTGCGGATTGGGCGGCCCGTCAGTAAGCGCCTTGCCTTTGTAAATGTCCTCACCGTCCTCAACAATGATGTTGAGCCCGGCCGGAATAATGATTTCTTCCTCGACTCCTTCGCTGTAAACCAGATAAAGTCTGGTTACATCATCGTCTGTTGTAATTTTTGCTCTGCCGGCTTTTTCGGAAAGTACGGCACACTCTTTCGGTTTACGTGCTTCAAGAAGTTCTTCAACTCTCGGAAGACCTTGAACGATGTCTCCGGTTTTCTGGCGCTCGTAAATGAGTGTGGCAAGCAGGTCGCCTCGCTGCACCAGTGCACCGTCGTCGCACTGAAGCTGCGTGCCCTGTGCAATCAAGTAAGGACGTCCTCGCCGGATCGTTACTTCCGTGCCTTCGACTTTTACAACCTGGCCCGAGTAACCGCTTTCGCTTGATTTTGAAAGCGGGTCGCCGGAGCGAATCAGATCACCTTCTTTGACTGAAGCCGATCCTTTGACTTTTTGCAGGAACTGCTGCTCTTCTGTAATCAGAAGCAAGCGGCGTTCGTCGGTTTTTGAAAGCTGGACCCTGGCTGAACTCTTGGTCAAGACCTGGGTTGTAGCAACCGGAGCTCCCGCCGGAATAATCTCACCGGGAACGACTGCAAGCAAGGTTACGTTAAGGTCGCTGTCGCGGCGAAGCAGGATGTTTTCTTGAACTACTATGTTCAAATCTTCTTCGCTGATTTCGACTGTGCCTTTGAGCTGGGCAAGCTGCCCCATCAGCTGCAGCACCAGGCTGGTTCTTGTAAGCTGGGCTCCCTGCAAATGGCGCACTTTTTCGCGGTCGCGGAAGAGCAGCTGCGTAACCGGGCGCAAACCGATTTTCTCGTCTGAGTTTCTGCTCTTGAACTTCACTTCGCGTGGCTCAATGAAGTATTCCTGAATCTGCCTGACAAGCACCATGGTGACGCCGTCTTCTTTTTCCATAAGAGAAACAACGCGGCGGTCATCGAATTTAATATTCGGCAGAATCTCAGTGCCTGGCTCGATAAGTTCACCTTCACGCACTTTCAAATCTTCGATATTTTCCAGGGGGAATACATCTGCCGGACGAATAATGACTTCGTGAACGATGTCGTTATCTGCAACGATTTCAATTACACCGTCCATGTGTGCAAATACGTCTTTGACGACCTCTTGCCCTGCAGCTACCTGATCCCCTGTTTCGCACATTTTCAGGCTGGCGTCTTTCGAAATGAAGTGTGTTTCTTCAGGAATGAAAAGCACTTTGCCCGGTTTGGTTACAACACGGCGATCATCTGTTTCCACTCCGTCATAAATGATTTCGCCGCCGCTTGTGACGCTGTTGATGCCGTCATCTACGAGTTCGGCAATAATCTTGCCGTTTTCAACCTGCTCCTCATTTACCACTTTTATAGTGTAGGTTTCTTTGTTTTTTGCGACCTTCCAGGACGCGCCTTGCTTGCTGGCTTCAAGCTTGGCATTGGCTGCGCCTACTGAGGCGATCACTACATTGATTTCCTTACCTTTTATAAGTTTGGTCTGGCTGTGCTTGCCTTTCTTAATTACTTCAGTTTCCATGTCGGCACCAAAGCGAACTTCACCACCATGCTCAGTGCTAATAGTGATTTCTGCAAGCACGTCGTTTGCATTAACTTCCTGACCGTCTTTAACAACCACATGCGCGCCGGAAGGCAGATTGTAAACGTCACCTTCCAGGACCCAGATGATACCGGCACGGTTTGATGTGCGTGAAATATTGCCCTGACGGTCGCGCTTTTCGTCGGCCTGGAAGCCCTGGAAACTGACACGGCCGGAGATGCTTGCAGTGATGTCTTTGGAGGCTCTTTCTGTAAGAGCTTTCTTGGTGCCTGGCGGATCGTACTCGGCAAGCACCTGTCCCTGTTCTACCTCAGCACCGGTTTTGACAAAAAGTAGAGTGCGGTCTGGCAAATTGAATGTAGCATCCTTTTTGCCGCTAATTGTAATCACACCGTCTCGTGTGGTTTGATCCACTTCGTCACCGTAGTTTGTCCGGTGCTTACGTGAAGGGATCTTGAAGCTAACGGTGCCTGCAAACGGCGACTTAACTTCGATGCGGCCTGCACCGCCTGCCACAGCACCACCGGTGTGGAATGTTCTCATGGTCAGCTGCGTTCCAGGCTCACCGATCGACTGTGCTGCGATAATTCCAATAGCTTCGCCGGTATCTACCACACGGTTGGTTGTAAGCGAGAAGCCGTAGCACTTCTGGCAAACTCCGTACTGGCTTTCGCATTGCAATGGCGAGCGCACTTTCACAGACTTGACGCCGCTTTTTGCAATTAAGGCAGCAGCGTCTCTGTCGATGACTTTATGTGTGGTGTAAATCACTTCACCTGTAGATTGATCTATGAGATCATCTGAAAGGTGCCGACCCCTCAAACGGTCTTGCAGGTTAACGAAGGTCTTTTCACCTTCGGTGATAGCCGCCATCATGATGCCCCGTTTTGTTCCGCAATCCGGGTCACGAACGATCACGTCCTGAGCGACGTCAACAAGACGGCGGGTTAGATATCCTGAGTCGGCTGTCTTAAGAGCCGTGTCTACAAGACCTTTTCTGGCGCCGTAACTTGAGATGATGTACTCGGTAACGCTGAGACCTTCACGGAAGTTTGCCTTAATCGGAAGGTCGATAATCTGCCCCTGAGAATCAGCCATGAGTCCGCGCATTCCGACGAGCTGGCGAACCTGCGAAATGTTACCTCTGGCTCCGGAGAACGCCATCATGTAAACAGGATTCAGCCGGTCGAAGTTATCGACCACTTCTTTGGTCAACTTGTCGGTAGTGGCGCTCCATGTATCAATAACTTTGTTATAGCGTTCGACCTCAGTGATTTCGCCTCGCTCGTAACGACGTATTGCTTTGTCAATTTCTTTTTCGGCGTTTGAAATGATGTCCCGTTTTGATTCCGGAACATCCAGGTCGTCGATTGAAATTGTGACGCCGGCCTTGGTCGCATACTTGAAGCCCAGGTCTTTCAACGAATTAGCCAGCTCGGACGAAATTGCCGTTCCGTATTTTTCGTAGATCTTCGAGAGCAATGCACCCAGCTTTTTCTTGTCAACCGTATCATTGATGAATTCGAAAGGTACCTTTTTATCAACGCTTGCCATAGCTTCCTCAGTAGTTTAACTAAATTTCTCCGGTCTTTCTTAGACCTGTTTCCGATTATCTGGATTTTGACCTAATTGGCTGAAATTGCCGACCGGACAACCTCATTGAAGATGATTCTTCCCGGGGTTGTTTCAATCATGCTGCCGTCAAGATCGCGCACTTTGATCTTGGCATGAAGATCGACAACACCGGCTTCATAAGCAGCTCTTGCATCCGACATGCTCACAAATCTCATGCCTGCTCCACGGCAAACTTTGGGGTCGTCACTTCCGTTTTTCTCGATGGTCAGGTAATAAATACCAAGAACCATGTCCTGTGTTGGGGTGATAACCGGTTTGCCTGTAGCCGGCAACAAGATGTTGTTTGAAGCAAGCATCAGCATTCTGGCTTCAGCCTGTGCTTCTACCGAGAGCGGCACATGCACCGCCATCTGGTCACCGTCGAAGTCGGCGTTGAATGCGGTACAAACAAGCGGGTGAAGCTGGATGGCTCTACCTTCTACAAGCACCGGCTCGAAAGCCTGGATGCCGAGTCTGTGGAGCGTCGGGGCGCGATTCAAAAGCACTGGATGTCCTTGAATCACTTCTTCAAGAATTTCCCACACTATTGCTGAGCCGCGTTCAATCTGCTTCTTGGCAGACTTGATGTTCTGAACTATCTGTCTTTCAATCAGTTTATTGATCACAAACGGCTTGAACAACTCAAGTGCCATTTCACGTGGCAGCCCGCATTGATGAAGTTTCAGCGTAGGACCTACGACGATTACTGATCTTCCTGAATAATCAACACGCTTTCCGAGCAAGTTCTGTCTGAATCGGCCTTGCTTACCTTCAATAATGTTTGAAAGTGATTTGAGCGGACGATTATTGGGACCCACTACGGTTCTGCCGCGACGGCCGTTGTCTATAAGCGCATCAACAGCTTCCTGTAGCATGCGCTTTTCGTTTCTGACAATGATTTCAGGTGCGCCCATGTCGAGCAGTCTGGCTAGACGGTTGTTGCGGTTGATAACACGTCTGTAAAGGTCGTTGAGGTCCGAGGTTGCAAACCGCCCACCATCGAGCTGCACCATCGGGCGCAGGTCAGGCGGAGTTACCGGCAGCACTTCGAGCACAACCCAGGTCGGGTCGGTGTTCGAGTTGATCAATGCTTCAACCAACCGCAGCCGCTTGATGATTTTTGCGCGCTTTTGTTGCGAACCTGGATTCTCGATGAGCTCTTTTCTCAATTTAACTGAAAGTTCTTTCAAGCCCGGGAGATCCTTGAGCTTGCTGCGATCTTCAAACTTCATTTCTTCGAGTTTGCCTTCGCTTTTCTCGCCGTAATCAGGTCTTGCAAGTTCGTGCAGCAAGAACTTGATTGCTTCGGCTCCGATATCCACGTCGAACTGCATATTTGGATCTTCGCGCAGCTTCTCATAGTCTTCTTCGGAAAGAAGCTGGTACTTTTGCAGATCGGGACAGTTGCCAGGGTGCACTACAATGTATGCGTTAAAGTAAACAACCTGTTCGAGATCACGCAAAGGTAGATCCAGAAGCAAGCCGATGTAGCTTGGAATGCCTTTCAAAAACCAGATATGTGTAACGGGTGTTGCCAGTCTTATGTGGCCCATCCGGTGCCTGCGCACTTTGCTGTCGGTTACTTCGACTCCGCATCGTTCGCAAGTGATACCACGATGTCTGACCCGCTTGTATTTACCGCAGTAGCACTCCCAGTCCTTGGATGGACCAAAAATACGCTCGCAGAACAAACCGTCTTTTTCCGGTTTTAGCGTACGGTAATTGATAGTCTCTGGTTTGGTTACTTCACCGTGTGACCAGCTCAAAATGCGCTCTGGTGAGGCGATTCCTATTTTGATGTAGTCGAAACGGTCGATACTGGTTGGCATAATCCCGAAAAGACCTCCAAGTAGTTTTCTCTTTCTGGGCGACAGATTCGCCCGGGAGCGGGCCGAATTATTTTCGGCCCGCTAATTTTGTTCTATTAGATATCCATGTTCGGCTCGTCATCGTCCATGGAATCCGAGTCTTCCAGAAAAACCTCGTCACTGTCTTCTGTGTCGGAGCTATCTGCGCTGTCAGTTTCGGACTCACTGGAATCCGTGTCTGTTTCGGTTTCTCTTACGCTTGTTGTTTCGGTATCGCTTTCTGTTTCAGAGTCAGCTTCTTCTTCGTGCATGTCGTCACGTTCGGAAAGTGCAACTGCAGCTGCGACGCCACCACCGCCGGTAAGTTCGCCGATTGCAGTCTCGAGTCCGATGTCGAATCCTGAAACGCGTTTGTGACCGCGTTGTTTCGGTTCTTCGACCTCGGCCATCAAGTCGACCTCGACTTCTCCTTCTTTTGTGCGTTTGGCAACCGATACATCAAGCCCGATTGATTGCAATTCGCGGACCAGAACTTTGAACGACTCGGGAATACCAGGACGTTTCAAGTTCTCACCCTTAACGATTGCTTCGTAGGCCTTTGATCTGCCATTTACGTCGTCAGATTTGATTGTAAGCATCTCTTGCAATGAATAGGCAGCACCGAATGCTTCAAGTGCCCAGCATTCCATTTCTCCGAGACGTTGCCCTCCGAACTGAGCCTTACCACCTAATGGTTGCTGGGTAACAAGACTGTAAGGACCCGTAGAGCGAGCATGAATCTTGTCGTCCACTAAGTGAACGAGTTTCATCATGTAGATCTTTCCGACTGTGACAGGGTTGTCGAATCTGTCGCCAGATCGTCCGTCATAAAGTATGACTTTGCCATCGTTGCCCACCCAATCCCAACCGGAGACTTGTTTGCCTTCGATAATCTTGGAATGAACTCTCTCAGACGAGGCTTCTGCCTGGAACATTTCATCAAACGGCGGTACTTCGTAGTGCATGCCGGTGAGATATGCCGCCAGACCAAGAAGTGTTTCATATGTTTGACCCACATTCATACGGCTTGGCACGCCGAGCGGATTGAGCACGATATCCACAGGTGTTCCATCGGGACAGAAAGGCATGTCTTCGGTAGGCAGAATCTTAGCAACGATACCTTTGTTGCCGTGGCGTCCTGCTACTTTGTCTCCAACAGAGATTTTTCGCTTCTGCGCAATGTATACACGCACCACTTTGTTGGCAACCGGCGGCAGCTCATCGCCTTTTTCGCGGTCGAAGACTTTAACGTCTACAACGCGGCCTCCTTCTCCATGAGGTACTCTGAGTGAGTTGTCGCGCACGTCGCGAGCTTTTTCACCGAAGATTGCTCTCAGGAGTTTTTCTTCGGGCGGATGCTCGGACTCACCTTTAGGAGTTATTTTGCCGACAAGAATGTCGTCCGGATAAACTCGTGAACCGATACGAACTATGCCTTCCTCGTTTAGATGACGGAGAGACTCTTCAGATACGTTCGGAACTTCGCGTGTAATTTCTTCCGGGCCGAGTTTTGTGGAGCGAGCATCGATTTCCAGCTTTTCAATATGGATCGATGTCATCACATCGTCAAATACAAGACGTTGACTTATAAGGATGGCGTCTTCAAAGTTGTAGCCCTCCCACGGCATGAATGCCACAAGCAGGTTACGTCCGACTGCCAGCTCACCTTTCTTGGTGGCGGCACCGTCAGCAATAATCTGGCCAGGATGAACCATGTCTCCCGGTTTGACAATTGGACGTTGGTTCAAGCAGGTGTCCTGGTTTGAACGCTGGAACTTGGACAGTTTGTATATCTTCAGCCGATCTTTGGTTCTGACGCGAATTTCGGTAGCCGAAATATATTCAACTTTTCCTTCCACGTCAGATAGCACCACCATACCCGAGTCGCGGGCGGCATGCTTTTCAATACCTGTAGTTACCAGCGCTCTTTCTGTTTGCACAAGAGGAACCGCCTGGCGTTGCATGTTTGAACCCATAAGTGCACGGTTGGCATCATCATGTTCTATAAAAGGAATGAGTGCTGTCCCTACGCTTATGATCTGGATTGGGCTGACGCCCACAAAATCCACCTGCTCCGGAACTCGTGTCGAAAACTCGGCTTTATAACGAACCGGTATCAGTTCCACTTTGAAATTACCGTGCTTGTCCACTGGTACATCGCCTGGTGCTACACGATATTTGTCTTCTTCGTCAGCTGTGAGATAAACGACTTCATTTGTGAGCTTTCCACCCACTACCTTGTGATAAGGAGTTTCAATGAATCCGTATTCATTGACACGGGCGTGGGTTGCAAGCGAACCAATAAGACCAGCGTTTGGTCCTTCAGGCGTTTCTACTGGACAAATTCTTCCGTAGTGGCTCGGATGAATGTCGCGAACGGCAAAGCCAGCACGCTCCCTTGACAAGCCGCCGGGGCCCAGCGCCGAGATTCTGCGTTTGTGAGTCAGTTCTGCAAGCGGGTTTGTCTGGTCCATAAACTGTGACAGCTGTGATGAACCAAAGAATTCGCGGATTGCAGCGACCAGGGGCTTGGTATTTAAAAGATTCGCTGGCGTAAGTGAATCTGCATCTTGCAGAGTCATTCTTTCTTTGACAATTCTCTCCAGTCGGGAAAGACCGATGCGGAACTGGTTCTGCAAAAGTTCGCCGACCGAACGAATACGTCGGTTGCCGAGATGATCGATGTCGTCCACCTGACCTTCGTCATAATGAAGAGCAATAAGATAGTCGACTGCAGCAACTATGTCTTCGCGTCCAAGAGTGCGTTTTTGTTCTGGAACTGTAAGCGCCAGTTTCTTATTCAATTTATAGCGACCGACTTTACCCAGGTCATATCTCTTGTCATCGAAGAATCTGCTCTCAAGTATGCTCTGACCACCCGCAACTGAAGGCGGGTCACCCGGACGCAGCTTTCTGTAAACTTCAATAAGAGCTTCTTCACGGGTTTTGGTTGTGTCTTTGTCAAGAGTCTTCTTCAGGAAGTCTTTGTGCCTGAAAAGTGTTTCCATTTCGACATCACTGTAGCCCAGTGCTCGAATCAAAGTTGTAGCAAGAAGTTTACGGTTCTTGTCTATCTTGACGAAAATCACGTCGTTTACGTCTGTTTCAAATTTCAGCCAGGCTCCACGGTTCGGAATCAAAGTGGCGCTGAAAGTTCTTTTACCGTTTTGATCCACTTCACGCTTGTAATAGATGCCCGGTGATCTGACGATCTGGCTTACAATCACGCGCTCGGCGCCATTGATGATGAAAGTACCCCGATCGGTCATGATCGGAATATCACCGACATAAATTTCCTGCTCTTTGATTTCACCCATTTCACGGTTCACAAGACGCATTTGAATACGCAGCTTCTTTGCGAAGCTGGTATCAAGTGAGCGCGCTTCTTCCGGTGTTTTCGGTTTGTTTGGCTCAGTGTGGTCGTCAAATGTGTAACTGGGCAAAAAATGCAGTTCTAGTCTGCCTGTGTAGTCCTTGATTGGACTGAAAGCACGAAGTTCTTCACCAAGACCTTCGTCTTTGAACCATTGGAATGATGCTTTTTGAATTTCCGCGAGATCAGGGAGATTGGCAAAGCGTGAGCTGCCAACCTCGTCGAAAATAGTGACGCGGTCATCAGGAACTTGTAGAGCCATTGACTACCTCGAAAATTTGCTTCTTGCCTGCAAGGGAGCGCATTCTATAATTTAAAGAATGAGGGACTATCGTAGCACCTCAAGTTATTGTCAATAATCAAATCTTCAGATATTGAGGCTATTTCAGCCACCCTTTGGCATGAAAAATTAATAATTATTGCAAAAGGTGCATTATTGCAGGGCTTTTTCTTTCTTAAATTGCGATCAGAACGCTTTATCATCTTAACGTATTGACTTAATCCGTGACATTGTATACGTCGAGTATCCGTAGAAATGCGGATGTCAAGCGGGCTGAGTCATACCTGCTGGTCATAAATTCGTTTCTTCCGGTCATAAATTACATTCTTCCGGTCATAATTAGAGAAGTTCCTGGAGAATTGCCTGGGGATGGAGCACCGCTGGTGTGGTGCACGGTCTTCAAAACCGCTGTGGGGCAGGTAAGAGCTGTCCTTGGTAGGTTCGATTCCTACGCGTCCCCGCCACTTGAAAATCAGGGTGATTGGCTCAGCTTTGGATTCGAGCTGGGCTGAGTAAACCGATATCGATTGCTTCAGCTCTTACTTATGATGCTGATTCGAGCTGGGCTGAGTAAACCGATATCGATTGGGAGACGACTTCTTGTCTTGACAATGACTCGCCGAGACGACTCCTTGCCTTGGCGAGGTCTTCCTAGATTTGAGAATTGTTCACCGTGACACCGTGACAACTATTTCTCGCCGTAACCGCGGAATCGTTCACGTTCTGAAATTGGCATGGCGCCTCTTAATTGCGAGGCGTCGGTAATATCTGCCTGGCAATCATGACACTTCGGATATGCGCCTTTCCATGTAGTGCCGAAAGGTAAATTATGTCCGTACACTTTGCAACGATCTTCTTTCAGTCTTTGTTCTGAAGGCGCGAATAAACTTGAGATTCCGGTTGTTACAGCGAGCTTCAATCGTTCGATTAAGAGTTTTATTTTTGCTTCTTTACTTTCTCGTTTTGTTTGAGCAGTTTTCAAGCTCTCAACATTTTGCAAGGTCATACGACCTGCAGGCTGGGCCTCTTGCTGCCCAAACTGCTCTGAAAATGACTTCAATCTTTGATGGGTCAGGCGCCCAAGTTCTTCTTTTTCCCGCTCCGTAACCATGCGGACTTACCTCAAAACCTCTGCCAGGGCCATTATTCCCAATGTCAGGTGGTGATAATCATCTGAATATCAGAAACTTTCTTCCAATTCTGCTTTACAAAGCGTCTAAGGACTTTATAATGATCTTGACTGGACATGCCGAAAGGCCTAGAAAGCGGGCAGCTCTTGGACACTCCTTCCGTTCCGCAAACCCCACAAATTCCTCAGCAATGGCTCGATCAATTCGCCCAATATCTGGAGTTTGAGAGGAATTACTCCGCAAACACTATCAGGGCGTATGTTAACGACCTCAAACAACTTATTGAGGGTGAAATACCGGGGCCCCCACGTGACGAGGGAATAAAAACCCCAGGAACGCTGGAGGCTGAGAAGCTAAAAGACTATATCCAATCCATCCAGGACCGCTACAGCCGGCAAACGGTTGTAAGGAAGGTGTCGGCTATACGAAGCTTCTGCAGATATCTGCGCCGGGAACAATTGATAGAAGAAGATCCTTCTAAACTTGTCCGTGGACCGAAATTATCACGACGCTTGCCTTCATGCCTGGATCGTGATGAGATTCAAAAATTGTTCGATGCAACGCTCATTCCGCAAGGCGACGAAACAGCCGAGTCTCTGAGCCGTCTGCGCGACCGAGCGATTCTTGAAACGCTTTATGCCACGGGTATGCGCGTAAGTGAGTTAAGCGCAGCTCGGGTTGGCGATCTGAATCTTGACAGCATGGAAATGCGTGTTCTGGGCAAAGGCTCCAGAGAACGCGTGGTGCTTTTGAATCAAGGCGCGACTGATTGTTTGAAGCGCTATCTTGAAGCAAGATGCACTCAAGAAAAGAACTTTGCAGCTCTGGAAATTCGTATGCCCGGAGCCGATGAGCCTTTGTTTGTTAGCAGACAGGCAACACCGCTTTCGACACGTTCGGTACACCGAATTGTGTTGAAATATGCAAGGCTGGCTGGACTTACCAAACTGATTACTCCTCATACTTTGCGACACAGCTTTGCTACTCATTTGCTTGAAGGCGGAGCCGATCTCAGGGTCGTGCAGGATCTGCTCGGACATTCGAGCATCAGTACCACCCAGATTTACACTCATGTAAGCCTGGAAAGACTGAGACGGATATACCTTTCAAGCCATCCTCGTGCTTAATCGTTAAACCGTGTCCATAATGACGCCAGAGGATATAATGAGCCACGTTAGGACGGGTTCATAGACCAGTGGCAAGAAGGACAAAACCAGAAAAAGTTACCAGGACTCCCAAAAAGCGGAGTCCTTTCTGGCATTTCTTTCGCGTAATCTTCATGCTTGTTTTTTTTGCAGTGATGCTTGCTGCCGGTTATCTGGCAGCAATGGTCTGGCAACAGCTGAAAGATCTTCCGGATATTTCCATACTTGAAAGATATGAACCGATTGAAGCTATACAAATGTATGATCGACATGATCGGCTTGTTTGCACTGTTGAAGGGGATGAAGACAGGCGAGTGGTTTCCCTGACTCAGGTAGCTCCACAGATGCAACAAGCAATGCTTGCTGCAGAAGATCATCACTTTTATGAACATCATGGCTTTAATCCTACTAGCTTCATTCGTGCATTTCTTGCGAACATGCAAGCCGGCCATGTGGTGGAAGGCGGTTCCACGATTACTATGCAACTGGTAAAGAATCTGTTCTTCGAAGAGGAAAAGACTTCAAGGATGATGGGACGCAAAGTCAAGGAAGTTTTTATCTCTGCTGAAATCGAACAGCGTTATTCAAAAGACAAGATTCTTGAAATGTATCTAAATCAAGTCTATTTCGGTAATGGTGCTTATGGCATTGAAAGAGCTGCCTCGAGATACTTTGATCGCTCGGCTGCCGCACTTGATCTTGCACAATCGGCATTTCTTGCCGGGCTGGTTCAGGCTCCTTCGGTTCTGGCGACTGAAAGCAATCGAAAGCTGGCAATTGCAAGACAGATGGAAATTCTTGACAAGATGGTTGAGTACGGCTATATCACTAAAGCTCAGGCCGATGCGGCCAGAAATGAAAAGTTGCAGTTCAAAAAGGGGGTCAACCCGCTTCAAAAGTATCCTTATTATGTTAGTTATGTGCTTGATCAGCTGCGAGGTAGATTCAGTCAGGCCGAAATGCGCAAACAAGGATTGAGGGTTTTTACAAACCTAGATCCTGCAGTGCAGGAACTGGGTGAAAAGGTGCTTAACCAGGGGATTTCTAAAGCCCCCAAAGGTGTTACTCAGGGCGCACTTGTTTGCGTGCAGGTTCGTGATTGTGCATGTATTGCAATTGTAGGCGGCGTGGGCAATTACTGGAAGAACCAGTGGAACAGGGCTACCAATCCGCACACAGCCGGATCATCTTTTAAGCCGTTTGTTTATCTGACTGCGTTTCAAAAACGTGTTTTCAGTCCGGACAGTATCATCGACGACTCACCAATTTCAATAAAACAGGGCTGGGGCTTGCCTGTCTGGGAGCCGAAAAATTTCGATCATAGATTTCTTGGAAAAATTACACTGCGTAGAGCACTTACTTATTCACGCAATGTACCTTCTGTAAGAATCGCACAAGCTGTGGGAATTGAGAGCATAATCGAAACTGCAAGACTTGCTGGCATAACCTCAAAACTCGATCCGAATCTTTCGCTAGCTCTAGGCAGCTCGGCAGTTTCTCCGCTTGAACTTGCCGGGGCCTATGCGACTTTTGCCAGAGGCGGGGTTGCCATTCATCCTCAGGTGATTCGCAAAATTGAAAATACTCGCGGGCAGGTAATCGAGAGTTTTGAATCGCGCTATGACAAAGCTTTTGACTCAGAAGCAGTGGCTGAGCTTGTAAGCATTCTACAGGACGTGGTTAAGATAGGAACAGCAACCGCGGCAAAACTAAAAGACAGACCAGTAGCCGGTAAAACCGGAACTGCAGATGCCGGCAAAGACATCTGGTTCTCCGGTTTCACTCCGGATATGGTCACGGTGGTCTGGGGCGGCAACGACGAAAACAAACCGATACCCGGACATAACGTAACCGGCGGTGGGGTAATGGCCGGTATCTGGCGCAATTTCATGGAGGCATATTACAAGTCTCACCCTACCCCTTCAGGTAGCTTCATGGAACCAACCCGCAGTAAAACCGGTGGCACTGCAGCTGGCGATGAAGGAAGTGATGGAGAGAGCAAAGATCCGTTTAGTCCAAAAATTCCGAATCTGGTTCCGATCACCCCCGGAGCTAATAGCGCTGGAGCAAGCGACGGAAATGCAGCTGGCTTAGAAAATCAACTGCAAGAAAACACGCCTGACCCGGCGGCGGGAACACCGGTGAAGCCAATCTACGATCAGATATTTCCTTCTAATCCTTCTAATCCTTCCAATCATTCTAATCAGGCACCGCGCTCGGCTCCGGTGCCAGGGGCCGCACCGGCTCCGGGTGCAAAGCAGGCTCCGCTTCCAGGAGCTCCGAGCCCTGCGCCTTCTTATCTTAGAACTCCCGCACCGCTTCCTGGTCAATATGGAAGCCCGCCTGCAAATAACTCATATGCGCCCCAAGCCAGGGAAAGAACTCCGGCCGCACCCGCCTACGGTCCCTATAATCCTCAAGCCGCAACGGAACCTTATTCAATTACAGCGCCGCAACCCGGCATATCTCGCGGCAGCCAGGACATACGAACAGCCAGAAACAGTGCGGATTTAAAAAATTCAAATGATGGAGGCATGCCTCCCGTGGCACCGACTTTGATACCACGAAATCGCATGAAATCTCAAGGACAGCAATGACAGCGAAGAGCCAAAACAGGAGAAAATTCGATGCATTTTGACCCCTCAAGGTTGGTAGGTCTTCTGGGCATTGCAAGCATTTTCGGAATGGCATTTTTGATGTCGAACAATCGCAAAGCGATTGACTATCGACTTGTGGGTTGCGGTTTTCTTTTGCAGATCTGCCTGGCTATTTTTGTGCTTAAAATAGAATTCGGCCAGCAGCTTTTCAAAACAATCGGTGAGTTGATCACGGAACTTTTGCATTTTTCAGATAAAGGTGCCGGCTTCGTATTCGGTCCGCTTGTGGACAAACCGGAAAAGCTAGTTGAATTGTTCGGGCCGGGCGGTGCTTACATCTTTGCATTTCGTGTTGTGCCGACAATCATTTTTGTATCGAGCCTCGTGAGCATTTCTTACTACCTCGGTATCATGCAGAAAGTCGTGCAAGTTGTAGCCAAAGTAGTTGCATTCATTATGGGAGCAAGCGGTGCCGAGGCGCTCTCAAACGCTGCATCAGTATTTGTCGGTCAGGTGGAAGCCCAGCTTCTGATCAAGCCCTATGTACCGTCAATGACCAAGTCCGAATTGCTTGCTTCGATGGCCGGCTCAATGGCTTGTGTTGCAGGTGGTGTTCTTGCAGTTTATATCGGTATGGGAATCAAGGCTTCCTACTTGCTTACCGCAAGTATTATGGCGGCACCCGGTGCGCTTGTTATTTCAAAAATTGTATATCCGGAAACTGAAGAATCGAAGACCAAAGGAAAAGTGCAGGTCCATGTCGAAAAGACAAATGCAAACTTGATCGATGCAGCTGCCCATGGTGCTTCTGACGGATTGCGCATCGGCCTGAACGTTGTGGCGATGCTGATTGCATTTATAGCATTAATCGCCATGGTAGATGCGGCTCTTGCTTTTGTAGGCAAGCAGCTTTTTAATTTGGGCTTGCAGCAGCCGATTCTTGGAATTCATCTTGATCAGTTGAAGCTCTATGACATATTCGGTCTGGTCTTTGCACCGATTGCCTGGCTTTTAGGTGTTCCCTGGGCGGATGCTCCGACGGTAGGGCGCTTAATGGGTGAAAAAATCGTTTTGAATGAGTTTGTCGCATATACGGATCTTTCTGCGATGCTCAAAGACACATCAGGCACGCTGCCTCAGTTGAGTAAACCCGCAGAAGCTATAGCTACCTTTGCTCTTTGCGGATTTGCCAATTTGAGTTCAATTGCAATTCAGGTTGGTGGAATCGGTGAAATTGCTCCATCAAGAAGGGCGGATCTTGCAAGGCTAGGCGTAAGAGCTCTTATTTGCGGAACCATGGCAAGCTATCTGTCTGCCAGCCTTGCCGGCTTACTGCGCTAGGCATTGTTTGCTATGTGAGCTATAGTCTGAACAGCCTCTTAAAACATGCTGCGTAATCTCACCATCCAAATTTCCGGGATATTGCTTTATGATGCCCCAAACGGGTTTGTTCGTGTTTCGGTTTTGAATTATGGAGCCACAAGCGTTTTCGGCAAGAGAACTGCAAGAAGCAGGTTCAGCAGGAGAGATTCCCAGCTGGATAAAACATGCTGCCAGCCAGAACTGGGCTCCTCCGGAAAAGACAGGGGAAAGCTCCCCGGGCAGTGTGATTTCTGCGACACCCCCTGACCAGGTAGAGAGAGTCAGCCAGACTAACGATGCTTATATAAAGGAAGCGACCAGGCTTTATTACCAGGGTAATCTTGAGGGATCTTTTGCTTATTTCATGAAAGCTGCTCAGGGTGGAGACCACAGGGCCCAGCTTCAGGTAGGATTCTGTTATGAAAAAGGAATGGGCGTAAACCAGGACTATGCTAAATCTGCTCAGTGGTATCTTGCATCTGCTCAGAACGGCAATGCCCAGGCAATGAAAAATATTGGCTCATTTTATGAAAACGGCACAGGTATAAACGAAAACTGGATTGAAGCTGCAAAATGGTATCAAAAGGGGGCTGAAGCAGGTAATGCTGATGCCCAGGAAGCCCTTGCCAGAGCCTATCAGTTCGGTGTGGGTGTGGCTCAGGACCGGTCAATGGCAATCGCCTGGGACAGGCGTGCTGCGGCTCAGGGGAATCAAAACGCCCGCTACTGGCTTAACTGGCTTTCAAATCCCATGAATAATTCGAGATTCCGAAATGACTATGAGCAGGAGATTCTTATGAGCGGTAACCGCTTGAGAACAAGTGCTTACATGATGGGACTCGATCCGGCAGGTCTTAGATTTGCAAATTCTCAAGAGCGTATTGCCTGGCTCAAAGATCTCAGGGCGCGTGTTGACGCGGATGAAAACGAGCAGGCTATTTCACAAAACCAACAGCAGTTCAAAAGAAGAAACGGCGAAAATCCGTTTGTAATCCCGAATCCTTTTGGTCTCAAGAAAAAAGAACAGTGATTGTTTATTAAGGCTTTTCCTTGAACTCGGCAATTGATTTCGAACTCCAGTCAATATGTTTTGAGTCGAGCTTTAAATAAACCGGAAATCCGTCGACCGTCATTTTCTTGTATTTATCTTTCAGATAAGGCTCGGCTTCTTGAGGCAGTGCCCAGAGTTCCACGACCACATCCGGAGAGAGCTCGCCAATCGAGTGTTTGTAGTCCCACTTCATATGACCCGGATAAAACCAGCGCCAGGACATTTCTTCAGGTACGATTTTGCTGAAATCGTGCATTTCTTCTTTTGCTACAACCGGGTCGCACTTGCCGAGCATATCGATGCAGTTGCGATTAACAAAATAAGGCAAGATTCCGCATAGGGTCGCGGCTACGTGAGCATCTTTATCCAGAACCTTCCTAAGCGACAGGCTCAGTTCCAGGCGGTTTTTGTTTGCTTGCCAGGCAACCGGATGTTCTAATAGAAATAAATTTTTCAATCCGGCGATATTATTGAATGAAAAGACAGAAAGAACTGAAATGAGTATTGCAGCTATTTTTGGCATTTTTTGCATGGCTTTTCCTGCCAAATTTATTTTTGCAAGTGAATCGATGCCGCTTACAAACAGCAGAAAAAAGAGCGGCATCGCCTGTGTTATATAGCGATTTCCCCAGTCTTCCCAGGCGTCGCCTCCCACATAAACACTGTAAGCCATCTGGGCAGCAACTATAAATGCCGGATAAAAGAGAAAGCGATTTGATCGATTCTTTAATAGTCCAAACCCTGCAATTGCAAACAGCCATGGATTTGATTTCAAAATGAACTGAGCAAGGTTGTAGGCGCCCTGACCGATTCTTAAAAGTGGCGGATAACCCTGCACTTTCAAATAATATGTATTTGGGAGCAAATCATGGTAGTAAAAGAACCTGTAAAGTTCCAGTATGCCGCATGAAGCGGTGAGTGATAATCCAGCAGCAGTTAAATTTCGCAGGCGGCGTTTATAATCAAAAATCAAAAGAAAAACAACAGTGGCAAGCAGCGGAACCGCCGAATCCATCCTGATTAAAATTGCAATGAAAAAGAGAAGAAAAAGCAGGTCGGTATTTTTCTTTGAGTGCTCTTCTTCAGATTCCTCATTAATATAGTCTTGAATTAAGCTTGCTGCCACAAGTAATATCAGGGCCAGAACACCAACTTCCATGCCCTGCAAGGACCAGAGATTCAGTGGATAGTAAAATGCGGTGAGTAACACAGGAAGCAAGCGAAGAAAAACATTTCCTGTAAATAATCGAGCTGCAATTTTTTTGACCATGCAGATTGAAGCTATTTGAATTGCAAGCGCCGTAATTTGAACTGCAAGACAGATCTTTGATTCTGCAATCTGGAATAAATGCAGAAAGCTCATGTAAAGTGTCCAGAGCATATTGGTGAAGCCCTCAACGGGAGCTTCGCCGGGGTTCCACAACAGCCCGTATCCGGCTGCCAGATTTTTTGCAAAACGCATCGAAATCATGGCGTCGTCAAAGAGAAGGAAGTACCTTTCTCCTTGAACTTCTGCAGAGCCGGAGTAAATTAAAGCCGCTGCGTAAAAAATGTAAGCGATTAGAATTGTCGCAAACAGAACATTTGTAATTAGCTTATTGCTGTTTTCCTTAGCTTGAGCTTCCATTTTGAACCTTCCGACCGGCCATTCTAAGAACCGGGATTTCATAAGAGAAGGTTAGCACAGTGATTCGACCTGTTTTTGCGGCTATGTCAGCAATTTCCAACTAAGTCAGCAAGCGCAAGATCCTGCTTTTGAGTTTTACTTGTATGCAGTCTGTGGGAAAATAAGCGGGACTCTTTCTTGGATACCTGTTTTGGCATTCCGTCTCAAGACCGTTTTACTAGCACTTGCAGCATTTATCAACCTTTTTATGCAGGTTGCTTTTGTATATGCAGATGAAAACAATCCGCCTGCCGATCAAATTCTTGATAACAGCGGGCGCGGTGGGCTGCCGACGCCGCCGGTTTTGAAAGGACCGCTTCCGCCTAATACTCAGGGCTTGCCAACGCCTGCAAGAATTCAGGCACCGGAAACTCCGCAAGCAAAAGCTGCTGCCACAAAGCTCGATGAGATTGTGGAGGATGCTATAAGAAGCATGGGAGCCATATTTGTCGACCAGGACGACGTGATTGTCAAGCCGCCGCTGCTTACTGCATTAATCAGAGTTGACGAGCACCTTGATCCATATGCTCTGGAGTCAGCCGGGTCAAAAGCAATAAGCCTGCATGATGTTTTGAACGCTGCCTATGGACAAAATCTAAATATCAAAATTTCCGGAGCAGATAGCGACAAGCGAAAATGGGCGATGCTCAGCAGCGCAGGCAGTTTTCTGCCTTCGCTTGTGAATGAAATTACTTACCAGGGAATTGGTGGAAACTACATAAGCCCCGCCGGGGCCGCCATACCTATCAATAATTACTATATGAATACCAGCAATAGCTTCAGCCAGTATTTATATAAGGGTGGTGGAATTCTGCATACTTTTTTGGAAAACAAACACCTCTTCAAGGCTTCGAAGCATGCAGTAAAACTGGTAAGCAACGATGTACTGCTTGAAACGGCAAAGCAGTATTACAAGCTGGCGCTTAACGAAGTGCTTTTGCAAATCAAAATAAAATCGGTGCAAACAGGTGATGCACTTTATTTGATCAACAAAGATCTCTATGCAAACGGCGTAAACACGATGCTTGAGGTATTGCAGGCAAAAACCCAGCTCTCCATGGACCGCCAGGAGCTTATAAAACAACAAATCGAGCGCAGGCAGAGCGCTGTTGATCTTGCAACTACTATCAACGAAGACTCTGGCACCGACCTGACGCTTGGTTCGCCTAAAGTGGGCAAAGTGCGCCTTGTGGATAAAAGTCTCACGATTAAGGACCTTTTGAAAATCGCGGTTGAAAACAGACCCGAGCTGAAGCGTTACGAAGAGCTGCGTCTTGCTGCAATCGAATCAATCAAAGTAGCCAAGGCCCCATTACTGCCGCAGGTGATGGTAACTGGAAGCACAGTAGGCACGTTTTCGAGAATCTTCGATCAAAATACGCAGCAACAGCAGACTCCATTTACCACTTCTGGAGGAGCAAGTGCTACTGCGGTTTCAGGTGCGTCAAGCCTGCCTGTGGCAAGCGGCAGCAATACATCTTCTGGAAGCCGGCATTCTGCCGGGCGCTCGCTTTTTCTGATTGGCGTGGACATGCAATGGCAACTCGGCGGCATGGGTCTGACTGCTGCGGGCAAAGTTCAGGAAGCCCGAGCGGAGGCTCGCAGGCGGCAGCTTGAATTTTCACGCGAGCTGAACAAAGTGTATAAGGAAGTTCGTGATTCATACTTATCTGTAATTACAGCGGAAAATCTTATTATTGAAACCACAGATATGGTGAACTCATCGAAAGAGCAGCTTCGCATAGCCAAGGACAGGCTTGAAAATGGCGTGGGCACCAATCTGGATGTGGTTCAGGCTCAGCGTGATTACACAAGAGCACTTGTGGAAAAAGCCAAGGCCTTGATTGAGTTCAACTCTTCTGAAGCCCAGCTGCTTCGAGACATAGGAAGAATTACAGTAAACAGCCTGGTGGCATCAAGCCCCCTGCGCAATTGAGGGCTCCAAGCATTGTGGATTGTCGAACTAGCTCTTAACCGACCCTACACCTTTGTAGCTATGGCCCTTGCGATTTTGCTTTTCGGCGTCATATCAATTACAAGAATGGCGATTGACATTTTTCCGGTAATTGAAATTCCGATTGTAAGTTGCGCCTGGACTTACACTGGCATGTCTCCCTATTTTATGGAGAATCTGATAACCACTGTCAACGAGCGTGCCCTGACATCTACTGTAAACGGCATCCAGCATATGGAATCCATTTCTGTTAGCGGGCTTTCTGTAATCAAAGTCTATCTGAATAAAGGCACCGACATCGGCCAGGACGTAGCGATGGTGGAATCGGTGGGCACCGCAATCTTGCGCCAGTTGCCCCGGGGCATAAATCCGCCTTTCGTAACCGCATCGAGTGCTACCGATGTGCCGGTGCTCCAGCTTGGAATACGCAGCGATACATTATCCGAAGCCAGGCTCTTCGATATTGCAAACAACCTGATTAGAGGGCAACTCGCTACCGTGCAGGGAACACGCATACCATTTCCTTACGGCGGCAAATACCGGCAGGTAATGATTGATCTTGATCCAAAAATGCTTTATGCCACAGGGCTTTCGCCTGATGCAATTGTGAATGCTGTCAAATCTCAGAACGTAATACACCCCTGCGGCACGCAAAAACTCGGCAGTTTTGAATACATCATTACTCTAAATGACGTCCCGGATGCAATTGAAAAGCTCAATGATTTGCCGGTTAAGTCATATAAGGGAGCCGTAGTCTTTCTGAAAGACGTTGCTCATGTGCATGACGGCAATCAGCCTCAGCTCAATATAGTAAACATAAACGGTAAACGTGCTGTTTTGTTCAATGTCTTGAAAAGCGGCAGTGCCTCCACGCTTACCGTTGTAAACAAAATCAAGGAACTTTTGCCCCGCGTACGGAATCTGGTGCCGCCTGATTGTAATGTCGATATACTCACGGATCAATCGACTTTTGTGCGTGATTGCGTAAGTGAAGTAGTTCGCGAGGCAATAACTGCAGCCGGACTCACTGCGCTCATGATTCTTGCCCTTTTAGGCAGCTGGCGCAGCACGCTTATAGTCGCTAGCTCGATACCGCTTGCAATTCTTTCGGCCCTTATCGGACTCAATATTTGCGGGCAGACAATAAACTCAATGACACTCGGCGGTCTGGCTCTTGCTGTCGGCATGCTGGTGGATGATGCCACTGTTGAAATTGAGAATGTTCATCGAAACATGGCGATGGGCAAAGACATAGTTACGGCGATATTAGACGGGGCCCGGCAGGTTGCGCTTCCGGCCCTTGTATCTACTCTATCTATTTGCATAGTTTTTGTACCCCTGGTTTTTCTTACCGAACCCTCGCGCTCATTATTTGTGCCTCTGGGTATGGCGGTTACAATTGCCATGCTTGCTTCTTACGGGCTCTCTCGAACAGTTGTGCCCCTGATGTCCAGATACTTGCTTGCACACGAGTCACACGGCTCTAAGACTGAAACAGCTGAAAGCGGCCCCGCATTTCTTGCTCCTTTTCGTGCAATACATAAATTTGTAGACGGCAGTTTCGAGCATGCCCGCTTGCGTTATAAGGAAGCTCTCGAAAATGTGCTCAGGCATCCTGGACCGGTGCTTGCGTTATTTCTCGGTTTTTATGCTCTTTCCTTTAGTATGCTTCCGCTTATAGGTGAGGATTATTTTCCGACAATTGACGGCGGGCAGCTCAGAATCCACGTTTGTGCGGCAGCAGGTACTCGTGTGGAAGAGACCGAAAGAATTTTCAAACGTGTTGAGAAAAGCATCAAAAAGTTGTTCCCAGCAGATCAGATCGAGCTGATTTTGGACAATATAGGGCTGCCGGTGAGCGGCATTAATTATGCTCTTTCAGACAGCCAGACTGTGGGTGAATCGGATGGAGAAATTATTGTAGGTCTTTCGGATAAAAGACCACATGCGACTTCCTGGTACAAGAGCCAGGTGCGCAAAATGATGAAGAAGGAGTTTCCGGAGCTGAATTTTTATTTCCAGCCGGCAGATATTGTGACTCAGATATTAAATGCCGGACTTCCTGCACCCATTGATATAAAAGTTTTCGGAATGAAGCGTGATTTCAATTATGATCTGGCGTTGAAAATAAAGCGGGAAGTAGAGCAGGTGATGGGTGCAAGTGATGTTTGTCTTCATCAGGTCACAAACGGAACTGCAATCGAGTGGGAGGTCGACCGGACCAGAGCGGAGCAAATGGGAGTCAGCCAAAAGGACATATCCAATTCCTTCCTTACCTCATTGAGCTCCAGCTTTCAGACTAATCCGAATTTCTGGTTGAACCGCGATAATCGGATCAACTACAATCTTGCCACTATCGTTCCTCAGTACAAGCTTTCCAGAATAGACGACCTGCGGGTTCTGCCGATCAGCCCGACAAAACCGGCTCAGGTTCCGGAGGAACCGCCGGTGCTGACGAATTTAGCCGTGCCCCACAGAAAAAGAGTTCCGCTGGTGGTGAATCACGTCAATGTTCAACCCTGTTACGACATTTATGCAGATTGTGAAAACCGCGATCTGGGAGCTGTGTCTCGAGACATAAAAAAGATTCTCGACAAATATAAAAAAGGGCTTGAAAGAGGCTCGTTCATTTTTCTTGCCGGTCAGGTATTCGGTATGAATCTGGCTTTTGTAGCCCTTCTTGGCGGTCTTGTTTTTTCTGTTTTATTAGTATATTTGCTGCTCGTGGTCAACTTTCAGTCATGGACCGATCCGCTTATAATTCTGATGGCGATTCCCGGAGCTTTGAGCGGTATTATCTGGAGCCTCTTTATCACCCAAACAACCTTCAGCATTCCAGCATTAATGGGGGCAATTATGACGATAGGAGTTGCATCTGCAAACAGCATTCTTATGGTTTCGTTTGCAAATGAACAAATTGAGGAAGGCTTCAACGGATTCCAATCGGCACTGAACGCAGGTTATCAAAGATTTCGCCCGGTAATAATGACTGCCACTGCCATGATTATCGGCATGATCCCGATGGCAATCGGAGCTGGTGAAGGTGGGTCGCAAAACGCGCCGATCGGCCGTGCGGTTATCGGCGGGCTCACTGTAGCAACTTTTTCGACGCTGTTATTTGTACCGCTGATTTTCAGCTTATCCAAAAGCAAGCTCAAAAAATCAGGAGGCGCCCCCTCATGAATTCTAAATCTGTGCGTAGCGGCTTGACGTGCGGAGTGAGCGACGCAGGAGCCAGCAAGCTCAAAGCGAAACGAAGCGGGGCGAAGAGCCCTGCGAAGTGGAGCGTGTTTACGTGCGGAGTGAGCGACGAAGGAGCCAGCAAGCTCAAAGCGAAACGAAGCGGGGCGAAGAGCCCTGCGAAGTGGAGCGTGTTTACGTGCGGAGTGAGCGACGAAGGAGCGAACGGAGCACTTATATGTGGATAGTAGAACTAGCCCTGAAACGACCCCATACTTTTATCGTTATGGCGCTCAATATTGCCATTTTCGGTATTCTTTCAATTGCCCAGATGGCTGTCGATATTTTTCCCTCAATTGATGTTCCGATTGTCAGCTGTATCTGGACATACACGGGTATGTCTCCATATTATGTGGAGAATCTTGTAACGACAGTAACAGAAACCTGGCTTACCTCAACGGTTAACGGCATTGAGCGCATGGAGTCCATGTCTTTAAGCGGCATGTCGGTGATCAAGGTCTTTTTGCACAAGGGCACTGATATCGGTGAAGCTGTGGCTATGGTTACTTCCGTCGGAAATGCAGTAATAAATTACCTGCCCCCCGGTATTACTCCGCCCTTTGTGACGGTTTCAAGCGCCACTGATGTTCCTGTTATACAGCTGCAAATCGGCAGCAAAACTCTGTCTGAGGCACAGCTCTTTGACATAGCTCAAAACTTCGTGCGCCTGCAGCTTGCCACCATACAGGGTGCTACTATTCCATTTCCATCCGGTGGCAAATACAGGCAGGTCATGATTGATTTGATTCCGCCGGCGCTTGTGGCAACAGGGCTTTCGGCAAACGATGTTGTGCAGGCTGTAAATTCACAAAGCATTATTGCGCCTAGTGGCACTGCTAAAATGGGCTCTTATGAATACATCATGACTCTGAATAACATTCCTGATGTTATAGAAAAGCTGAATAGAATTCCAATTAAGTCCTATAAGGGTGCGGTTGTTTATTTAAGAGATGTGGCCAATGCTCACGACGGCTACCAGCCCCAGCTCAATGTCGTAAATAAAGATGGGCGGCGCGCCGTGCTTTTCAGCATATTGAAAAATGGCGATGCTTCGACCCTTGCTGTGGTTAATCGTATAAAAGAAGCCCTGCCTCGTATCAGAGCGATTGTGCCTAAAGAATGCGAAATTACATTATTAACCGATCAGTCAATATTTGTAAGAGAATGTGTGGCGGAGGTAGTTCGCGAAGCTGTGACAGCAGCGGGGCTTACGGCGCTTATGATGCTGGCGCTATTAGGAAGCTGGCGTAGCACGCTCATAGTCGCGACTTCAATTCCACTTGCAATGCTTTGTTCAATAATCGGCTTGCACATATGCGGCCAAACAATTAATTCGATGACTCTGGGTGGACTGGCTCTTGCTGTAGGTATGCTCGTTGACGATGCCACCGTAGAGATTGAAAATGTTCACAGAAACATGGATATGGGGAAAGACATAGTCAGAGCCATACTCGACGGGGCCGAGCAGGTCGCGCTACCGGCGCTTGTGTCCACGCTTTCAATTTGTATCGTGTTTGTACCGGTGATTTTTCTGACCGAACCTTCCAGATCATTGTTTGTTCCGTTGGGCATGGCTGTGGTTTTTGCAATGATGTCCTCATACGGACTTTCAAGAACCGTAGTGCCGCTCATGTCCAAAGCTCTGCTTGCCCATGAGCATGAAAAAAATCTCGCTGAAGCTGCAGGTGAAATAGCTCCGGCAAAACTCTCGATTTTCGGTGCGATCCATAAGTTTATCGACGACATTTTTGAGAACGCAAGACATACTTACAGGTATTTTCTTGAGTGGTTCTTGCACCGTCCACTTATTGGACTTTCTATTTTTCTCAGTTTTTATGCAGTTTCATTTTGTCTTTTGCCTCATATTGGCGAAGATTTCTTCCCGGCAATCGATGCCGGGAATCTGCGTTTGCATGTAAATGCCAGACCCGGAACCAGGGTTGAAGAAACAGAGCGGATATTCAAGAGAATTGAAGAAAGTATCAGGCAGGTAATTCCGGCAAACGAAGTAGTAATGATAAACGACAATATCGGCATGCCTGTAAGCGGGGTTAACTACGCTTTTTCAGACAGCCAGACTGTAAGCGAAGCAGATGGCGAAATTCTTGTTACGCTTTCCGAAAAACGCAAACACGAAACTACTTATTACCAGAAGATCCTGCGCAAAATGCTCACCCACGATTTTCCGGAAGTAAGTTACTATTTCCAGCCTGCAGACATAGTCACACAAATTTTGAACGCCGGGTTGCCGGCACCAATTGATATAAGGCTCTCAGGTCTTGATCCTGATAAGAATTATGCGATAGCTCAGAATATCAAAAGGGCTGTGCAAAAAATACCGGGTGCCGTTGACGTATGTGTTCATCAAATAGTTAACGCGCCTCAATATGTATACAACGTGGATAGAACCCGGGCAAATCAGATGGGTTTGACTCAAAGAGATGTTTCCAATTCGGCTCTTATAAACTTGAGCACCAGTTTTCAGGTAGCCCCTAATTTCTGGCTCAATACTAAAAATGGAGTCAATTATAACCTGGCTGCATACACGCCCCAGTATGTACTTCACTCGCTTGATGTTTTGCGCATGATTTCGATTACAGGCCAGGCAGGCGAGCAGGCTGACGTTATGGCAAAGAATACTTTTAAGATGCAGCCCGAACTGCTCACAAATCTGGCGGTTCCCGAAAGAAAGGCTACGCCACAGGTAGTGAATCATTTGAATGCCCAGCCGGTTTTCGATGTATATGCTGCCTGCCAGGACCGTGATCTTGGCGGCGTTGCAAGAGAGATAAAAGAAGTATTGAAAGAGTTCAAAAAGAACCTGCCCCGCGGTAGCTTCATCCAGATGGGCGGGCAGGTGCACAGTATGGTAACTGCCTTTGAGGCATTGCTTGCAGGGCTTGTTTTTGCACTGGTGCTTGTGTATTTATTGTTAGTTGTGAATTTTCAGTCATGGACCGACCCGCTTATTATTCTAATGGCGATTCCGGGAGCATTCTCGGGCATACTCTGGAGCTTATTTGTAACTCAGACCACCTTCAGCATTCCTGCACTTATGGGAACGATAATGACCATCGGTGTGGCATCTGCAAACAGTATTCTTATGGTTACATTTGCAAATGAGCAAAGACAGGAAGGATACGACGGTTTCAACTCGGCATTGAATGCCGGTTTCCAGCGCTTCCGTCCTGTCGTGATGACTGCAACAGCGATGATCATCGGCATGATTCCGATGGCTATCGGTGCCGGGCAGGGGGGCTCGCAGAATGCGCCTATTGGCAGGGCTGTTATTGGCGGTCTAACAGTTGCCACATTCTCAACACTCTTTTTTGTGCCGCTTATTTATTCTTTGATGAGAAGGAAAAGAAAGAGAACTGAGATTGGACCAGCAGGTCAAGCATCTCAAGTAGAAGGAAGCTGAGCCTTCAAATCTTCCAGGATACTTATGGCTTGTTTGCGATTGGCGTTTGTAAGATTCGACACAATAACCATCGGGGTCCAGAACAAACCCCAGATACTCCACCAGCCTGTAATCAAAGAGAGCACTGAAAACAAAATTGATGTAATAATGGCTTTGGGAGTACCTGGAACTGCATAGGCTGAATGAAATTTGTAGCTGCCGATTATCCATGAAAAGCAGAGCTCATAAGTGCACAAATAAGTATCCTTGCTGATTTTTAGACCGTCTATCTCTGCGCTTCCTGTTTGAACTTGTTCGTCGGCAAGCAGGAGGGCTCTGGCAAACTCGATTCGCCTTTTTTTCTGGGTCTGGGCAAAAGCAAAAACTCCAATCATTGCAACAACGAAAATCACCCAGGCATATTGAGGCATTTCAGCTCCTTGATTTGTATCGTGTTTTGCTTGTGTTGGCTCAGTATCAAGATTCGGAAATTATACTCAATTTTCATAGATTTCTAATTCTGGATCTGCTTTCAAACGGTCCTTCCTGAGAGCAATAATCTTGAACAAAGCACCGGGCGAGCGGATAAAATATAGCCTGCTTCAAAAATTTGGTAGCCAAGATATATGACTGAAAGCGATTACCAGAGCATACCGCCTAAAAAAGGCTCTGCCGGCATGATGGTTTTCCTGGCTGTTCTTTTGATCGGCCTGGGCGCTTTATTTGCTTTTGGTCTTTTGCCGAGGCTTGAAAGACAGAATGAGCTGAAAAAGGCGCATGATGAAACAGTGGGAGCTGTTCCTACGGTGCATACGGTGCTTGCGCGTCCGGCAGACCATACGGAGTCGATAGTTCTTCCGGGCAATGTTGGAGCAATTCAATACACCACCATTTATGCCAGGGTTGACGGTTATCTTACAGAAC
This sequence comes from uncultured Candidatus Obscuribacterales bacterium, assembly GCA_964615655.1. GTDB lineage: Bacteria > Cyanobacteriota > Vampirovibrionia > Obscuribacterales > Obscuribacteraceae > JAIEPM01. The sequence continues at coordinate 141,843 of CAZTQO010000004.1, read as the reverse complement.
GTCTTGTAGATATAGGTGACCAGGTCAAAAAGGGCGATGTGCTTGCAGTTATAGATACACCCACGGTTGACGACCAGCTTGCACAGGCAAAGGCCGACTTGCTTAAAGCCAGAGCCGGAACAGAAACTGCAGAAGCAAACTTGAAAGAAGCAATTGCAAAGCAAGCTACGGCAGAAGCCGCAGTTGTCAAAGCCAAAGCAAACGTAGATTATGCGACGGTTACGGCAAAAAGATGGCAGGACATGTGCGAACGGGGCTCGGTGAGCCAGCAGTCAAGAGATGAAAAAGTACGTTTATTGGATGCTACTTCGGCGGAGCTAGACGAGCAAAAAGCAAATTTGAAAGCTGCAATTGCAACGGTTGCGGCAAACAAAGCTGATCTGAAAGAAGCTAATGCAAATGTGCTTGCAAAAAAGGCCGAGGTTGACAGATACGCTGCCGAACAGGGCTTTCAAAAAGTATACGCACCTTTTGATGGAGTCATAACTTTGAGAAAAGTGGACCCCGGGGCCCTTATTACAAAAGGGAGCCAATCGAGCAATCTGGAACTCTACCAGATGGCAAAAATAGACTCGCTTAGAATTTATGTAAGTGTTCCGCAAAGAATTGCGCGCTATTTAAGTACGGGCATGACTGCCGACGTGCTGGTGCCGGAGTTTCCGGAACGTAAGTTTATGGGGCTTGTAACTAATGTAAGCGGCGCACTTGATCCCAATACGCGTACAAGACAGACAGAAATAAAGATCGAAAACAAAGATCATGCGCTTTTGCCCGGCATGTATGCCGAAGTCAAAATAGGAGCTTTGAGAGCGGCGCCCTGGATACGTGTTCCGGGAACCACAATAGTAACGAGAACCGACGGTTTGTTTGTTGTTGTTGTTAAAGACGGTAAGGTCCATTATCAACCGATTACTATGGGGCGTGACTATGGTGATGAGGTTGAAGTCAAAGTCGGTCTTCAGGGCGGTGAAGTGGTGGCGGTGAGTCCATCAGATGATCTTCGTGAAGGTGACTCTGTGGTTTGCAAGCCGCTTGCAAATAATAATGCTACGTAGCTCAATAACTGCTCTTCGTAGTTTGCCCATTTGCTCACAACTTGCTCACAACTTTTTCTCTAGGCTCAAAACATTGGAAGTCCTAAGAGATGGAGGAGTCTGCAATGTCCGAGTTACTACACTATTTGAATACTTCGAACCAGAGCAGTCAGAAAAGCGATCATGTTTTATTTGCTGACCTGGCTGGCAGCACAGACAATTTAGAGTCAGCTTCGCTGTTTCATAGTAGGAGTACTTTGCTTGCAGAGTTCGAAGCATTCAGAGCCGTTAATCAAAAAATGCTTGAAACGTTTTCGGCAGAAAAGCAGACAATCTTTAGAGAGATTGAAATCAAGCCCTTAAGAGAATTGACAGTTGCCCCTACTCTATTGAATCTTGATCCGGAGGACCGTAAGTATTACAAGCTTCTGCTCAAGGATGAACGCAATTCTGCGCTCTTAACTGGCATCATGGCAGGCAGCAGCGCAGTTGCAACCTTGCCGTTTTTGTATGCTACAGCCAGAGGAATAGGTGGCTGGGCAATGCCTGCAGCTGCACTATTAGGAGTGGCGTCAACTGCCATTTCTGGCTATATGAGTTATGGATATATGCAGGGTCGTTTTCCATCGACGCTAGACGGGCATCGAATTTCTTCGCGCCAGTTTCTTGAGAGCAAACAGCTTGAGCTGGGAAAGAGTCAGAAGCTCGATTTTTTTCGCACCCAGCTCAAAAAATGACAGGTCAGATCTGGAATCCACTGCAAATCAACGCCTATCTAACTGCAGAAAAACACAGTCAAGATGCACGATTCCACAGTCTTATTGCAAGCGCAAAACTCTCACAACTTTCTCACAAGAGAGCAAATATTCTCATCTCATGTGAAACACATTCTGGGGGAACACAAAATGGAAAATTCAGATTATCAACCAAGGACCAGGTCTGAGAGCCGGGATGAACTTGAAAGAGACTCAACTAACTTTTTGTTTCTGGCAGCCTGGGAATCCAATCCAGATATTTCGCAAAGAAGAATGGATAAGACAGATACACTTCCAAAGCTGACAATTACAGATGAGCTGGCAGAAAGCGACAAGCAGAGTGACAAGCGACGCGAGGAGCAAAGTGAAAAGCAAGGCGAGGAGCAGAAAAAAGGGAGTCAAAGAGTCCTTCCTCCCGGCTGGGAGGGCCCGCCGCCTGTTCCTGAATATATAGGCGGACCGGTACTGGGTCGCCCAATTTCAGATAAGACAGGACCGGGGGCAGACAAGCGCACGGATCTTGATGGACACAGAAGCGGACCTATTGACGGGCGCCCGGGACAAAACGTGCCTGTGGAAGGAAATCCAAGCGGAAGCGGGGATATGAAGCAGGACCGCCCACCGCAAAACGTGCCTGTGGAAGGAAATCCAAATGGAAGCGGAGATATTACCAAGCAGCCTCCGGAAAATCTTCCCAGGTCCAGTTCGGCGTTTAATTAGGACAAGTCGAAGACCATCCCCAGTCCTCCTTCCCAAAACGACTTCCCACAATGGAAGGACAAATGGGTACTTCACTGAAACTTGCAGATTGAGACTTGCAGATTATCCAAAAGAAGGCGAAAATCCTGATGATTGAAGAAATTCATGGACTAGAAACAAGAGTATCTGCAATGGCAAAAATTCTTATTGCCGAGGACGATAAAGATGTCGCAAGCATGATTCAGCGCAAGCTGAGCTTTGAAAATCATGTTTGCGACATCGTGCATACCGGTGCAGATGCCCTGCTCATGTTTAAGGCTGCCAGTTATGATTTGCTGATTCTGGACTGGGAGTTGCCTGATATCAGCGGTCCTGAAGTATGCAGCGAAATTCGGGGAGCTGAATTGAGCACCAGAATTTTGTTTTTAACGGGCCGCTCAAGCCTGGCAGACAAGGAGGTCGGCTTCAGCCTCGGTGCTGATGATTACCTGACCAAGCCTTTTCACATCAAAGAACTCAGCTTGAGAGTACAGGCTTTACTAAGGCGCCCGTATCAGCTTAGCGCAAGCACCTATCGCTGCGGACCACTGCATCTTGATAGCCTCGCAAAAGAGTGCTTTGTGGCAGAGCTTCTTCTTGATCTATCAGTAAAGGAATTTGCCTTGCTTGAGTTGCTAATGTCAAATCAGAATGTTGTTTTTTCTCCTGAGTCCATTATTGCAAGGCTCTGGAAAACCGAAGCGGAAGTAACTGAAGGTGCGGTTCGCACACGCTGATGAAGACAGGCTTGTGCAGGTGCTTGTTAATCTCTTGTCCAATGCCATCAAGTATTCAGAGTCCGGCTCGAAAATCCGGATTTGCAGTTTGGCGGAGTCTGGGTACGTAAAAGTTCAGGTTTTTGACATTGGACGCGGCATTCCAAAAGAACTTCAAGAATCTATATTCGACAGGTTCAAGCAGGTCGAACGAAAGGATGAGTTTGAAAAGGGTGGCAGCGGGCTTGGGCTTGCAATTTGCAAAGCCATTATCGAAAAGCATGGCGGCAGGATCGGACTTGAAAGCGAAGTGGGAAAAGGAAGCTGTTTCTGGTTTGAGCTACCCGAGTTCAAAGAGTCTTGAGGAACAGTCAATTGGTTTTGCCTGGTTGAGGGGATTTTGCTCTGGGTCTTGACGCATATTGAAAAAGATATAATAATATAAATACTTGTATAAGGGTTCGCGTCTGTATAAGAGTTTCGGGTCTGTTTATGCAGGAAGGTGCTCAATGGCTGGAAAAGAAAAGGCGAAAGCAAAGGCAAAACAAAAGCAATCTCAAAGGGCGCAGAAGCGATCGCATGGCGGCAGGGAAGAAGCCGGCTGGGTTTATCACTTAAACCAGGCAAAATGGCATTGCAGATCTTTAAAAGAGACAGTGATGGTCAAGCTTGCAAAAACTATTGAAGAAAAAAACTGGACCCAGGCAAAGGCGGCTCAATTCCTGGGAGTAAGCCAGCCGCGCATTTCAGACCTGATGCGCGGCCATGCAAATAAGTTCACTCTGGATGCGCTTGTTGAAATGCTTTATGCGCTTGACAAGCCGGTTGCAATCACCATTGACGGCAATCCGGAATGGGGATTGTCAAATGCCAGTCCGACAAGTGAGAAGGAACGCGATCAGATGCTTGCATACTACAACAAGGTAATCATGCTTGAACCGGACGATGTAAATGCAATTAGAAAAAGAGCGGACATATTTGAAGAGCAGGGAAAGTATGAGCTTGCAATCGGAGATTACACGCGTTGTATAGAACTGGAGCCCGATAAACCCGGAGCCCGTATCGCCAGAGCACTTGCGTTCAAAGATAGCGGCCAGTATAAGGCTGCGCTTAAAGATTGTGACGAATTGCTCAGGCTCTTTCCCGGAAACAATACTTATCAAAATCGCGGTATTATCTACCAGGCTATGGGTGAATTTGAAAAGGCAATGGAGGATCATAGCAAAGCAATTGAGATGGATCCGCAGAGACCCGGACCTCACTGGAACCGGGCTTCATTGAACGAAAGACTCGGAAGATTTGAAGAAGCTATTAGAGACTACGAAAATACGCTTAAGGCCGACCCCACTTATAAAAGAGCACGAGAAGCCATCGACAGAATCAAGCAGCAAAGAGCAATTTGATACTGGCAAATAAGCCTGGAGTAAAGAAAAATGGACAGGACAGAAGCAGCTTTAAAAGAAGAATGCGAGCAAAAGGTTCTTGTGTCAGCCGATTTCGAGAGCCATGACGCTGTACTTGAAGATGGCCCGAAGCAGGATGCAATACCGGCACAGTGCTCTGAGAGTAAGAATCCAGGCAGTGATCTGAATCTCGAGCCCAAGAACCAGCAAAACAGAGAAAATATTAACTCGAGCCAGACCGAAAGCACTGATGAAAGAACAAATGAATTGCTGGTTGCCCTTGCCATGCACCCGGATACGGCTGAATCCGACTGGATTGAAGCCTGCATGGAACTCGAAAGACGCAAGCTCAAATTGCCCTGCAAGCCACCGGAACGTCACAGTCGTGCAAAACAAAAACGACTGATGATATTACTGGCTTCCACTTTTGCCGTTTTAGGGGCGCTTGTTTCCTTCTTCTCTGTGAAATATTTCGACAGGTCGGATGCAAGAGAAGCGCCTTCCACCATAAGCAAAACTCCTTATCATCTGATGTCTTCCAAATGGCATACCAGCGACCTTTCAAAAAAAATCGAGATCAAACTTGCAAATGCAATTGAAGCTAAGAACTGGTCAGAAGAAGAGGCTGCTCGCTATCTTGCTGTTCAGCCGCTTGTGATCTCAAATTTGCTAAGAGGAATTCCACAGGATCTGAGCATGGAAAAAGAGATTCAATTGCTTTTTGCGCTTGATAAGCCGATTTCAATTAGTTTTGCTGAAAATAAGGACTGGGAAAGATCGCCCAGTGCTCATATGGCTCCGGAAGACGCAAAGGATTTGATTGACTATAACACCAGGTTGCTCAGTTATGATCAAAAAAACACTCATGCGTACATGGAGCGCGCCCGTGCTTATGAAGGCGTAGACCAAAAGGAGCTTGCTCTCAATGATTATTCTAAGATTCTGGAAATTGATCCGGACCATGAAGGGGCACTCAATAATCGAGCGCTTGTATACAGGGATCTGGGCAAATATACGGAAGCCCTCCATGACGTAAATGTGCTCATGCGTCGTTATCCGCAAAACAACAATTCTTCAAATCGCGGTTTGATTTATTACAAGCTGGGCCAGTACAAAAATGCAATTGCTGATTTTACAAAAGCAATTGAACTTGAGCCTCAAAGACCGGGACCATATGTGAACAGGGCTATGACTTACGAGAAGATGGGTAAATACAAAGATGCCCTTGAAGATTACCGGAGGACTCTCAAAGCAGATTCGACATATAATTACGCCAAAAGAAAAATTGAAGAACTGTCTCGAAAAATCTGACTCTAATTTCAAGCCTTCAAAACTAAAGAGGGACTGCCTTGCAAGCGCAGTCCCTCTTTATACACAAACACAAAAAGGATTTTTAATTCAAAAGTGAACAGTTCAACAAATAGATTTTTTCGGATTTCAGCTCATCGTTCTCCAGCTCAAGCTGCCTGATGTTTATCTCCTCATTTTCGGAGCCTTCTGTGAGTTCAGCAAGCATCCGGCTCTTTGAAAATGCAACTGCATTCTCAGGATTTAGTTCAGGATTTCGCCCTGCAAGATAAGCAGGTGCCTTTGCAAAAGAACAGGCACACGGATCTTCCTGAAATTCACAATTGCCAGACAGGGAATCATTGCCTATTGAATCATTCTTGCTGGAATGGCAGTCAGAGTCAGTTTCGGATGATTCACTGCAGCAGCTGTGTGCGGCTTCAGCAGCTTCTGCTGATTCAGTCGTGTTTTGCATCAATGCAGCTTGCGCACAACAGCAGTTTTGCTGAGGTGCAATAGCAAATGCAAGCACGAAAGCCGCTGTTGCGCTTAGCAGTTTATTCCAGATAGTCCTTGTTTTGAGCATGATTCTTTCTTGCGGTTTTATTGCTTGCCGGTTTATTACTTGCAGCAGTCGCCAGCGGGGCAGCAGGCTGCATTTTCTACACAGCATGAATTGGCCTGTGTCTTGTCAGCAAAAGCCTTCACGCCGAATGCACCTAGGCTGAGGGTCAGAGCTGCAACTGCAAATATAATCATCTTTTTCATGGTTTTACTCCTTTTGTGTGTATCCCCCTTGGGGGGTTATTTTGAATTATGGCACGAAGCCCCCCGGGGGGATACATTAATTCTTCAATTCTGTCAAAAAGTGTCAGGAGTCCTTGCAGTGCCAGGGTCTGGAAATTGACGGGAGATCGGACATCTATTCGATGGGATGTTTGATCTACGAAACGCTTGCTGGAAAGCCGCCGTTTGCAGGCAATACATTGCTTGAAACTATGAGCAAACACCTGGCTGAAGAAGTCCCGGAAATTAAAGCTCTCAGTAAAGACATGAATCAAATTCTGCGAAAAACTCTAGCAAAAAAAGCCGAAGACAGATTTCAAACTGCTTCAGAACTCAAAGCCGCGCTTCTGGCAGCAAAGAAAGAAACTGAAAGTGCCACAACTGTAAGCCGCTTTCCAAGCACGTGGCCGGTGATTTTGCTCCTGTCTGCCGGGCTGATTCTTGTACTTTTAGCCTCTAAGCTGAAAGATGCAGGAAGATCATCTGACATAATAAAGACTCCAGAAATAAAGTCAGGTCTCGGTCTCGGTAAACAGGCAGCTCTGGTTTTTAGTAAGGCACAACACGAAGCCGACCCGCAAAAAGCAGAGAAATTACTTCTTGAGGCAGCGACTCTGGCAGCTAAAAGTGGACAGGCTCAAGAGCAGATGTTGATACTGGGAACGCTGGTAGCATTCTACAATGACAAGGTTGCTGCATATAATAAGCGCGGCTGGTTTATTGATGCTCCTGTTGGACGTAAAGACGAAAAATCCCTGAGTAAACAACTTGAACTGGCCAAAAGATTGCTTGAGTCAAATCCGGGGCTCAAACAAGACAAAACTGCATTGAAACATACTATTTCAGTTGCAAACGCCGTCGAGATCTGTGCTGAAAACTCAATTTTGTCGGCTGATCAAGAGTACTTCCTGAAGCATGCTTACAATATACTTGTAAGCGACAGCCGCAACCGGGACTATAGAGATTTGTTTGAAGAGAGGCTTGAGGAAATCTCTCGAGACTACCTGAAAGTTCTCAGAAAAGACAGCAAGATTGATGAAGTGCTGACCTTCGAAAAGGCTCTAAAGCTCCGCGTTCCTACAAGCGACTTTACAAGTGACTCTGCAAGCGAATCTGCAAGTGACTCTAGCGATCTCCCGGCAGGCTTAATTAGCAGCCACAGAAAGCAGCACACTCTTCCCTTACTAAACAAGACTCTACGCCTGGAACAAACTGATCCGGATTTGTCGCTGCAAAACCTGCTTATTTCAAAGCAACTGGCAAAAGAACGCAAAGAATCCGGATACCAGTTTGAGGCCATAGCAGCCCTTGCAGTGTTTTATCATGATAGCTGCTGGTGGCTGGCCAAAGATGTTCATGCAAGAAAAAACAAAGAAGAGATGAAGAGGGAGCTTTTAGAAGCAAGAAAACTCCTTGCCCAAAATAGGTACCTGAGAAATAAATATGAGCGCGAAAACACCGTACAACTTGCAGGGTTTATGGATCTCTGCGCGGGCTTGGCGGATAGTGATGCAGACAAGCTCTTCTTTTTTGGTCGTGCATACAACACTCTGATTGAAGATAAGCGTAATGAGCGTGATCCCAAATTCAAACACTATCTGACAAACATAGGTTCTGGATACGCAAAGCTGCTTTTAGGTGCTGGCAGGGCCGGTGAAGTAGAAGAAGTGAAGAAAACGCTGTTACGTTATAAATGCAAGCTTCGTTATATTGACTAAAGGGGTTAGGAGCCTGCTTATTACTCCAGGCTAAGGCTAATGGCGTCAGCAGTTTCTATACTTGTCTTACTGAATGGTTTCTCTGCGGCGGAGTTTGCAAGTGCCGAAGTCAATATCTACAATCATCTGGATTTTAGTTTCATGTCTGGGAGCAATTGGACTTGCAAGCTTAGCCCTTGCAGGCAAAGAGCCGGTGAATGCGGCCTGGCTCTTGACCGCAGCTTTATGTGTTTTTTGTGCCGGATATCGCTTTTACAGCAAATTTATTGCCGAAAAAATATTCGAGCTTGATGATGCAAGACCGACTCCGGCTCATAGATTAAATGACGGGAAAGACTATCTGCCAACAAATAAAGTGGTCGCGTTCGGCCACCATTTTGCTGCAATTGCAGGTGCCGGACCGCTTGTCGGCCCCATACTTGCTGCGCAGTTCGGTTATTTGCCTGGTACCTTGTGGATTGTGATCGGGGTTGTGCTTGCAGGCGCTGTTCAAGATTTTGTGATTCTCTGCGCGTCAATGCGCAAAGACGGAAAATCACTTGGTCAGATGGCAAAGGAAGAAATGGGGCCGCTTGCCGGATTTGTGGCTCTTTCTGCAATTTTGCTTATTATGCTTATCTTGATGTCGGTGCTGGCGCTTGTTGTGGTTAAGGCGCTTAAGTCAAGCCCCTGGGGAACCTTTACCTTATTGATGACTGTTCCGATTGCCGTACTTATTGGAATTTATACAAGAAACATAAGACCGGGAAAAATAACAGAAGGTTCAATTCTGGGTGTTCTGCTTACATTTGCAGCGGTGGTCGGCGGAAAGTATGTAGCCGAGTCGTCGCTGCTTGCGCCTTTCTTTACCTTGAGTGCCGAAACACTTTCATGGTCCATTATGATTTATGGCTTTCTTGCTTCGGTGCTTCCTGTATGGGTTCTGCTTCTGCCACGCGACTATCTTTCTGCTTATATAAAAATCGGAACAATTGCACTTCTTGGCCTGGGCATATTTCTTGTGCATCCTGAGCTTAAGATGCCTGCAACCACTATCTTCACAAATGGAGAGGGACCCTTATTTTCCGGAAAGATTTTTCCGTTTTGCTTTATTACAATAGCCTGCGGAGCTATTTCCGGCTTTCATGCGCTGGTGTCTTCCGGCACCACGCCTAAAATGCTCAATAAAGAAAGCGATGCCAGACCAATCGGTTACGGCTCCATGCTCTGTGAAGCAGCTGTGGGTGTAATGGCGATGATTGCAGCCGCATCACTTATGCCCGGACAGTATTTTGCGATCAACAGTCCTGAAGGTGTCGTCGGCAAGGATCTGGCACAGGCCGCTAATTTAATCAGCTCCTGGGGCTATCCGGTTTCTATTGAAAGCATGCAGCAGCTTGCAAATGAAGTCGGCGAAAACACGCTCTGGGGAAGAACCGGCGGCGGTCCCACGCTTGCTGTAGGCATGGCCGGCATTTTTGCAAAGGTATTAGGCGGCACCGAGCAGCTGGGATTCTGGTATCACTTTGCCATTATGTTTGAAGCCCTCTTCATACTTACCTGTCTTGATGCAGGCACCAGAGTAGGACGTTTTTTGCTTCAAGATTTTCTGGGCATCATCTGGAAGCCTCTCGGGCAAACGGGCTGGTACCCGTCGATAATATTGAGTTCGGCGCTTGTAGTTCTAGGTTGGGGTTATTTTCTTTACCAGGGAGTTGTTGATCCATTAGGTGGCATAAACAGCCTCTGGCCGCTTTTCGGTATTTCAAACCAGCTTCTTGCCGTTGTGGCTCTTTGTGTGGGCAGCACTGTGATTATTCGCATGGGCAAAGCCCGATATGCTTTCGTAACTATACTGCCGCTCTGTTTCCTTTTAGCTGTAACTGTAAGCGGAGCTTATTTGAAGATATTTTCGGCATCTCCAAAGCTCGGCTTTCTTGCTCATGCAGAAATGCTCTCAAAAGAGTTATTGGCTCCGGGCTTGAGCCAGGCAGATATTTTTCGGCTCACTACACTGAGATTCAATGATTATCTTGATGCCACGGTCGGTGGGCTATTTCTGATGCTTGTTTTTGTAATTCTGGCTCTGGGAGTTAAATCATGGTTTTCAAAAAATGCAGGTTCTGCAGGCGGAGAAAGTCCTGATGCCGGCTCGGGCAAAGACATGAACGGCGAAAACCCGATGCGCTGCTGCTGAGCTTTTGGCATGGTTGCTTGAGGATTGGGCCCTTGAGGCTTGCGCTGGTGCGCTTCGGTTGCCGTCGGATTCCTCAGTCAGGTTTTCGCTCAGTTACCTTCGTATTCTTTTTGCATTGAGCTGCGGACTCTGAGCGAAAGCTCGCTCAGTGCATTTACCAGTTCGTCCACATCATTGCGAGAAATCCCCTGATCAACGCGTTCTTTTTCATCGTCATGAAGTTCTACCAGAATATGGTAGTAACGCCTGAGCAGCTTCATCATTTGAAGGTCTTTTTCGGTCCAGTGCAGCAGCGGAAAATTTATGGCTCTATCAATTTCGGCATACGAAATCAGGCCGTCTCGCGGGGCCAGGTCGATTTCCTTGAATCTGTCTTTAAATCGTTTTGCCAGATCATCTGCTGCCAGGAGTTTTTTTTGTGCTTCATCCTGTTCGTTTGCACCGGCGTTCAATTCTACTCCGTAAATCTGCTCGAGATATTCTTTTAACCAGCCATTGATCGCCCGGGTGGCGGCATCTTTCAAATTGAGCTTTTGCTCAGCCATGATTCAAGTCCTTCGCTGTCTTAGCTGCAACGAACCGGTTATAGGGCCATTTTTCTTATTATCGCAGATGCGGCTTAGAAAGCTTCGTTCTTTGTCTGCATGAGTCACTGTATTAATCAGCCAAAGCCAGGCGGATCGATTCTTCATAAGGAGAATAAAGAACTCCTTTTTCAGTGATAATGCCGCTTATCAGCCTTGCCGGCGTAACATCGAAGGCAGGGTTCAGTACATTTGCTCCTTCTGCGGCGATTTGCTGCCCCTGGATGACAAGCACTTCGTCGCTGTCCCTTTCTTCAATAGGTATTTGACTGCCTGAGTCAATCAATGGATCGATAGTAGACAGCGGCGCGGCAATATAAAAGGGAATACCGTGTGCCTGGGCAAGCACTGCCAGCGAGTAGGTGCCAATTTTGTTTGCAGCGTCCCCATTACAGGCGATCCGGTCCGCTCCGACAATTACAGCATCGACTTTATTTTTGGCCATAAGATAACCGGCCATGTTGTCGGTTATCAATGTAGGGGTAATTCCGTCTTTGAGCAGCTCCCAGACTGTGAGTCTTGCACCTTGCTGTCTCGGTCTTGTCTCGTCAACAAATACGGTTAATTCCATTCCGTGTTGAACAGCCGATCTTATAACGCCAAGTGCGGTGCCCCAGCCGCAGGTTGCAAGTGCGCCGGCATTGCAGTGAGTGAGAACTGAATGACCGCTTTTCAGCATTCTGGCGCCATATTCGCCTATGGCTTTGTTGATCAAAATGTCTTTTTCAATGAGCGCGTGGGCCGATTCGAGCATAAGCGCGGCAAGCTCTTTAAGCGGCATTTGCAGATTTTTCTCGGCGATTTCAAAAACGAAATCAGTTGCCCACCTGAGATTCACTGCTGTGGGTCTGGCTTCCTGCAGTTTTTCTTTTGCTTTTTGTAGCTCTCGGGTAAAGTCGTCGTGGTTTTGCGAATTCTCAGCGATTCTTTTGGCTTCAAGGGCAAGACCAAGGGCCGCCGCCACTCCAATTGCAGGCGCTCCTCTTACAATCATGTCTTTTATCGCCAGATAAAGAGCATCGAGTGCACTGGCATCTACATATTGCACCGACTCAGGAATTTTTCGCTGATCAAGTAGCTTCAAACAACCGTCTTCCAGAACGATTGGTCGGACCCCTGACTGAAGAGTCTCTTTTGTGTTTAGAGCCATGACAGCGACCTCAACTTCCTACACTGGAATTATAGAACTGCTGGCACTGAGTGTATGAAAGCCGGGTAACTTTGCAGATGTAAGCCGGGTAACTTGCGGGCGAATCTCAAATCTCTTCTGAAATATAATCACCTTTATAAACATGGTCGTTAAACCAGGTACTGACTATAGTTGCAAAAACAATAACGGCTAAGCCGCTTATGAGATCCATAGGTCCTCCAACCGCCAAATTAAGTTGATATCTATAATACATCCGTATTCTATAAAGTGAATTAAAAGATAAGTCTGTGACAGCTCTTGGCATCTGGTTGTGAGGCGGCTTTTCGTCTGCCTGACTGAATCTTGCTAGAAGCTAAAATCTTGCACCGGAAATGCAATTCTTAAGCCTCTTTAAACACGATTGCAAAGTTTGAACCGGCAATTCCTGAATTGAAGGAAAACTGACTGAGAGCTGAGTTAAATTACTGATAGAAGCAGCTCTAAACGTATTTGACTTGAGGCTATTTTGAGGACTGGCGATGCTTATCTATGACTTTGCTGTCGAAATCAAACGCAAGAAACTACTTTTGCCGGCTTTCTGCATTTCATTGCTTTTGAATTTTGCCTTTTCAACGCTTGCTGCTTATTGCAAAAGTGCAGACAATGAAAACACAAACGCTGAAAGTAGAAACGCTGAAAGTACAAAGGAAGCGCCAGGAGCGCAGAAGTCCGGAGTATCAAAAGAAGCTGAAAAATTTGAAAAGCTGCAACTCACCTCTGCAGCAAATCGTACAGAAGCTGCAGCCTATGAGTTGAACATAAAGAGCGGGCGGCCAAAAATCGGGCTGGCGCTTGGCGGCGGCGGTGCCAGGGGAGCCGCCCATGTTGGTGTCCTGAAGGTTCTGGAAAAGGAAGGCATTAAATTTGACTATGTAGTTGGTACCAGTATTGGTGCTGTTGTAGGAGGTTTTTACTGTCTTGGCGCCAAGCCTGATGAAATGGAGCAGCCGTTTACCAGCGGCGCTGTAATGAAGCATTTTATGGCAGTGCCTCTTACTTTGCGACTGGCTGCCGCTCCGATTCTATATGTTCCGCGCTTGCTCGGGGCCAACCCCTATGATGGGCTTTACGGCGGCAAAACCTTTCGTCATTACCTTATGGGCGGTCTTTCCACAAAGGACCAGAAAATCGAAGATCTTGATATACCGTATGCGGCGGTTTCCTTCAATCTCTTAGACGGAAAGCCGTATATGATCCGCAAAGGGAGCCTTATAGATGCGATGCAGGCAAGCTGCGCCGTACCTTCTTTGCGAAAACCTATTGTAATAGACGGTCAGTTAATGGCTGACGGCGGTGTTGTTTGTAACCTGCCTGTGAAACAGTGCCGTGAAATGGGTGCAGATATAGTAATTGCAGTAAATATCGATCAGCCTTTCAAAAAAGAGTCGCTTGACCATTTCAGAAAACCAGGTAGTGTAACCCAACGCATGATTACCTGGGGTTTATTCGATATGGATGAGGCCCAGGAGCAAATGGCTGACATTATAATTCACCCAGATACAGACAAGATCTCGCTAATTTCCGTGAAAAAGTCCGATGCCCAAAGGGCTGTGGCAGCTGGTGAAGAAGCTGCAAAAGATGCGCTTCCGGCAATCAGAGATTTGCTGAATAGATTCAAAACAGCCGCAAAGGGCGAAACTCACTAAAGACGTAGAAAAGCTGGAATACGGGTGCTATTTTTCGAGCGCTTCCGATCTTGAGTTCTTGCTAATCTTTGCTGCAAGCCAAAGCTATATAATGACAGCCTGCCTGGCTGTCTGTTTGCTGGACTTTTGAAGAATTTTCAATATCGAAGTTTCGGGCAGGAAAGCTAAGTTTCGGAATTAATTTGATGCTTTCTGCAACAAATTTAAAACCTGATCTCACGACGCATGCAGTAGCAGCTGCAAGCGACTCTAACGCTGATTTAACCGGACAGAAGAAGTCCAGGGAACTTAAACCGCTTACCAGTTTGCGTTTCTTCCTGGCTTCCGTAATTGTGCTGGCTCATGGAAGCGAGTCTTTCTCCTGTCTCAAAGGAGTCGCAAGCCATGTTATTTTCGGGCAGGCAGTTACTTTCTTTTTTGTATTGTCCGGGTTCATTCTTGCTTATGTTTACCAGAACATTAGCGGGCTGAAAGCGCATATCAAGTTTTTTATTGCCAGATTTGCCCGGATCTGGCCTGCGCATCTTGCTACGCTTTTGCTACTGGTTTTCCTTCTACCTGAAGTTTTCAAAGTCAGGTCGGCAGACTGGCCCGTATTTTTGAGCAATCTTTTTCTGGTGCATGCCTGGTGGCCGCAGTGGCGAGTGTTTTTTTCATATAACGCCACTTCCTGGAGTATTTCTACAGAAGCATTTTTCTATTTGTTTTTTCCACTTTTACTTTTCGGCATGAATAGACGATGGTATATGCCTCTGCTTCTTTGCGGCTCGGTGCTTGTGTCTTTGCTCTGTGTTTGCAACTTGCTGCATCTGCCTGAGTTTGATCCGCTAAAACTATCAAACCAGGGGCTCACATACATTCACCCGCTAGCGCGAATTTTTGATTTCGCTCTGGGTATGACTGCTTATTTATTCTGGAAAGAGAAACTTTCGGAGCGTGCTTTTCATATCTTGCCGGCAACCCTGCTTGAGCTTTCAGCAATTGTGTTAGTAGTGTTGTTCAATCTTTCAAGTGCTGCCATGCGTTATGCATGCATACCTGTACTGGGAGATGCCGGTGCTTTCTGGATGCAAAACAGCGGACCTTCGCTTATTGGTTTTGCCTTTCTTATATGTGTTTTTGCTATGGAAAAAGGCTTGCTTTCAAGGCTTTTCTCGACCCGACCATTTGTGCTTTTAGGTGAAATTAGCTTCGGAATTTACCTGATGCATGGTGTGATTTTGACCTATTTAACTCTTAACTTTCCGCAGATGCAGTCGATCGGAGCCTTTGCCCTCTTTGTTCTTGTCCTTTTGTTTTCTTCTCATCTGCTTTTTGAATTGGTTGAAAATCCGATGCGCAGATTTTTCTTGAAGCAAGGAGGCAAGCTGGCAAATTTAATTTGCAAGGATGAAAGCAGCTCTTCTGACGGGCCTGCTAAGATTAGCGACAGGCAAAAGAGAAAGAGCCTGAAAGCAGGCTTTCTGGCAGTCGAGCTAATTGCTTTTGCATGCTTGCTGTATTTCAGTTTGCCAACGATTCAAACCGTAAACAGCAAAGAAGCCGATATGCTTGGCAGAAACGCCCCCATCCACAATATCGAACTCGGGTCATTGTACAAAATTAGAAGTGCCGAAGCCGGAATTAACGGCGACAAGTTGCACATGCGTCTTGTTCTTGAAAGCCTCAAAGATCAGAAGATCAACTCGTCGCTAAGGACCGTTGTCTTTGACAGGCAGGGAAATAGAATCGCGTCTCTCAGCTGCACGCAGGACGGACGCAGATCTCATGTTAGGAAAGGCACTTGCTTTGTGGAGAATCTTGAGATTGCAGACTTCAATACTGAAAAGGCAAGTATGCTTGCTGTTTCTATTTTGAAGAACAAAAGAGAATTACTGAGACCGCTCGATGCGTCTTTGCCACAGCGCTCTTTTGAATTGAAAGGTGAGTGCGCCAACAATGACTGGAGCTTTCTTCTGCCGCTGAAAAATGATCTGCATCAGACTCATATATCAGCTCTGACCGGTACAAATTAGTAGTTTAAGCGGAGCTTTCGGAGCTTTCTATCTTATTCTTAGAGTCCTTGCTTTCTTTCTCTTGATCCGGTATTTCTTGCTTTGTTTGATTATTCTTCTTGTTTTGCCCGACCGAGCAAGATCTGCTCATTCAAGTGGAAATGCCGATTGCAGGCAGGATCCAGAGCTGCAGCGCGAAATATGCAGCTAAGAAGAGCAAAATCATTAATATGTCGTTCACAATAGTCTGCTTCCCTTATCTCTAAGATCAAGGATACTACATTTGGAGCGCAGTTCTTTAACTTAGACCCGGCAGCGTGAAAAGAAAGCTTGTTCCGGAATCTTCAGAACTCTCAGCCCAAATTCGGCATTCATGCTCTTCTATGATTGTTTTGGATATAGTCAGACCGAGCCCGCTTCCTTTTCTTTCGATTGCACCAGATGAGTCAGCCTGCTCGAACTTTTCGAATATGCTTGCCAGCTTTTCTTCCGGAATAACCTTGCCCCGGTTTTTCACAGCTACGGTTATATCAGGATTGCTTTTTACTTCTATGCTTACGGTGGCGTCAGGGTAGGAAAATTTGATGGCGTTGCTCAGCAAATTTACAAGTACCTGTATGATGCGTGCGCCATCACACACGGATTTTAAGCCGTCAGGACAGTTAATTGCCAGTTTGATTTCTTGAGAATCAGCATAAGGTGTGACTGCTGCCACAGCCGCGTCTATGATTTCCGGAACCAATGTTTCTACCTTCTCCATAACGAACTTGCCGGCTCTCATTTTTTCCAGGTCAAGTAAGTCCTGAACCAGATTCATCAGGCGCTGGCAGGATTCCTGCCCTCTGTTTGCAAAATCCATGCCGTCTTCAGAGAGCTCGCCTCCCAGCCCGTCAATTAAATAAGCGAAAATCAAGGAAATTGCTGTTAGGGGTGTTCTCAGATCATGACTTACCATCGCCACGAATTCTCGTTTAGCTTTTTCAAGTTCATGTTTCAAAGTCGCATCCAGAAAGATTAGCAGGCAGGCTTTACCGCCCTGCCACGAGAGCTCTCTTGCCGAAGCCTCTGCCGAAAAACGCTCGCCGCTTGCTCGGGTTATCGTGCAGTCGAAGGGATCATTGAGACCTTCTTTAAGAGCAAAGTGCTCGTCGTTCTTGTCAGCGAAGCTAAAGAGATCCGATGCATGCGTGGCCGACGCTTCACTAAGTCCTGTAAGCTCCATGGCCGTTTTGTTCATGAACTCAAGTTTGCCCTTTTGATTGATTACAGCAACACCGGCAGGCAAACTCTCAAGAATTATCCGCACTCTTTCTTCGCTTTCTTTAAGCAGGCGTTCTGCAAGTTTTCTTTCGGTAATATCATGTGCTATGCAAAAAAGACCGCGGTCTGTGGCGGATAAATGCGCCGACCAGAGCAAATCTACAATCTCACCTGATTTTTTTGCGAATCTATTCTCGAAATAAATTTTGTCGATACTTTTTTCAGCCCGAAGTATGGCTTTCATTGTATTGTTTACGTCGTCGCTTACAAGAAAGTCTGTTATTTGCCTGCCCACCAGTTCGTCCGGTTCGTAGCCCCATACAAAACGCGCCGCGGGATTAACCGAAAGAATTGTGCTTTTGAGATCGATTACGCAAATAACATCAACTGCATGTTGTATGAGCGCATTCTGGCGCAGCTGCGTTTCTTTCATTCTTTCAGTTGCTATTTCAATCGATTTGGACAACCTGCTTAGCTGAATATCGCCGCGGCGCAGATTGCTTGCAGTTTCTTGTTCAATTGCCTGACTTTTTTTTGGGCCAGCCATTAAATGAGCGCCAGAACTACTTTCTTCAAGGCTCAGTGACTTGCGCAAAAGCTCGCCGAGGGCTTTGTGCCATGGTTTCATTACAAAGTTGTACTGAAAAAGAGCCGCGAACACTGAAAGAAGAATCGGCAAAAAAATCGCGTAGGAAGCCAGCACTTCCGCCTTCTCGCCAGGTGCTTGCTGGCAGAACACCAGGAGCAGTGAACAGAGAAGACCCGACAGAAGCGTTGCTGCCAGGTTGAGACGTATTGTCTCATGTGCTTTCATAAACCCCGCTTTCACAAGCGTTAATCTGCTATAAGGCTAACGTTCCACGAGCCGGCTGCAGCTAATCAAAGGCTAAGGCAGGAGAACTTTCTTTATCTATTGCTGCCCATTCTGGCCGAATGGCCCCAACGGACCACCCATCGGGCCGCCCATTGGACCACCGCCCATTGGACCACCACCCATTGGACCACCCATTGGACCGCCCATTGGTGGACCACCGCCCATTGGACCGCCCATTGGACCTCCGCCCATCGGACCACCACTCATCGGACCGCCGCCCATATGTCCGGCGCCTGTACCGCCCGTTTGACCGAAGCCGCTTTGCTGCTGGTTCGAGAATGCGGCAGGTTTTGGAGGCATGTGAGACTTGATTACAGAAACCAGTTCCGGTACATTTCTTTCTGCCTCATTAAGTGCTTCTTCAAGCAGCCTGTCTCCTTCAGACTCTTTTCGCTGGGCTCTGTACCACCTGTTCAGTTCGAGCCTGAAGTAGATATAGTCTCCGCCCCTGAGATTCCTGTCAATGCCAGCTTTCAGGAGCTTTTCGTTAAAATCGGCATCATTGCTTAAGTTCAGGCTGTAAAGCGTTCTTAAAGTAGTACTGTCTACTGTGCGAGCATTGAATGAAAAGAGTGAACTGAACTTTTCGAAATAGTCGCCCACCGGCTGGCCGCTTTGTTTGCCGCAAATAATCAGTTTGGCAAGCACCGGCTCTTGCTCGGAACCCATGGAGACTTTGCCAAGAAGTTTCTTGTAGGTCTGAAACGCTCCTGCGTAATTTCCAGAGCGATAAAGAGAGTCTGCTTCGGCTTTTAGACTTTCTTTGCTCTCCTGTTTTGGGGTCTCAAAAACTGAGCCGGGTCTTTCGCTTGTGTTTGCAAATGAAGTCAAATTATTTCGGGGTGGATACTGACTAGGTGAATTGTTTACGGCTGCGCCACTTTGTGTTTGTTGTAGCTGCCCTTGATTTTGCGGGATTGCATTGATTTCTTGCTTGCCTGTTGCCACTCCTGCCGGTGGCGCAGTTTTTTGATCTCTTTGTAGCAAGTCTTGTTTGCTGAAAGCAGTTGAAAGCGCAGGAGACCCAGTGATTCTGGGAGTATATTTATTTGCGGCTGCGCTTTCAACTGAACCTGAATTTTGCGGGTCGGCTTTTCCTGATGCCGTCTCGTTCTGAGAGCCTGAACTTAAAGCCCGACTTCCGTTTTTTTGATCCTTTTGGCTCTTTTCATTGAGAGCATTAAACATCAGCCCGGTTGCAAGCAGACTTGCAAGCGCAACTGCAACTCCGATGCTTGCAATTATCATAGATTGATTCTGACCCTTTTTGCGAGGTCTGGTCATTTCCTGGCTGCGTGACACGACCTGCTGCCGGCTGCTTCTTCCCGGACCGTTCTGGCTATTGCTCAAAGCCGGGTCAAGGCTCTGTTTTCCGGAGCTTTGTTTTTGAGAACTCTGGCTTGCGTTGTTAATTTGATTACCTGAAAGTTTTGTTTGGAGCATTGCTGCTGAATGCGCTATGTCGGGTGCACCACTGAATGCAGCCTCTATGCCTTTTGCAAGCTCATTCATAGACTGATAACGGGCGGACGGATCTTTAGCCATTGCCTGCAAGATTACCCGCTCGAGAGCCGGTGGCACATATAAACCGGGCAGAACCTCTTTCATGGGCAGGGGGTTATGAGAAATATGCGCGCTCATCAGGTCGAAAATCGAATCTGCCAGAAGCGGTGGTCTTCCTGTTAGTGCCTCATACATTACACAGCCGAGCGAATAAATATCGGAGCGCTGGTCTAAAGGCTGGGCCCGGCATTGCTCCGGGCTCATATAGAGCGGGCTGCCTACCACCATGTTCGTGGCGGTAAGCTTGTGGTTGTCCGTGCCCTCCATCATTTTTACCAGTCCGAAATCAAGTATTACCAGATAACGGCTGTCGCCGCGTCTTTCGGTAATCATCATGTTGCTGGGTTTTAAATCCCTGTGAACGATTCCTTTGTCGTGAGCCGCTTGTAATGCGTCACAAGCCTGGGCAAAAATGTGCCTGAAATTATCAAGCTTGAGAGGCTCTCTTTCTACTATGTCCTCCAGGCTTGAACCTTCAAGATAGTCCATGCAGAGGTAAGCCTGGCCGTCATGAAAGCCGAAGTCGTGAATCGCCACGATATGAGGATGATCTAAAAGGCTGGCTGCCTGTGCTTCGCGCTGAAATCTCTTATATTCCTGGGAGTTTGTGCTTGTGTGCTGCAACATCATTTTCATGGCAACAAATTTGCCCATGTGAATATGCTGGGCTTTGTAAACCACTCCCATGCCGCCCTGACCGATTGATTTGATGATTCGATAGCGCTCGGCAACAATTGTATCCGGGGCCAGAACTTTCAGCTGCTCCGGTCCGTCCAGATCTTCGGCCAGGTCTTGCTCGATAGACAAAAGCTAATCCTCCGATTAAGTTGTGCCCAGTGCAGCTAACTAACACTCTCTTTATGACCAAATAATACTTCTTTTGACGACTTTATACGTCAAATTCTGCTCCCGGAAAGCTCAAAGATCTTGAAGCAAGTTACGCCTTATAATCTCGATGATTGCTTCTTCTCCGGGCTTTTCCGCCAGGAGCCTTTCTTTCAGCCTTATACAGTTTTCCCTGGTTTCAATTGAATCGAGCGCCCTGATGCTTGATATTAAGTCCTGATTTTTCATCCTCAGCATTTTTCCTACGCCGAGCTTTTCCAGGCGCATAGCATTGTCGAACTGGTCGTGTGCAAAAGGGTTGATTAGCTGGGGGCAGGCACTTGCAATCGAGATCGCGCTTGTGCCGATGCCACCATGATGCATCACAAGACCGGCCTTTTCAAGAAGGCTTTGAAAGTTGGCATATTTTACATGAATTGCATTATCCGGCAGCTTCTCCGGTATTTCGCTCTCGTAAGAGCAAACAAGAACACAGGCTTTACCGCTCAGTCTGGCCGCTTCCAGACCGAGCTCCAATGAAGGTCGGGCAAATGCCATTGCCGTTCCGGCTGTGGCAACAAGCGGGGCTCTGTGTATTTGCAAAAACTGTTCAAGCTCGGCAGGAAGAGGGCTATCTAAGTCTGATCGGTAAAGCGGGAAATTGCTGTTGATTGAATTAGCCGGCCAGTCTTTCTGGACCTTTGCAAACCATTCAGGGAAAGCGCAGATAACAAGCTCCGGCGAGTGCAGCCATCGGCTGAAAATTCGAGACGAAAGAGCTGCAAGACCGAGTTCTTGCCTGAACTCGTTCAAGCTTTTTTTGCAAGCCGGATCAAGAACCATATATTCGAATAAATTCAGCCAGGCCCTTCTAAAAACTGGAGAAACCCAGTTTGGAAGTGGACTGGTGGCTGACTGCGGTGTGTCATATGCCGAAAGCATTAACGAAGGCGAAAGGTGCACCGTTGCCAGTGGCAGTTTGTACTTTTCCTGAATCAGTCTGGCGCCTACTGCCAGTGTGCTTCCGATCATTATGGTATTGCTGCCGATCCTGCTTTCAATCAACTGGTAGCAAAGACGTGCGGCCCGCATTACTTCCTGCCAGACAATCGGGAACGCTTTTTCAAGTTTCCAGACATCCGGATTGCTGAGTGCTTTGTGATAATCTTCGACAGTGCCTAGAGGCAACAAGTTCAATCCTGCCCGCTTGATTTTTTCTTCAAAAAAGGCGCTGGCAGCAAAATCCACTTCGTGACCGGATTCTTTTAACCTGCGCCCTATGAGAATAAAAGGATTTATGTCTCCGGCACTACCTATTGAGTTTATGATTACGTGCATGGATACCTGGCTTCTTTCAAACAATTATAGTCGGAGCGCTGGCCGCTCTTGCATTTTTTGCTTCAGCCAGTGACTGATATCAAAAGTATGAAAACCAGCAGATTCTGGGAATATTTAAGGCTGCATGAACGTTAAAGATAACTCGGTCGAGGATGAGCCTTTTCGCTTGCATGGGGAAATCCCCTTGCGCAAAGGCACGCCTGATTACGAGTATTTAGATGCTCTCAAATGTCTGGAGCAAGGTCTTGAGCTTGCGCAGGGTCTCAGGCAGCTTGCAGAACTGCTTGCTTTTGAGCCCCAGAATTATTTATGGCTGGATTTGCTAGATAGATACCTGGCATCTCAAAGTCAGAGTCCGGAGGCTTTACTTGAAAACGAAGGTGATAGCATTTATTTTGCTACGGAGGCTATCAGATCATACATCTGGCATCGGCAGGGCCGGCTTTCGGAAGCGGTCGACCTGCTTTTGACCATCGCTTCATTTCTTCCAGCCTGCTCTTATCTGGAAGGCTGGGCAACTGGCTGGCTTGAAGCCGAAGGCGCTGTGGAAAGCCTGGATGAAGATCTTGCCTGGCAGCTTTTTGCTACGGTTCTAAATCGGGCACCGGAATTCAGTTTTGCAACTGTGGGCGATTTAGAGACCGCCGGACGCTGGTCGGATTTGTGCCAGCGTTACTTGAAAGTGCGTGGTGGCAGTCAGCGGGATTATTCTTTAATGATCTGTGCCGGCTTAATGCGCAAATCCGGACTGCTCGTTGATGCTGAAAAGCTGGTAAGGGCAAGAAATGTTCAGTCTGCCGACTGGCAAAGCAGAACGGCTCTTGGGCTTATTTTGCGAGAAAAAGGCGACTTGAATGCTGCAGAAGCTTCGTTCAGAGAGGCAATTCAGCTCGAACCGGGAGATCTGAGTGCCCGGCTCGAAGCAGGTGACATGTTCGTCAATCAGGAGAATTTTGAAAAAGCGCTTCTCTGGTATGAAGATGCTCTTGCTTTGAAATCCACCGACGAGTGGGCAATTCCTTCCTCCCTTTATTGCCACTGGAAATTGAGCAAGAACAAAAGAGCTCTTGCCGAGCTGATTGAATTTTCGCGTTCGGGAAACCCCCGGGCAAAGCAACTGTACAATCGTGAGTTTGGCGGGCTGCCTGAACCCGCCGACGGCACGGCTGCCATATTAAGACAACTTAGAAACGAAATTATCAAATATCCGGAAGATGCGCCCAGGGGCAGTATAAGTCTTTCGCTTGGCGCTCTGGAGGCTCCGAGTAACTATCTTGCTTTTGAGCTTGAAATGAAAGCTCTGAAACACAATCTTGAATTACAAGTTACTGTGGATGAAATTCCATATCCTGATCCAAGGGAGCCTGTTTGTCCGGTTAAGTACAAGCTCTGGAATTACGATAAGACTGTTGCCAGCCCTGCTTATCGGCAACCGGCTAAAGAACTGAAAGAACTGATTGCAAAACTGGCTTCTGAAAGATTTGATGAGGCACTAAACTGGGCGAATGCAAGCAAAGCTGCCGCGGAGCTGGGAGCTTTTAAAATCGAGGAGCTTCTTGCAGTTATGACTTATCCACCGGATATTCCGGAAGGGCTCAATTCGCTTGTCTGGCTTCCGCGAGTGCAGCTTACTGTTATGCAGATGGCGGCTCAAATAGACAGCGGCTGGCATGGCTCCCAACGCAAGGATGCGCTGCTCTCCGTCCTGTTTGGTCCCAGAGACTGGAGCACAAATGCCGCTATAAGGGTGCTTGCTTATTTAGCCGGCAGAGAACCTGTTTATTCGGCTTATATAGGGGCGGCGTTTAGAGAGCTGTCTGCGCAAAGACAAAGGCGCGCTTATTCCTGCTGGGAGCACACTCTTTATAATTCATGGATGGGTTTGCCTCATCTTCTTGAAACTGAAAAAGAAGAGCTTGAAAGCCTGCTTTTTCAGATTGAAAGAAGCTGAGAAAAACGGAAAGGATTATGCAGGTTTCTCAGGCGGAGCTCTTGCCTGAACTAAACAGTTTTACGATCATAAGGCCGGCGGCAAAACCGCCAATATGAGCCGCATAAGCCACTCCTGCCGACTCCGGATCGCCGCCCAGAAATCCTGAACTTTCAGCGACTTGAAAAAGAATCCAGAATCCCAGCGCCACAAAAGCCGGAACATGCATTATTTGCCTGAGAAAAAGCACTGTAACTCTGCGTTTGGGAAATAGCAAAATATAAGCACCCAGAACTCCAGATATAGCGCCTGATGCACCCAGTGAAGGAATTAAGGGATTCAGATGCAATGCCATGGTCGTATAAACATGAGCAAGTGATGCTGCCACCCCGCAGATCAGATAGAAAACAAAATATTTGAAGTGTCCCATCAAATCTTCAAGATTGTCACCGAAGATCCAGAGGTAGAGCATGTTGCCACCTATGTGCGCAAAACCTCCATGCATGAACATTGAGGTAAAGAGTGTAAGGTAAACCGAAACAGGTGTATTGAACAGGGTTATGTTTCCTACGACCGCTCCGGTTGTTGGATTTGTAATCCTGACTTTTCCTGTGAGATCCTCTCCGCTTACAATCTCTTGCGGCACCACTGAAAATGCATTGGTGAATTCCTCGTTCTGCCCTAAGGCCTGGAATAGAACAAAAACCAGTATATTGAGTGCAATGATTATGTAGTTGACCCAGGGCGTAATCTTTCTGTCGCTGTTGTCGTCGCTTAGTGGAAACATTTGTCTGCTCCGTTTTATCCTGGCAATTTTATCTCAGAGACGGAGTACAAATATAAAAATCCTGGCGGGCTTGACTTTGCTTTTTTTGAAGAAGCCGCCGGCAGAATCTTATTAAGAGCCTGCCGGCGGATCATTCTGGCATCAAATAAGGCATGCTTCAGATTACATGCAAGAGGGCTTATCTATCTGTGTGCAATCTGAAGATAGCCGGGCCCGGGCGGATTATAATTCCAGCCTTTTCCGGGACCGCCTGCCGCTCCTCGGGGATTGTAATGCCAGAAACGCCCGTGTCCGGGCCCGCCTGCTCTACCAGGGGGATTGGTATGAGGCGCATTAACACAGGCTTTGCCCGGCCCGGGAGGATTGTAGTTCCATCCTCGCCCTGCCCCGCCTTTAGGACCGGCTGGATTTCGATGCCAGTATCTGCCGTGTCCTTTGCCGCCGGCTGGTCCGGGTGGGTTGTGTGACCAGGCTTCTTGCACGCTCAGTCCGAATGTGAGCAGCAGGGCAAGTGACATCAATTTCATTTTCATATAAAAAAGCTCCGTAATTGTCCTTACACTTCCATAAACGTAAAAACCATGCCAAGAGTTCAAAATTTCGGCAAAATTTTTCAAAAAAGTTTTCTGCAGACAGAAGCCTGATTTAAAAGGCTATTTTCTTTGCAAGCACTGTTTGAATAAATGCTTAAGCCTTGCCACTACAGAGATTCAATTAGATATGATGATGTCAAGGGCGCCTGTCGGCTGTGTTTCATGGTCAAGAACTTCCATTTATATAATCAGCTAAAGATTCAGCTTGGCGTATGGCACGAGAGGCTCTTCAGTGGCTCTGAAAGCGGTGTTGATTTCATGCTTTGCACAAAAGCAGTATCTGGGCTCTACCGCATCCTGAAAAAGCAAGAGCCGCTGCTTTTTATATGCCAGAGTCCTTTTCAGCTGGCAAGAATTCCACCGGTGATTGCATGCTTGAGAAATTCAAAGGAGTGGTTTCAGCTTTCAGAATCTTTGAAAGCTCATAAGACAAAAGCAGGGAGCCGGGACTGGGAAAAACTCTTCAATGCCGAATGGAAAAAAATAGAGCGCTATGCCAACCGCCTGGATCAACAAATAAACGGCAACTTTGTCTGGGCGCATAAAACTCTGAAAGCAAATTGCCGTGCCAGACTGAAAACCTTCATGCACGATCTGCTTCTTCTTGGAGGCGAGCTTAAAGAGCCGCTGTTTGAACTTGCCGACAGCAGCCGAATTAAAAGCAATCCGGACTATCTAAAGAGCAATGTATCAGATCCGGATTTCTTCAAGCACCGTCTGGCCTTGCAAATGAAAATAGAACAGGCTGCAAGATTAAGGTTGCGGCCGGAAACAATGTTTCAGAACCTCTTTCTTGGTAATTTTGATGCGCGCTTGCTTACACAATTTGCTCCGGTGGCAGGCAGGTTTTTAAGTGCAAACAGCGACAATGATTGCAAAATTGCCGCTCAACTGAAATTACAGTGTCTGGAACTTGAGCTACGTGCCGGCCGGCTTGCGAGCTGGTACGCCAATCTGCCGCTTACAAGAAGAGGAGAAAGTGCGTTTCAATCGCTTTGGAACGCCCAGCTTGCTGAGTTTATTCCATTTGCTCTTTCTTGCTCATGTATAAATACTAGTTTCTTTTCCGAACTTCAGGAAGAAATCGATTGCATGGCTTATCTGCTTCATGCTGCATGCGCTTACTATTTTACAGAGGACATTTGCTATGTATGCCCTCCGCCATTAATTTTGAGAACTGATGCTAATTTAAGAGTGCATTGCGACGATGACCCGGCAGCTGTCTGGCCGGACGGCTTGAATGTATTCAGCTGGAAAGGCAACGTGCTTCCTGCTCAGGTGATCAAAGAAAAGCATAAAATTAGCTGCCAGAAAATTAAACGGTGCCACAATATAGAAAGGCGACGAATTTTGATTGACATCTTCGGAGAAGCAAGATTCTTACAGGAGGCAAACGCAAAGCTTATCTCCGAAGACAGCTGCGGGACACTTTACAGGCTGGAGCTGCCGCCGGACGAGCCGATCGTAATGGTGAAAGTCAAAAACTCCACTCCTGAACCGGATGGAAGTTTCAAGAACTACTTTTTGAGAGTGCCACCGGATATGGTGAGACCCAGGCAGGCGGTGGCCTGGACATTCAACTTAAGAGAAAAGGACTATCTTCCCGCGGCCGAGTCCTGAGTTTCTAAACGGCATTAATCCGTATCAGTGTAAATAAGACAGACCCGAGAGTACTGATCTGTTAAGATTGCTTCGGTGGTATGAAATGGAGCTTGCCGATTTATGCTCAAGCTATTCAATAAGCTAATTGCAAAACCTGCTGCAAATCACAGAAACTGTTCAAGACCTGTGATACTCAGTCTGGTTGCTTTTTCATTTTTTCAGAATCTTCAGGCACTTGCTGATCAATCAACTGCTCAAAAGGAAAGCAGTAAGGTTGTGGTCGATACGAAAACAGAGCAGGCAAAAGGCAGTATTGAAGTAAAAAGCAATAAGCAGAAGCCGGAGGCTGGAAGCAAGACAGGTATTGATGGAAAAAGCGCCGGAGCAAAAACTGCCGGTGGGGCAAAGGCGGCATGCGGGGCAAAAACTGCAGGCGGAGCAAAGGCGGCAGGCGGAGCAAAATCAGAAACTGCAGGCGAGCGGGTGAAAGCGCCGTTTACAACGGTTGAGACTGACGCCGGCAAGAGCAATGTAAAAGCGCCTTTTACCAGCGTTCAAACTGATGAGCTCGGCAGAACCACTAAAGTAAAAGCTCCACTTGTAAAAGTTGAAACAAAAGAAAATGGCGAGCGCAGTATCAGGGCACCATTTGTCAAAATAGACCGTTCAAACGGAAAAATCCACATTAAAGCCCCATTTGTGGACAAGTGGAAAGATGCAGATTAGGATTTGCTATTTACTTTCTTATCCGTTCCCGACGGCTGCTTTACCTTTTTCAGCCGCCGCCTGAAGCGGGCTGCACCGGCTCCGGCGGATAGTAGCTGCCCGGGTCTTGCTCGATTTGCGTTGGGAAAGTCTGAACATATGGGGTCGGTGAAGCGTTTGCGAACTGAGTGTTGCTTTCTGCCGACGATGAGAAAAGATCTTGCAATAAAGACCTCGCTTGCATTAAAGACTTAGATTGACTCTGCTTATCATCCGACCTCTTTGCTAAGTCGCTGCCGCTTTCGCCATAACTCAGGTTCTGCTCGTACTGAGTATCAAGCGGATGAAAAATAGTGGACTTGATACTCAACAGTTTGTATGAGTTCTCCGCCATCTTAATTATTTCAGCTTCTATTTCAAGGCTGTCCTTTCCTCTTGCCGGGCCCCTGTAATGAACCAGAATTTTGTCGCCGGCCCGGCGTTCTATTTTTGCCTTTGTGCTTAAAGCAGGTTTGCTTATTTCTTGCATACGGATACTGGCTTCCCGGTCGAAATATTTTTGCGCAAACTCAAGAATGCTTCTGTTATCGTTGGTGTCGGAAAAGCGTATTTCCAGAGGCTTCGCCGCCTGACTTATCTCAGGGCTTTGGCCTGAAGCTTTCATTTTTTGATACAGAACGTTGAGGTTGTTCTTAATTGAAAGATCGAAGCGGGTTTTTTCAGGCACATATGCATCAAGCGCCTTCTTGAACAGCTTCTCTGCCTTTTCCAGCTCTCCTGATTTGAGAGCCTCAATACCTTCTCTGTTCAGCTCCTGGTAGGAAGAAGCATCAGCACTGGCTGCGCAGAAAAGCAATAAGCTTGCTGCCAGCAAAAATTTCAGATCAAGAAAATTCGGGTTCAGGTTTTTCATGCTAGTTACCCATCCGGCCAGTACTTCAGGCACTGAATGTAAGTTGCCCTCGGCGCTGAAGGCAATAACAAAACAGGCTTCATTTGTATGTTTTTGCAATGAATCTACATGCAATTAAGTTTGAGATTTTGCTTGAAGCGAGTTCTCGTGAACAAGTTTTATTTCATTTAAGTTTTGGAATTCTGGGGCTGATCCTGAAAAATGCTGGGACAAAAGACAGCAGGAGCTGCTTTCGATGCGATTTTGTGCTTGATCAAGAAGAATGCAAGGCTGTAAATCGAGTGTGGGGAGAGCTTCGTGCTTGAAGGGCAAACGAATTCATTAAGGACTTTCGGTGAAATATACTGAAAATAGGGGAATAGCTAAATTCTTTTGCTTGTATTTTGGGTGACTTGACATAGTAGACCGACCGGTCTACTATGTCGGCATTGAATCAGTTTATATAAGGAATGAAGCAAATGTTTCATCAAATAAACAACAACTGCAAGAAGTGCCCCGGACATGCACAGGCAAAGGTTATTGCTCTGGGTGCAGAATCAAAACAGGGTTCAAAACAAAGTACAAAACAGAAGAGCGCCTTAGCTGCTTTTCGCGACTCTGTCAGCTCTCCGCTTGAAAGAAACGAGCTGTTTTTGCAGAAAAGAGGGGTATTTTTTGTCCGGGATCTAGACGACCGGTCTACTGATGCCGAGTTAAGAAAGATCAGACCACTGGTAAAACATTTGCTTTTCTTTTGTTTGATGACCGTGGTTGTTTCCCGCACACCGGGTCTTGCTGTTGTAAATCAGGGAAATGCGCAGTTTTATATCAATGGCAATGAACTTTCAACGCATCCGCAAGCTATGAAGCTTGCTTGAGCGACTTGCAGTCGCTTTCATGAGCTATCGAAATCAGATGATGCAATTCAGCTTCAGCTCAAAGGCAGCTTGAATTAGGGGCTTTCTGCAGATGGATATGGTGATATCACCTGTAAATTTCCAAAGCCTTGGAATTAAATTCGATCTGCAATATAGTCAATTACACGCAAAACATAAATGCTTGAGAGGCTAATTCTATGAGGATCGACAACTATCTGGAAGCCGTATCAAAAATAGAATCTGTAGCACAAAGATTCGAAGATTCAGGTAACTATGAAAAAGCAAAACGGCTATTCAGCCATGCATTGCTGATGCGCGAACAGCTGCAAAATAAGCAGGAGCCTGAATTCATTGAAGCACTTTTTAATCTCGGTCTTCTTGCTTACGCACTTAATCAATTCGAAGAAGCCGAAAGCCTGCTATTGAGATGCCTGGCGCTTGAAAGAAATGCACTGCCGCCTGGAGCACCTGGACTGCAGTCTACGGTGAATGCACTTACTGCAATTCAGATTGAAAAATTCTCTCTCAGAAAAAACAAGGGACTGGCAAAACCAGCCTGAGAATTTTATAGCTTCAACCCAGAACAAACCCCACGCTGACAAAGTCAGCGTGGGGAAGAATATTTCTATTCTTTTTCAACCCTGCCCGTTTCACTCGGGTGGGATAGAACCTGCTGGTTCTTTTCGGTTTTAGAGAACGGGCCTTCAAGCAAAAGTTCCTGAACAGCAAAAGAATTCAGATGAAAATTTGAGAATTAAAGATTGTTAGCATAGTGATTCCGGACAGCCTTGTGAGCTGTCCGGAATGCAGGAGGACTCAGCTGTCGAGTAAACCTGTTAGTGATTGGATTGATTATTGAATGAGTTGTATTGGTCCGAGTGCAGACGATGCAAGCGCACCGGGCATCAGTCCGGAACCTGCTCCGCTTATGCCTCGCACCTGGACAAAAACCAGCTCGCCGGTGAGGGTTTCTACGATACCGTGGCCGTTGCCAAAAGATACTCCGGTCGGTTTGAATCCTATGAATCCGATTACTTCTCTTGTCTGGTTATAGGCTGGATCGCCTGAAATCACAGGCAATACAAACGGACCTGAGTTTAGAAATGCATCCATATTCGGTTGTCTGGCCAGAATTTTTCTGCCAAGGACTCCATTTGAAAGGTAGATATCGTCGCCTATAGTTACCGAGGGAATGAATCCGGGTTCAGTTGGAGCCAGCCCAAGTGCCTGTTCGATAGCGTCACCGATATAGTTTGCATTTGCTGATTTTACGGTAAACGATGTAAATGCTGCATTTTTTACCTGTTGTGAATTTATATAGAAAGTCACTGTTTCACCGATTTTATGCTCTTGCAGAGCCGAGCCTCCGTTGGGTACGGCATCGATGCTTACAGCAAGCGGAAATGCCTGTCCGAAGAATAACTGATCAAGTGTGCCTGCTGTACCTGCCACCGATCTCACGTTGATCACATCAGACGAGCGCCCGAATATCAATGAGCAAATATGACTTACTTCCACTGTGCCTGGCGTGTTGTTGGTGGGCGGCACCACCGCCACATCGACAGTGACCCCTGGAGTGCTGCTTGAAACAGACTTCGCATCTGCGATATTCATGGCGCAGACTGCCCGGGCACTTTGCTCGGCTGTATCAGGACTTGTCCAGAGGTCGTTACCGCCTGCAAGTGCAGCTGCATCAGTAGCGTTTTGTAGCTGTTCGGTAGCCAGCTGAATGTGCCCCATGTCGACAGAGAGCGCCCCAATTATAAATGCAATCAGAAATAGTATCGACATTAATACTGAAGCTAGTGAACCGGTCTCCGAACGTATTGAGAGTTTCTTTTGATTTAACATGATAGTTCTCCTATTCAAGCCGGTAAGTTGACTCTGCTGTAATGGTTATTTTGTCCGCGATATTCAATGGATCAGGTTGAGGGAAGACGGGCAAACCGTACTGACCGCTTCGGTAATGGACCTCTACTCTGACTGTGTGCGGATTAGTGCTGATATCGAATACGGGGTCATCAAACTGAGCATTGTCGTTGATAAAATTTGGAATTCGAATGTACTGGAGCACTGTTGAGTCCTGCAAACTACGGCTGGATGCAACGGCCGGATTTTGCCCGTATGCAATTGCCAGATTTCGTGCAGCTCTTCTTGCCCCCTGGGCCAGGGAACTCTGAATCAAATAGGCCTGAGTCGTTTCGACGGTTGCAAACACTATCAATATTAGCAGTGGAATCATAAGACTCATTGATGCCGCAGTTTCAGCTATTCCCGCTCCTTTTTTGCTTCTGAGTGTTTTGCTCTTCATAGAAGATTCTCCGAAAAAAATAATGCTAGTCCTCTATTTGAGATTCATTGCTCTCAAATTTCTCAATTCTCCTTTATACTTCTGCAAGTTTGCTTCTATACTCTTGCAATTCGCTTTTTGCTGCTCGGCTCAGGCACTGCCGTCATCCAGCCGCTGTTCACAAGCTCCTCCTGAGAGCTCTTGGCCGGCGCTTCAGCCCATTGCTCTTCTGCATAAGATAACGCTTCTTTGAGACTGCCAAGCATATTAACCACCTGCGTTCTATGATCTTCTGTTGGGGCAGATTTATGTATGAGCGGGGAGGAATAGGAGTCTTCTCCGGCGCAGAACCAGTGGAAAAGTGCTTTTCTGTTGGAACTGCGAACCCGGGGCAGGAAGCTGCCTTCCGAATGCATATACGTAAGAAAATTGTCGTGAGTGTGATCTATAGGCTCGGGACGCTGATTCCGAATCTCGGTCATCTGTTTGAGCCTGGCAAGATCATGCCGCCATCCATAGATTTTTCTGCGTTTTTTGTTGACGCAGGGTTTCGCTTCCTGCTTAGTATTTTTTGTATAGTATTCTTCTCTTGTAGAACTCTCCTGGGTTTGTTCTTGCGTTTGCTCTACTGGCTCCATTTGCTCAATTTGTAAGAGCCTCTCTTCATCAGTGAAGCTTTCCTGAGCGTGCGCCAGTATGGCTTCATCCACCTGGTGTTGCACCGGTATGATTTCGTCCACCTGCGGTTCTACAACTTCTACTAGTTCCTCCTTATCTGAAAACTCCATGCTCAAATCCGATGGAGATAAGTCTTGAAAATGCGCCAGCTGAGATCGTATGTTTACTGGCTTGGCTTCTGTCTTTTCAATCTTGTGTTCGCCGGACAGCTTGCCGAAAATGCCAAAGAAATCTGTCATACACAGTCCTCCTTCCCTTATGTAAGTAGATATCGACGTCGAAAATAGGACCCGTATTTTCATGCTAACGGCTGTTTGTGAAAGTCATGTGAGCGGCAAAATCGAGAGCAGTCATAACATTGCTGTTTCTGTTTGTCGAAATGCAGGTCGTGACTTGCTTTTGCTGTGGTATCACTTTTGCTTTGTGCGTCTGAAAAAAGTTTTTTTTCTTTTTCGATTTTGATAAGCGGGAACCTTTTTTATTTCACTGAATCTAAAAACAATTGTTGAGCATATGAAGAATAGAGGCTTTTATCATGGGCGACACAACCGTAAAGAAAGTTGATTCCAGGTATAGTCCCAGAGCTGCAGGAGCGTGCATGAGATATCTGGCCGCAGGAAAAAGAGTTTCGATGAGAATCTGGGAAAATGAACAGCCTTCAGTAGAAAAAAAAGAAACATGCCGAAAGTATGAAACTGTAGGTTTTGTACTTAAAGGAAAGGCAGAGCTTTATGTTGAAGGTCAAAAACTCATACTCCAAGAGGGTGATTCATGGGTTATTCCAATGAACGCCAGGCACAGATACAGGATATTAGAAGAGTTCTCTGCAATTGAAGCTACATCTCCGCCTGCTGAATTTCACGGAAGAGATTTGCCTCTTCTTGAGGATGAGAATGAAAAGTTTGAATACAGTGAGCATCCGATTGCCGATATGGTCAGCACGCTTTTGGAAGTGCCTGAAAAATACTAGCCAGGATGATCCTGGATTCTATTGCCGTCAATTGCGAATTCACTAACTTTGTGGTTTCACTTTTTCTTGAACTAAGATTAGCGTATTGGACCCTTGCATTCCGGATGTCCACATTCGCAAACTAAAGTTGAATCGAGTGATGTCTTGCAGAACTCACTGCAATGCTGACCGGCTTTTGCAACCAGGCATTTACAGTTGGGATGCTGGCATTTGTCCCCAAGTTTTTCGCTTGATCCTGTGTTTGTTGCTTTATTGCTCATTATCTACTCCAAACTTATAACATAAGTTTTTTCTGGACAGGCTATTGCTTATGTTCTTTCTTCTCTTATTATTTGTGGCTTTTTCAATTCTACTGAATTTTTATGTTGAGTTTGCAATTGCTCTTGCGTATAATCCTGACTCGCGCTTGTTGCTCAGCGCCTTGAATGCAGTTTTTGTTTTGCTTCTATACTTTTTTCTATTCACCAAAAAATACATTGCTGCCATGCGACTCTGTTCAACACTTTCAGCAAAAAGATCACATTCATATGATCTGTCCGAATTAAATGAATTGGCTGAACCGGGCCCGTTGCCGGACACTGAACCAGAGCCGGAGCCCGAGCCCGAACCGGGACCGCTGCCGGATACTGAGCCCGAGCCTGAACCAGAACCAGGACCGACACCACCCGAGCCCGGACCCGGGCCCACACCACCCGGGCCAGGACCCCGACCGAAACCACAGGGAGCAAGGGGACTGAAGTTGCCCGGAGAAAAATCCGGGCATTTTGCTTTCAGTTAGCTCAAGCTAGTGATGCATCCTTTACTTTCTTGCCAAGACTAAGGAAAAATGTTGCCGCTTTTTTCCTCAAGATCTATTTTGAAAGATTGGCTTGAAGCTGAAGGAACTTTTTGCCCAATTTTGCGCCTTTCAGAAAAAATGAATTTGACAATGTGAAAAAAAGGAGCCGATATGAAAACTAAAACAAATGGCAGTTTGAACAAAGAAAAACTAAGCGGCGAAAAAGAGTCATGCACCCAGAGTCTTGAAGAAAAAGGATTTCAGGTCAATCTGGCAAAATTGCGTAGTTGCGCAAGAACGGACCTGAAAGATGGTGCCGTGACTAAAGGCTACTCAGCTGAACGAACTATGGTTGTAGATATGCTGAATCAAGCCCTGACCATAGAGCTGGTAAGCGTATTGCGATACAGGAAACACTATTTCACTGCTAAAGGACCGCTTTCAGCTGCAATTGCAGGAGAGTTCCTTGAACATTCCAATGAAGAGCAGCTTCATGCCGACAGGCTTGCAAAAAGAGTTGTGCAGCTAGGTAGTACACCCGAGCTGTCGCCGGAGCGCCTTCTTGAAAGAAGTCATGCAGTGTTCACGGACGCAGTTTCTCTAGAGGATATGATCAGGGAAAATCTCGCTGCCGAACGCCTTGCTATAGATTTATACAAAAGAATGATTAAAGAAATTGGCGCAGACGACCCGACGACAAGGCGAATGCTTGAAGAAATTCTTGCAAGCGAAGAGTCTCATGCCAACGAGCTTGCGGGCCTTTTGAGCCAGGGGAACCAATCTTTCTAGTTTCTGTCTATTGCCCGGGCAGCCAGAAAAAAATGGCTGAGTTGAGTCTATTAAAGATTGTTATAGAAAACAAAAAAGATTGCTTTTGAATCTAAAAGTGACCTGGAGGAGGAGTTATGACACAAAGGTTAGAGGAACCGAAATCTTCGGGGTCCGAAAGCAGCAGACCGGTTATGGTGGAGCGCGGCACTGATACGGCTGTCAGCGTTTTGCTGTCGGTGATTTTGCTTGCACTGCTTGCTTTGATGGTTATGGTGACAATTAACATGACAAACACTCGCGAAGTGCTGGATCAAAGTCGTATGGAGTCGACTCAAAACCCCGCCCAGAGCGGCGCTGCGGTCACCGAGCCGGCAAGGGATGATGATCCGATGCAAGCGGGAACCGAAGCGTCTAAAGACATTGCAAGCCCAGATGTACCTGAAACTAAGTCGGTTTCTGAGCAGGCAAGCAACCCGACTCCTGCGCCAGGGTCTCAAAATGATGCTCAAAACACAAACACCGTAGAGGATAAAGGCTTTAAGGCAATGCCTGAGAATCCCTGATCAATCAGCTAAATAGCTTATCTCTGATTATTCTGCAATTGCCTGAATCCTGCTTTCTCTTTTTAGAAAAGCAACAGCGAAAACTGCGATGATAAGCACCAGAAACAGAGCCGTGAAAGCATCGTTGAATGCCATTACATATGCTTCTTTTCTGACATTTGCAGCCAGCAATTCGAGAGCTTGCTGCTTTGCTGCCCAGAGCGAACCGCCGCCGTGCTTTAGAGTGGCTGCAGCTTCTGTGAGCCATTCTCGTAGTGCAAGGTCAGAGCTTGAAATTTGTTCGGAGATTCGAAAAGAGTGAAACTGCTCTCTCTGAACAATGAGAGTGGATGCAAGGGCCGTGCCTACTGACCCGCCAAGGTTACGCATCATGTTAAAGAGGGCTGATGCCGAGCCTGCCTCGCCGGCTTCGATTCCTGCTGTTGTCATTGTTGAAAGCGGCACCATGATAAATGGCTGTCCGAGTGCGCGTATTAAAAGGGCGGCTCTGAGCTGTTCTCCTGCATAGTCATGGCTCATGAAGCCGTTGATTAAACAGCTTGCAGCAAACATCAGAAGCCCGAAGGCCATAAGCAGCCGCAGGTCTATTTTTCGCATTATATAAGGCAGAAACGGCATAATAAAAAGCTGGGGCAATCCCGACCAGATCATTACCTGACCTATTTGCCAGGAACTGTAGTCTTGTGCAATACCCAGGTAAAAAGGCAACAAGAAAACCGAACCGTAAAGGGCCATTCCCATTGCCACATTCGCAATGCTGCCCAGTCCGAAATTCCTTCTTTTCAAAAGTCTCAAATTCACAAGTGGGTGCTTGGCCAAAAGCTCTCTTATAACAAATGCAATAAGAAAAAGCGCAGCAAGAGTTGCGGTGCTTTGAATAAGCTCGCTGCCGAACCAGTCTTTGCGCTGTCCTTCCTCGAGTGTAAAAGTAAGGCAGCTCAATCCTACTGCCATGAACAAGATTCCCGGCAAATCATGCTTTTTGAGCAGATCGAGCTGCATTTTGCTTGCAGGCAGGGCGTAGAAGAGCAGCGCAATCAGAAGCAGTCCCGGGATCAGGTTTATGTAAAAAATGTACTGCCAGCTTAATAAGTCTGTGAGAAAGCCGCCTACGGCAGGTCCTATTGATGGTGCAAAGGTTGCTGTAATACCGAAAATCGCAAGACCAACCGGCTGCTTGGACTTCGGCAGCATTGAAAGAATGCTTGAAAAAGACATCGGAATTAGAGTGCCGCCGGTAAATCCCTGGGCAAAGCGGCACAAGATCATGGTTTCAAGATTTTGAGCCAGACCGCAAAGCATTGAAAAAAACACGAATAAAATCGCGTTTGCGCATATGTAAAGTTTGGGCGAAAATACTTTTGAAAGCCATCCGGTAAGCGGAATTGTAATGATTTCTGCAATCAGATATGAGGTTGAAATCCAGCTGCCTTCATCTACGCTTGCAGCAAGCGCGCCCTGAATATCTCTCAATGATGAAGATGTGATTTGAATATCGAGCACAGCCATGAAGGCGCCTATTGAGGAGCCAATTACTGCAAGCCAGTTTCTAAACGGAATCTGTTCGTCCTGTTCGAGCAGGCTGTTATTCTTATCAATTGAGCTGCTGTTCATGACTGCCTTAAAATACTGACGCTGGCAACTACAGACATACCGGGTGCCAGCCGGCTTTCATAATTCTTGATTGAGCTTTTTGTGAATAATATTTTTACCGGTATTCTCTGGACAATTTTTGTGAAATTGCCAGTAGCATTGTCGGAGGGTAATAAGGCGAAACTGGCTCCTGATGCCGGAGAAAAGCTCTGCACGATGCCTCTGAATTTGTGATCAGGGAAGCTATCTATTTTTATGTCGACTTCCTGACCGGATTGCATATGCCTAAGCTGTGTTTCCTTGAAGTTTGCAACTATCCATTGATCATCCGATACTATGGTCAAAAGAGGCTGTCCTGGCTCAATACGCTGCCCGGCTTCCACGGTTTTCTTGCCGATTCTGCCACTTGTTGCAGCGACAATTCTGCTGTAAGAAAGATTGAGCAGGGCTTCGTCTAAAGCTGCCTTGGCTTTTTCTATCTCCGCAAGCTGGCTTTGATACCGATTTTCTTCTACCTGCGTTTTCAGGGCGCTGGCTCTTGCAAGTTGCTTTTGAGCTTCTGCCTGAATTAACCCGGCTCTTGCAAGATTTACAGATTCATTTGCCTGTTCTCTTTTGGCTCTGGCTTTTGCAACAGCAGTTTTTGCCGAGTCGTAGTTAGCCTGCTGAACAAGATAATCTCTCCTGGCAGCGTCCTTCTCGCTTGTTGAGACTGCGCCCTGTTTGTGCAGATTCTCATAACGTTCTGCATCAAGCGCTGCTTTATGAAGTTCGGCTTCATGTGCTTTCAGCAGGGATTGTGCCGAAAGAATTTCTGATTCTGCTTCTTTTACTTCGGCTGCTTGCCGCTTTATTTCGGCAAGCGCGTTTTCAATTAGACCTGCGGCGTTTTTGTCCTGCCCCCGAGCATCCGTGTCCTGAAATGAAATCGACGCACGGGCAGCAGCAGCTTGCTCCTGAGCACGCTTTAGCTCGGCTTTTGCCTGCTCCACCTTTACTTTTTGATCCCTTGAATCAAGAATAAGAAGCAGCTGACCTTTTTCAACGTGCTGGTTGTCGTCAACTAATACCTGCTCGACGCTGCCTGCGATGCGCGTGCTTGTTTGATGCAGATGGCCTGTTATATAGGCATCATCTGTTTCTTCATGGTTTGAAAAATGCCTGTATGTATTAAGACCAGATGATCCAAGCATCACAAGCAAGACAAGGAATATAACAGCAAAGAAGCCTCTCTTGAGAACGCCCGGCTTAAGCGAGGGGCGCTGAATCTTCGTGCGGGCGGGCATTCTGGCGTGACAAATTGCAGACATGATATTATGTCCTCCCGCTCTCAAGCTGATTTATCAAAGACCTGTTTCCAATTTACGGTTTTACAGCTGCAGGGTCCAATACCCAGATACGATGCGATACATAAGCAAAGCTAATCAATCGGCAAAACATCCGACAAGCAAGGGCTTTAAGACCTGGAGTTCTGGTGCGCGCCGTAAGGAGGCTGATTACCGGTGGAGCTGAGGCATCTTCGTTACTTTATAAAGGCCGCAGAACTCTTGCATTTTACGCGAGCTGCCGAGTCGCTTCATGTGTCGCAGCCGGCGCTTTCTGTTCATATTCAACAACTAGAAGAGGAATTCGGCACCGAGCTTTTTCACAGGGTGGGTCGTGGAGTCAGGCTCAGTGAAGCCGGAAAAGTATTGCTTTTGCGGGCCAGGCAGGCAATGAAAGAACTTGAAGAAGCAGGCAGAGAAATTGACGCGATAACAGGGCTTTTGAGCGGAACTTTGAATATTGCTTCATTGCCGTTATATGGAAGCCAGATACTGACCTCCTGGATCACTGAGTTTAACAGGCTGTACCCGGCAGTGAATATAAAAGCAAAAGCAATGATGTCACATGAAATTGAATCAGGCGTGATTGACGGTTCCATTGATATCGGCCTGGCGACACTGCCGCTTGAGCATGGTGAGCTAAGTTCGCTGGAGCTTTTCAGAGATGAGCTGGTGCTTGTGATTTCCAGTTCAAATCCGCTGGCAAGCAAAGAAAGACTCAGTCCGGAGGATATAAGAGAGCAGCCGCTTGCCTGGGCATCAGAAAGAATGTCATCAACGTCCTCATTAGGTCGGTATTTTGAAGAATTCGGTTTTCAGCCTCAGATTCAGGTGGCTTATGATGACGGGCATGCTCTTGTAGAACTTGTGAAAAACAGTAAGTTCATTACATTTTTGCCCAGGCTTGCTGTGCAGCAGCAGCCGGATATCAAATTTTTACCGCTGCCTGCTGCAGCCGTGCATGTGGGCGTCGGTTTGCTCTGGAATCATTTATGTCCGGCAAGCAAAGCTTTTCTGGATCTGGCCGCCCGGGAAGCCAAACGAATTTGACCTGCTTTGATTTTTTTGCATTCTATTGATTTATCTCGGGACGACAGGATTTGAACCTGCGACCTATTGCTCCCAAAAGTGTTTGCACACTTATGGAAACCAGAGCAACCGATTTTTCAGACTCGTTTTCATTGCGCCAAGCTTGAATTTCCCCATTTATCACTCCAGTAGACGATTCATAAGGGGCACAAGTGGGGATCAGGCTGCAAGGGGGGGAGCAGGGAAATGAAAAATGCTGAAAAGTCAAACAGAATGAGGTTTACGAGAAAGACGCTGGATAATCTGGAACTTCCAAAAGTAGGACAAAGGGTGATTTACATTGATTCTGCGTCTCGGAATTTGATGCTAAGGGTTTCTCATACCGGTATCAAGACGTTTTTGTGGAGGCGAAAATTCAAGGGTCGGTCGTATTCAATAATGATTGGACGATATCCAGAGATTTCGATTTCAGAAGCACGTGCGCGAGCGTTGGAGATGGGGGTTGCAATGAACCGTGGTCAAATTAGATCGCCTCGTGAGGCTGATAAAACCACGCTTGGATTTATTTTCAAAAAGTACATTGAGGAGCATGCAAAACCAAGATCCGTGCATTGGAGAGCCATAGAGGGCAGTCTGAGGCGATCTTTTCAGGATTGGAGCGGTATTGCGATCACCGAAATAACTAAACTGAGGGTACAAGAGCGTCTGAATCAGATTGAGAATGACCGGGGCCGACATACTGCAAATCGTGCGCTTGTGGATGGAAAAGCTGCAATCGCTTGGGCGGCAAGGCATGAGCTGATCGCAGACCATAATCCGTTCAAGGGAATAGCAAAATTTCATACTCAAGCCCGAGAGCGATTTTTGACTCCAGACGAGCTTCCCATTTTCTTTAATGCGCTAAAAAGAATGACGAATCAGTGTGTAAGGGACTACATTTTTCTCAGCCTCTTTACGGGCGCACGACGGGGTAACATACTGGCAATGCGCTGGGAGGACATCGATCTCGATCTTTGTGTTTGGTGTATTCCGAAAACAAAGAACGGTGCTTCTCATGTTGTTCCGCTCACCAGCTATGCTATTTCCGTTTTGAAGGACCGTCTTGAATATGTCAAAGGTCCGTGGGTGTTTCCCGGAACTGGCAAAACCGGCCATTTGATCGAGCCGATTAAAGCCTGGCGTCGACTAATGAGAGAATGTGGGCTTAAGAATGTTCGGCTTCATGACCTGAGAAGATCGCTCGGAAGTTACATGGCGATGAGTAACACCAGCTTGCACATAATAGGACAAGCGTTAGGACACAAATCAACTGCAGCTACCCAGATTTATGCCAGGCTTGCACATACACCCGTAAGAGCAGCTATGGAAGAAGCGCAAGCCACGATGATTGAATTGGCTCGCAAGCTTCCATCGGGTTCTGGTCTCGTTTCTGAGCAAGCTGTGGATTAGCGGAAGAGCTGTTAGGGTCAGTCTCTTTCTCCGATAAAAATGTGAATTCTTGTGATGTCGTATCTCTTGTCTATTTTGCCATCGGGAGCAGCGCCAACCCAATGCACTTTTATTCCGTTAGCGATCAGACCTTTTGCCAGTGCGACAGCGGGTTCTTTGAGGGTATTCTCCTGTGATTCAGCAATTTCAATTACGATACCAGCCATAGTAATCATTCCTAATGAGGGCTTTCCTACTCGTTTCCATCTTAGGTGGCTCAAATTTGCTGCATCTTTGCATATCCATTCTGCACTTTCTAGTACGTCAGTTAGTTGACCTGAAAGTTTCACAGAATCCGGATCTTTATTCACGTATAGGTCGTATTGAGTATTCTTAAAAATCCTCAATTGCTGCGCAAGTTTTGATTTTTGATTGTCAGACAGTTCACGGTGTGTGATTAGCTCTCTCATTCTGTCTTGCATTTTGCGCTCTGCTTCAAGTGCTTGATTCATGTTTCTGGCAGTCTCGCTTGCAATCTTAGCCGAGGTTGCAGCGGTTTTTGAACTTGAAGCGATTTCTTTCTGTGCCGCTCTAAGCTTTGTTTCTTCGTTTTGTAATGCTCTTATTGCATCATCATTGCGTGCCTTCTGTTTAGCAATTGCCACTTCAAATTTATTGTTTCTGGCATCAACCGAAACAAGTAGGTCTTCTTGGTGTTTGAGCTTCTTCTGCAATTCTTCATTGGAAAGCTCAAGGCTGTGTGTTAATTTTGACAATTCTGCAGAATGGAAAATTGCTTTGTTAAGTTCTCGGGTTTGTAGTTCGCTGATTTTTCCATTCCTGGCTTGGATATTTATTTGAATGGGAACTTCTGCCGCTAACGCCAGAATTAGGATGGACAACCCTGCCTTTGTAAGCTTGTGGCGTAGTTCTTCTCGTTCTTCTAATTTGAATAACTTTGAGAGTATCTTGAATTCTGCCACAGACTCAAGTAATACTCCGAACCACACGAGAAATGACGCCCCGTTGCTTAACGTCTCCCAAACGGCAACTTCACTCGTCAGTTTTGAGATATCTGTTATCATTTCAACACACTTCAAAATAGGATCAGCTCTCAATCATACCGTATTTGGCTGTTACGATTCCAGCTCATACCGAAGCATATGCGTTCTATAGTGCTTTGTGGGTGCAAACAAGTTGCAACGCGGGGCTATGAAACTCCTGCATCGTCCAATT
This sequence comes from uncultured Candidatus Obscuribacterales bacterium, assembly GCA_964615655.1. Taxonomy (GTDB): domain Bacteria; phylum Cyanobacteriota; class Vampirovibrionia; order Obscuribacterales; family Obscuribacteraceae; genus JAIEPM01. Next base: position 99,909 of record CAZTQO010000004.1, on the reverse strand, counting down.
TCTTCATTAACAGGCTTGCAAGTACTAACATGTGTAAGGCCCTGTCACTGGGAATTGTTAGATTCTGGTGTGCCTTTGGGTTTCTTATTCCTTGCATGGCACCGGCAAAAATGTCCTTGTATCCCAATTGCTCATTTTTTCCACTTTCAGATACAAGATCACTAAAGACAATGGAGGGACCATTTGGTGAAAATGCTTGTTGCATCAACGATACTCCGTCAAGCTCCACCCCCTTAAATCGTTTGTGGTGCTCTTTAACGCGTGTATTTATAGCTTTCATAGCTGATTCCACTGCGTCTGCATAATGACCATCGTAGAATTTCTTTTGACAAACATTCTGGATTTCGGCATGGAGCATCGACCAAGGAAATTCATGAGTGGGAAATGAGGGCTTAAGCCGTTTCTCTTCAAGTATTTCAATATGACCTCTCAGCCTTTCAATGGCGTTTGGAATCGCGTTTTGAAATATCGATTGATACTCATGCTGTTCGGCCCCCACATAGGCATAATGATCTTCAATTTCTGCACCGTATGACTCTGCTGTCTTTCTTGATTTTGTTCCCCAGGCTTCCTCAATTGTTGATCTGATCTTTTCTCTTAATGCGTCAACCTTGCCTGAATTATGCATCCAGTTCTCTTCTTTTGCTTTATCTAATTCAGCTATCCGAAGTTCGAGCTTATGAATGCTGCTATCAATTTCCTCGTTGGTGAAATTGGTTTTTTCTGAATAACTTTCGGGCTTAGAATTTCGAGCCGCCATAATTTACCTCATCCTTGTCTGGGAGACCTCTAATTCAGCTTGACCTCCAGTGTTAAGATAAGAGATTTTGAGAGGACCAAAAGCTAAAATTTTAAACAATCTCTACTATGTCAGTGGAAAAGGTTTTTAGTTGATTTTCTCTAGTTATGTAGCTTGATGGATTATGTTTTACGGATACCTGGCACAATTTTCCAGTTGTCTGACCTTCGATTGCTTCCAGTCCAACTCCTAATTCGAAGACCGTAGAATCAAATCTCATGAAACGGTCATGACTTTCTTTCGAGAAGTGATTGTCAAGTACGAAATGGATTCTAAATGATTGAACACCGCCAAATGGCCTTAAGTCTCGACGCAAATTATTTACGATAGAGTTGCTTGCAGTTTTAGTCTCTTTTGTGTACAGCGTGACAGTGTGGGCATTGCCGTCGAGTGCAAGACGACGAATTAAACTTGCCAGACCACTTTTTAATTTCCTTTGTTCGTAACGTGTATATCCATAGCGGTCTACGACTGCGATGTGTCTTGAGTGTTTTGCAAGCAGGGAGAATCTCGTTTCCCAAACAATATCGGTCCTTGTTCCCAAAGCAATTTCTGAATTCCAGAGTCTTTCTAAGTCCGAAAACGCCATTGCTAGCTGAAAACAATCATATCTTGAGACTTCAATTCCTGACTTTTGAAGCCGGGTTGACCACTCATGTGGCCTGAGACCGAACCTTATAGCCCGACTTGAATCAAGACAGGCTACGTCAATATTTGCCTGGAATTTCTCAAGCTGGCTGACCGAACTGAGTATTTGCCTGCTTGTATTTTCGCCTGATAGGTACATGGTGCGAATATGCGTGAGTGCAAGTTGCCATGGCTTGCGAAATGCGACTGGAATTGATGACAAAGCCTGGTGTAGCTGTGAATGATCTTTTCCCTCCGGTACAGTTAGCAATCCATATTTCTTGCAAATCTCAAGAAATTGCGTACAGTGAGCCAGATGGACGGCTGAACGCGCATTGCTTTCGGCAAGGATTGCATCAGGGTCTATAAGGGTTCTAATGAGCATTCTTTTCCAAACACCTCGTAAAATGATTCTTCAAAGAAACCATCTGGCCACTCATCAATGAACTCTCCGGCTTTGTCAAGTCGAAGTTGGTGGATATTACTTTGTCCTGACGGGTCTTGTTTTACATACAAAACTTGAACGTCTTTTGATTTAATGGTGCCGTCTCGGATTCGCTTTTGAATCCTCAGCATAAGTGCTTCGCTGTGCGTTTCAATAATCCACTGGTTATTGGAACTTCCTTTGAGCCCGGTCTTAGATGTTTGAATGAAGAAATCAGCTAAATGGGCCTGTAATCTTGGATGCAAGTGTATTTCTGGTTGCTCAACCAATATTGTTCGTTCTTTGCATAGTAGCCCTTCTACTATTATTGGAAGGAGTTGAGTAATACCACAACCAACATCGGAAGGCGAGAGCAAAATACTTGTATTTTTGTGCCTGAGTTCCATAACTCTAATTTTGCCTGTTAGATCATTCCCTATGTCTCGAATGCTTAATTTATAGGGAACATCAAAGATATTGAACCAGTTATTAATTTTGGCTCGAATAACTTTGTTATCCGAAATGGCATCCGCGGTATCTTCACCTCGAATACCGACCGTGTGGGCTGAGTAGCTCGTGGATTCATAAAAACGAGCTGCTTGCATTCGCAACGGGCCGAGATAGTTAATTCTTCCAACAGTTTGGAGAAATACTCTTGCTGCTTCATCTAATCCCCTATATACGCGCCGCAAACTGATATCCAAATCCCGGGCTAATGGAAGAGTCCTGTGAAAACCGAGGAATTGAAGTCTAAGCGACTTCAACCTAGTTGCCTTTAATTCAGGTTTGGCACCGATGTGTTTGTTGAAGTAGGAAGCTAACGCCTGGCGAGACTGAAGGTCCGCAAACTCATAATACGGGCCCTCCTTTTTGTCATCTTCCTGACGTTGCAAACTCATGTCAACAGAAAAACCGCTTAGTTCTGATGATGGTTGAACGAAACCTTGATCTATGCGAATTAGCGATCCGTCCCGAGTCTTTCTGCTTTTGGGAGTGAGACACTTGAAACTCAAATTGGTATATCGATGTGCTGCTGGAAAGTACCTGTTTGACCGTCTGACCAAATCGGAAATAGAGTAAACCAATGCAATACTCAGGGTCTTGTTTATGTCATGTTGAAAAATCAAGGAGCTAAAGGTACCAAGGTCGACAAGATTACCCTTCGGAGAAACCTTAATGTCGGGTTTATCTGTTTCAAGAGTCTGTTTCAATAAGCATAGAAGCTGAAGTATCGAGCTCTTCCCTGAAGAGTTCGCTCCATAAATCAATGTGATTGGAGCCAACTTAATACTTTGAGTAGAGCCAAAACACTTGAAATTTTCGAATTCTAGCAGTCTAAACATCTTACTTTACCAGGAGAGAATCTAAGTTTACCATTGTTGCCTGCCAGAGTGGTTTAAGTCCATTCAAAACCAAATACCACGAGCCATTGGAAATCAATGATAGTAATGATATTGAGCTGAGTTTGCGAATTGGATCTGATGCTTCCCATATTCTTTAGATCGAAAATGGTCAAGACATCACTTCATCGGCGCTGATGAGATTGGCCAAGAAGCTCGATGTTCTGTCACTTTCGGAAACTGCCAAATAGCTGAACACAAAAGTATAAAGGATCGATCAAAAAAGAAAAAGGAATAGAGCAAGTAACTTCTGCTAGACCTGAAGCGATTGTATTCACGGCGTTTTAAGCGTTTTTAGATTCTCAGAAAATAGAACGAGCGCTAAAAGAAACTGATACGCTTTTGAAATGAAATAAACCCCGGAAAACTTTGTTATATTTGAGCTTGCTGCCGGTTTGCTGATTGTCAATTTCGTTTCTGTGTTTTCGGCAGCCTGATGCACGGTTTTCCAGCAAAAGTGTACTTTCTCCGATTGATTTTGACCCGGTTTTTTTTAATTTGAGTTTCCGATGGACACGCACCCGATCCCTGTAACCCTGGACGGGCAGGATTTCTCGGTCTTTTCAATTCTAAGCCGACCGATTCTCTCTATAGAACTTGATGATCAGCTTGTCAGTGTTGTCAGTTCGCCCCCTTCAATTGTTTGATTGATTTCTTGTTCTTATTGTTTCAGGAGTCTTCTGCCAGGGCACATGGAGTAAGCCATTTCGGGAATCTATGAAGCAAACGGCAATCCTTATATATGGGAATCGAGAAAGACCGGATATCAAAATTTGCTATGGACCATACTGACAGTATTGACAGAGTGCAGCATGCGGAAATTTATGTTATGCCCCGGCACTGACAGTATCGACGGGCTGGTGAAAAAAAATATGGAAACTCAAAAAGGTTTTTGGGATTTTAGTGTTATGTTGGAGTAGTTGAGATTTCGAATGATTCCGATCCTGAAATAGACCAACAAACTGAAAAATAGTTGCTTCAGTGGAATCAGACGAAATTCTTACAATAGAAATGAAGGATCACAGAGAAAACAAAGAATGGAATCTAGCACGCCACAAACAATAAGCCAGAATAGCCCTGAATTAATGACAGTCCGGGAGGTTGCCTTTGTTTTGGGAATGTCTGAATCCAAGATTTATGGACTTTGTGCCTGCAAGAAAATCGGACATTTTCGAATCGGCGGAAGCTTGCGAATTGCACGGAAGCAGTTGAATGACTATCTCCAGGCTGCAACTCAAGAACCCGCAGGAGAAGAATGACGTAATTCGTATTTCCAGCATTTGTCTGGCATTGAATAATCTGGCTTGAAAGGAAAGCAGAGATTTTCTTTGTTGGATTGCCTTGCACATGCTGAAATTTTTGATCCCAAAATAGCAAAACACCCGGGAAAGAGACGGGTGGAAGGATGGTTAATGACCCATGACAATATTATATCGCAAAACACGATAGCAGAATCAACTGAGAACCCAGCTACAATGCGCTTTAATCAAGCACAACAATACATTGAAGGCGGATTCAGTGTTTTCCCGATTGGCAAACTCAAAAAGCCTGCGGTCAGTGAATGGAAACCATATCAAACAGAAGTAGCTATAGAAGCTGAACTTGAAAAATGGTTTATTGAGAACGAGAATCCAGGAATAGCAATTGTTTGCGGAGCGGCTGAAAAGAAACCTATAGTTCTTGACTTTGAGTATGAAAGCGTCTTTATTTCATGGTGCAAGATATTGTATTCAAAAGGAAAGAAAGAGCTGATTGAGACGCTGCCTATTGTTAAGACTCCTGGCGGCGGAATTCATGTATATGTGCGTTTAGATCGGACCCCTCCTGCCGGAGAACAACTAGCAAAACGTCTCATCGATGGAAAAGAAGACCTCCTTATAGAAACTCGTGGCACAGGTCATTACGTTGTGGCGCCGGGTTCTGCGGCTCACTGTCATCCCGACAACAAACAATATGAGCTCTATCGAGGATGCATTGCAGATACTCCCATTATCAGCGAGGAGGATTTCGCTCTCTTCATAGACACAGCTAAATCGTTTAATGAAATGCCTGAACCAAAGGTTCACTCCAGAGTAAATGAAGGCGTGAATTACAAGCCATGGGAAAGCCCCACGGTGCGGGATTACAATGAGTCAAAAGAGATTGCGCTTGTTCTTGCGGACAGTGGATTCAAACTAGTGCGTACTGATGGAGTCGAGACATACTGGCAAAAACCAAGGTCATCTGACGGCGGGCATCATGTCACATTTAACAAAGATGACGACGGCAAGATCCGCTGTTTTTCTGGCACTTGTCCGCCATTCGAGCAAGACAAAACATACTCAGGATTTGAAACATTCGCTCTCCTCAAGCATGAAGGCGACAAAAAAGATGCTGAGGCTGAACTCAAGGCAGAAGGATTTGGATTAGATTTATGGCCAGAACCGGCAGAAATGGAGGTTGCCACTCCCATTGCGCCTTCCATGCAGGCAGAAATGTTGCCAGAACCGCTAAGAAATTATTGTGTTGACATAAGCAAACGCATGCAGGTTCCAGTTGAAGGAATTGCAATTTCAACAATTGTTTCCATTAGCTCAGTGGTTGGAGCCGGATGTTCCATTCGGTCCGAAAAATATGGTGATTTCACTGTCATTCCGAATCTATGGGGCATGCTTGTCGGCCGCCCCGGAGTGGTTCTCAAATCACCTACACTCACTAAAGGAATGAATCCGCTAAAGACTTTGCAGAAGAAGGCTAGGGAAAAGTTCCTAATTGAGATGAGCGAGTACAGAAAAGCGCAGGAAGAGTATGACCTGAAATTGGATCGACTCAAAAGGCAACTCAAAAACAGCAAAAGCAAAGAATCGGACGCAATTGCTACATTTCGAACAGGAAAAATGCTTCTTCAAGAACCTGTAATTCCAATACAGAAGAGGTATTTCACGAACGAGGCCTCAACTCAAAAAATAACAGAAATCTTGGCCGGAAACCCGAGGGGCATTCTCAAATTCCATGATGAGCTTGCTGGATTCATTGCCAGACTTGATCAAGAGCGTGAAGAGAGAGGATATTACTTGACGGCGTGGAACGGTGATGGTTCGTATGATGACGACAAAATCGGAAGAGGAAGTACATCAGCGCCAAATCTGTGCATTTCGATGCTCGGTGGAATTCAACCCGATATGTTACAATCCGTGCTTCTTCAGGCGTTTTCAAAAAAAGGAATCAAACCTGCCGCAAGCGATGGATTTATACCTCGATTTCAATTGGCAGTATGGCCGGAAGAACCCATTCGAGGATGTGTTGATGAGCCGCCAGATCAGGCTGCTCAGATGAGAGTACAGGAAATCTTTGATAGGCTTGATTGCATGGACTTTGAAGCCTTTGGAGCAAAGACAGACTCCGCAGGCGCAATTCCCTGCTTTCAATTTGCACCTGATGCGCAGGCCGAATATGGTCCATGGCTGATTAAGCTTGAAGCAAAAATCAGAGAAGAAAAACTCTCTGTGATGCAAGAACATCTTTCGAAGTATCGCAGTTTGCTTCCAAGTCTTGCTCTGCTATTTCACCTTATTGAAATTGCCGATGTCCCAACCTTAGAAGGGATCGAGATTGGCGTTCCGGGAATCTCTTTGAGGTCGTTTAAGTTAGCTGAAGCCTGGTGTGATTTGCTTGAGCAACATGCCAGAAAAATTTACAGCTTGATTAATGCGGCACCAATAAAGCCTGCCGCTGAGCTGATTGAGAGAATCAAAGCTGCAGAGCTGAAGGATGGGTTTTCTCTGCGGGAAATTCAAAGGCATGGGTGGAGGTTCTTGACAGATAATGAAACCATTGCACGAGCATTAAATGAGCTTGTAAATGCTGGTTGGATCTGGGAGCTTAAATCCGAAAGGTCATTTGGTCATCCTGAAGCGATTAGCTACCTTATCAACCCTAAGATTTCGAAAAAGTAAATCGAGTAATCGGGTTCAACTGACAGTATTGACAATGTGCTAAGCTCCCTCAGCCTGTCAATGCTGTCAGTCTGTCTTCTGAATAATAGTGAAATCAGTCTGCCGGATTTGAAGAGACTTACTAATTGTATGTCTTCGAAGGGTTCGAGGATTTGCTTGCGTTTTGGTATGCTAGTCTGTGAGCGATTTTTCAATGTCTTAGGAAATGGTATTGATGAATAGTCCGCAGAAAAAAGAAGTTGACATGTCTGACGAATTAGTAGACCTCAAGAAAGAAATTGACGAAGGAATCATCTCTGCAATTGCACTTGATAACAGCGTTTTCCACCGATACCAATATAATCTTCAACACGGACTCTTGAAGAGGCTTAATCAGTTTGGCTCTGGACGAGTGAAATTCGTAGTTCCTGAAATAATTGAAAAAGAGCTGCGAAGGGGGATGAACACCCAGGCTGCAGACAAAAAGGACAAGTTGTGCGCTGCGCTTGAAGAAGCTTCGGCGATTTGGAAGCTTGATAAAAATGCAGCTTTAAGTTCCCTTTTCGGAGAATGTTCTGCGTTTGAATTGGTTGAAAAAAATCTTGAACACTTCTTTAAGGACACATCCGCAATTGTTCTCACAACAGATTCGTTTGTTCGCTTTGAGGATTTGCTCAATTTATACTTTAATGCACTGCCTCCGTTCGCAGTTAGCGGAAAGAAGAAAAACGAGTTCCCAGATGCAATAGCATTGCTTTCTTTGGAAAATTGGGCAGCTCAAGAGAACACCAAAGTTCTCGTGGTAAGCAACGATGGCGATTGGAAGGGTTACTGCCAAAACTCAAGTCGGCTTGCTATCGTCGGTGAACTGAGTCATGCACTCTCGTTGTTTCAAGACGAAATTTCTCGGAACTACTGCGAGAAATTTATCAGCTCAATCCAGTCTGGTGATCGTTATGGATTTGGTGCTGCAATTTCGAAGGTCTTTGACGAAGAAGGTTGGAGGATTGAAATAATTCCAGAGGCGGACGCAGGCTACGACTATGAGCCTGAAGTCAGTTCTGTCGACTTTTACTATGTGGACGTAGAAGATTACGAGCCTGTGGAGTTCAAAGATGGGGTGTTAACCGCCAATCTAACTCTGTGTACTGATGTTGATATAGAATGCTGCTTTAACTTTGGACTCTGGGATGCTGAAGATCGGAGGTCAGTCCCATTTGGTAGCACGATTAGGAGTTGGTCTACGACAATAGACGTTGAAGTAGTATTATCTCTCCGTTGTGAACCGGATTTTGAGATTGAAGGCATCGAGATCACCAACACGATTAAAAATATCTCTTTTGGTGATATCGAGCCTGACTGGAAAAAAGACTTTGATCCTTACTGAATTACTTGCTTGAGCAGATCTTGCGGGGAGGCCAAGCCTATGCTAAAACGAAGGAAGAACCTTATGAAACGGGGGATCAAAGGGGGATCACTGCAATATACAAGCCTGAAAACTCTCGGGACGACAGGATTTGAACCTGCGACCTATTGCTCCCAAAGCAACCGCGCTACCAAGCTGCGCTACGTCCCGTTAAATAGCGAAAATACAACGACTAATATAACACGGACCGGCCGGGCTAGCTAGGGCACAAACTCAGGCGGAGTCTCCACCTTTACATGCTGAATGGCGTCTTTGTGCACATATCCTACGGTGCCATCCGACGTTCTTATTTTGTAACGGTTGTTGACCGGACCACTCAAAACCACAACATTCTGCCCCGGTCTTACCGAGGAGATGGCTCGCCGGCGCTCGTCGCGTACAGTCATAGCCCTCACTATCGTAGCGCCACTGCCTGAGCTTCCTGCCCCGGAATTTCCTGCGGCAGCGCTTTTCTTAGTGTCGCCTGTTTTAGTATCACCTGTCTTAGTATCACCTGTCTTAGTATCTACGAGCGGGCCGAAAACATAACCGGTTTTACCTGCATAACTGACTTTGTACCAGCCGCTTGTCTGGCCGAGAATCTGTATTTTTGCTCCCCTGGGTATCTCGTCGATAGCTTTGTTTGAGAGCCCCGGGCCGGAACGCATTCTTACTGAATTCGTGCCGAGGTAGTCGGCTATTCTGGCTTCGGATACGCCTGCAGAATATAAAGTATCGCTTTGCGGCTGCTTGCTTTTGTCATCGTTCTGATTTTTCAAGCCGGGAGGTAGCACCGCCACTGGTGGCTTATCATTTTTCTTGTCATCGTCCAGCCAGCTTGACTTATTATCTTCCGGGCTTTCCTGGCTCTTTTGACTCTTTGCTTGTTTGTCGTTCTCTTTAACATGACTGCCGGCTTTCTCAGGTCTGAGGCCTGCAAGCAGATCAGGTGCTGCCGATTTAGACCCTGTGTTTGGGTTCTTGCCGGCGTCATTTGTGTTTTTGTTCGCCTGGCTTACAAGTGCCTGCTTTGTATCGGTTGCGTTCGTTTGAGCCGCCTGATCAGTGCTTACTGCTGCGTTCTTAGTACCAGTTGTATTTTCGCTCAGAGCATTTTCGCTTAGAGTTTTGTCGTTGCCGACGGTGCTCTTAGTGTCCTTGCTCTTGACATTGCTGCTGTCTGCTGCCTGCGTTTCACTTGCGCTGAAGCTTGCAATCTGCCAGTTGGACCCGGCTTTCTTCAACTCGACTTTCCAATTTTTTTCCGGGCTTGAGATTAGGTAAACCAGTGCTTTTTTCTTGTCGTCACTCTTTTGAACGCTAAGATCCTGAATGGCTGGAGAGGCGTTCTCTTTCATCAACTTGCCGCCTTCCTGGCCAAAAGCCGCATTAACAGAGCCCTGGAGATCCGGGTATTTCAGGGCTCTTGCCAGAAGCATCATACTTGAGTGCAAGTCCTGGGGAAAATCCATACTTGCCTGATATTTTGCGTCCTTCCAGTCAAGCCTGATATGCACCGTTTTCTCTTGGGCAAGCGGCGGGTTCATTGTAATTTTTTCTGCGGCGGCCACAGACGGCAGCGTCAATTCGACCTCAATATTGCTCGTGTCTTTAATGAACTTTGCCTGCCCTTCTCCGGCAATCGATGGAACCATGCTTGCTGTTTCATCTACCACGGAATCAGGAAGCAGGGCATAAGTTTGAATTATTGGTTTATGAGGGAGCTGACCGCTTGTGTGCCCGATTAGCACTATTACAGTACCGGTCTGGTCGTTGACTGCGCGGGCGTCGTCATAAACCTCAAAATTCGGGAGCGGAATTACTTTTGTTTCGTTGGTTCCTTTCATTACAAGGAAATCGGATGCCTGTAAAACCGTGTCTACTTCCACAAGTTTGAGACCTTTGGGCAGATCTACAACTAAGACCTCAAAGGGACCGTTTGGCGGCAGGCAGGCTTTGAGCCTTTGCGAGAGAGCGTTTGAATTGCTGTCGCCGTAGCGCTGCAGCATATTTTTTATTGCGTCGTTAAAAGCCTCCCTGGACTTTTTTGCATCTTCAGGCGATCGCGGACCACTTGCGACTTTTTTAGCCACCGAAATCAGCTGCTCTGCCGGGTCGATCATCTTCGGCAATGCAAAAATCAAATAGATGGAGCCGCCGACTAAAGCTGAGACGCCAAATAGCGCCAGCTTCTTGCCGGTGGACATTTGCTTGCGTTTGAATTTAGCGCCGCAAAATTTGCATTTCCAGGCAGCAACCGAATTCCGTTGTTGACATTCAGGACAGCGCATTGCGCTTACTCTTCACCGGCAACCAATCACCAATCATAAGTCGGTTTTTTCAGACGTTTTAACCGACAAAACGTGCAGATCTCCATTATTACGTCATCTTCGGCACTTTTCTGGATTATGCAATTTTAAGTATACCCATTGCCCGCAGTTAATGTTTGCCCGATCCGGATTGACAAGAGCACGGGCGCCTGAGGGTGCTTGTTCCGGAAACTATTGTTGTGAACGGCAAAGCGGCAGATGTTAAGCTTAGGGCCCCGGGGCCTATCTGCATCAGGCTCCAGTCGATAAAATTTATATGCATGTCAAATAGGGAACCATAATTTGTTATCTCAACCAGAAGAGCTGACTCTGCGCCAGGAGCTCATAGAAGTATGCCGCCTGCTTTACCAGCGCAACTATTGCTGTGGCACTGAAGGGAATTTGAGCATCCGTCTCAATGATAATCAGGTTTTGTCAACAGCAAGCCAGACTTGTAAAGGACGGATAAAACCAAGCGAATTGCTCTTGAGTGACCTTGACGGCAATTTGCTGCCCTCGATTTATCAAAGTACCGGACTGAAGCTGTCTACAGAACTGCAAATGCACTTGCTTGCCTACAAACATAGAGCAGATGTGAAAGCCATCGTGCATGCTCATCCCTGCACTGCCGTCGGTTTTACTGTTGCAGGCAAGAGTCTTTCCGATTGCACCTTACCTGAAGTGGTTTGCACGCTTGGCGCTATTCCGACTGCACCATATGCAACACCAAGCACCAGGGAAGTGCCTGAAAGCATCGCTCCTTTTGTCAATGATTATGATGCAATCTTGCTTGATCACCATGGGGCCATAACTCTGGGTAAGGACATCTGGGATGCTTTTTACAAAATGGAAACCCTGGAACATTTTGCTCAAACGATGCTTGTGGCAGAGCTGCTTGGCGGCGCCCGGCAGCTGGAATCAGCGCAGGTAAGCAAGCTCATAGGCATCCGCTCGGTTTACGGACTTACCCGACCGGTTAAAGTCAGCGTGGAATAGTTTTTATCATCAGAGGCGAAACCCAAAAAATTGGCCGAAACGCTACATCCGGAAGAAACCGTCACAAGCATTGTATTTGTGCGTCACGGGCATACGCAGCAAACCGACCGGGGACTGCTTTACAGTGATAGAGCTGCCAAGCTTACTGAAAAGGGCCGGCAGCAAGCTGAAAAGATTGCTGTCTGGCTTGAGCGGGAGAATCCGCAAGTTCTACTTTCAAGCACGGCCGAGCGTGTCAAAGAGACTGCCGAAATCATAGCGGCATCCTGCAAGCTCGAGCTGGAGTATATGCAGTCTCTTGACGAGCAAAGTGTGGGCGAATGGGAAGGGCTGTCTTATCTTGAGATTAAAAAGACGCAGCCGGAGCTTTATAAAGAGTGGTGTTCGGACCCGGTTCGCAAGCGTCCTCCTCAAGGTGAGTCGATCGAAGACCTTTTCAAGCGAGTAAAGCGCGATCTGAAAATGATTATTGAAAAATGCAGGGGCAAAAAAATAGTGCTGGCTACACATGCAGGCGTGATCCGCTCAACGCTCGTTGATGCGCTTGCTATGCCCCTGGATAACTTCTGGCGTCTTTCGATACCCACTGGTTCACTTAGCAAAATGGATTTCTCGGATAATTTTGCGACTTTGCAATATATGTCGCTTAGAATTGATTGAAAGATCAAGGGTCCGGCGAAGGAGAAGGCGGTGCTTTCAGATCTCGTTCTTTCATTAACTCAAGCAGTTTGCTTTTTTGCTCTGCTGTAAGAAGATTGCGGATCTTTACCATCAATTTAATGCGCTCGTTATTGAGATCGCTTTGCAGTTCGTTGATGTCCTGCTGCACTGTTAATAGCTTCTCTTCGTCGAGATCAGCGTCATAAGAAAGTTGTGTTAGTTGCTTTGCCAGGTTGTGCATTCTCTCCATTTTTACCCTGCCAAGCTTTTCATAATCGCTAGCCAGCTGCCTGATTTTGGCTTCCTGTTCATTGTTGGCACCGGCATCTCTATATATCAATACCGGGTCTTTCTTCTCGTTGTCTGCCTGGCATGCAGGCGAAAAAAACACTGCCGCAATAAGGCTAAATAGAACTGCTAAAGAACCGGTTTTCTGCATAATAGCTTCCTGAATATCCAGAAAAATATTATGGCAGACTGCGTTTTTAAGCGCCACTTGATCAAGAGATTTTTTGCTTAAGTGGGAATTGCCGCAAAGCGGCGGCAAAGAATCCACGAAAACGTATATAAGCAAAAACGGGCATCGCGAATAATGGCATGGGACGCATGCACTGACGAAAAAGCAAGGCTTTTCGTCCGGTTTTACGTGACTTTGAAAAGGAAGGCATAGATGCTGATTCAATCACCTCAAAAGACTGAGATTGAGATCGATCAATTTGATAGTGAACGCCCTGCTGTACAAATCGCCAAAGATATATACTCGCTTGTTAATGAGAACTTCGCCGCAATTGATGCTGACAGCAGCGGTTGCATCACATTAAAGGAGATTGACGAGTTCCCCGGAAACCAGCGCTTGAAGAACTTTTTGAAAAGCAATATCAAGAGTCTTTCAATGCTTTCATTTAAAGCCAGAAATTTGAAGGACCTGCTTTTTGATTGCAGGCATCATTCAGACCATACATTATGTGTGAGCTACACGGATCTCAATACCTTTGTCTGGCTTACTCAAAATATCAACCGGGCAAACTTTTATGACGGCAACTTTCAGAGCCTGCGAGTAGGGGTCGGATTGCGTTCCTCCGCTTTTGCCTTTCTTGCCGGCATAGTCGCCGGGTGGCTGGCACTTGCATTTTTATTTTCGAAATTGCACCTTGCAATGCCGCCGCTTGAAGCTATTGCCGTCGGTGTAATAGGCACAGTGGGTGTGCCTTTGTTTACAGCGCTCTTTGCTTACCTGCTTGCTACCGGCCTTGCTGACCGCTACTACAGAAGCAGAATAGCAAAGATAGACGAAGTACTGGACAATCTCGAAAAAGCAACTTAGAAGCCACTTTTCGCATTCAACAGAAAAAAAAGACTCAAGAACTACAGTAAGGGAGCAAGATAAGAATCTTGCTCCCTGCTGCTTTGACAAATTTCTGCTTTGATAATTTCTGCTTTGACAAATTTCTGCTTTGACAAATTTTTGCTTTGACAAATTTCTGCTTTGACAAATTTTTGCGTTGATAATTTCAAACTTTTTTTCGAGCAAGATTCAAAGCGAAATCAGTCGATGCCCAGATGTATGAATGGTGCCCAGGCGTGAATAGGCAATCCTTCTTTCAGGGCTTTTGCCTGCGCTTCTCTCAGTGCATCTGCAATTGTTGTTTTGCCTGCCTGCCAGAAAACGTGAAAATCTTGCATCAACTGAGCGGTTGACCTGTCTGCGACTTCCCATAAACTTGAAATCAGATTCGGCATGCCTGCGTAAAAGAGCGCTCTTGCCAGACCCACGATTTCACCACCACTGGTGATGACATTTACACCAGTCTGGCATGCTGATAGGATCAAGAGCTTGCCGTGTTCGGTTCTGAAACTTGAATCCTGTAGAATTCTTGCAGCCGTAAGTACGCTGCCGTCGGCAAGAACCAGACCTGAGGCCATAGGCTCTTCCGGATTGAAGACAGCATGGCCGGCAAAATGAATTACCGAATATTTCTTGAAATGCTGCAGCAATGCTTCTTTGACTTCCTGATTCGACAAAAACTGTGCTTCCGGAACCATTTTGGAAGCAAGCCCGAAAACGGTTTTTCCTTCTTCTAACGTATAGCTGAGATCTTCGAGTCCGGCTGATGAACGCAAGCGCGAACTGAAATTTACTCCATCATCGCGGGTTGCAGAATAATCGCTGATAGCAGAAATGAGATACGAGCCTCCGGAGCCTGCCTGGCTGCGGCGTTCGCCCAGCAGTTTTATAAGGCTGGCTGAGGGCAGAATGCTCAGAGCATATTTTTCAATGATATATTTTTCGCCGTCATGCAGGGCGGCAAATGGAAGCTTATGCAGCATCGCATGCGGCACAAGAATTATGCGCTCTACAGAGTCCGGGATTTCTTTCAATACCTGAGCAAGCAATCGCTCGTACAGACGTTTACAGAGAGAAAGCGGTACTTCCCAGCCTTCAGTCGACGACATTTCCAGGAAGTCATAAAGATCTGCTTCGAGTTCTACGAGTTCGGCTTCTGAGATCAGGCTGGTTTGCGGTTGAGACATCCCGGCCCAGATTGCCGCAGTTAAGAAGAGTCCGTCGGACCAGAAAAATTCAATAATGGCGTCTTTGGCTGAAAGCAGCTTGTTTTCGCCCTGCCACAATCCGGAGATATCTTTGTAGTTAAGAGGATCAACAGAAACCATGCTTGCATATGAAGGGTGCCTGCGCCGGAGCTGGTCGACTACATCGTGCCACTGCCTGTAGAGGCGTGGCACGTCTTCCATCGTGGGGGTGGCGCCGCGGTGTCCCGTTTCAGGTTCAGCATGGCCGAAGAGTCTTTCAAGTGAAGCAATCTGGCTTCGAAGCTCGAATTCCTTTTCAATCAGCTTTGCAATTCCAGCATCGTCAATGTTTTCAAGATCGCTAATATCTATTGGGGAGTTAGCCAAGAGATCAAGAATCGCACGGGATTTTGCCCGACCTACATATTCAACTGCTTCAACTCTTTTACCTGTTTCAATACAAATTGAAATGATGTCTTTGTATATTTGCTGGCCTGCAGCGGCAAATGATGTTTTCAAACTGTCGCTCTGAACTATACGCGCACGCTGTTCTTCAAAAAGGCTGGCGGCTGTTTCGAGCTCTTTCAATGCTTCATCCGAACGCCCCAGTTGCTTGAGGACCTTGCCCTGATTGGCGCGATAAACCCTCTCACCCAGGCGGTCGAAAATTACAAGAGATGCATCAAGTGCTTTTTTGTAATATTCGAGTGCGTCCTCATATTTGCCGTTTTGCATACTGCATTCACCAAGGCTGTCCATATGGGCAGCAGCGCTGCGTCGGTCTCCGCTGTCCTGGGCAAGCTTGAGCGCCTGCCGGCAAAAATCGGATGCTTTTTCATGCTCTTTTAATTTCAGATAGAGGTTTCCCAGATTACCAAGGAGGCAGGATTCCGCTTTCATGTCCTTTATCTGCCTTGCCAGATTCAGGGCTTCTTCCATGCATGCAAGGGCGCGCTCGAGGTCGCCTTCTTCAAAATAAACAAGCCCTTCGCTTGAAATACAGTGAGATTTTGATTTCTGGTCGCCAAGTTCCTCTGCAAGCTCCAGGGCTTCGTGAAAACGAGGGAGCGCTCCTTTAAAATCGCCTATTTCAGTGAGGGTCTGGCCCAGATTGCCAAGCCAGGCTATGCGATTCCGTTTGTCATTTCCAAGTTCTGCTGCCTGCCTGAAACACTCCGCAGCCTGCTCCAGCCAGCCGCGATTTCGGTAAATCTCCCCGAGCCGGCCAAGGGCCACCTCGGCGGTGTCGCCGTCGCCGGCTTCAAGGGCGCTGTCGAGAGAGCGCCAGAGCAAAGAAATGGCTGCGCTTTCGTCCTCGCTGTCACAGGCAAGCTCTGCCTGCAAATAACACACATGGGCTATCACATGAACAATGTTCTCGTTCTCGGCAATCAGAAGCGAATCGTCAAAAGCCTTTCTTGCCTCTTCGTTCTTAGAAAGTCCTCTATGCGCAACGCCTATGTAACTGAGGAAAACAGCCTCTGCTTCCTTGTTGGCAAGGCTTATGGCTGCCTCGAGAGCCTCGCTGTACGAATCCAGAGCTAGCTGGAAGTCTTCTTTTCCGAGCGCATCCCAGCCTCTATCCGAGGCCTGGTTCATTCTTTCGTGGCTGTTGAGAGAAGTCAATGCTCTCTGCTCCTATCCAGTCAGGCAGTCCCGGCTGCAATATTGAGGTGCTGTTATGGGTATTTATCCACAGCTGAAGGATTTTGGACAGTCAGCCTGCCTGCAACTCATTCTAAATTTAATGTCAGAACCTGGTCAATGATAAAAGTTCTCTGCCAGCGCCGGCGGACAGACATCATGGATCGCTTACATATACTTCCTGTAAGGAGGATAGGTCGCAACAAAAGGAGCCTTTTTCGGCAAGGCTTTTTTCTGCGGGGCTGAACTGTGAGCAGTCTGGCTATTATGCTGATGGGCAGATTTGACCGGCATTGCCTGTCTGCCTGTTTTCTTTGTTGTATTGTAATGATTGATTTTTACCGACATTGGTCCGGCAGTGTGCACCGGCACAAAACTGTGGAAGGATGCCTGTTGCAGGTTCGGGTTGCCCCCGTGCCAGGAGCCGAAGCGGGCCTGCGAGCCAATCATAGTCTGGCCCATGCGCGGTCCGCGATTCATCATTGGATTTGTAGAACTCAACGGAAATGGCTGTGGGCCTGTCCCGGTTAACCCCGGATTACCCTGACGAGATCTCATATCTCCGTTGAAGGCTTGTGAATAGACGTTTGACGGCATATTGCTGTCTACCAGCTTTTCCAGCTGCCTGTATTCAAACTTGCTGAGCTGGGGCGCCGGTACTACCGGCGTGCCGCTAACGTGAGCTTCGGGCGCTTGAGGAATCTCAATCGGCATACTCTGTGGTCTTGCCGGGGGTTGTGGAACCCGGAATGCCACAGGCACCGAATTGACTTTGGGTTCTGGAACCCTAGCAGCGCTCACATGATGGCTGCCTGAAACCTGGCCCGGTATTACCGGATTTATGCCAGGTACAGTTCTTGATGCCTGATAAGTTTTGGCAACCTGCTTAACTTTCTGGATTGCTTTATGTATGTATTCTTGATTTGCCGGCCTGGAAAGAGCATAAGTTGCAGCCGGTATAATCGCGCTTGTAAAATCGTTGTTTGCCGACACCTGTCCGGACAGCATCTGGCTTGATTCGCCTCCGGCCGAGACTCTAACCGGCGCATAGTAAGCTGCCATTTTTGCCTGGTTTTCGGCTTCTTTTTTTGCTTTGAGCTCGGCTTCCGACGGAAGATATCTGCCCGGAACGAAGGGGCGCATTTTGACTCCGTCTACGACCGGGGTCATCGCCACATATGATTGCTTGGTCTGCTTGCTTTTGTGCTGGGCCGGACGGGCCGGGCCGGCGGTGTTGCCTCTGGCTTGCGCCTTTGCGGCCTCGCGAGCCGGGCTGAGAGCTTCTTGCAAAAAAGAAGCCGTATCTGCTGCGTTTGCAGCCACTTGCGAAGCTGCAACCAGGTTCACACTAAGCAATACGACCGATGAAAGCTTCATTAAATAACCAAAACCACCAGGATGCCTAAGAACTGAAACATGCAATTAAATCGAGGTCTCTAATCTAACTTTCAATAGCGCTTTCAGTCACTGGGAGAACTACGCAAACTGCTCTTAGCAACTCCGTATTGGTGGGGAAATTCCCACCGGCAGGCAGTTCATTTTTTCTCAGAAAAAATGCAAGTAATATCTCTTGCCGGACAAGGACTGAGCCATGCTGAGCCAAAAGGGAATGATGATACCGTATCTGGTGCTTATTCCCAGATAAAGCGATACCCGACTCCGCGCACCGTGAGGATATGTTTCGGGTGGCTGGGATCCTGTTCGAGCTTCTCGCGTAAATATCGTATATGCACGTCAACGGTCCGGCTTTCACCCAGGAAACTCGAGCCCCAGACCTGCGAAAAAAGCTGGTCGCGTGTAAAAACCCGGTTGGGCTGTTTTGCCATAGTGGCGAGCAGCTCGAATTCTTTGAAAGTAAGCTCGATTGCCTCACCTTTAATCTTTACTATGCGGCTGTCCAGATCAATGGACAGATCGCCGGTTTTGATTTCTCTATTAACCGGCTTTTCGTTTGGCATTTCTCTCAAGTGGGCTTTGACCCGAGCCACAAGCTCTCGCAGCCTCACCGGTTTGGCAATATAGTCGTTTGCTCCCAGTTCCAGACCTACGACCGTATCTACTTCTGAAGTGCGTGCAGTCAGCATCAATATTGGTGTTTTCTTGTCAGTAGCGCGGACCCGGCGGCAAACTTCGTAACCGTCAATACCGGGCATCATTACATCGAGAATCACGAGATCCGGATGCTGGTTCTCGATTACCTGCATTGCTTGTAAACCGTCATGTGCAAGCAAAATCGAGTACCCCTCCTGCTTGAGAACGTACTGGATTGAATTGGCGATATCTACTTCGTCATCGACTATCAAAATACTTTTCATACTTGCAACATTTTCGCTTCTAGCCACGCTCAGTCGAACTCCATAGTATCATCGAGACAGTACTTTAAGCATGGTGAAAAATATGCCTGCTTTCTGGGAAGATGTCATATTAAGGGGCGTTGTTTTTTTTGTCGGTTATCTGGTCGGTTATTTGAAGTGGCGGGCGTGAGGAAAATCAAGATCAGGGTTCTATTAGCAGCGGGTAGCTATCTGGCGGCTTGCCTTGCGGTCTTTAGTTTTGCAAGCTCAGCTACGCTTCTTGCCGGAATTCCCGCTCTGGCAGCAAAGGCAGGCAAACCGGCAAGCCAGACAAGCCATAAACCCCTTAAATGCAGTTTTATGCCCTATCCACCGATGATGAATCCAGTCAGGGTTGGAATTCAATGCCGCTCAGGTATGGCGCGCTTTGCAATCTGGGCACCCGGTTTTGTGTTTCTCAACGGCAAGCCGGTTTTCGAGCTTCAGCCGGGGCTTCCTTATTCAATCAGCTCCGGAACTATAACTGAGCTTGGCACCGGGCGGAACTACAAAATTCCCGGTGACCAGCGAGTTCATGTCACCGCGCAGGATTACAGGATCTGGAGTAATAACCGTTGGTACAGAGGTTGCCTCGAGCTTATTAAGCTGGGAAATTCAGTGACTGTTATCAACTTGCTTGATCTTGAAGACTATCTCCTGGGTGTGGTTCCTTCTGAAATGCCTGCAAGCTGGCATCCTGAGGCTCTTAAGGCTCAGGCAGTTGCTGCCCGCAGTTATGCCTGGGCGCATCTGGGCACGGGTTCCAAGTGGCAGAGCGAAGGCTTTGATCTGGTTCCGGATGTACGGGATCAGGCTTACAAGGGACTTGGTGCGGAAGCTGCAAGTACCTTTCAGGCTTGCCAGATGACCCGGGGTCTGATCTTAAAGGACTCCGGGCGGGTAAAGCCCGGCTTTTATAGAGCCTGGGTGGGCGATGAATACGAGAACTTGAATATCAGAAAGTCAAATGTTGCAAAAGCACAGCTGGAAAAACTGACCGGAGTTCCCAAAATCGTGGGTGTGACCGTGAAAAAGTGGGACCCAAATACCGGCAATGCGCATGCACTTCAGGTAATGGGTTACAAAAAGTCACGTGAAGTATATGGTGTGGCTCTGGCGAAAATGCTCGGCTTCTCTACCGCCGGAATATTAGATGTGCAAGAGCAGGGGCCTTACTGGGTATTCACTTATCGTGGCCCCGGTAACGGCGCCCGCGGTCTGAGCCAGCACGGCGCGAACATGCTGGCAAACAAAGGCTGGCGTTTTGACCAGATTCTCCAGCAGTACTACCAGGACAACGACGGACAGCTAAGATTGGACTATGTAAATAACTTCCACTCAAGCGCCCTGCCGAGCAAAGCTCAAAAATGAAAGCGAAGTAAAAGACTTGAAGGAGAAAGCACGACAATGTCGGAAATGTCAGCACTGGAGCATCTGAAAACTGCAAAGCGCCTTCACTTTCAAGGGCTGACTGATGATGCAATCAGGGAGTACGAATCTGTTCTGGAAATCGACCCTGATAATTCTGACGCGATTGCAGGTTTGCGTTCGCTGGGAATCGAACCGATTCTTCGTGAAGACTTCTCAGACGGTGCCGTGGGTCACGCCGGCGGTCTTAAAACCAATTTCTTTACGAATCAGGCCGGTGGTGATAAAGCAGGTGGAGTCAAAACCAAGGTTTTCAATCTGATTATTGCCTGTCTTGGGATTGGCACCTGTGCGGGGCTTTATTTCCTGGTAACCTACATCCTCAACTATGACAATATTACGGCGCTTGAAAATGTGGAAGTGCATTTTGAAAAGGCGCAGATGAAAGACACAAAGGCATATGTCGACGTGGAAGTCATCAATCTAAATCCTGCGCCTGTTAAACATATGAGTATTTCTTTTCGGATCGCAGACCCCACTGATCGTATTCTTAGAGAAGGTCTGGTTGAACTGAAGCATGGCATGGTGCCAGCCGGAGATCGGCGAACATTCAAAGAAGTCGAGCTTGGAGAAATCAACGGCATTCCTGCAAAACTAACACCACATCTGGAGTCACTTGTTTATGGCCCCAAACCCAAAATCAAAGAACAGTTTGTCGGTCTTTTTAAGGAAGCAGCAGCTATAAGAGACAAAGATGCGCTGGGAACTTATGAAGAGCTGGTGGATAAAACCGAAGATTTTGCGCCGGCCTGGGTCGGTCTTGGCAGAGCATATGCTGCAAAAGGAAAGTTTGATGAGGCCATGAAAGCCTACGACAAAGCCATGGAAATCGATGCTATGAATGCAAATGCGCATTATTACAAAGCAGTTGCTCTATTTTATCTTGGACAGAAAGAAGAAGGCAAAAAAGAAATTGATGCAGCTTATCTGATTGCGCCCGATGATCCTGAAATAGCCTGGAACCGCAAATATATGTACACGTTGAAAGGCTCTGTTCCTGGGGGCAAAGAAGTTGCCAAGGAAGACGAAAAAGCCAAAGGCGACGAAAAAGTAAAAGCTGGCGAAAAAGCAAAAGCTGACGAAAAAGCAGCCAGCGGAAAAAAGAAAAAGAAGTAACTTGAATAAAAATTTCTAAATATAAAGCCTCTACTGGTAGAACTCCCACAGACAGGAATATTTCTCAGTGAGAAACTCTAGTTGGTTGGAAACGGGCGGAGCAAATGGAGACGACGGCGCGATCGCTGGATTATTTGCCGCAATTGAGCAGTTCAACTGTTCTTGAAGCTCGCAACGAACCGGGCCTGGCTATGCAGTTTTTGCAGTCTGCCGCATATAGCGGTCTGGAATCACCAGCTCGTGCACTTGCTCAGGCCGCCGATCACTTTAGCGGCTCAAATCTGGATAAAGGCGTCGAGAATGCTTTCAAGAACTTAGGTGTCGAGGCTCCGCAGGCATCTGAGTTCGGCAGCGGCAGCTGGTGCGCGCAGCAACTCGGTGGCGCCGTTGGCATGATGCTTCCTTTTCTGGCCTTGCGTGCAGGGATAAATTATGCAGGGCAGCGTATTTCAGGCGCATTTGGCACAGCGGCTGCAACGGCTGCCTTTGAGTCCGCAAATCAGAGTCTTTTGCGCTATGCTGCAAAAGAAGCTGCTCTTTCGGGAGCCGCTGGGCTTCTTTATGGAAGCCTGCTTTCGCCCAGCGACGAAAAAAATGTGGGCACGAACAGTTTTTATTCCGACCGTCTTAAATCCGGTCTTTCGACCATGGCTGCTTTTTCTACGCTCAGTTTTGCCGGCCCATATATGGGCCAGGCTTTTGAAAGCCTGGCTTCAATTGCAGAACGCAGTGCCCTGCCTCAAATTGCCGGCAGGAGCCTTGCTGCAAGCTTGCGCTCACCTGTGCTTGCCGGGGTTGCCTCCGGGATTCCTGCAGGTTTTGTGAATGCCGAGGCACATGCCCTTAAAGAACTTCGTTTTGCCAGCAGCCAGGAAATAAAAGAAAGCATGGTCAGCATGGCTTTTATCGGCGGCACTCTTGCTCTTGCCTCAAAAGCGCTCGAGCGAAAATTTGAAAATAGAGAAGGTAACGAAAAGCTCAATGAAATGAAGCGTGAAAGCTTTGAAAAAGAACTTGTTCGCAGTGGTTTTGATGGCAAGAACGGCCGGGCTCTAAGCGAAATCGAACAACTTGAAATGATTGAGCGGGCAATCAAGAAAATTGAACAGAGCCAGAACGAAGCCCGGCTTCCGCAAAAACAAGAGAAGCTACTGGATAGGCTTGCAGAATCAACAGTCAAAAAGCAGGAAATTGCAGCTGCAAAATCTGGCGAGCTTGAAGCCGGTGGCGGAAAATCCGCTCCAAGAGCAATTTCTCGTGAGAACTTGAAAGCAAAAGATGCTGAACTGCCGGGGCTCGATATAGTGCTGGGAGCAAGCGGCATCGAAGCACCGGCGCATGCAGGTTTTCTTAAAGCCATCGAAGATAGAGGCGTGCCGGTGCGCACAATCACCGGAGTTTCCGGCGGCTCGCTTGTTGCAGCATTATATGCAAACAAATACAGCCCGACTCAAATCAAAGATATCCTGCTTTCAAACGAATTTCGCTACCCACGTGCAGATGTTCTGGCCAGGGCCTTTCATCTTGCCGACCCCTGGAATCTTTATCCTTATTCAGTCGATTTTCGCCCCTGGCTGCAGGACTTTGTTGATACATATAAACTGAAACCTCAGGCCAATTTGCGCATTGTGGCCGCAGACAAAATCACGAGAGCTCCGGTTGTTTTTGAAGGGACCAACTACAACCTGGTGGATGCACTAACTGCCTCCACTGCAGCCACTGTAGGCTTAAATATGAAACCGCAACTATATAACGGGCGCGAATTAATCGACGGCTTTTATTATCATCCGACTCCAGCTGATTTAGCAAAGGCGCCGGCAATCGTGTCCAAAATCGGCTTTGTAAGGCAGCTGCCCAGTGGGCCCCTGATGCCCTGGGACTATTTCATGCACATGAGAGAAATGAGCTATTACAACACTTTCAAAAACAGGTATCCGGACCCCAGGGGGCATATTATTTCAGAAACAGGTCTGCCTGATGTGGCAACCACAACATTCAGTGTCTCGCTTGCAACCCTCAAAAAGCTGGTTGACCATGGATATGAATCGACTATTAAAAGGCTCGAACAGCCGGATGCAATAAAGGCAATAGAGAACGCACAGAAAGCCGCCGGCAGTTCGCAAAATAACTGATTATCACTAGCTCAGGAAACTCCGCGGTCTTATCTCACCTGTCACTTTTCTTAGTCGCCTGAGAAAACCAGTTTAGCCGAGCGCTGAAATTCAATCGTGCATTTATCGATGAATTCGCCAGGATTAGTTCCAAGTGCTTTTAATGCCGCTTTGTGGTCGATTACAAACACAAAGCAAGCACTAAGAAAAATGAGAGTCCATGCATAACGAATTGCCAGCTTTAATAAAGCAGGGTAGGTGGCTAGCTTCCGGTTCAGAAACTCGCTGTGAAATCGCAAGTGAGCGATTTCGTCACATACAATAAATGCAAAGGCATTGCAGATGCTCTGGTTTTCTATTTTGTCCGCTATGCTTCGGTAAAAGCATTTGCCGATTATTTCGGCTATCAATATTATGAATATCTCTGTTTTCAAGCCAAGCAAGCGTCTGAGTGCAATGAAGGCAAGATCGCTCCAGTGCCAGGATAATAATGTTCCTTCAATTGCGGAAATTATTTCAGCCAGGATCTGTCCGTGCGATTGTTCTTCTTTGACAAAGAGATCCACGCAGCGCATATAACTGAGATCTTTTGTTTTTTCAGCATAACGGCGCAGATGCCTGCCGTCTCCGGTTTCTCCTATCTGAAATCGCTGCAGAGAGCGCAGAAGCGGTGCTTTAATTTCTTCGCTCAAATCTATTTTTGCAGGAAGCCTGATGGAAGAACGCAGCTTCTTATTCTCTTCAAAGTACTTCAACCACTTTTCTGATTCAAATGGACCGGCGCCCGGTAATTCAAGACCCGGTCTTGAGAGGCGCTCTTTTGATATAGAAGCTTTCGATAAGGAACTGGAAGTCGTCACAGGCGTTCTCCGGCATCTTTCTATCGAGCTTAGCATCTTATGTTTTCAGAAAGTCTGCCACGCCTGATCTTATAACCAGACCTTGTCCTTAGTATAACCGGAGCCTTACCTCGCTCTTACAAAGTTGCGTAAATAAATGCCAGCAGATGAGCTCAAAGCCTAATGCTCCGGAGGATCTTGCTTTAGAAACTTTGCTCTTAACCCGCCCCAGAGTCTTTCAATCAGGCTCGTCTCCTGTTGTTTTTCCAGCAGATTGTTCAGATCAATTTTGAGTAAAGCCATTGATTGATAGCGATCTTCCTTCAGTTTGGCTAAACAGCGGAATATGATCAACTCCAACTGTTTGAGTAGTTGCGGATTTTCTACGCTTTCGCTATTGATGCGTCCCGGCAGCTCATAGATTTGCTTGTGCATGATTTCGTCAATTGACCCTGTAAAAGGTGGCGAACCCGAGAGCGTTTCGAACATAACGCAGGCAAGCGAGTATATGTCGCTGCGTGCGTCTTGTTGTTCGCCCTGACACTGTTCGGGGCTCATGTAATGAGGAGAACCGAATACATGGACACCGCTTGTTGTTTGCCCGTCGCTGCCGTCCTGCTCGTTAAGTACTTGCGAAAAGCCGAAGTCGACGACTTTGACAAAATCTGCGTCTCCGTTGTATTTGATCAGGATGATGTTACTCGGTTTGATATCACCGTGAATTATTTTCTGACTGTGAGCGTGCGCCAGAGCCTCACAGACCTGGCAAAATATATGCACCGCTTTTTCCGGTGCAAGACGTTTTTCTTTACTGAGCAACTGTCCCAGAGTACGTCCATCAATGTATTCCATGGCGATGAAAGGATGACCATTTGTTTCCAGGCCAAAATCATATACTCTAGTGAGGTTTGGATGGTTCAGCTGACTGCCGGCCATTGTCTCCTGTGAAAATTGCTTGAGAGTATCTTTATCGTTTTTCAGGTTTGAATGAACGATCTTCAGTGCCAGCTCCTTTTGAAGTGCAAGATCATTCACCAGATAGACTCTGCTCATTCCACCCTGACCAATCCAGCGGATGATCCGGTACCTTTCGTTTACCAGAACACCTGAGCTGAGCCGCAATTTATTTTCGGCCGAATCGTTAGCCTTTTGCAGGTCATTCGACGCAGCTTCAACATTGCAATCCGGCTTCGGTCTTTGTTGACCCAGTATGGCTTTTGCTGTGGACTCAGAGCTTGTAGGTCTCTCACCAATCTCAAGCAGGAACACTGAATATTTTTCAAGCGCCGCTAAGCACTCAGGGCTTTCCGCACCAAACTCAGTTCGTGCCTCCTCCCAGGCACTGTGTAGCTGCTGCAGTTGATTCTCCGATTCCTGATTCCCTGCCATCTGCTGCCTGACCGTCGTAACCCTTCTGGCACTGTTATACCCAAGACTCAAAAGCTAGAGCGGTGGGCTCTGGACCTATTCAGCCTTCTGGTTCGGGCTATTTTTTCTGCCTCTGGCTATTTTTTTTCTGCCTGTAAAAAATCAAATCTCTCGGTCCAGTATGGGGTTGTGATAGCACCTCGATCAATTCTGGATATAAGGCTTTCTTCATTCATTTCTGTGCCGTACTGTTCATAATATGTATATACAGCTCCTCTGGCAAGCGTCCATTCTTTGGTGTTTTTGTTCATCAAGATGATATAAAGCAAGCCCGGACGGCCAAGCGCCATTGTGAAACCGGCTGATGGATCTGCCTGAGTCGTTGAGCCAGCCTCAGGCAGTGCGTTTACATGAAAAACATTTGCCAGAGGTAGATCGATTTTTTCAAGGATCATATCTATATTTGCAAGCAGATTTAGATCTTCTTGCACAAGATTTATGCCTTCAACTTCATTCTTGGCTATTTTGACGAATCTCTGAAAAAGTCGGGCAAAATCATCAAGGCCTCGTTTCAAATTCGGCTCAAGAGGAAAGCCCTGTGCCAGGTGCTCCTTTTCGATTTGCTGGGTGTCGAGCAAAAGACGGTTGTAAAACTCAGGATATGGATCGAGAAAATGGCTTCTGGCAGCACGTCTTGCCACATATGGCTTGACCTTGCGCTGAGCCGGATTTGTCGGATTAGTCGGATTTGTCGAATTGCTAGCACTTGCCGGGGCGGTTCCGTTTGTTGCGCCTGCTGTGCTTGCTCTGCTGCCTGGCGGAGTTGCTGCTGCGTGCGGCAACGGGCCTGCTTTTGTAGTCTGAAGCGCTGAGGCGGCCTGTGCTTTTCCTGAAAGCACCTTTGTGTTCTGATTATGAGTCGAGTTTGCATTTTGAGGCCTTGTAACCATGCTTGCTGCCACTGCCTTGTGACTTGAGGCAGCCGGCTTCTGGGGCGCCGGCTCCGGTACGCTAGAAAGAGCTTCGCCGATTTTGTTTTCTTCGCTTGAGCTTTCTTCGGCATTTGTTTTAGCGGATGGCTTTGTATTTGCAGGCGCGGCCGGCATGCTTGCTGCTATATGAGGCGGAGCTATGGCAAGCCTGCTGTCGAGCCAGCCGCAGAAAGCTGTTTCCAACCTGCGATTGGCCCACATTTCGCAGCGCAATGCTGTTTGGATGCCGTCTGGAATCAAGATCCATGAAGGAGAAAGAATGTTCCAGACCGTGCATTCCACAGGCTGTACCTGACCGCCTAGCGCTCGCCTGAGAACCCAGCGCTTCAGTTCGCTTACGGTTCTGGGCATGCTTTCGTCCATGGCCCAGCTGCTGTCCAGCAAAAAATTGCCTGCCTGGCCTGCGCCCCAGGCATTGAGATCAAGCAGAGCCACCGGGAAAATATTTGTGCTTACACCAGGTTTCGGATAGAGCTTTGCTGCGTATCTTATCCAGGGATCTTCCGGGTAGCCTATTTCTGGAATCAGCCTGAAAGCAGCTCCGGATTCTTTTGCCAGCTGCTGGTCTTCTAAATCGAATATGGAAGTTGACCCCAGGCTCAGCGGCTTTTGTTTGCGTACCGCAAGCAAAAGCTTTGTACGGTAAAGCGGCTCGGATAGCGCCGTGAGTGTGACTTTCAAATCAGTGCTTCTTGTTTTGAATACTGTTTTGTAGTCGTGGCAATATAAGTTTCTCTCCTGCCAGTGCTCGACTTTTGAGCCAAGCAGAAACATACCTTTTACAAGGCGGGTCCAGTGATCGTAGGCTGGTTTTCCGTCGATGCGGGCAAGGTCGATGCAACGGTATAGCAGAACCGAACGCCTGAAGTTGTTTGCCCTTATACCGCCGTTATCGAATGTTACGTCGTTAATCGGGTAATTCAAATGTGATAGCCAGGTTTTGATGCGGTAAAAATTTATGAGTTCAGGGCTGCTTTTATACCAGCCCTGCGGGCGATAGGATTGAAAGTCTTCGTTACGTTCGAATACGGCGCTGTGCCCGCTGCGGGCAAATACCACCGAGTCATAATCTGCCTGTACCATTTGTGCCACGCGCCCGAATGCCGGAATCTGAAACGCCGGGTCCATGAGCTTCAGAGGCAGGCAGATGAAGGCCATGTTGCTTTCAATATCTGCTTTTACATCGGGGTCGTCGCTCTGTTTGTGATCTGAAACAGCTACTCTCAGCATTGAAAGCAAGAGTGTTTTGATAAGAGGCATTAATTGTCGTTTGATAAGCTCGGCGCCGATTCGGTTGCGGTAAGCAAAATAAGGGTGAAGTATGCAATCGATGGTTACATAGTTTGCCTTTCCGGCAAGCCTGTTTTCACGATATAGCTCGCTCATTTTTGAAGCACCGCTGTTGCTTTTGACCACAAAATAATTTTCGCCCAGGCTGGCAATTGCTTTGCTTCCAAGCCCGCTTATCGAAATACCCTGCAACGGTATCATCGGTGGGTAGCTGTATGGAATATCCTGCCGGGGTATTATGTCTTGAAGTTTTTGAGTTTGGCGTTCGACTTTTATAGGAGCCTGCTGAACCGGATTCAAATTTTGCCCCTGGTTTTGCAGGGGCAAAAACTGAGTCTTGATGCTTTCTTTGACCATGTTATCCAGGTCAAGCGCTAGGGCAGCGGGAGCAAAAGAGCAGTTCCAGCTTGCTTGAATTGCAAGCAGGCACAATAGAAAGACTTTTGCTTGCCGTGCCCGCATAAGAGATGCTTACCTCAGTTTTACTGTTTCTTGCGGCAGGTGATCTAAAGAAACGAATCTGGCAAGATGAATTCCGGGAGCTCTCTCAATTTCTGCAAGCAGTTTTTTGTTCAGAGGATCGTCGAGTCCCATCACCATCACTGCTTCTTCTCTGACACCGACCCTGGCCACCGACATGGTGCTTATGTTCACGTCGAAGTCGCCTAAAAGCCCTGCTACTTTGGCTACCATACCTGGCTGATCTCTGTGGCTTGTAAAAAGCATATATCTTTGCGGTGTGAGATTTACCGGAAAATCGTTTATTCTTGTGATTAGAGGCTCGTCGTGAGCAAGCACCGTTCCGGTCAAATATGAGCTGCCGTTGTCTCCTTTGAGTCTGAGTGTTATCTCGGAGCGTTCGCCGTCCACACCCAGGTTTGATTGCTTTACGTAGACGCCGTGGTTTTTTGCCACGATCGGTGCATTAACATAAGTAACGCCTTCCATACGCGAGGCAAAGAGACCTCTCAATGCAGCGGTGGCAAGCGGGGCTGTGTCTTTTGCCGCCAGCTCGCCGCTTGATACTATATCCAGTTCTTTGATATTACCCTGCAAAAATTCGCCGGCCACCGCTGCCATTGCTTCTGAAAGCCAGACGAATTTTCCGAGTTGCTTCAGTACTTCCGGTCTCATTGAAGGCAAATTTACAGGGCTTCTTACATGCTTGCCTGAAAGATAATCTGCAATTTGCTCGGCTATATCGATTGCCACGTTGAACTGGGCTTCGTGTGTGGATGCACCAAGATGCGGAGTCAGAACCACGCGGGCACCAAGATTTCTCAGTGGAGAGTCTTTAAGGGGTTCATCGGAAAATACATCAAGACCGGCTCCAGCTACTCTGCCCGATTCGATTGCTTCGGCAAGTGCCGCTTCGTCAATCAATCCGCCTCTGGCAGCGTTTATAATTCGCACGCCCGGTTTCAGTTTGGCAATTACCTGCTTGCTTATAAGTCCTGCCGTGTCTTTGGTTTTCGGAGTGTGCAGGGTTATATAGTCTGCTTCCTGCCAGATTTCCTCAAGTGAAGCCGATCGCACGTTTAGTTCGCGAATTTTTTCGACGCTCATAAAAGGATCGTAGGCGATTACTTTCATGCCGAGCGCCTGTGCAGTCGCTGCCACTCGACCGCCGATCTTACCCAGACCTACTACTCCCAGGGTTTTGTTAAAGAGCTCCGAACCCAGGAATTTATTGCGATCCCAGCGACCTTCTTTCATGGATGTGTCGGCGCTGGGTATCTGCCGGGAAAGCGACATCATTAAAGCGATTGTGTGTTCGGAGGCGCTTGCGGTGTTGCCTTCCGGAGAGTTGATTACCAGCACGCCTTTCTCTGTAGCTGCCTGCAGATCGATATTGTCCACGCCCACTCCGGCCCTGCCGACAATTCGCAATGATTTTGCTTTTTCAAGCACTGAAGGAGTTACCTTGCAGCGGCTTCTTACAAGCAGAGCACTGTAATCCGGAATGATTTCCAGCAATTTCTCAGGGCTCAAGTCCGGAATGTAATCGACATTGAGTTCGGCGCGCCTCATAATTTCGATTCCTTCCGGGCTGATTTCATCTGCAACCAGAACTTTGGGCATTTCTTCTTTCCTCTATCTCCTGTAGCCCGGGCTTGATAGATAGAACTTTGCCCGGCATTGTTTGTCTATTTGAGTTTCTGAAAAAGCAATCGCTAATGGATCGTTTTTGAGCCAAGATCTTAATTGATCTTGCCTGTAGGGCGAAAAATAATGACCGGACTGACCCAGAGCCAGCGTGCCGTAAAAGGCTTCGCTGTCCGCCATGTCGATGAGCAAACGCACTGTGGGTCCGTTATTGCTTGCAAAGGCACCTCCCACCGAAATACGATCTATGTCGCAGGCGTTCAGGCAATCCTTGCTTCCGCCTACACCAACGTTTCTGATGTCGAGCAAATATCTCAACCAGGCGATTCGCTGCAGACCGAGTGCTCTGAATTTAGCCAGGTGTGCATTGGACCAGAGCCAGTTTTTTGTGTTTGTTTCGTCTTTGAACAGGAGTTTCAATCGTGTGTTTGCTTTTGCAAATGTCGTAAGCATGAAAGTATCATGGGTGCGTTCTTCGCTTGGTAGCCAGTCTTGCGGCTTCTGGCGCAAATAATACTCGACGAATGTAATCCATAGAGGCCAGTTTTCAAAGTAGCTGTTTGCCATTTCGCGGCCTAGTTTGGGTTCGATTAATCGCCGTGCAAGTGTGCCGACAAAAGATTCATAAATACTTGCCGGGGCCGATTCTTTTCTTTCAATAAAGTCCCAGTTTTGCAAAAGCTGCATTGAGCTTACTTGCGACGAGTCAATTGATTTGTTTGCATCAATTGATTTTTTTAGTTCGGCGACCACAAAGCTTGCGATCATATTGAACTCGTCACCTTGATAAGCGTTGAAATCGAGAAGATCAAGCTTCTGAGCATTTTTTCCTTTTGGTAATGAAAGCGCCAGCCGGTTTGCTCGATAGGGCGCGTCCCATTGCTTTCCCCAGTATTGCGGATATTTAGAAGCATTGCCAGGAACTGCAAATAGTTTTTGTCCGGCGGCTACTGCAAAATCACCTGTTGCTTTACCGGCGCCACCCGGACCTGCAAAGGACTGCGGCATTTCATCATAGGGCACCGCGGCTACCCACTCGCCGTTTTCCAGCCAGCCCTCGGACATGGTGGTGCCGTCGGCACCACGGGCGCGCACCGGGATTATGCCTGCTGCATGGCTGCCTGAGTTGCCTTTTCTGTCTGCGTAAACAAATAGCTGCGTCGGACCTCCGTATGCAGAAAGTGCTTTGTTGAAATCGCTCCAGTCTGAGGCGCGATTCAAGGCGCATATAGTGTTGAGCCAGGGTTTTGTTGAATCGAAGCCTGTCCATGAAAGAGCTATGGCGCTGTCTTTGTCACGAAGTAAAACCGGCCCGTGTTTTGTAATTGTGACTTTGTGTTCGACGTCGTTTCCGAAACGAACCGGAATTGCTTCTCTAAACTCCTTTGCAGTTTCGACTTTGCTCAGGCTTTTGTATTTGATGTCGAGCTCGGATGCAAAATGCTCGACGAATAGATCTTGAACGTCGGCGTGCATTGAAGCTCCCCCCCAGGCAATTGCGTCGTTGCGACCGAAAATCACGCCTGGTATGCCAGGAATTGTTGCACCGGCCACGTGAATTTTTGGAGATGAAAGTGAGATCAAAAAATATTCGCCCGGTACGGTGAGAGCAGTGTGTTTGTCTGCTGCAATCATTGCACCATTCGATTTGGAAAATGCAGGTGCTAATACCCAGGCTGTGCTTCCCCAGGTTCTTTCAGCTTGGCGGAAAAACTCTTTTTGTTCTGCAAGACTTGCAATTTTTTTTCGGAGAGAATCGCTAATAAACAGATTTGAAATTGATCTCTGACCCGAGTTGCAGTCTTTTGTCAGACCCGGCGGAAGCATGGCTCTGGGTCCGCTTCCTGTCACAGCTGCCGGCTTATTGCTTTGATTGCTTTTTTCGCTGCTCTTTTCGTTGCCTTTGAGCTCGCCTCCAGCGGAATCAGGTTTTTTTTGAGGCGCTGATTTGGAAAGGCAGGAAAGCGGCGACTGCACTTTTACTTCCGGACTCCAGGCTGAAACTGCATAACTGTCGTTAAAGAGAATGCTCGCCATATTGTCGCCAAGTTTGTTTCTTACCTGCCAGCGAAGTTGATCAAGTTTCCACGACTCATCGAGCTCATAGGCCAGATATTTCATGATTGCCAGGCTGTCCACATCTTCCCAGCGTTCAGGTTTATAACCCAGAACCGTGAACTCAAGCGCGAGTTTATCGGGGTTTTCTTGAAGGAAAGCATTTACACCCCTTGTATATGAAGAAAGCGCAGCTTTTGCATCTTCGCTTAAATGAGCAAGCTCTTCTTTTGCGATGCGCTCAAACCCGATTGTGCACATCAGCCTGTCCTGACTGAGTGCGCTAAGACCAAAAACTTCGGCAAAGCGTCCTTCGGCTGCCCGGCGCAAGATATCCATCTGAAACATGCGTTCTCTTGCTACAAGATAACCCTGGGCAGCATAAAGATCCTGCTCCGAATCTGCTTTTACATACGGAATAGCTCGGGAGTCATATCTTGTAAGCACCGGCTTTGAAAGCCCGCTCAATTCGCCGATACCTTCAAGAACCGGAACCGGCCGTTGCGCTACCCACCAGATTGCACCCGGTGCAATAAGTATTACTATGAAAATCAGTGCTAGAAACACTTTAAGCATCGAATCGCGCCCCAGTTCTCAACGCTGTCTAATCCGGACAAAATTACATCTTCCCGAGACCGAAAGCTCCGCTGTTGACAAGAGGGCTTGATCTCTATTGCAGGCTCATCTAGTCTAATTCATGGCGGGGTGCAATACCTTACATAAAGAACAACTGCTTAATAAGATGAGAAAACGTTCTGCGCAGATTATTGCCATATGTGGCGGCTCCGGGTCCGGAAAGTCGACGCTCGCCCGCAAGTTCGTAGGTGCGACTATAGTAGCCACCGACCACTTTTACAAAAGCCTGGATAAGCTTGATCTTAATCCTGACGGTAGCTACGACTTTGACCATCCTTCGGCGGTGGACCTGGATGCCTGTGCGGAGGCCTGCCAGAAGCTTCATCAGGCAGAGGATGTCTGGATTCCGGTCTACGATATGCGCAGTTGCAGGCGCATGGGAACACAGATGCTCCCGGCGCCACAGAGCGGGATTGTGATAGTTGAAGGCATTTTTGCGTTTCATAACCCCCTTGACGAAATTTGCAGTCTGAAAATTTTTATAGATACTCCGGTTGACCAGAGGATGGCAAGACGTATCAGGCGCGATGTCGAAAGAGGGCGAAATACAATAGAGACCATAAAACACAGCATTCATGTAGAAGAAGCCTATACCAGATATATTGAGCCTATGAGGCAACTTGCTGACCTGGTGCTTATGGGCGACGAAATCAAAGCTGGAATAGCGCCGTAAGCCGTAATTTGATTCTGGTTTTAAAGACTATTTGCTGAATTCGGCTTTAATTCAGGAAGAAAGCAGGAAAAACACTCTAAGTGCAAAACGTATCATCACAAGCTCAAAACGATCCGGGCGGGACCGGTGCCGAGCACGCGGAAAACTCTTTAAGGTTAACTGAATTTAGCTGCATAATGGGGGCTTATTTCTTCTTCAGGCTTCCCTGGCTTTTTATGCTACCCATGAGCGAAGCTCCTGACGAGTTTGCACATTACTGGGTTATAAAGTTCCTGAAAGAGAATCTGAGACTTCCTTCTGCAAGCGAGGTTTTCGCAGGCGGTCCCTCGGCAGTTTACGGATCACTGCCGCAACTTGGATATATACCGCATGTGTTGGCTGCTTATATGGGTCCGGCTGATAGTCTTACTCTGCTTGAGCGGGTAGGCAGCATTTTGATGGGGCTTTTTATGTTATATGCCTCCTACAATCTTGGAGTGCTGCTTTTTCCAAAATACAAGCTGGCTGCGCTTGCCCTACCGGCTGCGATCATTTGCCATCCGCAACTTGTTTTTATTCAGTCTTATGCCAACAACGATTCGACTTCTTCTGCAATTGCGAGCTTGCTGATTCTTTTCGGGCTTGAAACTTTGCACAGAGGCATTGATTTCAGAAAAACGATTTTAATAGGGGCACTTTCGGGTTGGCTTGCAATCACAAAGTACTCAGGGCTGGCAGTTTTGCCGGTTGTGGCTCTGGCTGTTCTTTGCTCACTCTTTTTCGAGCCGGTTAGTATTGGTCTTGCTCTGGGCTCGCTTGTTGCGGCTACGCTTATTGCCTTATTAGTGAGCGGTTGGTGGTTTTTCCAGAACAATATTCAGTACCCCGGTGATTTTATGGGCACCAGAACCATGTACAAAACCTGGGCGCAAACTTTCAACCGGGAGCTGAACCCGGAGTCAAATTCGGCTTTCAGCCTGAGTCACATTATCAAAGATCATCGCTGGTGGCGCATGAGCTTTTTCAGCTACTGGGGACTTTTCGGTTATATGAACAAGTATCTCTGGCGGCCTCTCTACTTTATTTGGGGAGCTTTTTCAATATTGCCGATTCTGGGAGCGATTTCGAAGCTTGTCGTGCTCAAAAATACTAAAAGCAGTGCGGGCAAACTCTTGAAAGACGACGCCCGCAAGATACTCTGCTGGGTTTTCTTGACTCTTGTGTTAGTTATAAACATTGCTTCGATGATCTGGGCTTCCACCAAGAACCTGGGCGGGCCGCAGGGGCGCTACCTTGTGACTTCGGAACTGCCTGTTATGGCATTGATCATCGGTGGAACCTCCTTGCTGCCCGGCAGAAAGCAAGTGCCGGGAGCTAGATATGGTCTGAACGATATTTGCATTATGGCATTTATTCTTTTCAATGCTCTGGTTTCAATCGGTTCCTGGATTTATTTGTTCAATTGTTACGGAGGCTGGCATTTGAATCCTCTTCAATAAGAAACAGCAAAATTGGAATTTGCGAAACCTTGAATCTGTGAAACTTTGAATATGCGGTAAGAAAATTGAATTAGGCGGAAATACGATGTACGGAAATTCGAAAACCACGAAATTGCGAAATCTAAATTGAACAAGAAGAATCCTGAGGATAAAGAATTGAAAGAAAGCCTGGTCTTGCCTGTGGGAACCCAGGTAATTAGTTGCCATCAAATTGAGGAAACTGGCTGTATCAAGCCGGCTGGAGCCGTAGGCAAAATTCTTGAATCACCCGCAAATAACAGGGGCGCATATACAGTGCTTTTTGCAGACGGCAGCAGGGCCTCAATATACAGAGAGCAGCTGCAGATACGTAAACATGTGCAGAATTTGCAGTTTGACAGGCAGGATCAGGCTTTCGAATGCGACAATCTGTATGAGTGCATTATTTATCGCTGTGTTGTGGGCTCTCGTGCTTTCGGTCTTAATTTTG
Organism: uncultured Candidatus Obscuribacterales bacterium; assembly: GCA_964615655.1. Lineage (GTDB taxonomy): Bacteria > Cyanobacteriota > Vampirovibrionia > Obscuribacterales > Obscuribacteraceae > JAIEPM01. Next base: position 64,305 of record CAZTQO010000004.1, on the reverse strand, counting down.
AAGACTCGGATTTCGACAGGCGTGGAATATTTTTGCCGCCGGCAGAGATGCACTGGTCTTTATACGGCGTTCCGGAACAGATTGAAAAAACAGAGAATGAAGAATGCTACTGGGAGCTGCAAAAGTTCTTGGTTCTTGCATTAAAAGCAAATCCAAACGTACTTGAGTGTCTTTACACTCAGCTTGTTGAGCATAAAAGCGAGATTGCAGAAGAATTGCTTGCAGAAAGAAAACGTTTCCTTTCTAAACTTGTATACCAGACTTACAATGGCTACGTTCTTTCTCAGTTCCGCAAACTAGAACAGGATCTCAGAAACCGGGGTGAGCTTAAGTGGAAGCACGTGATGCATCTTTTGCGCCTGCTTTACTCCGGTATTTCGATACTTGAAAACGAAACTGTTCCGGTTGATGTTGGTGTTCACAAAGACGAGCTTATGGAAATTCGTCTGGGCAAAATCGACTGGGAAACGCTAAATGAAAGAAGGCTTGAATTGCACAAGAAATTTGATCTTGCCCTTTTGCGGACAAAACTGCCGGAAAGACCCGACTATGAGTTTGCAAACAGCTTCTTGATTAAAGCGCGTCGGAGTATGGTTTGAAATGGAATTTCCTCCGCTTCTTAAAGAAACAGCAGAGAGGCAGAAATATCCGCTGCTTTTTGCAACAGTGAGTGGTGCGCATCTTTATGGTTTTGCGTCTCCCGATTCGGACTTCGATCTCAGGGGCGTGCATATATTGCCTCTATTTGAAATCGTTGGTCTGAAGGCTGCAGAAGAAACGCTGGAGTTTTCGGGATTTGAAGGAGGCATTGAGCTTGATCTGGTGACCCATGACCTTAAGAAGTTTTGTTTGCTACTTATGAAAACAAACGGCTATGTTCTCGAACAGCTCTTTTCACCACTTGTCGTTATGGCAATGCCGGAGCATGACGAACTCAAATCAATAGCTCGAAATTGCATTAGCAGAAAACACCTTCATCACTATCAGGGCTTTGCAGCCCATCAATGGCAGCTATTGCAAAAGAGTCCGGAGAAACTCGTAAAACCCCTGCTTTATGTTTACCGGGTGTTGCTAACCGGGATCTATTTGATGCGCACAGGCCTTGTCGAAGCAAATCTATTGAATCTGAATCAGGAGTTCTCACTTCCGTACATAGATGAGCTAATTGAACTCAAAGTTTCATCCCGAGAAAAACAAAGTTTGAATGCACTCGGAAATCCGGAAAAAATTCTTGAGTTTCACTCAAAAGAATACGAACGACTATTAAATGAAATGCAGTTAGCTGCAGAAAAATCATTGCTTCCCGATGAAAGCAATGCTGCGGAGCAGCTGCAGAAGCTTGATTGCTTTTTGAGAAAACTCAGATTGAAAAGTATCGCGAGCGTCTGAGTCGCTGCCTCATTTCTTGCCGGCTTGCTCCAGAGCCATTTGTGGGATAGTTTTTTTACTATCTGAGCTGCCTGAACTCGGGATTTTCAATTTGCCTTTCTTTCGTAAGGCAAGCATGTCGGCTCCGAAACGCTCCCAGTTGAATCCTTCCGGGTCAGACCTGAAGCTTTTGTGCTCTGTTGGCAAATGACCCTGCAGCTCACCATGTGTAATTAATCTGAAATCAGGTATATGCGAGCGGGCTTGTATGTATGTCCAGAGTTGCGCGACTTCCTTCATTTCTTCTTCTGTGTAATCTTTCTTTTTCTCAGTTGAATGAGACATTTCGATGCCGATTGAATTCCAGTTAACGACAGGTTCTACCCCTGTAAGCTTTGAAGAACAGTGCCTCTGCCATCGAGTTTCGTAGTTTGCAGTTACATAAATCTCCGGTCCGTTTTTGCAGCTGCCGACAACAAACGGTGTGGATGAGCAGCGCAGACCTGCGCTGCAATCGTTGTTCCAGAAATCGATAGTGTCGGATGCGCTTGCATCGCCGTCTTCGGTTGAATGCATTACTCCATAAACAAGATTTGCGGGGATCTGCTTTTTGCCCCAGTATTCGTTGTCGACTTCGACTGCTTTGCCGTCTCTTGCGCGCACTGACTGCTCGTCCTCAATTGTCTTGCAATTCGGGTGAAGATTGGCAACCGGTTTAAACATGAAGACACCGGCGTCAATCAGTTCTTGCACGCTGTATTTAGCAGCGCGGCCGTTGCCAAACGCTTTCTTGAGCTTGCTTGCTTTCGATTCTTTCATGGCTCTGGGTTTTTCAAGATCGGTTTCTATCTTTATCAAAGCTTTGATCTCGTCGAGCTTTTCACTTTGAGTTTTGTCTGCGGCAGCTCCTGGGCTCTGCTTCTCGTTGTTGAAAAGCGCCAGATCGTCAAGCGTCAATTGCCTGTGACCAAGGAGATTCTCTGTTTCCTGGCTTTGCTGGCTTTTATTGCTTTTGGCTTTGTCTTTGTCTTTGTCTTTGTTTTCGATTTCGGCCGCACAACAGTCTGTTTTTATAATCGAAGAACCAATCAAAACAAAGCCGATAATAAAGCAGACATGATTGAAGCGAGAACCCATCAGGATGAATGAGCCCGGCGCAGTGCTTGCGGTATTAGAATGCCGAGCTCTTCAAGTGAATCATCGAGGCTTATTCTGTGACGTTGCGCATATAAAAGCGCCTGGCTGGCTTGCTCCGGTGATAGCGCCTTGTTGCGCATCAGGAACTGGCAGCGCAAGGCCGCAAGCAGAGTGCCTTCGTCTATTGAACCTGCCACCACAAGCATCTTGCCTATCATTGCCGGATAAGTAGCGCTCAGTGCAATTGCTTCTTGAATGTCCTCTGTGTCGACAAGGCCTGTTTCCTGCAAAAGGTCTCCAAGTCTGACTTCTGATTCTTCAGGCAAACTGCATTTTGCCGGGTCGACAGACTTGCCTGTGATTGCAAGTTCCTGTAATGCCGAAGCCGCTGCTCTTATGTCAAGAATACCGGCCGAGATATTGTCTTGTAGTTTCAGTGCCATATCAAGCAAGGCTTGAGATATCAAACCGGTCTCGATCAAAATGTCACCGAGCGGTTTTGGCGTGGTCAATCCCATTTCGACGACATTGAGCATATCGCCTTCTGTAAGCACGCCTGAAAGCATCAAAAGCTCACCGAGCCTAACTCTTTTATTGCTTTCTTGTTTTGAGAAACCTCTTTGTTCGGCTGTTTCATCGATAGGCAAGACTCTGAGGCTTTCGGCTTTTAAGAGCTCAACTGCCTGACCATGACTCATTTTGCCTTCCCTCAGCATGGTCTGGATTTCGAGCGCCCTTGCAAGAATGCTGTGGCTTACAACTCCTGAAACAGCAAGCATTCTGCCCACAGGAGTTCCTGTTTCGTAGCCGACTTTTATTGCCTCGTCTACCTGTTCCTGGCTGACAATGCCTGAATCCATTAAAAGTGTAGCAAGTGTGCTGCGCTGAAGCTGTTCGTCACCTGTGCGGCTGGATACCCCGGCTTTTTTCAACGCGCTGGAAAGAGAAATTCCCTCATTTTTTACCGATTCGTACACTTTTCGGGCAGACTCTAGATCTAGAGCTTCTTCTTTCAAGAGGGACTGCAGTTGCAGAATAATGCGCAAGTCTTTTTCGGGCATCTTGTTCGAAAGAACAAGCGCTCGTGCCAGTGGCAGATTAATCTGTATGGCAATCTGGATTGCTTCTTCTACTTCCGGCTGCTTGAATACCCCCAGTTCCACTAGAAATTCCGCAAGCCTTGAGGCATGGATAGTCTCTGTCATAAATTACCCGGTCGATTTGCTGCGATTTTATTGTGTCTATAATTTAGCACATTTAAATCGCGGATTCAGTCGGGAGAGCTTTACGATGGATTCTCTCGCCTGAAAGATCGTCCTTCTTTCTGGGCACTTTCTCAGCTATTTTTACTGAATCTTTCTTTTGCTGCTCCGGGCTAGCGGCCGGGTAGAGCTGGCTGCTGTAATCTTGCCTTGCTTGATCATGGTTATGCTTGAATGGATCAAATCTCTGCTGCTCGTGGCTTAGCGACTGGCTTGAGCTTGGATCTGCCGTACTCGATTGAGTGTCGGGGCTCACTGTTTTGGAGTCTATTGTTGAACTCGTATCGGAAGTCGAGCTGTCGCTACCGCTTGATGCTGCATTTGTAGTACCCCCGGAAAGTGTACTCATTTCGGGCTGCGTGCTAGCTGCTTCGTCGCTGTTTGAACCGACGATTTTAGAAGTCGCGAAATTCTCCGCAGCAGTAGCAGTATCGCTTTTAGTACCAGGGAATTTGCGTTCAATCTCATTTGCTTGAGCAAGGTATGACTGTGCTTTTTCATCCAGCCCTTCTTCTTTGTATAAGGCTGCAAGATGATGGAGCTGGGCTGCGTATTGCAATGAGTCGGCACCATAAACAGCCTTTTGAATTGCAGCTGCCCTTGTAAGATACGACTCGGCTTCCAGATAATTTTTCGTAGAAACACAAAGTTCAGCAATACTATTCAAGTTTGAAACAACTTCCGGGCTGTTTTTTCCAAATGTTTGTTCTTGTAAGTCGATTGCTCTTTTGTAAGCGGCAATAGCGTCTTCATCGCGTTTGTCCATGCGGTAAGTGTCTGCAAGGTTTCCCAGTGCGCTTGCAAGAGCCTTCTTAATTGCTTTTTTGTCAGTGCTTGTATCTTTTGCTGCCAGAGATTCGAGAGCCGATACGGTTCCGGGGCTGACAAAAATACCTGCTACCTTTGCGGCAAGCTTATCATCAGCAATGGATGAAATGGCTAAAATAGCTGCGCGCTTACTCTTTTCATCTCCAAGTAAATGAGGTATGAATTTCTCGATGGTTTGAACTTCCTGCAAACGCAACTGTTGTTTGTTGTAAGCAACCGTGAAATATGTGCCGCCCAGAGCGATAATAGTCGCACTCAGAATCGGTGCGACCGCAGACAGCCGGTCCCAGTGATCTTTGCTGCTTTTCTTAACACTGTTTTCCGCCATCTTCTGGAGAATAGATTCTTGCTGTTCCAGCAATCTGTTCTGGCGTTCGGTTATTTCTGTCAGGGATTTCCGGAAATCCTGTTCATCGTTTCGATCATTTTGATCATTGAGATCAGCCATCAGGCCTCCTTTTACTCCACAAATAGCCACCATGCCGACTTTCTGTAGATAGTGTAAGCAAGCAATTGAACCAGCTCTTGCAAACTCCGTCCCCATGTTAACCCCATTTGGCTGATTTTGAGCAAAAAGATGTCATGAATTCACGCTCTGTTACTAAAACGACCTTAATCGGGTTCGGGATAGAGGCTCCGCATGTCCAGTTTACGGAGCTTCGGAGCCTTTATGCAGGTCGCAATCACAACAAGAATGGTCATGGCTCCGCCGAAGACAACTGCAGGCACAAGCCCAAGCAGCTTGGTGGCCAGGCCCGATTCGAATTCGCCAATCTCATTTGAAGAGCCGATAAAAATGCTGTTTACCGCCGCAACCCGACCCTTCATATGGTTTGGGGTTAAAAGCTGGTAGATAGTCGCTCTGATATAGACACTGATGCCATCGAGGCAGCCGCTGAACGCAAGCAATGCTATGGAAAGAAATAGATTTTTGGAAAGACCGAAAAGGATCATGCATAAGCCGAAACCGGCAACGGCCGCCATGAATACGAGCCCGGCCCGCGCACGTATCGGGTGATGTGTGAGGAAACTGGAGCTGAGCAAAGCTCCGATAGATGGTGCGGCTCTTAGTATTCCCAGCATCTGTGGTCCTGAATGAAATACGTCTGCAGCAAAAATCGGTAACAGCGCCACAGCACCACCGAAAAGCACTGCAAAAAGATCAAGCGTCATTGCTCCGACAATCACCTGGTTCGAAAATACGAATTTGAGCCCTTCTTTGATATTTGCAATTGCATTTACGTGCTCATGTTTGGTTCGAACAGGCGAATTGACGGTTGTAAAACAAAGCAAACTGCAAAGAATTAGAGTGGTCGAGATCGAGTATGTGATTCCCGGTCCGAAACCTACATAAAGAAAGCCACCAAGTATCGGTCCTGTAATGGCAGCCGCCTGCCAGAGCGAGCTGTTCCAGGCTGCTGCATTTGCGTAGAGCTCACGGGGAACTATGTCCGAAATTAGCCCGAAAATGGCAGGAGCGTAAAAACCCCTGGCAAAGCCGATGATTGCGATCGTCACAAATATCAATGGGATCAAATATTTTGATTCAAGGCCGAATGACGAAAGTGCCAGCATTGAAATAGAAAAGGTAAGAACTGAAACTGCAAAAATTGCTATTTTTTTGCGATCGAAAATATCAGCTATATGACCTGCATAAAGAGCTATGGATATTGCCGGTGCCGCTCCGGCAAGCCCGAGCAAGCCAAGGTACAGAGCGCTTTTGCTCAATGCGTAAAGTTGCCAACCAACCGCCATGAAAACAATCTGTACTGCAACGGTGGCAAAGAGTCTTGATGCCAGCAATAATCTGAAATCACGAAGCTGCAGGGCGGCGTATGGGTTTTCTTTTGTCATACAAAAAAAATTCTAGCACCAGGCTTTTCTGCTCTGCCCAGTTTAACGCTTTCGATTGATATCCGGGGCAAACTCCGAATCGAACACCTGAGTTTCTTCGAGCACGGATATTGATAAACAGCTTGCATTGTTGTGGATCGACAAAAACTCAGGAGATGAAAAGGCGAGAACACTATTTAGTCCTATAGGTTTTGCGTTCAGGCAAGCTTTCAACAGTGAGCTGAACCTATCCTGAAATTGCATATTGTTGAAATCCCAGGAAGAAAGGTAAATCTGCGAGTATTTCTTGCTAATTCCATGGAAAACATCTGCTATGAACTTAAGGGGCTGCTGAAGAGCGGCCGGAATTAAACTAGGGGCAGCTTTTTTGCTTGAGCCGCGACTTTTCGCTGCGCTTACTTTTTTCCTAGCCGTTTCGCTACTGCGCCTGAAAAGTACTTTCTTGAATTTGCTCCAGTGCACGCTTTCTTTGTTAGAACTGGAATCGCATGCAAAAATGAGGATTCTGAATTTTTGAGTCCAGACCCATGTTGTTGAATATGCTAGTTCTAGCTCGCGCGAAACCTGTGCAGTAGATGCTGGCGAGCCAGTTGCAATTTTCCATAGCATTCGAAACAGTTTCAGCAAAGGAACTTTGACCCGATGAAAGAAAGTGCCTGATGTGATTGATACTTGCTTCTTGCATTTACGACATTGGCTGACATTTCTGCTTAGAATTTGGGTGGAATCTTCGTGTCCGCAATCGGGACATTGGAAGTATCCGTTAGGCCATTTGGCCTCCTTTATTGCGTTCAAGCAATCTTCTTCAGATTTGAACCTTATTTCGAATTCAGTTTGCATAGAGATACTCCTCACAAAAACTTCTTCTATATATACATACGTTGGTATGTGCAAAAAAGTTCAATTTTGGAGTTAAAAAATGCACTTGGCAGGCATATTTTTGCTTCGGATGACTCAGCTAGTCGGTTGTTGAATAAACCGATATCGGATGACTCAGCTAGTCGGTTGCTGAACAAAGCGATATCGGATGACTCAGCTAGTCGGTTGCTGAACAAACCGATATCGGATGACTCAGCTAGTCGGTTGCTGAA
>CAZTQO010000004.1:0-56665 GCA_964615655.1 uncultured Candidatus Obscuribacterales bacterium | reverse complement strand
ATGACTCAGCTAGTCGGTTGCTGAATAAACCGATATCGGATGACTCAGCTAGTTGTCGTCAAGTACAACATACAATGATCTATGTTCTCAGTGCGCTTTTGCCTTGACAGCCTCAGCGCGTTTCTCTAGTTCCTCGGCTTCCGTTACCCGTTTGGTACTGCGCATTAGTGCAGCGTAGCGCCCTTGTTTATAAGCAGCCTCGCCGGATGCCTCAAGCTTCTCCCAGGTGGATTGCTGGGCAGACACGGGTAATGCCAATAGGCCAAATCCAACCAACGCCCACAAGATCTCGCCTCTGATCCCGTCCATATTTCGTCCCCCTGCGGGCTGCTCTACCCACTGTCCAACCTCCACGTAATCATAACAAAAGTCGATTTTCGCTGGGTGGAAAGAAACGAATGCCGTGAGAATTCATCTGGCGCAGCCAGAGAATTGCTGTCGATGTGATCATCGAAACTTTGGAGGACTTTCCTCAGCCGCTCGATCTAAAAATCGTAAAGGATTGAGAGCTGCGGTTTAATTTCATAGCTTCATTCACTAATGAGCACCCACCGGTTGAGCTACTTCTTTTAATGCATCGGCAAAAACTGCAATAGCTCTGTCCAGCTGCTCTTTTGTTATAATCAGAGGCGGCTGGAAACGTATTACATTTGCGTATACTCCTCCCACGCCAATTAGCAAGCCTTTTTTCAAGCACGTATCTTTTAGAGCTTCTGCCTCAGCTGCTGCCGGAGTCTTTTCTGCGTCCTTGACCAGTTCGACACCGATCATCAATCCTCTGCCCCGCAGGTCTCCGATAATGGGATTACTGTTTTTCAGGACGCGCAGTTTGTCCATCACGTAATTGCCAAGCTCACTTGCTTTTTCTGGGAGCTTTTCTCTTTGCATGAAGTTGATATTTGCCAGGGAAGCTGCGCAAGACACCGGATTGCCGCCGAAGGTTGTTAAATGATCGCCTGGTTTATAAGCTTCGGCAATTTCCGGAGGGACCGTGTAAGCGCTCAATGGGAAGCCGTCTGCTATGCCTTTTGCGCTTACAAGAATGTCCGGCTCAACACCGTAGTATTCTATTGCAAACATTTTTCCCGTGCGTCCAAAGCCTGATTGAACTTCATCTGCAATGAATAGAATTCCATAATGATCCAGTACCTTTTTTACTTCCTTGAAGTAATTGTCCGGCGGCACAATAATTCCGCCTTCGCCCATAACAGGCTCTGCTACAAAAGCTGCTACATCGTTTGATGTTGCAAAACGTACAAGCTCATCTATGGTTTTTGCACAATGACGGGCGCACTCTTCAGGATCATCCGGCCAGAGCGAACGGTAAGCGTAAGGCGCCGGAGCAAATGCTATACCTGGGGCGTAGGGACCGCCTTTTTTCTTGCGGGCATAGTTTCCTGTAATGCTCAGTGCCCCCCAGCTTCGCCCGTGAAAGCTCGACTGAAGCGAGATGAATTCATGCTTGCCTGTGTATAGTCTTGCAAGTTTCAGAGCACCTTCTATGGCTTCTGCTCCGCCGTTACCGAAGAATGTTTTGGAGAGTTTTCCTGGTGTGATAGCGGCCATTTTTTCGGCAAGATCTGCTACAACCGGCACGTGATAAAGGTAGGATGAGCAGTGGACGAGTTTGTCCATCTGAGCCTTAGCTGCTTCAAGAATTTCATGGTTGCAATGCCCTGCATTTACTACTGAAATTCCAGCAAAACAATCCAGATATTCTTTGCCGTTTACATCTGTGACTGTGGCACCGCTTGCTTTTTCAATTACGATCGGTGCTACAGATTTCAAAAAACCTGTCATGACGTAATCTTTGTACTTTTGCATGTATTTTTCTGCCAGGTCTGCCATAGAACCTCCGCTCAGTTTATTTGGCTCTTCTTTTAGTTTTCTTGCGATCCTAGATTGTTGCGATCCTAATTTTGCGATCCGAAATTTTTGCGATTTATATTTTGCGATCCCTTTATATTTGCGATCCTAAATTTTGCGATTTAAATTGCGCCTTTGTAAAATGCCCTGATCCCTTCGGGACTCAAGTAGCATTTTTCTTTTTCGCACCAGGTGATTTGTTTGACAAGTTCGTCCGGGTCGTCAATTACGGTTAGAAGGCTTAGCTCTTCTTCTAAGAGTAAGCCGCGTTTAATTACGGTTCCTTTCAACCAGTCGACTAGCCCGCTCCAATAATCGGAGCCGACAAGATAAAGCGGGAATTTTTTGATTTTATCGGTTTGCATCAAATTCAATGCTTCAAAAAGCTCGTCCACGGTGCCGAATCCGCCGGGCAAGATAATAAACGCCATTGCGTACTTAACAAACATCAGTTTGCGGACGAAAAAATAACGGAAGTCTACGCTCAAGGTCTGGTAAGGATTCGGACCTGTTTCAAATGGGAGTTTTATATTCAAGCCCACGGACTTACCGCCAGCTTCTTTGGCGCCCCGGTTGCCTGCTTCCATGATTCCCGGGCCACCGCCCGTGATTACCCCGAAGCCTGCTTGTGCCAGTTTGAATGCCAGCGTCTGTGCAAGCTGGTATTCAGGATCTTCCGGCTTACAGCGCTTCGAGCCGAAAATGCTGACAGCCGGACCGATTTTCGACATGGAGTCAAATCCTTCAACCAATTCGGACATTATTCGAAAAATTCGCCATGTATCCTTGGCTGTAATTTCATCGATTACAAATTGAGTCTCCGGCATTAAATTCTCCTTGTCTATTATTATCAATTTCTTGCGGCATTTCCAACACTTCTGTTTTCTTTCAGTCAATCAGCCATGTTTTCCGCCTGCAGCAAAGAAAATAGTGATTGCGTGGGAGTCTTTGAGCAACCCAGTCTTTACCATACTCTCGAGCCGGGTCAGCTCCAGTTTCTTTTCTATCAGAACTTCGAGACTGACCTTTTGAAGTCGCTCGAGTTCCATTTTCAAAATCCATGGGTTTATTTTGATTTCTTGCTGAACTTTTTTAGCCAGCTCTGAAACAGGTAGCTCGCGTCTTTGAATTCCGCGTCCGCCAGGCAGGCTGGCAATTACCTTTTCTGCTGCTGTTTTTATGTTCAGCCACTTGCTCAGTGTAGTTTGCAGTGCGGCAAAGACCGGTATTGCCGATTGTTTGGAAAGAACTTCGTCGATGCCCGAGAGTACTTGCTGGTTTTCTCCATGAATCCAGTGATCTAATAAAGCAAATATGTTCGAGAAGTGAGGGCTTAGCTCTGATACCGTTTTCAATGAAATTTGTTTTTCCGGCAAGATATAAACCGCTGCTTTTTCTATCTCTTTTGCTATGAACCTGAGATTGCCGTCGTAGCTTTCTGCAAGATAGTCGATGGCTTCGTCGTCGATCACTGCTCCAAATCTGTGTGCACGCTTTCGGCACCAGTTAAGCATTTCGTGATTGGTAGAACCGGCCCAGAATTTTATTTTTTCGAATGTTTCGATTTCTGCGTGCTTTTCGAATACTTTCGATACTTTCAAAGTCTTGTCGAAGTTTGAACTGCAGCTGAAAATTAGATGAGTATTCGGTGCTACGCTTGCAAGCGCTTTTTCGAGATCGTCAAGCAGCTTTTCCGATTTTGATTTGCTTTTGCTGCTACCTTCATCGTCGGATTTGGAGCTGCGCTTTTTTGTAAAAAGCTCGGTTTGCTCGAAAAGCACAACTTTGTTGCCCGGTCCAAAAGGTACGGTGGCCGCTTCGTCAATCACTCTTTTCAGCTCCGGACCGGAGACTCTGGAAAAATTGAAGCTGGCCCAGGCCGGATCTAATAACTCTTCTTTGAGTGCTTCGACTCGCTCTGAAATAAGCAGTTCTTCTTCACCGGCTAAAACAATAACAGGCAATTTGAAATCTCCTATTCTTTCTTAACCGCTTATGCGGTTGCCGGTGACAATGAAATAAACTTGCTTTGCCACTGATGCACAAGCGTCACCCATTCGTTCTAAATAGCGTGTGCAGAAAAGCAGTTGTGTACTTGTTTGGGCATCTTCCTGATTTTTGACTCCCAGATCCTGCAAAAGTTGTTTTGAAAGAAAGTCATGTAGGTAGTCTACCTGGCTGTCTCGCTGCATGATCTCGGGCACTTTTTCTGCTTCGTCTGCGAGAAAACAAAGCAGAACATCCTCAACCATGCGGCTTACAATGCCGGACATCTCCGCAAGCTGAGCTGGTATCTGAACGTCTTCAGCCGCCACCCAGGATACGAATTTTCCGACTCTGAAAGCGTGGTCTGCAAGTCTTTCGAATTTGGCGGCAATGAGAGTGCTGCCAACCAGAGCCCTGATTTCCTGCTGGCTGAGGTCTCTGTTTTCAGCCAGAAAGTCAAGACACTTTTCTTCGATTTTGAGGCAAGCGCTATTGATCTCTTCTTCGTGTTTAATGATGTGTTCAAAACTGGCCGATGGGTCTTTGCGCAGAATTCTCGACAGCTCGTGCATGGTTTCACTTACAAGGCGGCCGAGAGCAAGCACATCTTCTTTCATTAGAGTGACTGCTCTGGTTTTCAATTTCTGCCTCCCTTTTTCTAATCAGGTAAACCAATGATTCCATTTTCAAAAAGTGTTCAGTCCGGGTATTCATTCAGTACGGGTATCCCGGCTTTCATTGAGTTCGGGCACTCATCCCATCCCATTCATTCATTCATTCATTCATTCATTCATTCATTCATTCATTCCGGGTCCTTGTTCTGGTTCAACCTGTAACCAAGGCGATGAACAGTTTCCAGCAATTGCGGATTTTTCGGATCAGGCTCAAGTTTCTGCCTCAACCAGCGAATATGCACTGCTACCGTTTTTGCATCTCCTGAAAAATCATATCCCCAGACCTGGTTGAGTAGAACCTCTGTGGACATGGTTTTGCCGGCATTGAGCATCAGCACTTTCAAAAGGTTGAATTCTTTGGGTGAAACGTCAATGTCTTTGCCGCTAAGTGAAACGGTCCGAGCTTCTTCGTCTAGCACGAGAGAGCCGACCATGAGTTTGCTTGACCTGGCGCTGCCTTTTGCTCTTCTCAAAAGAGCCTGAACTCTTGCAAGCAATTCAACTGTGCTGAAAGGTTTGGCCAGGTAATCATCGGCTCCCGATCTCAAGCCCTCTGCCACATCATTAGGTGTTGATCTGCCCGTAAGCATCAGGATTGGCACTTCCACTGATCGACTGCGCAAGACTTTGCAAATCTCCGGACCTACCATATCAGGTAGCATCCAGTCCAGTATGATCAGATCCGGGTTTGCGCTGTCTATGCCACTGAGAGCTTGCATGCCATTTCTGAAAGTGCTTATGGAAAATCCCTGCCTTGCCAGGTTGAATTCCAGAGTTTCGACCACGGTATCGTCGTCATCTACAAGCATTATTCGCTGCTGTGTTTTACTCATTGCTCAGCTCTCCCGCCTCTTGCCGGTGATGGGAATTCAAGCTCGAAGCAAGATCCAACGCCTTCTTGCGACTTAACCGATATCTTAGCATCGTGGAGGTCGAGCACCTGCTTTACTATCGATAAGCCAAGACCGGTTCCGCCTTTGGAAATACTTTTGTCGATTCGATAAAACTTGGAAAATATTTTCGGTATTTCGCTTTCAGGCATCCCTGCTCCAGTGTCTTCAATGCGAAAAGCCCCGGCTTTGTCTCCGCCGATTATTGAAACTTTTCCACCTGAGTCTGTGAATTTTACAGCGTTTTCAAGTAAGTTTAAAAGCACCTGATCGAGCTGGCCTTTATTTGCGAAAATCTGCAAGTCTTCACTAATATCCAGAACAATTTTCACCGACTTTTCATTTGCCTGTTTGGAAACGCTGTCAACAGCATAGTTCGCTCGTTCTTTAAGCTGCAACCACTGGCATTTGACAGCCTGCCTGCGTTCTGCGACCTGCTCCAGTGCCAGGAGGTCTGAAACCAGCGCTTGCAGGCGTTCGACTTCCTGATAGGCACGCTTGAGCATGCGTTTGCAAACTTCACGATCATCAAGTGCGCCATCCAGTAAAGTTTCAACCAGCAGCTTTATGTTTGCAATCGGCAGCCTGAGCTCGTGTGCTGCTTCTGCCACAAATATGGAGGCGTCTTTAGCCGGCTCCGTCGCCGGAACGTGAGATCTGGCGCCATTAAACCTGGTTTCCTGGCTTTCTTCTTCACGCAAACCGGCTTCTGATTTTTTGCTCTTGTCCTTTTGGGATAAGCCCTGCTGCCCAGACATGCATGCGTCCTCTGTACAAAGAAAGATTACCTTACTGTCCGGAAAAAATTCGAGTCAAATAAGATGATCCGTTGAATTCAAATGCTTGCAATTTATTCAACTTATATAATAAGTATTCTCTTTCATGAAAACTCAAGGAGGATCCGGTGGGACCTTTAACACTTCTTATTTTGGATGGCTGGGGCGTAAGCAATGAAAAAAGGGGGAATGCGATTCTGGCCGCTAAGACCCCGAATTATGACCGGATGCTTGCCAAATTTCCTCACAGTCTTCTGGATGCGTCAGGGTCTTCTGTGGGCTTGCCTCCCGGATTGATGGGCAATTCCGAAGTAGGTCATTTAAATATCGGTGCAGGTCGTGTTGTCATACAGAAATTGACTCAGATTAGTAAAACAATTCTGGATGGAAGTTTTTTTAAGAATCCCTGTTTAACTGCAGCATGCGAACATGCCAGAAAAAACAACGGTGCTTTGCATCTGCTCGGTCTTGTAAGTGATGGTTGTGTTCATTCAAGTCCGGATCATCTAGATGGACTTTTAGAATTGACCGCCAGAGAAAATATAAAAGAGCTGGTTGTCCATCCGATTTTGGACGGCAGAGATACGCCGCCGCGTTCTGCGATTCGATTCATGCGGGAGCTTGAAGAAAAGCTCAAAGAAAAAAACGGAAAGGTAGGAGTTGTTTGCGGGCGCTATTATGCAATGGACCGTGACAAACGCTGGGAGCGTGTTGAAAAATACTGGCGCGCAGTTGTACTTGCCGAAGGTCTGGAAGCCGAAACCGCGGTAGATGCAGTAAAGAAAGCTTATGAGCGTGATGAATCAGATGAGTTTGTTTTACCTACTTTAGTTAATAAACGAAGTATCAAAACAGGCGATGCTGCGATTTGTTTTAATTTCCGTCCCGACCGCGTGAGGCAAATTAGCCGCGCTCTTACTTGTCAGGATTTTGACGGTTTTGAAAGACCCCTGGTGCCGGACATATTCTACGTTTGCCTGACTGAATACGATTCGAGCCTGAAGCTGCCCGTGGCATTCTCACCGGAAGAGCTTCCTTCGCAAGATATGGATATGACGCTGCCGCAAATTCTTTCATGTCACCAGATAAAACAGTTGCATCTTGCTGAAACTGAAAAATATGCTCATGTCACATATTTTTTGAACGGTGGCAAAGAAGCTGAAAATAGTGGTGAAGAAAGGGTTCTTGTGCCATCGCTTAAAGTCGCTACTTACGACAAGGCGCCAGCGATGCAAACTCCTAGAGTTTGTGACATGGCATGTGAGGCTATTGAGTCGGGAAACTATCCTTTCCTGGTAATTAATTTCGCTAATCCGGATATGGTGGGTCATACCGGCTTTCTTGAATCTGGTGTCGACGCTGTCGAAAGTGTTGATGAGGCTTTCGGCAAGCTGCTTGAATCAACGAAAAAAATGGGCGGAACTCTCATTATTACTGCCGACCATGGAAACATAGAGCAAATGATAGATTTAAAGACCGGAGAGCCTCACACAGCCCATACAACTAACCCGGTACCGCTGATAGTGGCAGACTTCAGCGGCCAGTTGAACGGAAATTGCAAGCTATCCGATGGAGCTCTAGAAGATGTCGCACCGACTCTGCTTGAAATCATGCGCTTAGAGAAGCCTAAAGAAATGACCGGTAAATCGTTGATTTTACATTGACAAGTTAAAACGCCGGAACAATAACCGGAGGCTCAATCTCCGAATAGTTGTGCAGAAAATAAATATGTATAGTTAAGCGCTGTGAAAGAAAGTGATTGCTCATAGCTGATTTCGATGTTATCATTGCGGCCGCTTTAGATTGGCTGCAATTACTAACTTGTCAACGAGCAAGTGGTCCAAGCCAAACAGGATATTAAATCCACGACAGGCGCAACCAAAAGAGAAGGAGACGAACACGTTTTATGGCTCTTAAATTCCAAACAATAGCTCTTGCCGCAGCAAGCGTTGTACTAGCGGCCGCACTATCAGCTTGCAGTGGAACGCCGGAAGGCGGTACAGGCACCGATACTGGTGCTGCTACAAGTACCGATACTGGTGCTGCCACAAGTACCGATACTGGTGCTGCCACAAGTACCGATACCGGTGCTGCCACCGGTACCGATACCGGTGCTGCCGCCGGTGGCGATACCGGTGCTGCCAAAACCGAGTAGTCTGCACCAGCAGCTTACTTGGGTTTACAGCTCAAGCAGGAATCAAAAGTACTGCAACCGCACATTGAGCCAAGGCTCTTGTGCGGTTGTGTGCTTCCAAAATTTCTAAATCTATTTTATCTTTAGCACTCATTGAAAAGAGCATTCTGAGAGTAAATTACATGCCTGTGAGCAGTTACGGCGTGCATGCATCCATCCTGATCCTGGCATTGTCAAGTTCTCAGAATGTCTTTGCCGCTGAATTGTCTGTGCCGGCTGAAAAGCCTGAGATGCTTGCTCAGAACCAATATCAATATCCGAACCAGTATCCTGGCCAGATGCCTGATTCCCGGCTCCAGCAAATGCCGGTCCAGAACCAGTATCCAGGACAGATGCCTGATCCCCGGCTCCAGCAAATGCCGGTTCAGAACCAGTATCCTGGCCAGATGCCTGATTCCCGGCTCCAGCAAGTCCCGGCACCTAACCAGCAAGTGCCGGCTCAGGACCAAAATCAGCTTCAAACAAATAATGCCGCAGCACAAGCCCCGGCCTCGGGACTGCAGGTACCCGACCGTCTTATTGACCTGAATTCTTGCAAATGCTCGAGTCTGACATTTGATATCGACTCCGGCCAGTTCATGAACGCAAACGTAAACAAGTTACAAGTAGCATTGCTGAATCTGGATACATATCAAGGTTTGCTGGGTTCGCTTGAGCTGATTCTTAACGGAGGGCAGTTTGAGAGTTTTTTTCTTGATCAATTGAGGATGAAAACCGAATCGGTCCTATCTTTTTCAACAGAGAGTCTCTTGAACAAAAGAAGCTTCGATTTTCGCAACCCGGCAATTGCCAATGTGAGCGCGGTCATCAGTCAGAATAGCCTTAACCGCTTTATATCTTCTCCCTCGACATTGCAGCTGCTTTCAAACGGAGCTCAGAATAAATTGCCTTCATTGCTTGGAGAGCTAGTCGGTGCTGCTCTGCAGCTGAGAGTCCAGCAGGCCAGCCTGCGCCTCTTGCCTGAAAATCGTGTTCAGATCGATGCACTAGCAAACGCTGCCGTGCTTGGTTCTCAGAACACAATTCCTGTAAGCATTCTGGCTAAACTTGCCCTGCAGGACGGCTGGGTAAGCCTTACAGACACGCAAATTTTGACAGCCGGCCAGCCGATCCCGCAGGAACTCTCGGCTGCGCTTGTAAAACGTGTAAACGGCCTGGCGCAGTGGGGTAACAAGAATGATGATATTCAGTTCAGGTTTACACGCTTGACTGTAGTACCCGGAGACCGCTTCGAGCTTTCAGGACAGGCTCGCATCAAGCGTTTGCGCTTCGGCTCCTGAGTCTAGGGACAAACGAAGGCTGTCAGTAGATTTTGCTTTGTTGATTGATAGATTGGAACTTCATAAAAGTTGCAATGCTCTGGAAGGATTGAGTTTATTGTTAAGCTGTTGGGTATATTCGGAATGGTTGAATTAAGCACCATTTAGATTGTTCAAAAACTAGAAAGCGAGCAAGCATGATTCGCCGACGAGATAATCGGCAGTGGGACCAGCTAAGACCTATAAAGTTCACGCGTGGATTTACCAAAAATGCAGATGGTTCTGTACTTGTAGAGTTTGGCGACACCAAAGTTCTTACTACTGCAAAAATTGAAGAGCGTGTGCCTGCATTTTTGATGGGAAAAGGTGAAGGCTGGATAACTGCTGAGTATTCGCTTTTGCCGGGCTCTACTCATGTGCGCTCACAAAGAGAGGTTACAAGAGGGCAGCCGAGCGGGCGCACCCTTGAGATACAGCGTTTGATCGGTAGATCCATGCGCGCGGTTGTCGACCGCAGGCACCTGGGAGAAAGGACTATAACCCTTGATTGTGATGTATTGCAGGCTGATGGTGGTACCAGGGTAGCAAGCATCAGTGGTGCATTCGTGGCCCTTTATGATGCTTTATCCAAGCTCCAGAAGTCTTGCCAGTGGGACACTTTGCCTGTTGTCGAAGCAATGGCTGCCGTAAGTGTCTGTGACATTAACGGGCACTTATTACTCGATCCGAATTACCAGGAAGACTCTCAGGCAGCAATGGACGGGAATTTCGTACTTACTGAGTCAGGAAAAATTCTTGAAATTCAAATGACAGCAGAAGACAAACCTTATGATGCAGCTAAGCTTTCGGAACTTCTTAAACTGGCTGAAAAAGGTGTGAAAGAGATAATCGAAATCCAGAATCAGACCCTGAGAGGCAGACTCTGACTACATTTGACCCGAATTAACCTAATGTTGCAGGCAAGCTTAATTTATTGTCTCAATCCTGCTGACAACGAGGCTATACTCGTAATATAGAGGTCAAGAGTAGAGGCAAATTTTGCTTAGCTGAACTTAATTGGACGTGGCAAGTGACTGAATTCAGCCGGGACCCGATAAAAGAAACCTTTCGAGACCTTACTCTCTGGAAGTTGCTTTTATCCTGTACGAGAATCTTCTGGCGTATATATCAGCGCCAGGGCTTTGATGGCGCCATAAGGGTAATTCCGATTGTCTGGACCATTATTTTTGCTGTCCGTGGCTTCGCGCGATATCACCAGGCAGAATATGAGCGGATGGCTCAGGACTTCGAGTCCGGCGGTGCAGAGGCTGGGGGTTTATCGGAAGACAATGAGGAAGAAGCCCTCAGTGCCGAAGAATATGAGGAGTATCGTAAGCTGGGCCGCTGGTTGCGGACCAGGCTCTTTAATCTGGGTCCTACCTTCATTAAAATCGGGCAAACTCTTTCAACCAGAGCTGATCTGGTGCCGCTGCCCACAATGCTCGAGCTCTCAAGCTTGCAGGAAGAAGTGGAAGCTGCTCCATATGAAGTTGCACGAGCCACCATTATTCGTGAGCTGGGTAAAGCGCCCGAATCGCTCTTTGCTGAGTTCGATTCAAGACCGATTGCTGCGGCAAGCCTGAGTCAGGCTTACCGAGCAAGGCTTTTCGATGGTCGTGATGTTGTGGTCAAGGTACAAAGACCAAACCTCACTCAAATAATCACTCGTGATGTTGAAACACTGGCGGCTGTAGCCGATGAAGTGATGAGATATCCAAGCATGTGCCGTCATACGGACTGGCCTGGAATTATTATTGAGTTTGCAAAAACCATATTTGAAGAAATCGACTATATAAGAGAAGGTCGAAATGCTGATTTGTTCAGGCACAATTTCAGGGGAAATGATCGTATCTTCATTCCCAGGATAATCTGGCGCCTTACAGGAAGGCGTGTTCTTACGATCGAATATGTTCCTGGTGCAAGAATTACCGATCTCAATGCACTGGACAGCATGGATATCGACCGCAGAGAACTTACAGGTGTCGGAGTCAATTTCTATTTAAAGCAATTGCTTGAAGATGGCTTCTTCCATGCAGATCCACATCCAGGCAATCTGCGGATCATGCCTGATGGTCGTGTTGGTGTATTTGATTTCGGAATGGTCGGCCGTGTGGCCCCACATTTGAAACAGGCAATGGCCAATGCTTTCATGCATGTGATCAAACGAGAGTATCGCCTGATTGTTGATGATTTTGTGGAAATGGGCTTCCTTGATGCAGGCGCAGACCGCGATGCTTTGAGCGAGGAGCTGACACCGATTCTAGAAGCACGCTTTAACGAAGGCATAAGTAAAGTGCGTTTCAGAAAAGTTCTTTTTGATTTTTCCGATGTTGTTTATCGATATCCTTTCAGGCTGCCTTCAGACTTTACCTATATTATGAGAGCCCTGCTGACGCTGGAAGGCGTGGCAATAACAATCAATCCGGAGTTCAATTTCGTCGACGCGGCATTTCCGTTTGCGCAGAAGTTGATCTTTAAAGAGGGCGGAGCCAGCTTCAGGCAAGCCATTATCAAAGAAGTCTTCTCCGAGGGACGATTCAACGCACAGGCTGCTTTTAACTTGATGAAAACGGCATATAAGTTGACCCGCACATAAGTTGCCGGAGCGATATATAGATAGATCGTGTTTTGAACGCTGAAAAGCGCTTAATAAGCTCTCTGCCTTGAGCGGCCTGCAATCAGAAAACGCTTTTTTGCTTGCTTGCTAGAAGCCGGTATTGATGCGGTTTCTAGCGAATGTTACCTATTGCAAACTCTTCGTTAAGATGAGCAAAAATATCTTGATTTCCCTTTTCTACTTAGGTAATGTTTCAAACGATGTATAGCTTTTCTTTAGCTTTCCCTTGAATGGGGGCTAATCCCATAGACAGGGGAGCGGTTCAATTGGATATTAGTCTTGAGCCACAGATATAGATAGATCACTCAAAGGGGATGCTGATGACATACGCCATCGCAGGTACGTTAGAGTATACGGGACTGACTTGCAGCAATTGCAAGGACCATCTTGAACCCCTCGCCAAATTCTGTGGGAGCTGCGGCTTTATCGTAGCTCCCGATTCGTTTAACATAAACGAATTTCCCGAATATCAGAGCAGTCTGCTTGATGAGAGCCCGCGACCGGAGGCAATGCCCAGCTTTGCAATGCCTGTTTTGGAAAAGCAGAGGTCCGGCGAATACAACGCTGAAGTTTCGAAAATTATAGTTATGCTGGCAAGAGAAAGAGTCTTTCTTTATGTGCAGATTCTGGCATTTTTAGTAGTGAATATTTTTGGCTGCTGGGTTGGCTGGAAGTGCTACGCGGATTTCATCGGTGACGAAATGTCAAAGATGATGATGGCTTCAACACCTTTCATGTTCATCAATTCGCTTGCCCTTTTGATTATAGTTCCGATTAAAGGAACACGGAGTGAGATCGCAAGGCTGAAAGAACGGCTTTCTCACGCCAGATTCAAGATCGAATTCGGTCATTTAAACATGTAGTTGCAAATTCCGGGACCTCAAAACTCTTCCTTGCCAGTCTCTAGTGCTCAAGTTCTGAGAGCCCTGAACGTCTTAGTTTTCAGATTAAACCTGCTGAAAAGCTAATTTCACTACGGATGCTGCTTGCCCGAAAGAGCCTCAAGCCAGAGGGGGTCTCAGGACATCCCCTGAAAGGTGTGATTTGAGCCCCAGCTGTGGCACAATTAATTATGGGGGCAGGGATATTCGTTAATGGCAAGGATTCTGATTGCAGAAGACGACGAGCAAGTGCGTGATTCGCTCTTGCAGTGGTTTACTCACCTGGGAGAGGATGTAAGCGTTGTTCCCTCGGGCAATCTGGCAAGTCAGATTCTAAAGCTGGAAAAGTTCGACGTCTTGATTCTGGACTGGGAAATGCCGCCCGGACCATCCGGACCGGAGGTTGTGAAAGAATACCGGGATAATGGCGGCGATGCTATTGTGATATTGCTTACCGGGCGAGTGGATCTTCAAGACAAAGAAACAGGCTTTGAAGCCGGTGTCGATGATTACATGGTCAAACCTTTTCACCTTAAGGAAATAAGTGCAAAGGTGAAAGCACTACTGAAACGTGTACAGCCTGCGGCGCCGAAAAAACTTGTACTGAAAGCAAAAACCTGCCAGATGTGTGGCACCATATACGATACTGCTACTTCGAGCTGTGCTGATTGTTATGTTTCCCTGCACGAAGAGGATATTGAATTTCCAGGCGGTGAAGAGTTCAATTCGAAATACGAAGTGAACGGTGTGCTCGGCCGCGGCGGCATGAGCACGGTTTTTAAAGCCAGGCACAGGGCTCTGGACAAGGATTTTGCAATTAAATTCATGGATGCCTCCCGGGCAAAAGATCTGGAGTATCTTAAGCGATTTCAGCTCGAAGCCCAGTCTCTGAGCAAAATGTCTCATCCGCACATTGTTGCAATACATGATTATGGGGTAAGCGAGTCGAAACATCCTTATATAGTCATGGATTATGTCGAGGGGCTTTCTCTTTTCAGAGCCCTCAATCGCTTTGAGCCGTTTCCCATGCATCGTTGCCTGAACATATTCAAGCAAGCCTGCCATGGTATAGGACACGCCCATAAACAGGGGATTGTTCATCGAGATCTAAAGCCGGCCAATATAATTCTTGGAAAAGTAGAAGGACTAGAACACGTAATCATCGTCGACTTCGGTGTAGCAAAAAAAATGGAGCCGGAAGACAAATTTACCGAACAGCTAACCAAGGAAGGAAAGGTGTTCGGAACGACCACATATATGAGCCCCGAACATTGCATGGGACAGCAGCTTGATCAAAGGAGTGATGTTTATGCATTCGGCTGCATCATGTACGAAGTGCTTGCTGGTCATCCGCCTTTCATGGGTGATAATGTTCTTGATACTCTGCAGAAACAGATAAACGAGAGTCCGGCACAACTGAGCAAAGCCAGAGACAAAGACGATTTGCCTTCCGAACTTGAGTCTATTGTTCACAAGGCTCTTGCAAAACAGCCTGAAGAACGTTATCAAACAATGGAAGAGCTTCTGCTTGCGCTGGAGGCTGTAGAATGTACAGTGGTTTGAGAAGTGTAGTCAATCAAATCCTTAAGGTGCAACCAGATTTGATAAGCCATGTGATTCCAGATAATCGTTGAGTGACTGTTTAAGATCGATGCCGTTTAGGGTTGCAAGAGGATAAAAGCCGGATATTTTCCTGAACTGGCTTTGCAAATTTCCGTCTCTTACCGGTTGCCCAGCATAAGTAAACACTCTGTTGGTGCTTATGTTGACATACTCCTGTGCGCTCCTTGCAAAATAGTGATTCAGCGACTCCTGTTGAAACATATCCACGGGCTGGCCGTTCCAGAAATTGGATTCACTAACTACATAGTGAGTTCTGGTAACAAGTTGTCTGCCATCAGTTTTCTCGCAACTCTGGCTTACAGTCAAAAAGCGAACCAGCTTTCCGTCTGACTGTCCGTCTCTTTCTGCAGGCAACAAATTTACATGCCAGAAATTCCCGGCAGCATCGGTGCGGTGCCCCCAGGTTGACTCCATTTTGTTGTTGACCCACTGGTTGTGAACCACCGTTTCTCCGGTTTTAAGGTCGGTAGTGCTTACCGTCAGATCGCCGTCCTTCTGCCACTTTCCTGCCAACCATGCTGGAATCATGAACCACTCGGTCGAGTATTTTTGTACTTCGGCGCTGAGAAATTTGCCGGCAATCGGCTTTGCAGGAGTTGCGATGCCGGTCTCAGGAAGATAAGCTTTGCTAGCAGAAGCACTTTGCACTCCAGGTGGTTCAGGAACGCTTGCCTTGCTGAAGGTATCCGAGACGGCTGTTTCGCTTGCAGGTTTTACAGAGTTTCTGTGCCTGTCCAGGGCATCATTTACATGAGCCAGGCTTTCGCTATGTATGATGCCTCCATGAAGGGTATAGTTAGTCAGCGGTACAGCCTTATTATGAGCAGCAGAGTCTCCTATTGCTGCAGAAGCTTCTGCTGTTTGTTTTGCTGCTTGTTCGGTTGCTTCAGGCGCTTGTTCGGTTGCTTCCGGCGCTCGTTCTGGTGCTGCAGGAGCTTGTTCTGGTGCTTCAGGCGCTTGCTCGGCAGCTAATTGAACTGGCCCGCTCCTGATTTGATCTAGCCTTTCCTGAGCTTGATCTGCAAATACAGGAAACTGAATTGAAAGAGATAAAAGAAGCCAGGAAAATGCTTTTTTGTTCATAAAAACCCGAAAAGGCAAAGCCGATATCTCAGATTGAAATTTTAGAAGATGCCGCAGCATTCCTTGAAAGTTATGTGAAAGCTTTTCGGACTGGCTATTAGCACCTCTATTGCTTTATTTATGCCCCTTTTGGGAAATTAACGCTCTTTGCTCTGAGTTTTTTTTGATAGACTTGCTTTGAAGGTCTTAGCGGGGGATACAGTGGTCGCTATGCGGATTTTGCTGGCAGAAGATGACAACTACCTATCTGATGCAATCAGCCATGCCCTGCGGGGTGGTGGCTATTCTGTCGATAAGGTATTGGGGGGCGAGGAAGCTGATCAGGCTGTTAGAACCTGCAATTACGACCTCCTGATTCTGGATCTCGGTTTGCCGGGGCTTGATGGACTCGAAGTCTTGAAGCGCATGAGAGGGCGCGGGCAGACCTTGCCTGTACTTATTCTTACAGCCCGGGATACTTTGCAAGACAGAGTCAAAGGACTTGATCTTGGGGCAAATGATTATCTGACAAAGCCGTTTGACCTGCCCGAGCTAGAAGCCAGAATTCGGGCTCTAATTCGCAAAGATCTCTGGAGCAATCGCACTATAGTTAAACACGGAAGCCTCGAATTTGACACAGTGGATCGACATCTGACCATAAACGGTGATCTGGTTGAATTGTCGGCACGTGAGCTTGCAACACTTGAAATATTGCTGCAAAGATCAGGAATGATTGTAACCAAAGCTCAGCTTGCTGAGCACCTGTCCAACTGGGAAACAGAGATAAGCCATAACGCTATAGAAATCATTATTCATAGACTGAGAAAGAAAATTGAGCACAGTGATCTTTCGCTTAGAACTATTCGCGGTCTGGGGTATTTAGTTGAAAAAGCTAAATGACAGTTCGATTCGCAAGCAATTGCTCTTCTGGCTTTTGCTTCCACTCAGCTGCATCTGGGTAGTCAGTTCAGTCATAACCTATTACCTGGCAGATTCATATGCCGAAGAAGTTTATGATGCTCAACTTCTAAATTCAGCTGACTCGGTGATCGGCAGGTTGAGGCTGCACGAAAATGGTCTTGATGTAGACTTGCCGGAAGCCGCACTTGCAATTCTCAGGCATCATTTTAAAGACCGGGTTTATTTTCAGGTTATTTCATCTAACGGAAAACTTATCGACGGCGACAAAGATCTGCCGATGCCACTAACCCTGCCTGAGCTTAATTCCACAGTCTTTGATTACAGTGTGGCCAACGGTGAAAAAGTGCGTACTGTTCTAATTGAAGCTTTCGTTGCCGAGGCTCCCGAAAAGCGAGTTTACATTTACCTTGCAGAAACTCTGGATACAAGAAAAGCACTTGCAAGTCACATTCTGGTTAACACGGCAATTTCGGGTCTGATTGCGATTTTCTGCGGCGCGCTTGCAGTCTGGTACGGTGTATCGCGGGGGCTCTTACAACTCGATCGCCTGAGAAAGGCGGTTTCAGCTCGTTCAAGGTCTGACCTGAGTCCTCTGGATGAAAATGAGGCACCATTGGAGGTGCGCCCGCTCGTACACGAAATAAATGATTTGCTTGAAAGACTGCGAGAGGATCTTCTGGCGCAACAACGATTTGTTGCAAACGCGGCCCACCAATTGAGAACACCACTTGCCGGTCTTAAGACATATATTGGTATTTTGAAAAAACTCGTTGACACTGAAAATGCCACTGAGGTATTGAAACAGCTCGACACCGGGGCCGACCGCACCACACACCTTGTAAACAGGCTTCTGGCCCTGGCAAAAGCAGAACCCAGTGCAAATATTCAGTCAAACCACAGGATTCTAGATCTGAATGCCGTCGCTTCGGCCTCAGCCACCAATCTGGTGCTGGAGGCTGTTTCAAAAAATATAGACCTTTCTTTTGAAGCCTCAAGCGACCCGGCCTGGGTGCTGGGCGATGAGTCGAGCTTGCAGGAGCTAATTACAAACATAATTGAAAATGCAGTTCGCTACACACCGGCAGGAGGTTTTGTTGCTGTAAATGTCAGAAATGAAAAGTCGGTTCAGCTGCTCGTGGAAGATTCAGGTCCTGGAATTCCAGAAGGCGAGCGAGTGCGTGTTTTTGAGCGCTTCTATCGTATACTTGGTACGGGAGTCTCAGGTAGCGGTCTTGGTCTTGCGATTGTGAGTGAAATAGCTAAGTCTCATAATGCCAGGGTGATAATTAATGAGGGCAAGAACGGAGTCGGAACCAGCGTGCTTGTGGAGTTTCTGAAAGTGGAAAGCATTCCCGGACAAAGACAGGAAAAGAGTCCAGGCGCGGCTAACCCGGGCATGAGGGAGTAAATGACTGAGGCCCATCAGGAACTGCCTTTGAAAATATTGATGCTGGCGCAGGAAGAAGCCCGCAGCCTTGGAGATGGACGGCTAGGCACCGAGCATATTTTGCTGGCACTATTGAGCATAGACAACGCTGCTTGCTGTGCGCTTAACGGTTTCGGCATTACTTACAACGATGTCAGAACTGAACTCGAAGAGTTGCGCTGCAAACAGAATGCCCTTGCTGTGGACGCAGATATAGACATGAGCGAGAGGGCTCTCAAGTGCCTGGAGCTGTCATATCTTGAGGCTTCCGGCTTAAAGCACGAATCAGTGGCTGCTGAGCATCTGCTGCTTGCAATTTTGCGTCTGGGTCAGGGGGTCGCAATCGGCATCCTGGCAAAGTTCGGGGTTTGTATTGCCGATTTGCAAATTGCGCTTCTTTACCAGTGTTCAAGTGCGTTGGCAGCCCCACAGCAAGATGTAGGCGCCGAACTTGTCACACAAATTGAAGTTTGGAAACAGCTCTTAGCCATAGCGACCGAATGCGGCTACAGAGAGCTGGTAACTGAGGCTGAAAGACATAGCAAGATGTACAGGGAAGCTCTGAGTGAACTTGAAAATTCCGTCGTAGCCGACAGCGCTGCCAGTCAAAGATCTAAAAGCACTTTGTAACGGGCTTAAGGCCGCATCCTCTGCAATACATCTGACTAAACTCTATATGCGGAATTCGGTCTTGAATTGACCTGGCTTTTTAATCTAAGATTCCATTATTGCCTCTTATTTATTTAATCATGCCTTATTCGATGGAGACTGCATGTCAGAGGAGACAAGAAGCACTCAATTTGTAGTTGCTTTGACCACCAAGCTTAGAATAGCCGGCACTGTTGATCTAGCTCCGATTACCGACGGACTCACTCGTGTAATGATGGCGGGGGCTAAGTTTCCGGGCTTCTGGAGCGCAGAGATTATCCCGCCTTCAGTAACAAGAGCCGAATGGACCTTATTTGAAAGGTTTAGAAACTTCGAGCAGGCAAATTCATGGATGCATTCCAGTACTCGAAAAGAGCTGCTTGAAGAACTGCGCGCTGTCGTACCGGGCAGGATCTTGTCATCCGATGAAATTCTGGATGACAAGGATACAGAAGGAAACGTTGCCACTGCAATCGTTACTTATGTCAAACCGGGCATGGAAGCGGCCTACTGGGACTGGGAAGCGTTGATTCAATCGGCTCAGGCCAGATTTCCCGGTTATCGTGGCACATATATACAACCACCGCCACCGGATAGCCCTGGCAAGTGGACAACGATGCTGCGCTTTGATACTCCTGAGAGCCTGGAAGCCTGGCTCAGCTCAGATATCAGAAAAAATCTATTGGTCGAAGCCGAAAAACTGGTTAATGCCACTGTTTTTCAGGACATGAGCTCTTCTTTTCCCGGCTGGTTTCCGGTGGATAATAGCGGGCAGAGTCCAGCTATCTGGAAAACAGCCGGGCTTGTTTTAATTGCAATCTTTCCTTTCATCAAACTCTTTCACACAGTTCTTTCGCCTGTGCTTTCAGGTCTCAATACCACACTGGCCAGTTTCATAGTTGTGAGCCTGAGTGTTTGCATGCTGAGCTGGGCTTGTATGCCGCTTTTGATCCGGGCTTTCCGATGGTGGCTTTTGCCGGAGCAAAAATCGGAACATGCTAACTTGAGTGGTGCACTGACAATTGCCTTAATTCTTGTTGCCGAGCTGATTCTTTTCTGGGCTCTGCCTGGTTAGATTCTCAGACTGAGATTTGGGACCGAAATCAACTGGCCGCACTGGCTTTGATTCTATCGATCGCCTGCTGGCAGGATGCCACCCCTTTTGAATGTGCCTGTTCGTAGTGGCTTAATGCCTGGCTGATGTCGTAAGTAACTCCCAGACCGTGTTCAAAGCAGATTGCCAGCCAGTAAAAGGCATGCCTGTTTCCGGTTGAAATCATTGATTTGAATATGCTGATTGCTTCTGTAAACTGCAAGCCGTTGGGTTTCCACAGATCATCTATGCCTTGAGGAAATACATTCTCTGCTGCTTTTTGAAAAAGCGCCTCAGCTTGCCGGATGTCTTTCATTACTCCCAGACCGTTTTTATAACAAATTGCTAACTTCCATTTTGCATAACCGTCGTCTGATTCGCTAGCTTTTTTCAGAAGCTGAATTCCTCGGGGTATGTTTCTGGGAATGCCGTCGCCAAGCAGCAGTGCTGATGCCTGAACTGTTTGTGCTGTTACATTTTTGAGCCTGTCACCTGCGAGATCCTCGATGATATCCTGGGCCCGTTTTGTGTCTTTAGTAAAGCCGATCCCATTTCTCAGGCAGGCGCTGTAAATCAACATCGCTCTCTCGTTGTTGCTGCTGTATGCTTTTTCGAGCCATTCTGTTGCTTCATCAAGTTCTGCTTCGTTTTGAGGATTGTTCAAGCACATAGATATATAGGCAAGTTGCGCCAGGTCATGACCAAAGAGCGCCGCACGTTTGAACAGCGCCTGTGCTTTTGCTTTGTCTTCCTGTTTCTTGCTGCTGTCTCGAATTTTGCAAGCAAGACCATATAAGCTTTCCGGATCGTTGCTATCAGGCTCTTCATTTTCGACATGCCCGCTTGCAGCCTGCATCGGCTCTTGCGATTGTCCGAGTTGATCAACGCAAATCCGCAGTCTTTCGCTTGCCTGCGCGTTTCCTGCTTTGGAAGCTTTTTGATAAAACGACGCTGCTTTGCTTATGTCCTTGTCTGTACCGAGCCCGTGTTCATAGCACCAGGCAAGCGTGAACTGGGCAGAATCATAGCCCTGCTCCGCAGATTTAAATAGCCAGCCGACGGCTTCTTTTGGATTGGCTTCATAACCGGCTTCGCCTCGAAGCAAGTGATCGCCAATGCGCCATTGCGCTTCTTTCATGCCTTTTTGGGCTGCATACAAAAGCCAGCGCCTGGCTTCGTCCGGATTGGCTTTGCAGCCCTGCCCGTATTCGAGGCGCAGGACCAGCTCGTATTGCGCAATAACATCGCCTGACACGGCGCGTTCCCTGAGCGAATCCATATTACTTGCCGAAAGTTTTGCTTCTTCGGCACTTTCTTCAGGACCGCTTCCAGCTTCCTGACCCGAGAATGCTTCGGTTGCAACTCTGGCAAAGGCTTCGTTGAGTTCGGAGCGCAATTGTTGCATTGATTGCTGTCTTTCTTCCGGATCTTTGGAAAGCCCCTTGTAGATTACCTTCTGTATTTCTTTTGGTACGCTTATGTAGCGGCAGGCTTTTTCGAATGCCAGGGGCGCCTGATGAATCTGGTTGTTCATGATTTCACCGATGCTGTTTCCGACTATGGCGTTTGAGCCTGTGATCATTTTGTAAAGCACGCCGCATAGAGAATAAATGTCTGTGCGCTGATCTAATTTTTGACCCAGGCACTGCTCGGGGCTCATGTACTGAGGAGTTCCTACCACATAGCCTTCCAGGGTCAGACCCTCATTCATTTTGCTGTCAAACTCTTTTGCTACGCCGAAGTCGACAAGTTTCACAAAGTCGCTTATCTCGTCTTCGTTAATAACCATTATGTTTCGCGGCTTCAAATCACGATGAATCACGCCGCGTTTGTGTGCATGATTCAGAGCCGAGCAGACCTGGGTGATTATGCGTAATGAGCGTACTATTGGAAGCCTGCCCTCCTGGCCCATTAGATCTTGCAGGTCCATTCCTTCGATGTAGTCCATAACCAGGTAAGGACGTTCGTTGCGCCAGCGCCCCACGTCGAAAACCGTAACTATGTTCGGGTGGTTTAAACGCCCCACCGAATGTGCTTCGCGCTCGAAACGCAAAAAGGCGGTCTTGTCCGCCATATCTTCGGGAGAAAGCAGCTTGACTGCAACGAAACGCTCAAGTTGCCTGTGCCGAGCCTTAAAAACCATGCCGCCCTGTCCTTGGCCAAGCACAGAGGTCAATTCGTATCGATCGGCCAGTACAATGCCAACAAATGCTTCGGCTGGTTCTGCCATTTTTCTTGCTGCTCTAAAATGAATTTGAAAATGATTTCCTGCACTAATATTCCACAGCTGAAGCAATTTCTTCTACTCTAGTAAGGCAAGTTAAGCAATTTGCTTTGATGATTCAGGAAGCGGCTATATTGAGCTTTTTGACCGGACTAACTGCTCGGGCGAAGGCAAGTGGTGTTGAAAATGTCAGACTTTATTTTTGTGACAGGCGCTGTCAAGGAGACACTCTTTTCGAACGTTTTGGACTTCCTGTCTGTCGTAAAGTCTTTTTCACCGTCACCAAACGTCTAAGTCCTTTCTTTGAAGGCATTTGGAGTAGCACCATGAAATACCTCGAGCACTTGACATTGGCTTTGCTTGTTAATGCAGCATGCTTTTGCGGTTCGCAAAAAATGCTTTCTCCGAGTCAGGCACAGGATTTCGAACTCTCAGAACGGATAGTCAAGGCTGCTCGAGATTGCATCGACAAAGAAATGTGGCACGGCTTCGGCTTGAAAAACGGCTATTTGGGCTGCGCGGCAGCTGTATCCAATGTGCTCAAAACTGCCGGCGTTAAAGATGTCCATTCTGCAGGCGTTGTGATTATGAGGCAGCAGCTTTTAAAAGGTCGGCTCAAGACCAGTGAAATCGTATTGAAGAACGGTGAAAACGGAGCTATAAAGCAAGAACTTCTGCTGGAGCACGCAAGACCGGGAGATATCTTGCTTGCATTCATGGACGAGCCATCAAAACCAAACACAGGCGGAAATGCTCACTGCGGCATTATGAATTCAAGTATTACGGTATGCACCAACGACTGGAACGACGGCATCTGGAAGTCAGTAAACGTACATTCAATGTTTGACCACTATAGACATGTACGCTTGCTAAGGCTTTTGAATGAGCCGCGGGCAAGGCAATCATTAGCCAATCCATCAAAGCCGTCGCAATCAAAGCCGTCAAAATTAAATTCAAAGTCAGGCAAAAGAAAAAAAAACTGAGCCTGGAGCTTCTTTGTAATGAAATTTGTTAGCATTACAAGCGTTGAAGTTGACGACAAATATAGGATGACTGTTGGCGCTTTGACCACGAGCAGCTTTTTGGGGAGATATCCATGTCAGAGAGTCAGGCAAGTATTTTTCACCTGGGTAAAGACGAAACTCAGTACCGGCTTTTGAGCAAAGAGCATGTTCAAGTGGAAAATTTCAATGGCAAAAGGGTCTTAAGAGTAGATGCAGAAGCATTGAAGCTGTTGGCAAAACATGCCTTTACTGACATTGCTCATCTCTTGCGCACAAGCCACCTGAGCATGCTTTCAAACATACTTGAAGATCCTGAAGCTTCCGCAAACGATAAATTTGTAGCTCTGGAGCTATTAAAAAACGCAAGCATTGCCGCCGGAGGTACGCTGCCGATGTGCCAGGACACCGGCACTGCTATTGTGCTTGCTCATAAAGGACAGAGAGTGTTCACCGACTTTGACGATGCCGCAGCAATTGCAGACGGCGTGAAGAAGACTTATGCTGAATGCAATTTGCGTTACAGCCAGATGGCGCCAATAAATATGTACCAGGAAAGCAATACCGGCAGCAATTTGCCTGCGCAAATCGAAATTTATGCAGACCAGGGTGATGTTTACGACTTTCTTTTCATCGCTAAAGGCGGCGGCTCGGCAAACAAAACCTTCTTGCTTCAGGAAACAAAATCAGTTTTGAATCCTGAGTCATTGAAAAAACTGCTCACAGAAAAAATTGCCAGCCTCGGTACTTCTGCCTGTCCGCCATATCATCTGGCTGTGGTGATTGGCGGGCTTTCTGCTGAAATGACACTGAAAACAGTGAAGCTTGCCAGTTGCCACTATTTAGATAGCCTGCCTGCCGAAGGCGATAAAAACGGCCGGGCTTTTAGAGATCACGAGCTTGAGAAGGAAATACTCGAAATTACAAGAAATCTAGGTATCGGTGCTCAGTTCGGCGGCAAATATTTCTGCCATGATGTGCGTGTTATAAGGCTGCCGCGTCATGGAGCCAGCCTGCCAATCGGTATTGGAGTTTCATGCAGCGCCGACCGGCAAATTCTCGGACGAATTGACTCTGAAGGCATCTGGCTTGAGCAACTTGAGCAGGACCCGGCCCGTTTTCTGCCTGCAGTCGAAGAAAAGGATCTGAGCAAAAGCTATATTAAAGTAGACCTGAATAAACCAATGGACGAAATAAGAGCTGCGCTTTCAGGCTCGCCGGTGGGAACCAGGTTGATGCTTACAGGCACTTTACTTGTGGCAAGAGACATTGCGCATGCCCGCTGGAAAGAAATTATTGAAAGCGGCAACCCACTGCCTGAATATACAAAACAACATCCGATTTATTATGCCGGACCGGCAAAGACTCCGGAAGGATACGCATCCGGATCTTTCGGACCGACAACTGCCGGGCGCATGGATTCATATGCGGATCTGCTCATGGAACGAGGTGCCAGCCTGATTACACTGGCTAAAGGCAATCGCGGCAAAAATGTTCGTGAGGCCTGCAAAAACTGGGGCGGATTTTATCTTGGCACCATTGGTGGTGCTGCAGCCAGGCTTGCAAAAGACTCAATTCGAAAAGTCGAGGTCATTGATTTTAAGGAGCTGGGCATGGAGGCTGTGTTCCGAATTGAAATCGAAGATTTTCCGGCTTTTGTCGTAGTAAATGACAAGGGCGAAGACTTTTTTGCTGCAGTGCTGGAGCAAAAACTACAGCTGACAAAGTAGGCGCGTTTTACTTCTTAGTTGAATAAAAAGCATTGGACGCCGAGCCCAGTGCAATCGCGGCACCTTGCTGTGTGTTCATGATCTGGAAAGACAATGCCTGGAGCCGGTCAATATCTTGAAACTCTTTTTTGTTCTTTGCTTTGCTTGTTTGCTTCCTGACGCTTCTCTTGATTCTCATGGTTCAGACCCTCGGATTGCCTTAAGAACTCGTATTCTTATCTTTTCACTGTTATGTGGGGAACGGGTGAGGGTTGCAGACCTAGTACTAGTGGTCGACGATTTCTAGAACCGATCGCACTACAGCCAAGAGTTTGCTTGCCGTAAGAGCGCCTAATTTCTTGCTAAAACGCGAGTGCGATACAGTACGGACCTGGAATGCCATGGAATAGCTGGGTTTTGTTAGACCAGCTTCTGGAGGCAGAACTTCAACCATTGCAGGTGAAAGTCTGCCTGATTTTGTATACCAGCCTGCACCAGTGAAAGGCACTACAATGCTCAATCCCAT
Source organism: uncultured Candidatus Obscuribacterales bacterium (assembly GCA_964615655.1). Taxonomy (GTDB): domain Bacteria; phylum Cyanobacteriota; class Vampirovibrionia; order Obscuribacterales; family Obscuribacteraceae; genus JAIEPM01. The sequence continues at coordinate 31,250 of CAZTQO010000004.1, read as the reverse complement.
TTTTGTATTCATGAGATCGTTACTGATGACCACACACGGGCGAATCTTTGTCTGCTCATGACCTAGAGCAGGATCCAGATTCACTTCCCAGACTTCGCCTTTAAGGGGCATCATCTAGCCCATCGGAAAGGGTGCCATCCCAGGCTTTATGCTCCGCTTCGAACTCGGCAAACTGTTCTGAGTTCTCGCGTTTCAAATCGAAAGATTCTCCAAGTTCCTGCAGATACTGGCGCCTTCGCAGCTCTTCACACATCCCATGAATAACCTCCGCAGCTGAGCAGCCCAAGGTCTTGGCCTGTTCATTGATAAGGGCGATATCCTGTTCAAAGGCTTTAACTGTCTTTTGTGTCGTTTGTCTGCCGGCCATATTTCGCCATTCCGAGATCGCTTGTATGCGTATACAAAATTGTATACCGCAGGGTGGGTGGCGTCAATGTGTCTGTTGTATACACTTGAAAGGGAGGGTGAAAGGGAAAGCTGCTTCTTCGCAGGTTCAATCAAGCCCGTGCTCTTTTTAATATTTGCTCTACGACTTCAGTTTTAGCATCGGCGTAGTTCTGCACGAACTTCCAGTTTTTGCTTGCAAGTTCTTTCTTTGTGCTCTCGTAAAGAAGCCGGTCTTCATCATAGCTCCGCAGCCAGTTGCGAAACAAGAGCATCCTTTCAATCTCAATACAACCCTCAGAAAAAACGTGGAGGTTTATATCATGGTCCGGACCTTTGAAGACCCGGTGTTCATACCAGTCGGGCTCTCGAACGCGCAGAATATAGCCGGCAGCTTCCATTTGCGGCAGATATGCTGATTCATTGCTGGAGTCCGGTAAGATAAGCAGAATGTCAATAATTGGTTTAGCCGCCAGATTCGGGACCGAAGTAGAACCGACGTGCTCAAGTTTTATGGACAAATGCGACAAGACCGACTCGATGCGTCGGCACTCTCTTTCATAGAAGCGCGGCCAGTTGGGGTCATAGTCGCAAATCTGAATCTTGTATTGCGAGGGCGGTCCATTGACCGTGTAAGCAAGTATCTCTTCGTCCGATTTCGGCATATAGCTTTCTCTATAGGCAAAGTAGCTCAGGACTTTCTTTGCCAGAGCATTGCCTGGGAAACGATGTACTGAAATTTGCGCCTGTGCTCGCGAATAATAAGCGGCATGTCTTCTTGATGAAGCAGCTCGAAATTTTCTGAGAGCAAATTCTTGATGCCGTCTTCGGATAAGCATTCGCCGCCGTTCTCGCCAATGAAGCCTCCAAGCCAGACTTCGCGCGGCGTGAATTCTTCCATCCATGTGTAGGGAGAGACTATTAAAAGAAGCCCACCTATTTTGACTATGCCTCTTGGTCCCCACATGCGGCTGAGACATGATTGCGGACTCGGCAGACGGCAGAGCAAATTTGCCATCAATACGGCATCGAAATCCACAAATTCAGCAGGGAGCGAGCAGGCGTCCGCCTGCCTGAATTCTACTTTCTGGGCAGAATCAGCACTTACCCTGGCAACGAAGCTTTCATAAAGATCGCCTTCCACTTTAGAATTGAAATACAATTCGTGTTTGTGTTTTAAAGTATTTGCTGCTCTTATAAACCGCTCGGAAAGATCCACGCCGGTTACATGATCAAAGCTTTCTGCAAGCTTAAAACTGGCGGCACCTACCGCGCAACCAATATCGAGGGCGCTTGCTTTTGGCAGCTCCAGATCTTTTGTCCACTTGCTCAAGAACTCGGCGCATCTAAGAGGAAATGCCGCAGCATTATCCGGTCCGAAATCGTAAGGCATTTGGGTTTTATTGCTGCCATAATGCAGAGTCATATATTCGTTGAAAATATGCTCGGACTCGTAAGGCTTGGATGCGTTGCTGCTGTCGCCTATATAAAATACTGCGCCGTTATTTGACTCTTCGCATTCGACTAAGCGGAAACCTGCATGCTGAAAAAAATGCGGGCGGAAATGAAAACGCGCATATGCGCTTGCTTCGTCTCCGGTGCTTATAAAAGAACCGCCGATGATCATCTGGTGCTGCCCGTCATAGCATGGCGTGGAAAAATCGTCGTAATACTTGTGGATTTTGAAGCCGGCAAGCGGATTGAAATGGTCTTCTAACCACTGCCAGACATTGCCGAATAGATCTCCGATTCCTGCCTGCAGAGTCCCATCTACAGCTCTTTCGGAGCCGTAGCGCAGGTTTATGTTATACGGCTCTGAGAGGCTGTGTCCGTTATCAGTGATATTTGAGAATCCGCACATGGACCTGAGCGCATGATGTTCAGCTTCGGTAAGCATGCGGAAATTCTTTTTCTCTTTAATAGACTTCCATTTCGAATATGCTTTTGCCTCGTGATAATTAACAAGCACGGGCCAGCTCCACTGCATCGGTATTCTTTTGAAAGTTGTTCTCAGCTCGAACTGATTTGAGCCTGCCGGTCCAGAGCTTATCCAGAAACTAGGCCATTTGATATTGCGAAAAGAACGCCAGCGCCAGCCAAGCTCGCTCCAGTATTCTTTTTCGTGATAGCCGCCGTCGGCAACAAAGTGGAAAAATTCACCGTTTGAAATCAGGTATTTGCTTGTTTTGAATTCTGAAAGGCTTGCTTTTCTCGTACCGTACTCGTTGTCCCAGCCGTAAGAAGGATAGTCTTGCGGCTTGCCATATTCGACTGTAGTTGCGGCAACTTTGACAAAAGAATTCTCCGGGTAAGAACCGGGTGTTTCCTGACTTGCTTCATTCGCTTGAAGTTCAGGCAGTTCCGGCCACTCAGGCGGACGGTGTAGCAAGTGCAAAGGCAATTCTCGAATCAGAACCGATGAAGTTTCCAGATGAATGCGCTCGTGTTCGAAGCCCATGAAAAGCGCCCAGAGAGGATTCTCCTGCCTGATGCCTTCGTGACCATCTGCAAAGCCAGGATGAGATTCTATGATTGAAAGGACTGTTCTGTAGACTTGCTTGCGATAAGCATGGGCCTCATCCAGGCTTGGCCACATAATTACATTCTTGGACATGTCGTCCCAGCTCATTTCATCGACGCCTGTTTCAAACAAGCTTTCAAAATAGGAATTCAAACCTGATTCTAATAGGCCTGAAACTCTCAGCTTGTTCACATAAAGTACTGCCGGATGAACGTAATAAAAAATCAACGGGTGTCTTAAAGCATGATATGGCGGTCTGTAAAAGGCTTCGTCGCTTAAAAGTCCGGAAAACAAAAGCTCAGTTAAGGTCCAGCCGTTGTTGAAATAGTCGATAAGATCCTGCCTTGTGCATTTATCAAGATCAGGCATTAGAAGAGACCTGAGTTTGCCTTTAGAGTCAAAGCCCGGACAGCCGGACGGCGCAAGACCAGTCCACCAGGAACTGTCTTTCGGAAAATCAAGCTTCAGCTTGCTTTTGCCCAGGTTCTTTTCCCAGGATTCAGATTCCGGGTTTTCTGAAGAAATAGCTAAACTGCCCAAGTTGGGATTGCGAGAACTTGCCGCCATCTTTTTTTGTCCTCTAACTAATGCAGCGAATATTATCATGCAACGGGTAAATAAGCCGTTAATGCCTGATTTTCTCCGCAGTATTCATATACAGTTCTGGAATGAAATTTTCGTGAAGGTGTTTGCAGGATATGATCTACAGGGCGCCTCTGAGATTACCCGGTCAGGTCTGCTATTTTGCGGGCATCGGATGTCTCAGGAAGAAATCCCACATTTTTTCCGATGCCGAAATGTCGGTATTGATATGTCCTAAATTCAGCTTCAGTTCACCGGCTGTAGCTCTACCCCCAGGCCATGTATGGCCGCCATCCTCTAGCGTCCATAGCACTACCTCTGCTGCCTGGCTGCCCGGTCCGTAAAAAACTCCGTGTGCTTTTCCAATGCGTTCTTCCTTAGCTGGCTTTCCGGGGCAACGGTCATGTTTAACCCAGGTCACTATCGTTTCATTTACAGCTTTGTTTTCAATTTTTTGAATCAGGGCGTCAGGACCCGGCCCACCATTGTATGCTGCGTGCCGATCATAAACGCCGTGAAAATGCATCACCGACACTGCTCGCGGAGGGGCTCCGAACTCGTTCACATTAACTTGATATGCAATCGGAGCAATAGCTGCTATTCGATCACTGAGTTGAGAAGCCAGCCTGTAAGTCATGATGGCGCCATTTGATAAGCCTGTTGCGTAAACGCGGCGTTTATCCACTTTTGCTATCTGAGCAAGATCATCGAGCAAGTGCCTTACAAAACTCAGATCATCGATTTTGTTCTTTTGCGCATAACCGCAGCAGAAATTCCCATTCCAGGTAAGAAGCCTGTCAGGAACTGGCCCTGTGCCTGCCGGATACACAGAGATAAAGTTTTTCCGATTTGCAAGCTCATCCATTTGTGAATCAAAACGGACCTGATTCGGATTGCCGCCTCCTCCGTGAAATACCAGCACTACCGGGCTTGCCTGCCCGGGCTTATAAGACTTTGGGGTATGAATATAGTAAGTTCTTTCGAGTCCGCCAGAGCTTATTTTACGTGCGTAGTCACCAGGAGTTTTAATAGCCTTTGAATCTGCCAGCCAAACCAGCCCGGGTGGAATCAGTGATTGAAACTCTGGTGTCGCGGCTCCTTTTTTGAGAAATCTCTCTCGAATCAAACTTTGAATTTTTGCACGATCGATTTCTTGAGAGCATGCCCGTGGTGACACGGCTGCCATTACAGTAAAAAGCAAAACAAAGATGCTTAACAGGCTTATGCAGCATCTGGCTTTTTTTAAGTTACTTTTCATGGTCCAGATGCTCGCGCACTTTTACAAGCGCAAATCCAAGCTTGTTTTCACCATTCCACTGCTCGGGCTTACCGGCAAGCGGGTCGTTTTTGTGCAGGCCGATTCCCCATATCCTGTCTGTGGGGCTTGCTTCGACAAGAATACAGGGGCTTGTTCCTGAAAGCCAGTGGGCAAGCGGTGGATTCTGAGAAAATTTCAGCATGTTTCCCTTCACTACAAAATCAAACGCATTTGATTCCCAGATTTCCGGATCAAAAGGCTTTACTTTTCGCCCGAGTGTTTTGGCTTCTTTTGGACTTGCGGCAGCCAGAATTTTTTTGAGCTGCTCTTTGTCTCCGAATAAGTCTGCTTTTTGCGCCATCATATAATGCTCGGCGGTGGCATAGTTTATGCCGTTCTCTGAAAAGGCTGCTGGAAACCACTGGCTCAAGCAGCTGGGACCGATACTGCCGTCGGGCTTTGCTTTGTGCCCCCAGAAAAAAAGATAGCTGAATTTGTGACCGTTCTTTATTGCGTCAAGCAGTTCTTTCTTGCTGTGAATTTGCATATTCAGCTTCCACCCTCATTTTCTTTCATTCTCTTTTGCAATGCCAGTGCCTTGAGCACTACTTCCCGGTCTGAGTGCTTTATTCTTTCACTTCCAATTGTTTGAAAGTTTTCGTGACCAAGACCGGCTATCAGCAAAATGTCATTCTCCTTCAACAAGCCTATCGCAAATTCAATTGCTTTTGCTCGCCCGGCAACTTCGATTGCGTCTTTTGCTCCTGCAATCACATCTTTTCTGATTTTTGCCGGGTCCTCGCTTCGGGGGTGACCATCGGTCACTATTGCAATGTCTGCAAGTTCTGAAGCAATTTCTCCCATTTCAGCTCGTTTGCCGGGGTCTCGTTCGCCGTTGCAGCCAAATACAAGCAGCAATCTGCCGGCGCAGAAGCTTCTGCATGCTTTTAGTGCGGCCTCTAAACCGTCAGGTGAATGCGCATAGTCAACTATCACACTGGCGCCGCTTTGAGTCCTGTCGACCAGATTAAGGCGTCCTTCTACCTCTTTAAGCTGCTCCAGAGTTCCAGAGCTAAATTCCGGATCAATGCCTGAAGCCAGAACAATTGAAAGTGCGCACAGCGCATTGCTCAGCTGAAATTCGCCACGTAAGTTCAAGCGGCTTTTGTACTTTTTTCCGAAAATTTCAAGACTCAATTCGTGTCCACCTAAGTCCTGCTTGCTCTCAATAAGCCTGACTTCTTTTCCCTGCCTGCCGTAGCTTATGATATTCTGACCTCTTTTTCTGCAGATTTCATAAGCCTGGCTGAAATAATCCGCATCTGCGTTCAGAATCGCGTTTCCGTTTTCTGGAATCACTTCTTGAAACATCATCATTTTGACTCGGAAATATTCTTCCATGCTTTTGTGAAAATCGAGATGATCTCTTGTCAGGTTCGTGAAGGCGCCGGTAGAAGCTTTTACGCCATTGAGCCTGTAGTCATATAAAGCATGGCTTGTGGCTTCCATCGCCAGATAGTGCACATTCAGGTCTGAGAGTGTTTTAAGCATTTTATGCAGTTCAACTGTTTCAGGCACAGAAAGTGTGGGGTCGCGCTGCCAGATGATGCGGCCGTCGCTTAAAACACCACCGAGGTTGCCGATTGAGCATGATGCCAGTCCGGCAGCCGACCAGAGCATGCGTGCGAAATTCACTGTTGAAGTTTTGCCGTTTGTGCCGGTTACCAGTGCTATGTTTGCAGGCTGCTTATTGAAAAGGCGTGCGCATAAGTAACCGAAAATCTTAAGTGGCTCTTGAGCTGTAACTAGAGGCGGCATCTTTTTGCCCATAGAAAAAATTGGGCTTTTTTCAGTGCCGGTTTTTGCAAGTATTGCGCTTGCGCCGTTTTTTACTGCAGTTTCAATAAAGTCGTGTCCGTCAAGACGGAACCCGTAACGGCTGCTGTCTACCGTTTCACACTCGGCAGCTACGTACAAAAAACCGCCCCTACACAAATTCGGATCTGTTGTTAGATCGTCTATTTCCACGAATTTAAGCCGATCTTCAATAATAATTTCTGTGTTGATGTCTTTTAATAAGAGTTCTAGATTCATTTGTATTCCAGTTTACTCACACCTGCACGGCTGCTTTGCAGTCCGGGCTCGGGCTTGCCGTTTAAATATTTGTTCAAGAACTCTGTGCTGTAGCTGCAAATCAATGACCTTTGCGCTTGGCTGCGGTTCAGATTCGACCATGCAAAATGATTGGCGGATTCAAGCTCGACAAAAAGAGCAGGCGAGGGAGTTTGAGCAAAAGCGCCGTTTGCGCGTCTTAAAAAGGGCGTAACTCCGAAATCCCTGCTGCCGCCCTGGTACATTACCGGCATATCCAGATCTTTCAAGCTGCCTTGCTTTAGATATGGGCTCAGGTAAGGGGAGAAGGCAAGCACTGCTTTGACTCCATCAATCTTCCAGCTCGGCCAGGCTCCGGCCAGACCGAGAGCCGTATAGCCTCCGAGTGAATGTCCGGCAAGAACCAGTTTCGACCAGTCGATTTTGTCCGACCAGCTCGGATCTTTTTTCAAAACTTTTAAGAGCATGGCTATGTCGTTTGCCCTGTTTTTATAAGACTGGTCCGTCCAGCTTGCTGCATCTTTGAAGCTTAGTTCCGGTTTTGAAAAGCCTTTTGAAAGTGCATCTTTTGAAAGTGCATCTTGGTGGTTTGGGGCCATTACCAGAAAGCCGTTTTTTGCAAGTGCTTCCATCAGAAAAACACTCTGGAGATTGTTTCCATGAAAACCGTGAGAAAAAATGATCAGGGCGTGTGTTTTTGCGTGATCGGCAGGAGTCCAGATTGCCAGATCAAGACCTGCCAGTTTCATTTTTTTGAGAGAGCCGCTTTGAGCTTTTAAGCCTGAGCCGCCATCTATTTGCCTTGAGCTATCCTTTGCTTCATTTAACTGCTTGCCTGACTGGCTGCCTGACTCGCTGCGCACCCTTTCTCTCAGACGCTCTCTCAAACGTTCTTTCAGATTGTCGTTTGCATCTGTACTGTGAGCAAAGAATAAATTACCTGAAAATAAAAGAGCAAGTATCAAAAGTCCCGGTTTTAGATGCTCCGGTCTTTTGTCCCCAGCTTTTCGGGCAGCAGAAAAGCTCATTTTGCCAGGAGCTCTTTAATATTATCTAGCGGTCTTCCCAGTGCAGCTCTGGCTCCTTTTTCCACAATCGGCCTCTGAATCAAATCCGGGTTTTCGGCCATGAGCTTTATCAGCTCGTCATCGCTGTAATCTTTGTTTGCAATCTGAAGTTCTTTGTAAATTGTTTCTTTCGAGCGCAAAAGTTCTTTTGCTGAAATGTTCATTTTCGACAGCAACTCGCGCAATTTTTTTTCGCTCAGGGGCTCGATGTAATAATTGATTTTTTCATAGTCGACACCGGACTCCCGCAAGATTTTATCTAGCTGCCTGCAGGTGCTGCAGGTCGGCTTTTCATAGACAGTAATTTTTTCGCTCATTTTTTCCACTCTTGAGAAAACTATCCTGATTTAGAACTATTTCCTGGCAGACATTCTAGCATCCGAAAAACTGACTAATGTCCCTGCAATAATGTAGAATTTTCCCGGCTTGTAAAAGCGGACGTCAAGGATTGTTTCGATTTTTTCGGACGAAAAGTGCCGGAGCAGCAAAAGGAGATCTCGTATGGACAGAAAGCAGATACTTGCTCGCCTTGAGGCTGCCACCGAGCCCTGGGACATTCTTGTGATCGGCGGCGGTGCTACAGGCGCCGGTGTGGCTGTGGATGCGGCTTCGCGCGGTTACAGCGTGGTTTTGCTCGAGCAGCATGATTTCGGCAAAGGGACTTCAAGCCGCAGTACGAAATTAGTGCACGGTGGCGTCCGTTATCTCGAGCAAGGGAACATTCCCCTGGTAATGGAGGCTCTCAAAGAAAGGGGGCTCTTGCGGCAAAATGCACCTCATCTGGTCCATGACCTTCCATTTGTAGTACCGAACTATGACTGGTGGGAGGCTCCTTTTTACGGGATGGGCTTGAAAGTATATGACTTGCTTGCCGGGCGCTTCGGGTTTGGAAAGTCGCGTTTGCTTTCTAAAGAAGAAATACTGGATGAACTTCCGACAATTAAGCAGGAAGGACTGCGCGGCGGCGTCCTTTATTATGACGGTCAGTTCGACGACGCTCGCTTGCTTATCAACCTGATCACTACGGCTCATACTCAAGGCGCACTACCACTCAATTACTGCCCGGTTGTTTCGATTAGCAAAGATGCGGAAGGTTATGTAAACGGTGTGATTGCGCGGGAACTCGAATCAGGAAAAGAACTCAAAATTCCTGCAAAAGTAATTATTAATGCAAGCGGAGCTTTTACTGATTCAGTGCGCAGAATGGCAGACGCTTCCGCAAAAAAAATGATTGCACCGAGTCAGGGCATTCATCTTGTTTTCGAGCGCTCACTGATGCCTGGCAAAAGTGCGATCATGGTGCCCCATACCAGCGACGGGCGCGTGATGTTTGCAATACCATGGCATCAACATGTACTTGTGGGTACAACCGATACGGCAATTTCCGAGGCGAGTCTCGAGCCGCTACCATATGAACACGAAATCGAGTTCATTCTTGAGACCGCCGGCAGGTATTTGAGCCGGCCGCCCGCAAGAAGTGATGTTCTGAGTGTATTTGTCGGGATAAGACCCCTTGTTAAAATGGAGGGTGCCGCAAGCACGTCAGCGCTGTCCCGAGACCACACGATCCATATCGACAAGTCCGGGCTTCTAACCATATGTGGTGGCAAGTGGACCACCTACAGGCACATGGCAGAAGAAGCAGTTGAGCATGCAAGCATGCTGGCGAAACTTGAGGAAAGACCCTGCATTACAAAAGACCTCAAGATTCACGGACACAGTCCTTATGCACCTGAACTCGGGCATATGTTTGTTTACGGCAGCGACCGCCCGAGAATCGAGGAAATTGCTCAAGGCAATAAAGAACTTGGCGAAAAACTGCATGAAAGTCTTCCTTACACCGGCGCAGAAGTTGTTTTTGCGGCGCGTCACGAAATGTGCATGAAGGTTGAAGACTTCCTGGCAAGACGCAGCCGCGCACTGTTCTTAAATTCAAAAGCAGCCTTTGAATCTGCAGCTAAAGTTGCTCAGTTAATGGCAGCTGAGCTGAATAAAGACAGCAAATGGGTTCAAGAGCAAGTGCAGGAATTCTCAGAACTTGCAGGAAATTATTCACTGGCTGCGACACTGAGCAGAGGTAAAAAATAAAGTCACGCACAGATCGACTTAATTCTTTTATTGCCTAAGTCAGATTCGCCCAATTATTAGCTCTGTGTAACCATGCACTTTTCGGGCTATTACTTCGCTTGCGCAATATGTCTTTTATTTCATCAAATTTGCATCCGAACTATGTCTAATTGTAAAGGGGGCGCGGATATCTAGATTCGGTTGGAAAAGGGAGCCGGTAGAGAGGAGCGCAATGCATGGAAGCAGAGAACTTTAGCGCCACAGGCGAAGTAAATCTTCTCAGTCCCTGGGAAAACAACAGGTTTCAGGATTTCGATCAAAAGCAGGATTCTGAAAAAATGCAGGAACTCAACTTAGTGAATCTTGCTATTTCTGATTTCAATAGCGGTGCAAGCTCTCTTTACGAAAGCCCGTTCTCCAATTCTTCAAGTTATCCGAATTTTTCAACAAGAGCTGAGCTTGAAAGAAAAAGCAGCAGCGGGGCATTCAAAAGTGACTTGAGCGCTGAGCTGAAAGCTGAAGCAAATCTGCCGGTGCTGATTTTTACAAAAACTCAAACCGACGAAGCTGCACGCAACAAGCAGGTCGAAAAAATCGCAGAAGAACTGGCTAATTTCATAGGCTCGGCTGAGAAGTCTTTAGACATTGCGATTTACAGCTACAATCTCAAAAATCCACGTGCTCAGGAATTGCTGGTGAGCGCATTGAATGACCGGGCTGAGCATGGAGTTGAAGTCCGGCTTGCATACTTTCAGGCTGAGCCCAGAAAAGCGGCAGAATCCAATGAAGAGGCATCCAGTGAAAAAGAAGCATCCGGTGAAGAAGAAGCAAGTATGATGGCTGCTTTCTTAGAAAAGCTCGACCCGAGAATATCCGGTCATAATTCAGCAAATCCCTCGGCGGTAAAGCTGCCCGCTGAGCTAAGCGATGAGGTAAGCCGCGAGCCCATAAGCGGTGGCGGTTCTTTGATGCACAGCAAATATGTGATTAAAGATGCCGGAACTAAAAACGCTGCTGTCTGGACCGGCTCGGCCAACTGGACCGATGATGCATTTGGCAGCCAGGACAATAACATTATTCAACTGAGGTCAAAAGAAGTTGCCGATATATTCAAGACTAATTTTGAAGAACTCTGGGAAAGCGGCAATCTTCAAGGTACGGGCGTCAACAGCCGCAAGACAGTCAAAGTCGGCGACAGCACGGTCACAGTTGCGTTCTCGCCGGGAGACGGTGATTATATTGACTCTGAAATAGCACGTCGAATTGCATCGGCTGAACACAACATTCATATTGCTTCAATGGACGTTTCAAACAGAGAAATACTCGAAGCAATCGTTAAAGAATTAGATGAAGGCACGAAAGTTGACGGCATTTATGACAGGTCGCAGATGAATGTGGTCATTAAACAGTGGGAAAGAAATAATTCAATTGAGATGCTTGCATTATGGAACAAAGTTCAGGAGCATCTGCTTGCCAAAGATTCAGAGCGCGGCATGCGTGAAATGATGCATAACAAAGTTGTGCAGATTGATGACAGGGTCGTAGTCACAGGCAGTTTCAATTTCACAAGAAACGCGGTCCGAAATTCAGAAAATATTGTGATTATCGAGAATCCGGTGCTTGCAAAACAGTATGGTGCTTATATCAATGATCTGCTTATTTCATATGGCGGCATGATCGAAGCAAAGAATTGAAATGATTGAATCACAAGCAGGACTTGTGGGCAGATAAAGCAGAAACTATAATGAGACCAGATGATCCCTGTAAAAGTGGCAGGTTTAATGCAGGCTCCAGTTAAAACAAGCGCTTCCTTATTGCTGCTTTTCTTCTGGGCTTGCGGGTTTTGTGCAGCTGATGAATTGAGCGAACTGCTCAACTCGCTTTCAGTGGCTGATGCTCTGACTAAAACCGGTTCGCTTGAGTCTTTTGTTGAAAAAAATCCTGCAAATGCCATGGCAAAGTTTGAACTGGCAAAGGCATATCTTGCATCCAACAAAGCAAGCCAGGCCGAGGAGCAGCTTAGAAGCTGCATGCAACTGGCCCCTCAGGGGAGCGAGCTTCAGAACAATTGCATTTCGGCACTCAAGAACATTTCAGTGCAAAAGTACTCTGCAACGCCGGTTTCCTCGTCGAATTCAAGCGCATCATCAGCAGCTTCATCGGCAGCTTCATCGGCAGCCTCAGGGTCTAGCCAGTCATCATCATCATCATCATCGCTTTCAGCTTCAAAAGGTGTGCAGCAACTTGGAGTCTTAAAGCAAAAACAGCCTGCTGCTTCTTCTCAAGCAAGGAAGCAGAGCAAGTAAACAGGTTTTAAATAAGACGCAAAGCAAAGAGGCAAATCAGTCCTGGTGGATTTCTTAACGGTAAATCTTGCCGTCCGGATGGGCACATACATTCGTTACGGTCCAGTCTGCTTTTACAGTTGCCGATAGATAGCCCTTTTCTCTTGGTTGGAGTTCAATAGAGTTGACATTGACAGTAAACAGCCCGCTGCTTGCTTTTACTCCCCGCAGATCATCGAGGCTGACTTCACCTCCTTGTGGTCTGCTTCTGAAGCTGACCTGTTTTGCTACGTCAATTGAGCCCGAACTGTCGCCGTAATGAAGCGGACTCTTGAGATCAACCCTTATTTGAGAGCCCTGGCGCAAGACCTGCTGGATCTCGAGTTCCTGCATTTTTTCTGCCACCTGCTTGCCGTATGTGTTTTCAAAGTCCTTTGGCAAAAGCTTGCCCGAAGGGGTTAAGACTGCAAGCTCATACATGCGATTCAAGACCGAGTCACCCTGCTTGCTTGCTTCAAGTGAGTCTTTCTGGGTTTTAGTTCGGGGGAATTTATCGCAGGAAGCAAGATTTGCCAGGTCATTTGTCTGGAATAGTGCGCTTGGCAAAGAATTTCCCGGTCTGGAGTCACTTACTTGGGCTCCAAACAGTTCCTGCCAGGCAAGCTGCCGAAATGCTTCCTGTGAAAGTTTGCTTGCCGTCACAGAATCTTCATTCGACCTGCCAGCAGAATTTTCTATGTCCATTTTAATTCGTCCAGAGACCAACCGTAGCTCCAGACTCAATTTAGGTTCTGGCTCGACGCTTGTCACTGTGGATAACCGTATTAGAATCGTGTATCAGGGGCCGGCTTTAATCTGGCCGATCCGGGTCTTCTTTCTAAAACCTTGCTATTGCTTGCTTTTGAGCTCCGGTCTTAATATCGGCTATAAGCTGCTTTCCTGAAATTCTTTTAGCCTGTTTATCGCAACATGGGCACAGCCGGCCGGGCCCGGCACTTACGCCGGTTTAAGTGGCGGGGGTGGCGGGCATATCCCAGAGCAGGGTCAGGAATCGGAGCAGCAAGTGAATCAGTTCGGCATGGCAACCAAGCCCGCATCAGGCAACTTGCTGGTTTCCAAAGCGCAGGCTCTTCTGAGCAACATGGCCACTGTTCTTGTGGGGCAGGATCGCTCGGCAAGGCTTGCCAGCGTTGTTCTTTTTGCCGGCGGACACTTGATTATTGAGGATGTACCAGGGGTGGGCAAGACCCTGCTTGCAAAAAGCATTGCCATGTCGATTCACGGCAGCTTCAAAAGACTTCAATGCACACCAGATTTGTTGCCGGCAGATGTTTCAGGGGTCAATATTTACGACCAGAAAGAGTCAGTTTTTCGTTTCGTGCCGGGCCCGGTGTTCAGTAATATCTTTCTGGCCGATGAAATTAATCGCGCCAGCCCGCGCACCCAGTCAAGTTTGCTGGAAGCCATGGAAGAAAGGCAGGTAACTACTGATGGTGTCACTCGCACGCTTCCGGATTTGTTCTTTGTAATTGCTACTGCAAACCCGATCGAACAACTGGGTACATTTCCTTTACCTGAGGCTCAGCTCGACCGCTTCATGATTGCGCTCAGCCTGGGCTACCCTGACAGCCAACAGGAAGCCAGAATTCTTATGAAAACCATGGAGGAAGACTCCTTCTCCTGCTTGCCGGTTTTGACTGTCGAAGAAGTGATTGAAGCCAGGCAGGCTGTTAGAAAAGTAAGGGTTCATGAAGCACTTGTAAAATACATAATAGATATTGCGTCTGCTACAAGGAATCACCACGGCGTTATACTTGGTGTGAGTCCGCGTGGAAGCCAGCTGCTTCTAAGAGCCTCACAGGCACTAGCTTTTATTTCCGGTCGAGATTATGTTACTCCAGATGATGTGAAATTTCTGGCACCATCTGTCTTTGGTCACCGGATAATTCCCAAAGTAAAATCGCAAAGAATCAGTTATGCTGAAATCATCGAAAGAGTCCTTGAAACAGTCCCGGTCCCGAAATAAGATCGTGCTTACTGCGCCGGAGCAGGCGGCTCTTAATCAGGAAGATCTGGATGCGTTGAAATTGTCGGGAGGCCGGCTGCTTGACTTTGGCGTTTTAAAGCTGCAAATACAGTTGCGCTTTTTAATGCTTGTATTTTTGATATTACCTCTTTATGCAATCGCGGCTTTTGTAGGCAACGACTGGGCATACATGCTTCCGTGCACGCTCTTTGCGGCCTTATTAGTGGGCTTGCTATTGCCGCTTCTTGAAGTGCTCAGTATTTCAGCCAACTGCAGGCTCTCAGCACAATCCGGAGCGCTGGCTCCGGAGGAAATTGTCTTGAAAGCCTGGCGCAAACCTTTTCTGGGCTTGCTTTCCAGATTGATTCCCAGCGGTTATTTGAATGCTCGCCTGCATTTGATGCGTAAAGGCTGGCGCCGCAACAAACAGATACCAGCCGTGCTGCCACTACCTGTGGTGCTGGAGTCGCTGGGTCGCGGTGTGGAGATTTGCTTGAAAACACCTGCTCTTGGACGCGGTCAATATGAGATTGACTCGCTTGAAGTTTCCAGCTGTTTTCCTTTTGCCATGGTCTGGTGGACTCGGCGCATAAAATTTTCTGATGAGAACAGGGATGAGCCTCAGCTTAAAATAACAGTTCCACCTGAGCTCAATGAAGTACAGGGCAATTTTCATTCGCGCTTGAGCGAATCAGGTATCTCAAGCGGGCATAGAACAAACCGGCATCTTTACCAGAACAAATCTGCGAGTTTAAAAGGGCTGCGGGAGTTTACTGAAAGAGACAGTCTCAATCAGATTCACTGGGCATCGAGTGCGCGCAGCGGCAAGTTTCTGGTCCGCGAATATGAAAACGAGAGCCTGAATGATTTTGATGTTTATATTGACCTGCTACAGCCATTCAATCAGGCGCAGCTGGACCTGGCCTGCACTACTGCTCTTGCTCTAATTCATTATGGCAATAGACTCGGCTTCAATCCCAGTTTGCGGCTCAATCCACCACTTGAATGGGAAGCTCTTGCCGAACAAATGGAGGACATAGAGCACGGACTTCAGGCAGAGGAATTCTCAAGTCAGATTCTGGCGCGGCTTATGCCGATGCCGCCTGACTTAAAAAACGAATACCGGGCTTATGAAAAGACTCAAACTCAAAGTAAATCCGCTCTTGATTATCTTTGCGCTGACAGCGCTCTCAGCCACAGGGCAATAATTTCGATTCTACCTGGCGAAAACAGGGAAGCCAGAGCTTTATTTGCGGGCATCACAGTTTCGGAATTGAAAAAGGACATAGACAATGAAACTCGTGTGCTTGCAACTCTGGCTCAGCTCGAGTCCGACAGGGAGCTCGCCAGGATATGAGTGGAAAAAAGACTTCGTTCTTAGACAAATTCAAGAAAAAGGAGCCGCCTGAAGACTCGATTTTTCTGCGAGCTCTCTGGCTTATACAAACGCTTATCTGCTTTTTTTTGATAGCGCTTGTAGATCCCGGCATAGCTCATGTGGACTTCTTCGGGCTGAGAATTCCGCTTTTGTTGATTTACTTTTTTACAGCGGTTTACGGATCATATCTGAGCTATTACTTCAGGGCAAGCGACGTAAAATGGCTGGAATGGGTCGGACTGCTTACCATAGGCATAAGCTGCAACTGGTTTGCCAATAATGTACAGGGGCAGTTTAACAGTGGTTCTGAAGTTGATCTTTTGCTTCCTTCGGTGCATTTGCTTGCAGGATTGTTTGTAAGCCACAGCTTTGAACTGCGTTCCAGATTCGACTTTAACTTTTCACTGGTTTTGAGTCTCATTCTGGTGGGCTTCGCTTCGGCAATCGGCAAAGGGGCGATATTCGGGCTTGGTCTTTTACTGTATATCGTTCTTTCTGCAATTCTTTTGCTGCTTGATTGTGAAGCAAAAACTTTCGGGGGCGTGCAGGAGCGCCTCTTAGACAGCCCGGATGCCTTTTTGAAAATGAACAAGCAGGTTTCGGAAAAAACTGCAAATTTGTTTTTTCCTACTCTGCTTCTACTTTTTCTAAGCGTTTGCTTCTTCCTTTTCGTGCCGCGGGCCGAGTCACTTGCAGATCATATAGCGGCAAGAGTCTATGCGTTTCTAAGAAATGAGAGTCTGGATAGCCCTCATGTCAAGCAGCTGGCTAAGCGTATTAGAAGCCCGTATCATTTCAAAGCTCAGCCCCCGGACTTGCAGGAAAAGAAAAAGGAGAATCCCGGAAAGGAGTATTCAAGACTGGCCGAAAAAGAAAAGCAGAAAAAACTGTCAATGGCGAAATCCACTGCTGATGCCTCCTCGAGCAAGGGCAAATCAGGCGAGGCCGAATCGGGCGGCAATGCAAATAGGGCTGGCGGGGTGGATAAGCAAGCGCAAGATAAGAATCGAGTAGGCAAAAACGACAGCCGGCGCTCAGCAGATACAGACGAAGAAAATGATAAGCCAGGTGATGGAGCGAAAGTCGGAACTGCTGATAGTACAGAGTCTGAAGAAAGCAATCCTGCGAAAAGCGGTGACAATAGCAAGGGCAAGAGCAAGGACGCCAGCGCTGCCGATGCGGCAAACAGCACGGCCGCTGATAAGAAGCTGGCGTCCGCTGAAAATGAGGATGCAAAGAAAGATTCTGCTTCATCAGGTAGTTCCAAGAACAAGACCGGTAAAAGCGGAGGAGAAAAGAAGCGGAAAAGCAGCGATGCTTACTACGATATGGATTCGATGAACTCAAATGAGGTTGCTGCTGACGGTCAGGAGGTTCTTTTTGAAGTCGCATGCAACCGGACGGTTTGTTTTAAGCAAAGTGTTTTTGATTATTTCGACGGTAAAAGCTGGACCCGTTCGCCCGGGATCTCAGAAGTGAAATTGACCCGAGCAGGCAATTTCTATGAGCTCAAGAACATTCAGCCGCTCAAAATCGGACGCACGGTTCCTGCAATCAGGCTGAAGCAGAAATATCATATCAGTGCAAGTCTTGGACCGCGATTCATTTTTGCCGCTAATCCAACTCAGCTTCAGACTTCATTCAGCACTGTCTTTGCTGATTCACTCGGTAATTTGAAAGCCGGAGGCAAGCTCTTTAAGGGGCTTGAGTACGAAGTGGATTCGAACGAGGCTCTTTATGATTCAAAGTCGATGAGTGCTCTTGCTATCCCATCTGAATCCGAAGAACAGGAGATGCGACGGGGTCTAAAGAAATTCCTGCAAATACCGCAAAATCAATCGGATGAACTATACGATCTTTCAAAAGAAATAGCGGGGCTCGAAGACAACTGGTTTGTTCAGGCTGAAAAAATCTCAAGTTTTCTCAGGCATAACTACAAATACAGTAAAGACCCTGCATTGAAAACAAAGTCGAAAAATACTGTTGATCGCTTTCTTTTCAGATCAAAAGCAGGCGACTGCAAAGAATTTGCGTCCTCATTCGTAATGCTTTGCAGGGCAAGCGGAATTCCAGCCAAGCTGGTATCTGGCTATACGCCTGGCGACTTCAATCCGGCAAGCGGCAAAAGAGATGTGAAACTCAAAAATGCACATGCCTGGGGAGAAATTTACTTTCCAAATTACGGTTGGGTGCCTTTTGATTCAACTCCGGAAAGCACAATGCCATTAAGAGAACTGGAGGAGGAGCGCTATTTCACTACAATCGGACAGAAAGTGGAGGCAAGCCTGAAAGAGAGCCGTTCAAACGAAGCTCAGGGAGCTGTTCAGATCCTTGGACATGGCACTGCCTCATTAGTTTCTGGGCTTTTTGAACTGGCCAAATTTTTGCCTTTGCTTATTGCTTTTCTCTTGCTTTCAAGCCCCTTGTTCATGTTTGCAAAAGAGCTGCTTAAAAAAATAAAGCTGCCGCAAAAAATGCACCCGGCAAGCAAAGTTTACTGCAAACTGCAAAAAGACCTGAAGTTATATGGAGTTGAAACAAATGAAAGCCAGACTCCGGGAGAATTTCTGTCCAAAGTCAAGGAAGTTATTTGCATGCGCGCAAGCGTAGACGAAGCAGAAACCCTTGCAAAAGAGCTTCATGAGTTTATCGACTCTTACAATGATGTTTACTTTGGTTCGATCGGGCAGGTATCGGATCTTGAAAAGAAAAGAGAGCGCATAAAGAAACTGGTTAAGACAAACTAAGCAAGTAAAAGACTCTGTAAAGTCCAGCAAGTCTTCAGGTTCGGAAATCAGCATTTTTAAGATCAATACTGATACTGAGGCACTCCGTAGTTTTGTCTCAAAATAAAATCGAGTTCCTTACAAGAATGCTCCAGATTCTCGAGCTCGCCTTTTCGCTGCATCAGTCTTTTAGCTATTGATTGACCATTGCGATCAACTGCAAAAACATTGTCTTGCACTTTCAGATAATCGGAAAATAATTCAGCAGCACTGCTGAAATACTGAAAATATGCTTGCTGAAGCCGACTGGTTTCAGCAAGCTGCTGCAACTGCTGCAGCGACTGGCAGGCGGTCTGGTAACGAATCACAAGCGAGCCGAGCATTTGTTTTGCCTGCATTTTTTCGTGTCCGGGCATTATAAGCCCGAGCCCTCGTGCCAGCATTCCGTCTGCCTGCTGTTTTTCAATCGGGTTCATCTGGGCCCGGCGCCTGATTTCGTCATATGAAAGAAACCACTGAAATACTCTGGCTGCTTGCTGGGGACTGAGCTTGTTTTCTTGTACTCGGTTTTGTTGAGGACTGTTTTGCTCGCGCATCTTAGTGTCGGGCTGCAAAGTATGGGCATAATCAGGCGGAAAAGTCTGGTACTGTCCTTTTGCCCGGTTGGCCGGCATCCCGAATTCAGGTCTGCCTATTAAATTCTGTCCCGAGAAGTTCTGTTGACCGGGGTTTTCCTGGGCAGAAACCTGTGCAGAGCAAAAAGCCAGCGCAGCTATTGCTGATAATGTTGAGGCTTTGACTTGCAACGATTGCATGTGGCTTTAATCTCCAGTAACCTAATATTCTACTTTGCCTGGCGTAATCTTGCATGGCAGGGTCTTTACTACTTTGCGGAGTTTGAAATCCGCCGGCAACAGGCAGAATTCATATGAGAGGCTTCGTTGCAACTGCAATCAGGGAGGCAGGTTGATTCATGACCATTCTGGTGGCCGTCAAGAAGGACGGTAGAGTATTTCTGGGTGCCGACCGTATTACAACATTTGGACAGGAATATTTTACGGACCTGGTAAACGGCGGCAAAATCATCAAACTCAAGCATGCATATCTTGCAACTTCAGGTTACACGCTTATGGACAACGTGCTTGAACATATGCATGCCAATAACCACAAGGTCATGGAAAACAAATTCGCTAACCGGGCTGATGTTTTTCAGTTCTTTCTCGAACTTTATACGGAGCTGAAAAAACAATATACGCTTACTGACTCCGGTAAAGATACTTATGCTGGAATTTATAATGTTTTTCTTGTGGTGACCGATCAATCCATTTTCGGAATTTCAAACAATCTGACTGTTACAGAATACCCCTCTTATGTGGCCAAGGGAGCAGGCTCGGATTATTCACTGGGATGCTTGTATGCTCTTTACGATACGGTTAGTGATGGACGAGAACTGGCGCGCCTGGCACTTGAGGCCGCCTGCCACTTCTGCATTTATTGCCGCGAACCTCTGGACATCATTGAAGTGCAGGCTTCAGACTTTGGGCGACCTGCTAAATACAAAGACCATGGAAAGTCGCTCCATACGGTGCCACTGCGCAAGGGTGCCAGAGATTTAATAACGCAGGCCTCCGGAACCGTGATTTCAGCAAAGAGCTCGGCAAAACGATCTGCAAGCAGCTCGGCAGCAGTAAAGAAGAGCCGGACAAGCAAAACAGCAGGCAAAACAGCAATTAAGAAAAGCGGAAGCGGCAAAACAGGCAGCGGCAAAACAGGCAGCCGCACAAAAAAACAGCGTTGAGATTCTATTTTCTGAAATAGGGAGCTGCCAGTTCCAGGGAAATTGCGCCGTCAATCAAGCCAAAGCGGTTCCCGGAAGTATCGCGCCCTGTGCCCATTGATTTGATTGCAAGATAGTTGCAAGCGCTGCGTGGAAGCCCTTCGTGCAGCCCTTCAAGACGACCGCTCTTGAGCTTTTCTACTTTGATGAAAATCTTTCTTGGCTCCTGGCTCAGAACCGGGTTAGGGTCGCGGACTATTAAACTGTCCGGGTCGGCTACCCCGCTTAAAGCCGCGCCGTAGCCGACAACTGTAAGCCAGTGACCGGATTGTCTTCCAAAAACCTCGCCGTTCTCGCTCACTTTATACCAGCCTATATTAATCCAGCAAAGCCGCTTTCCTGAAATGCCTGATTTTATAAAGCTTAGCTCAGGCACAGCTTCGCCGCTTGCATATTTGCTCGAGTGCCTGTTCCAGCCCTGATACTTGAGCGAGTGAATCCGGTAGGGACTGTATTTTTCAAGGTATGAACTCAGTCCTTCGAGAAACTGCTCGGTTGTTGTACCGGGACCTGTTTTTGTTAGCATAAGTTCGGCGATTTTTTTGCAGGTCGCTATTTCTGCGGCAGCTTCTTTGCCGGAAGTCTTATCTTGCAGCAGCAGCTCCGGATAACCGTTTTTTGAAAGCCAGACAAAAGAATCCAGCACCGCCACCGGTGCGCAATAGTCTTTGCCTCTGTCCGGAAAATCGAACCTTTTTTCGTTCTGCTTAAAATCAGGAATAGAGTCTGCTTTGCTGAGATCCATTTGCGACTGCGACTGAAATCCGGGCAGGAGCAGATAAATAGCCGCAAAAACGAAAATCACAAAAAGTGCCGGGCTTAAAAATCTGGGAGCTTGTTTTGCAATTGCCATCAATCTCTTTGAAGACGAGAAAGGTCTTGAATGAAGTCCGGGTAAGACACAGCCACGCAGCCCTCATTGTCTACTTTAACATCTTGCTCTGCAAACAGACCAGCAACCAGACCGGTCATTGCTATGCGGTGATCATCATAAGAGAGCCACTGGCAGCCGCCCTTGAGTTTGCCTCTACCTCTTAGCTCAAAACCGGAGTCTAATTCTTTGACTTCTGCCCCGCAGGCTCTTAAATTTTTTACCATTGCTTCAATTCTGTCCGATTCTTTCACTTTTAGCTCGGATGCCTGGTGCACGCTCAAGCTTGCCTCTGAAGCTGCGGCAGCCAGTGCCAGAATCGGTATTTCGTCGATGCCTTGAGCCAGGCGGCTTGAGTCGATTTTGCTTGAACCGCTCAAATTAGATCCTCTCACTAGCAGATCCGCTACAGGTTCCTGGCAGAGTTCTCTTTCGTTGAGAACTTCAATATCGGCGCCTAGCTCACGCAATATTTTAAGCACCAGATCCCTGCCCGGATTCAAGGACAAATTTGTAAGAAGGAGTTCTGAACCAGGCAGGCATGCTGCTGCAACCATGAAAAATGCGGCCGACGAAATGTCGGACGGGATCTCAAGCGTGTATGGCTCAATGGCTCTTTCAAGCCGTTCTACCGATATCTTGTTTTCACTCTCTTGAACAAAAGGCAGTCCGATATGCCTGAACATTCTGGCAGTGTGATCACGCACTGCACCGGGAAGTTCAACCGAGCTTTTTCCTTCTGCCTGCAAAGCCGCAAGCAGGATAGCGGTTTGCACCTGGGCAGAGGCGGTTTCGAGCTTGAAATCCCGGGCCCTGAGATTGCCTCCCTGAATTGCAAATGGTGGATAGTTCTCCCTTTGCAAATAGCGTACTTTTGCACCCATTTCTTGAAGCGGAGTCAAAACCCGAGCCATCGGGCGACGTCTTAGAGAGTCGTCACCGTCGAATTCAGTGTAAAAATCTTGACCGGCAACTAATCCTGCTAAGAGCCTGATGCTTGTTCCTGAGTTCGCGGCAAAAAGAACCTGTTCGGGCTTTGCCAGACCTTGAAGTCCCGGGCTCTTAATCAAAAGCGCAGCTTCTCGCCCGCCATTGCCTGCAAATGAGCGCTTTTCAAAGCTCAGACCCAGTTGCTTCAAGCAATCGGCGCTGCTAACACAATCAAAAGCCGGCGAGGCTCCGTAAACTTTGCACTGCCCCTTTGAAAGTGCGGCAAAGATAAGGGCCCTGTGGGTTATTGACTTGTCTCCCGGCACTTGCAAAGTGCCTTTCAGTCGTTTCATCTAAAAGCTCTCAATTTACAGGCTTTGAACTTTATGCTGCCAAAGCGCAAGCAAAACCAAGGACTTATTGTAAGATTTATCCGGTCAATGGATATTAGATTATGCTGCGTTTTCTGAGCACAGGTGAATCACACGGGCAGTTCCTGCTAGGCGTATTAGATGGCTTTCCGGCCGGTCTCAGGCTTGACCTCGAGCTGCTTAATAAAGAGTTGCAAGCAAGACAGCAGGGCTACGGCAGAGGAAACCGCCAGAAAATCGAAACTGACAGTGCAGAGATTGTAGGCGGTTTGAGACATGGTATTACAACTGGTGCGCCGCTCAGCCTTATGGTAAAAAACCGCGACTTTGAAAACTGGAAGCATGTGATGTCCAGCCTGCCCGTGGATGAAACGGACCCTTGTGTAATCGAGCAGGAAGCTAAGAAGAAGATCTCGCGATTCAGACCTGGTCATGCGGATCTTGCCGGCATGATCAAATTCAGGCAAAAAGACATCCGAGATGTGCTCGAGCGCGCAAGTGCCAGAGAAACGGCGGCACGTGTTGCTTGCGGAGCCGTATGCCTGCAATTTTTAGAAGCCCTGGGCATTAAAATGGCAAGCCATGTGATTGCAGTCGGCCCGGTAAAAAGCAGGCTTGAAAGCGACTCTATGCCGATTGAACTGCTGATAGAAAAAGTTTCTGGCTCTGAAATGTTCTGTGCGGATTTAGAGTCTGAAGAAGATATGAAAGCTTTTATAAAAGACGCCTGGCAGGCGGGCGACAGCGTCGGCGGCGTGGTCGAAGTTATTGCAGAGGGGCTGCCTGTAGGGCTTGGAAGCTATACGCAATGGGACGAAAAACTCGACGGGCAGCTTGCCCAGGCCATTATGAGCATTCAAGCTATTAAAGCGGTAGAAGTGGGTGATGGTGTGGAAAGCGCCTCTTTGCCGGGTTCCTCTGTTCATGATCCGCTTTATCCTGCTGATAAAAACTCAAGCCTGCCTTTTGAACGCAAAACTAATCATGCAGGCGGGATCGAGGGCGGTATGACTAACGGGGCCCGCTTGCGTTTAAGAGCATATATGAAACCGATTCCGACATTGAGAAAGGGGCTGCCCTCGCTTTCTTTTCCCGGATTTGCGGCCGAAACCGCTCACTATGAACGTTCGGATGTCTGCGCCGTGCCTGCCTGTTCGGTGGTGGCGAAGTCCATGGTTGCCTTTGTGCTTGCACGCGCAGTTATGAACAAATTCGGTTCGGATACGCTGGCTGGGATTTCTGAATCTCTGGAGCAGCACCGCATCTGGTGCAAATCTTTAAAAGAGCCGGCGGACGGTTCGGAGAGTGAGCCTGCGTGTATTTCGCCCGATATGGAGCTGGAATAAGCTAGGGGATTTTTGTTCTTTTTTTGATGGCCAGTTTGATTTGGAAAGGGAGCCGATAATTATGGAGTCAGACCTGTGAATTCAAAGTCCAGAGTTGGACGCAAGGGTGAGGCCTACACTGTTCTTGCAAACTCGCAAGTTCCGCTGAAATCACGGGTTGATTTTGGCTGCGGCTCTCGTCTGCGTACAGGCAATATTTTAAAGCAGCTTACAAAATCTGAGAAGGTCCTGCTTTTAAGCCAGGTTTCACTACCTCGAAAATGGCACGATCAGCTGATTCACAGCCTTGAAAGTAACCATTTCAAAGTAATCAGCCACAGCCTGCCTGATGGGGAGGAAGCCAAGTCTCTTGAAAGATTGAATGAATGCTGGCGGCTGCTTGAGCAACACTCATTCGGGCGCAAAGACAGCATTCTTGCGCTTGGTGGCGGTGCTCTAAGCGATCTCGCCGGATTCTGTGCTTCTACTTATTTGCGTGGTATCAAGCTTGTGCTTCTGCCCACGACCTTGCTTGCACAGGTTGATGCAAGCATAGGCGGCAAAACAGCCATTAATCTCGATTGCGGCAAGAATCTGGCCGGCAGTTTTTATTTTCCGGACTCTGTAATTGTTGATCCTGAGTTTTTGCTGACACTGCCGGAAAGAGAGCTCAAATCAGGGATGGGAGAAATAGTAAAGTATGCATTTATTGAGGAAACAGTAGCTGAAAATGCAGAATATAAGAAAGGACCGCGCTCTCTCATAACTACAATCAAAAATAATTTTGCAAGCGGGCTGGACGCAGACAATCCTTTTATGCCGGCTTTAATTGCAATTTGCATCCGCATGAAACTTGCTGTCGTATTGAAAGATCCTTTTGAAGAACGGCTACGGCGTTGTCTTAACCTGGGTCATACGCTTGCCCACGGGCTGGAGAAAATTTCAAATTATGAAATCAGCCATGGTGAAGCTGTATCAATCGGAACCGTTTTTGCTTTCAAGCTTGCAGCAGACAAAGGGTTCATCGAAAATAGCGAAACAGAAACTGTGTATGAGATCTCAAAGAGTCTGGGCTTGCCGGTTGAAATTCCCAGTGGTCTTGATGCCGGGGAGCTTACTAAGGTTGTGGCTTACGACAAAAAACGCAGCGCCTCAAAAATAAAATATGTTCTTCCTGAAAAAAGTGCCGGCAGGGTCAACCTGGATACTGAAATTGAAATGAGCGAAATTCAGGAGTTTATCAAAAAACATGTCTAAAAAAAGACAGTGCCGTATAGCCTACCAGGGCGCGCCCGGGGCCTTCAGCCACCTTGCTGCTGAAAAATTCGCAAATGAGAACTTGAAAGATTTTAACTGCAGCTTTTTGCCGCTTGCCAGTTTTGAAAGTTGTTTTGCGCATGCGGAGAAGAGCGAGTTCAACTATGCGTGTATTCCTTTTGAAAATTCAAGTGTTGGTTCGATTCTGGAAAATTTCAACTTGCTTCTTCAGTCTGATTTGCATATAAAAGCTGAATGCCTGCTGCCGGTGCATCAGCAGCTACTTGCTTTAAATGGGGCAAGAATAGAGGATATTTTGGAGGTTTATTCGCACCCGGTCGCGCTTGATCAGTGCCGCGATCTTTTCAAAAAATACAGCAAAATGCAAGCTCGTTTGCACTACGATACGGGTGCGGCAGCAGCGCTTGTAAGATCGAGCGGGCGCCTGGATTTAGCTGCAATTGCCGGAGAGCAGGCAGCAAGTGAGTATGGACTTGACTTTCTATTGAGAAACATTGAAGACTTTCCTCAAAACTGCACCAGGTTCAAACTGCTGGCAGCGGGCTCCGAATGCTCTGTATCAAAAGGCGAAACGGACTTTCCGCTTGTTTTTAGCTGCGGCAGTGTCTCGGGCACAAAAGACCAGCTAGAGAAGATCGCTCTGATTGCCCCATTCCTGAGCGAAGAGCTCCGGCTTGCAAAACTCTTGCCTCTAAATAATCCGCAAAGACCCTTCCAGTATCGTCTTTATTTTGAACTGGAGCTTCTTAATCAGCTAGCCTGGCAAGATCTGGCAAAAGTGAAAGAAGCCCTTCTTTCAGACAAGGATTGCTCCTTTAAGTACTGCATTTACAAAGCAGCTTCTCGCTCTTTATAGATTTTGCCAGGTTCTTTGCTATTAGTTTTTCTGTCGCTCAGATTTTTTGCCGCTCAGTTCTTTGCTATTTAGTTTTTCTGTCGCTCAGATTTTTTGCCGCTCAGTTCTTTGCTATTTAGTTTTTCTGTCGCTCAGATTTTTTGCCGCTCAGTTCTTTGCCATTTAGTTTTTCTACCGCTCAGTTCTTTGCTTTTTCTGCCACTCAGTTCTTCTGCCACTCTTGCATACCGATGCCGCCGTTTATTTTGTCGATTTTCCATTGACCTTCATCATTTATCAAAGTAAAAGCGACAATGCCTTCATGCTGTTTGTTCAGATAATTTGTATTTACAAAAATGCGAATTTTGTCAGCCCCTGCTGAAACCACCTTCATTGCTTGTGGCACAACGCTGGTTTCACCTGTCGGCATGCGCAAGATGCGATCGTTGTCCTGAATTTTTTCGTCAAAACTAATGTGATGAATTTCCTTGAGTTTTTTTGCGGCATCTTTATTTTCGAGTCGCAGTTCTTTAATCAGCTCTTTTGAATAGTGCCTGGATACATAGTCAGCAGAGTTGCCGCCGGAAAAACTGCTGTTGATAACTTTCATGCATTTCCAGATATTCTCGTTTTGACCCATTGACCAGTAATTCTCGAGTATGTTCTTCCCATCTATTCGTGTATAAAGGGCTTTCCAGATTTTTCCGTGTTGCAGGTCGTAAATGGCCTTTGCCGGAAGATCACCTTTTAGTTTGATCAAGCCGGAGTCAGTGAGCAACTCGACTTCTTTAATGCGGTAATTATTAGATCGGCGGTAAGAGGGACTCTTTACGTTTCCCAGATCGAGGTAATAAACGGTGCCGTTGCATTCAAAAATTTCGTCGCCCTCTTTTTCACGATCAACAAATGCAGCAAAAGAAAACGTGAGTGCAGCTAAAGCCGCCAGCCCGCTCCATACGAGAAATCTGGTTGCCTGCTCAGCTTTGCGACCGCCGCTACCTGCTGCAAGATGTTCTCCCGTTTGCCCTCTGTTGTCTTTGATTGCATTTATTTGCGCTTTAAACTCAGCCATGTTTTTGGGTCGCTTCTGCCTGTCTTTTGAAAGCGCACTTTTCAAAAGAGCGACTATTTCTTTGTTTTCCAGCGTGGTTTCAAGCACCGATGCGGGATCTTCTTTTGAATGCTTGCGCAAAATTCCAATAGGATTCTCAGCCTCGAAAAGTTTTTCGCCGCTCAAACATTCGTAAATGACACAAGCAAGCGAATAGATGTCGGAGCTGTTGTCTAATTTTTCGCCGATTGCCGCTTCGGGGCTCATGTATGGTGTGCTGCATACAATAAGCTGGCCAGTTTTTGTAAGGTTCTGGAATCCGGGAATCACTGCAGCCACTCTGGCCATGCCGAAGTCGATGACTTTAACGGTGTCAACTTTAGGCTTGTCTATAAGCATTATGTTTGTGGGCTTCAGATCCCTGTGAATGATGCCTTTTTCATGGGCGAAAGCCATAGCATCGCAGACCTGACTGGCAATGCGTGCAACACGCTGCCAGGGCAATTTCCTTTTTTCATCAATAATCTGTCTGAGCGTCTTGCCCTCTAAATACTCGGCAACTGTATAAGGAATGCCGTCTTTGTCGATTGAAGCGCTGTAAAACTGAGCCAGATTCGTTTGCGACAGCCCCGAAAGCTGCTTGAATTCGCGCAGAAAACGGTCGATGTCTTCTTTGTCGCTCAAGTGGCCTATGTTTAAGAGCTTTATGGCGACCCTGGCTTTGAGCTCACGATCTCTTGCAAGGTAAACAACGCCCATGCCGCCTACGCCGAGAGCTTTTAAGATCTCGTAGCGTTTGTCGTAGATTGTTCCGGGTTTAAGATCAATCTGCACGGGGTTTATTCCTGCTGTTACTGCTTAATAATTATTCCCTACCAGCTTGTCAAAGAAAACCAGAGACATCAATTCGGCTAAGATTCATACAAAACAGGCTTTTTCACGCTTGGGTCTTATTTTAGCGCCTGGACTTATTTCTTTCTTCTTGCTTTCAATTCAAACAAGCCTTGCCGCTCCTGCTTCACAGAGCTTAAGCAAGGGGATGGCGCTTGCAAAACAAGGTAAGTATCAGGAAGCAGTAACGCATTTGCGGCAAGCCGAAGCAAACGCCAGTAACTTTTATTATCAAGCCTATTGTTACTATCAGCTTAAACACGAGCAAGACGCCAAGAAGCTCTTTGCTTACGTAGTCGATAAGTTTCCGGGTACGGACGAAGCAAAGCTTGCTCTTGACTTTCTTAAAAAACTCGACCCGGCTTCGATACCGGAAACGCGCCCCACGCATTCAGCAGAAGCCAAAAAGCAAAATATTCAAAGAAGCCGGACTAAGGCAGCAAGCAGCATGGCAGAAAGCAGTGCTGATAAACCGGAAGACTTTGACAAACTGCCTCGTGAAGCGCGCATCTTTTTTACGCCTGGCAGTTCCGGTCATATGGTTGTAGATGCGAAGATAAATGGCCACCCGATCAAGTGTTGGTTTGATACCGGTGCCCCCGGACTTTTATTTGGAAAAAACAATCTGCGTGATCTGGGTATTCCAGTTCCGCAGGGGGACCCGACTACAAGTGTAAGGGGCTGGGCTGGCGTGTCTTTGCCTGCCTGGGAGATGAACTTAACTGTCAAAGTGGGAAACGTGGAAAGAACCCTGCCTGCAGCAATTCAGGAAGAACTGGATTTACCGCCCTTGATTGGTTATTCTTTCATTGAAGGATTTCAATACGAGATCGACCAGAAAGCAAAATGCATGATGCTTAGAAAGGAACAGGCAAGCGAACAAGCTTTGAATGCGCTTTATGATCTGCCGTGTAAAATTGTCGGTACCAAACCGATTGTTCCACTAGAAGTAAACGGCAGAAGAATTCCGGTTTTCATCGATACCGGAGCCGACACTACAATTATCAATGCCAGCGAAGCTGCTTCATTTAAGATCGAAGTACCTTCTGATGCGCCTTCATTCACCGGCGGTGGTATCGGTGGTTCTACAGTGTATAGGGGTGTCGATCTGAATTTGAAACTGGGTCCTATTATACGCAAGGACTTTCAGGTCTTGATTGGCGGACATGCCGGAAGCTGTGTCGGCCAGGATTTCTTAAAAGGTTGGCGCTTTACCGTTGACGAACAAAAAGGACTGTTGCGTTTCTTTCATTAGTGATTCTATGATTCTTAGCTTGCCTTAAGTTCTGCAAGCACTTAAGTTCTGCAAGCACTTTATTTATAACATTTAATCGCGCAAACAACAGTACTTGTGGGCGCGCCGGCTTTGTTTGTTCTCAGCTTCCAGCAAGATTGGGACAAATACGATTGTCCTTGCTCATACAGGCAACTAAATTTTCGTCAGAAGTATTTAAGTCTGTTACAAACGGGGGCCGACAATGGACAGGTGCGAAGAAGGAAGAGCTAGCTGTGCAGCAGACGATGCCAGCAAGAAATTGATTGACGATTTGACTCCGCAAACTATTGCGCAGGTTCAAGCTCAGCAGGCAAATTCAAGCGACGGCAGATTCGTGCTTCCTCCTTATATGCTAGATGATCTGCAGAAGCGCAACCCGCAGGACAAGTCTTACGAAGACACATTGAAAACCAATCAGGAGCTGATAGACACAGGCAAGTTCCAGCCACGCGTGCCATCAGGCGCTAACGGCGCCAGAGAAGTTTATGATGCAAAAGGCAAAGAAACACATCCTGGTGTCAAAGCCCGCTTCGAAGGCGAAGCAGCAACAGGCAACAACGATGTTGACCAGACCTATGATTTCACAGGAATAGTTCGTGATTATTACAAGCAAGTTCACGGCAAAGATTCAATTGACGGCCGGGGAATGAAGATGATTTCTACCGTTAATTACGGCGACAACTATCAAAATGCCTTCTGGAACGGCAAGCAGATGACCTACGGTCATCCCAGCGAGAAAAGTCCGTTTAAAACGTTCGTGCTCTTAGATGTAACAGGTCATGAAATCACCCATGGTATCACTCAAAAAACAGGAGGTGTATTTTACTGGGGTCAGGCAGGTGCTCTGAACGAGCATATATCTGATGTATTCGGCGAGCTGGTTCAACAGCGGCATCGTGGTCAAACTGCAGGCGAGGCCGACTGGGTTATTGGCGACGGTATCTGGAAAGACGGAATCAAAGGTGACGGCATTAGAAACATGCTCAATCCCGGTACAGCCTATGATGATCCGAAAATCGGCAAAGATCCGCAGCCGGCTCATATGAAAGACTATGTCAAAACCTGGAAGGACATGGGCGGGGTTCATTACAATTCAGGCATTCCGAACCGTGCTTTTGCCTTGTTTGCAAAGAGCGTAGGCGGTAACGCATATGATGTACCGGGCAAAATCTGGTATGAAGCCACACAGAATATAGGCATGTTTCCGAGCTTCGCTTCATTTGCAGATCAAACAATTGCAGCTGCAAAAAAACTTGGTTATACAAATGAATTGGGCAAACTAGAGCAAGCCTGGTCCGATGTGGGAGTGAAACCGATAGCCGGTGCAAAAGACACACTGACTCCGGCAAAACCGGCCGATACACAAGACAATCATGAGCATGATCATGAGCACAAAGGTGAAAAAGATGGGCCGTTGCTACCGCCGGTTACAGACAAAGTACCGGCATTGAAACGCTAGTTGTTTTTGTGGGCAAAATCGATGAAGACGGTGGAGTCTGCATCAATTGATGAAGATAGAAGATATGGAAAAGGCAACAGCTGTACTCTGTAACGCTGCAAAAGAGCCAGGGAGCTTGCACGGCAGACGGGAGAACCCGCATAGTGATTGTCCGTGATGGCAAACTTGTGCGAGAGCTTCCAGGTTTAGAAGGGGCAGATAAGAGCGCATTGAGTGTGTAGGTTTTGCATTGAAAAAGAATTCAATCTCACAGAACCTGGCTAAGTGGTCGTTTTTGGATTTATTCAGCTGACAAAAAAGCGAACCGACGGGATCTCTTGTCGGCGCAGTCGCTTCGGGAGACTTGCGTGCGCTGGCGCGCATTCGAATGAAATGTAAAAGAAACTGTGCGAAGTGGTGGATCATGACAAGCAAATGTGACACGGTGATTATAACCGGTTCATCACATCATTGCCGCGTTCATCATACCAACGCCGGGTTCATCATACCAACGCCGGGTTCATCATACCAACGCCGGGTTCATCACATCATTGCCGGGTTCATCATACCAACGCCGGGTTCATCACATCATTGCCGGGTTCATCATACCAACGCCGGGTTCATCATATCCACACCGGGTTCATCATACCCACGCGGGGAGCAGGATGCTGTGGAGCTAGAGCACAAGTGCTTCGGGCGCTTCCATGCTCTCTTTGGACAGGCTCAGGCTTCTTCTTTTGC
>CAZTQO010000003.1:230028-234951 GCA_964615655.1 uncultured Candidatus Obscuribacterales bacterium | reverse complement strand
CGAACCAGTTAGCGGTCAATAGGTTTGAAGCTCAGTTAAACAAGACTAAAAGCCAACGGGCTGAAACCAGTCAACGCATTATTGAGAAAGAGAATCGTCTGAAGTTCCTCTCCGGTATCTATGATGAAGCGCCAATATTGAGACACTCTGACCAGTTTATGACGATGCCGGTGCATGAATTGCAGACCGGTGTACCTGTTCAGCTTTTGGAAAACAGACCCGATATTCGTCAGGCTGAAGCGGCGATTAAGGCGGCAAAGCTCAATCTAAAAAGTGTCAAGGCCCAGCTACTCCCCAACGTGACGATCAGGGCAGGTACTGGCTTTTCAGGGTTTACCCCCCAACTGCTGTTTCAACCACAGTCGTTGTTCTACAATGCGATGGGTGACTTTGTGACTCCATTGATCAACCGAAATGCAATCATTGCACGAATACAAATAGCCGATGCCCAGCAAACCCAAGCAGTTTTGACTTATGAGCAGACTTTACTAAATGCCTACACTGACGTACTTAATGAGGTGTCAAATATAAGAAATATGCAGGAGGCTTTTGATAAGAAACACCGAGAAGTCGTATTGCTTGATCAGTCTATCCCCATCGCAAACAGCCTGTTTAAGTACGCCAGGGCGAATTACATCGAAGTGCTGCTCGTCCAAGAAGAGAAACTGAATGCCGAAAAAGAACAGGTTGAAGTGAAAATGAACCTGGTCGGGTCCAAAGTTGACCTCTATCGAGCACTAGGGGGTGGCTGGCGATAAGAGAGCCTTTACATTAATGGGCTTTCTGCGGTTGTTTGCTCATTTCGATCCGCATCCTGAAGGACATACCGCAAGAATCTATCCAGGTGGGCTCTAGACAACCATTCTCGTACTCGCCAGGGATTCACGATTTTATTGCAAAGGACAATGTGCTTGCCGCGGAGAAATGGATCGACAAGCTGTTTGATCTGATGCTAATCTTCAGCGTAATCGTGCCCGCCGCGGCCAAGATAGATCTGCTCGACGATGTCCACATTAATATCTTGCTGCGCTATGTCGGCGAATTCTTGAACTTTCAAATTGAACACTCCGGCGACCGTACCCACTCTGTAGCAGAAGTATGTGCGTTCGTCCTGCCCCACGACCCGGTCGATGTTCAGCTTCTCTTCGTCTGAAATCAGCTCGAATGTGAACTGCGCATTTACCCGGTTAAACACGCTCTGGATAGTCTGGTTTTTTATCTTTCTACCGTCCACCCGGAACATCTGTGGACCAAGCAGATCACCGTCCTTCTTTGCCAGAGCGAAAATAGCCATAGTGCCGACATTGATAACGAGCTGGCTTCTATAGTCTTCAGGCAGTGTCTGCAAGGTCTTTGCCGCCCCACAGAAACCCAGTTGCAACTTACGCGTTTCAGATGTGATTGCATCGAACGTATCTTTTTCTATGAACGAATCAAATTCATCAAGGTAAAGAGCACAGGGGTGTTTGCTGCTTCCGCCATGAGCCGCTACCGAAAGAGCCGCTTGCTTAATACCGGTAACCATCAGGCTCCCAAGCAGATTCCCATTTTGATCGAGCTGTCCCAGCGGAATCTTGACCAACAAAATCCGCTTTTCGGTGATGACATCTTGCAGATTCAATTCACTCTCTACTCTCGTTAGAATTCTGCGTATACGCGGATCACCCAACATTGGCTGCACGCGATTCAAGATTGGTTCAATCCAGTTAATCCACTGCTCAGTTCTAGCCAGTTTCTTATAGTTAGTCCATGCTTCGAGAAGCGTAATGAATTCCGGCCTTTTGTGCTTTATTTCCTCAACTCTTTGAAGCATGAGGTCGCGGAAATCATTGTCCGACAGAAGCGCCGGTAGGTCGGTGAGGGTTCTGCCGTTTGCCATCAGTAACACTGCAGAATTTCGCAATATGTTTGCTGTTTGCTGATTCCACTGATTCTGGGAACCTGGTGGCTCACTGTAAATCGCTTTGAATCCGAATACTATCGAGGCAGCGGCGTTTTGCAGATCGCCGTCAGCAGGAAATTCAAGCGGGTTGTAGCAGATGGGCTCAGATTCTGAAGTAGGATCAATGACAATGACTCGTTTAGCGATCTTCCTGCCTTGCGGATGAGCGGCAATTACCCAAACCCTAAGAGGTCAGAACCAACCCAGGTTTCGAATAACAATGTACACTGCAATGTGGAGAGAATATATGTTGAGCTGGCAGAGTACAACGACTATTGCTATTGCAAGAAAGCCGGTGGTGCCCATCTTTCTGCGCCACTACACAAGCGTGCCAACAAGCTACAATGCTTTATCTCATCCGGCCGCGCAAGAACTATAACCTGGCAGCGCGCACGTGAGAATGTGACGCAAAACAAGCGGTCCAACTCGTCTTTGCCGAAGCCTCCACGCAACCAGTGGTGCCTCGGGTTAACCGGACTGAAAATTACAAAGTCAGCCTCTTGCCCCTGGCTGATGTGCACGGTTCCAGCCTTCCAGCGCCCGTCGTCTACAAACTCTTCAAGTGCCTGGTTATGCAACTCAATTGCCTGGTCTCTAAAAGGGCTCAAAAGCAATATTTGAGTTCCTGCATTTTTCTCAAGCAAAATCTGTCCGATCTGCATAGACGAATTGACACTATTCCGGCATGTATTTCTTGCTTTGAATTCGTTCTTTGCTTCAAATTCAACGGGCTCAAGTGCTCCGGTCACAGTCTTAGTTCCAACTTCGCTTAGCTCACTTTTCCGGCGCTGATTATAAAACTGGCTCCAGGCATCCGGGTCTGCAATTGTCACACCGGACTCAGGTTGATTTCTTGCAAATAACTGATTTGAAAATTTGCCGACAGCGCTGAGGCGCCCGCCGTAAAATTCTTTTGAAACAGGTTGGCACAGCTCATGACGCATACGACTTTGTTCCGTGAGCATCACTAATGAGCCGTTTTGCTCCATTTTTTCGGCGTCAGTGATCGAACGCAATCCCACTGCATTTAGGGCACTATCGGCAATCCAGTGAATTGAATTTTGGTCTTTCTCATTTGAATTCTCTCGAATCGGCCCCAACTGTTTGAAATCACCAAAGAGAAAGACTTTCGAAGGGCAGAGCTCCATAACTCGAGTAAGGAAAAAGCGCGGCACCATTCCTGCCTCATCAATAAGAAGAATAATGTCTTCATCTATAATGCTGTTCAAGACATCTTCATTATAAATTGCAGAATGAAGTGTACTTACAATAATGCGAGCATTGTTTGCCAGATTCCACATTTGCCTGCTGCGCTCTGCTTTGAGTTGTCTTTCTTCCGCCAGTTTCGAGGCTATATTAATCTGCTCGTCTTTGCGCTTTTGTCCTTCAAGTTCACGACGCCGTTTCTTTAGATTCTTCTTTTCTCGCGCAATTATGTTCAAGCAGTTTCTGAAATCTTCAAGTTCCTTGCTCCATGCCATCAGATGTTCACGTTCCTCCAGTTCCGGCAGATGCACGCGCCCCGGTCGGATCAACTCTCCTGCTGCAAGTGGCATATTCAAGCGCAGTCTGATATCGTCAATGGCAAGAGCCGCTGTATCTGCGGCCACATTTGTTGGTGCAAGCACAACAATTTTGCTTTCCTTTACTCGCAATAAGTTAACCAAAGCGGCAAGTGTGTATGTTTTGCCTGTGCCGGGAGGTCCCCAGATTACACCGAAATCTCTTTCGGCAAGCGCAAGTGCGCGCCTTTGTGCATCACGTAGAGGCAGGGCTTGAACAGTTGAGTTTAAGCAAAAGCAATCTTTTGTGTCCGGGGTATTTTTTGCATCCGGGGCTTTCTTTGCAGCTAATTGAAGCAACTCTTTATAAGCATCCGGTAATGAGCGATCACGTTTTCCTTCAATCCAGCTTCTTATGCCTTTTTGATAGTCAGCACTGAAGAAGTCACAAAGCTGACCGGATTCCACATGCACAAGAGGCTGCTCTGCAATTATTCCCAAAGACGCAGGTTTTTGCCAATCAATGTCGACGACTTCGCCGGTCCAATCCCATCCATCTGCCGATTGTCCTTTTACTATCCATCCTTCTTTTATTTCCAGAAGCTCCTGAGCATCTGCATCATCAAAATACAGGCACACCACTGGACCTTTATGGACTGCACGCGAAGTCTTAAATGTAAAGCGTTTTTTGCACTTCTGCTCATTAACAAGCGCATCGAGCATTCCATCCAATGTGTCATTGGCCGGAATATGGGCTCCAGAGTTTCGCGCTAAGATAATCGATCGACCCAATAATCGCAATTTCTTGATTTTCCCGCTTGGTCCTGCGGTTCCTGAGTTCTCAATCATAGGCACCTTTTTTTCATTCCATAAGTTAAGGAACTACAAACAAGACTTGCAAGTATTTCTGAAATTTTGATGAAACGGTGGGAATCTCACCATTTAAGAGCTAAATACTTCCGGTCTTCGATCTTCGGTCTTCCGTCTTCCGGTCTTCACAGTTTCCTCATCTGGTCGGGGAATAATAAGAGTGTGAGGGAGCGGGCAGGATGGCAGAATTATGAAAAGCAAAAGGCTGGCAAAACAACAGGCGCTAAAAGAGCTGGACATATTTCAAGATTTTTTCGAAGAGCAAGAAAACAACAGAAGATGCGGCTTCTCCTGGCACAAAGTAGTAGAGGGAGCGGTTTTGGATCTTAGCCCGGTCCGCGCATGCGACCCTAACGACAAGAAAGAATCCGCAGGCGGTTTCAATCCTCTTTAGAGACCGGCAATGCGAATAATCGCGGTCAGGGCGCTGCAAAGGCTGGTCAGGGCGCCGGGCCTTGGAAAGGACAGGGCGCTGCAAAGGCTGGTCAGGGCGCCGGGCCTTGGAAAGGACAGGGTGCTGCAAAGGCCGGTCAGGGCGCCGGGCCTTGGAAAGGACAGGGTGCTGCAAAGGCCGGTCAGGGCGCCGGGCCTTGGAAAGGACAGGGTGCT
>CAZTQO010000003.1:19287-229928 GCA_964615655.1 uncultured Candidatus Obscuribacterales bacterium | reverse complement strand
AAGCACTTGTCACGAAGCACTTGTCACGAAGCACTTGTCACGAAGCACTTGTCACGAAGCACTTGTCACTCACAAGAAGGAAAGGGCGCATTCGGCAAGCTGCTCAAGCCGGCTTTCTTGAAACTAAGAAACTCACGAGCGCTTTTTGAGCCTGGTGAGTTCCCGGTCAAGAGCAGAAGCAAAAGCGCGCTTCTCTTTGTCCCCATATGGGCTGGGACCACCTGTAATCAATCCGGAATCGCGGAGGTTTTGAAGCAGGTCTCTATTTGAAATGCGATCAGCGATATTTTCTTCCGTATAAACATCCCCACGCGGGTTAATAACCACGATGCCGTCCTTTACCAGGCTGTGCGCCAGCGGGATGTCCTGGCTTATCACCAGGTCTGAGATTTCGGCATTCGCCTTAATATAACCGTCTGCAATGTCCGGACCGGCTTCAACCAGAATGAACTTAATCAGTGTTGAATCAGGCAGATTCAATGACTTGTTAGCAACAAACACTGCTTCAATTTGCAGCCTCACTGCAGTTTTGATAACGATGTCTTTGACAGCTTGGGGGCAGGCATCGGCATCAACAAGAATCCTCACGCTTGCGCCTCCAGGCTCCGAAATAAGAAGTGGCTTTCAGCTTTTTTCCCACTTTAACCCAGGTTTTACTGCAGATTACTTAGATGCGCAAACCCGAAGGATCTCCGGATCATCCTTCGGGTTTCAAAAGTGTGCGCCAAAACAATCTCGTTGATTGCGAACTCAGCTTCCTATTTCGAGCCGGGGAAGCGAGTTTCCGCTGACTCTTAAGCGATCACCCAGAAAGGGCTGCTCTGGTCGAGGAAAAGACGGACGGTCGGGAGGGCTGGGTAGCTTCGGTGCGCCCCAGAGAAAATGCGTTTTCAGGTCAAAACCATCCACAGTTTGTCCATCTGGCATCTTCATTCCAATTGTTGCTGTATTTAACCCGGAGCCACTTTGACCCCAACGCGATTCCGAGGTTATTTCACTGGTTGAAGAACAGGTTAACTGAGGCAGGTCCGGCGACTTTTCGGCAAGCTGTTCATTTACCATTCTTACAATTTCTTCTGCGGAATTCCATAAGTAACGCTCGTTTGCAGTTTTGAAAAGGTTGATAATCTCAGGGTCTTGCAAAGCGGCAGCACCGAGTTCGCTAATTCGCTCCACTATAGTGTTGATTTCGCCCTCATTAGGAACGTCTTTGCGGTTTTCTAAGCCAGTCATCGTCAGGGTATCTATAACTTGCCCCTGGCCATCGCCTGAGCCCTCGCGTTCTTGAATCGATAATTGCAGATCCTGTTTATGGCCGGACCAGGGTTCTCCGCTTTCCGGATAGTCAGGCCCTGAGGAGCGGCTAACACCATCCAGCTTGAATTCGAAGCCGGCCCCGGAGGCTTCCAACTGCTCGTTGGCACTAGCTATTACCTTTTCCAGATACTCCGACCCATGCAAGAACGCCCCTCCGATAACGGCTTCAAAATTCTTTTGACTCGCTTCATCACTAAAGGTCCCATCTTCAGAAATACATCTGAGCAGAGCCTCTGCAGATCTCTCAATGTCGCGGTCTCGAGCATGACTCTTGCTAGCCGGCATCTCGCTAAATTTTGATGAGCTATCATTGCTCTTTGAAGAGGAAGAAGTATCCGAGTAGTCGTCCATTATCGATAGAAAATTTATCCCCTGTTCAGCAATTTCAACGCCGAATTCACTGCTCTCATTTTCTTCCTGTTTTTCATTTCCGCCAGAATTCTCTAACATGATCTATTTCCTTCCTGCTGTGTATTTACGCTTGCCAGCTACCATGCCTTCCTGAATTCAAAAGAGAGTCCTATCTCTTTTTGCGCTATTTTATTGCTTACAAAAAGGTAAGGGCCGAACAAGCTGCCACCCACAGATTGTTGCGGCCCTTTTCCTTTTGCTTCGGTCACTGACCTCAGATACAGCCTCAGCTGTACTTTGAGGTCTTGCTTCCTAAGACTTTAGGCTGGGATAGTAGGAATGATTTGGTATTCTACGATCAGGTCTGGATGCATCTATGAGCGAATTTCCCTCATCCCTGCCCAGTATTGTTTTTTGTCTAGAATTGCTGTTCCAAATTTTTGCAAGTGCTTTAGAAGGATCTACAGGCTCTTTGTTTTCAGGGCTGTTTTCTTGCCATGCCTCGGCTTTGTTTGCGCAATTTGAGCATCCTATACTTAAACTGGTTCGTGGATAGTCTTGCCCGGCTGTTTCTCTTACTACTAAGTCGAGCCTGGCTGTTTTGTTTCCATGTTCATCAGTGCCGATTTCGTAACTCACGTCGGTTTTGTCGTTATCCAGCTTTCTTTGAAAAGCCTTTAACAGTTCTTCGGCGTCCGGACGTTCAGCAATTCTATCGAGTGTG
Source organism: uncultured Candidatus Obscuribacterales bacterium (assembly GCA_964615655.1). Classification (GTDB taxonomy): domain Bacteria; phylum Cyanobacteriota; class Vampirovibrionia; order Obscuribacterales; family Obscuribacteraceae; genus JAIEPM01. Next base: position 227,536 of record CAZTQO010000003.1, on the reverse strand, counting down.
GATTGCATTGCCTCCGCGTTTCCACTTGCAATCGAGCCGATTAACTTCCCTAGGATCAAGGTCTGTGCTGCCTTTTCCACATTTTCTTTCAAGTCCTGAAGTTTGCTTTCTGATTCAAGCGACTTGCTTTTGTCCAGGTCGTGGGCTGGCTCGTTTTTCGGTTTCCCGTCTCTTTTCTCTTCAGCTTTTTCCCTTGAGTCTTGCATATGTTTTTCGAGTTCAATTTTTCGATTCTCGATATCTACTTTACTTGCAGATTCCTTTCCTTCAGCGCCCTCTTTTTTTCTTTCGCCGCGCTTCTCTTTCTTTTCACAGCCGTCTTCCTTGTCTTTGTCTTCGCCTTCTGCCTTGGCTGCCTTAAGTGCGGCTTTGGCTTTAAGTTCCAGAACTAAATCAGGTAAAGACTTAGCAGAATTTATTTGATCATCAAGGCCCGGTCTTGCCTGATTGTCCGACTTGAATTCCTGTAATAGTTCTTTCATTGAATCGAGGTAGTCAAAGTTTGCTACGGCAGCCTGTTCTTGAGATTGCTCCTCGCCCTTGTCCGTATTCTCTAATTTTGAAAATTCTTCGCTCATAATTAATTTAGTCTCCGGGTGTTTATTGATCTATTGCTTCTGCCAACCACAACGCCGTATTCATTTCTTGAGAGGCTCTGCCCTCAGAAAAACTAGAGTGGCACGGCATCCGGCCCAACTTTTGAGGCAAGTACTTTCATGGCTCTTGTTGGATCAATTGGTATTGATTGGGCTGTTCCTAACCACCTGACGCTTGCCTGTGGCGGCTTGTCGTTGGAAAAAGTCAATTTTGTGTTTAAGTGATCGCCTTTCATATTGAATTCAAGGCTTACAGTTGCTTTGCCGTTTTGGTCCTTGCCTGTTTCGTATGAGATTTGCAGATCTTTAGCCTGCAGGCTGCTTTTCAGCCTTTGGAGCGATCTCTCGGGATTGGGGCTATCGGCCAGTTCATCGATTACTTTTTGGATTCCGGCTATATCACCATTTCGAATGGCAGCTTCCATCCGTTCGACTCGCGCATCATAAAGCCTGTCTGAGACGAGATCATTATTTTCAGGACTCTCAACGGCATCAATTTTGTGTCGATCATTTGCTCCAATACGATTATCTCCATCCTTATGACTTGAGTAGTCGGCAGTCATTCGGCTCGTGCCGTCAAAAAGCTCCAGGGGGCTAAGACTTGCAGCTGCATTACTATCTGCCGCCATGGCAGCTGCATGCTCAATCCCGGCATTCTGAAAGGCTTCGATAAAATCAAAATTTACAGGCGCGACCTCGCTTCCGCTTTCTGCATCCTCGGGTCGTGAAAAGTTCTCGCTCATGTTTTTTCCTCCGTTACACTGAGCCATCGCCCTTACCTTGCCAGAAAGGATAACGGAGGAATTTTGGACAAATCTTGGCAAAAACAAATTGCTCAATCTGCAATAAGCTGGTAGCCTACACCGTGTACGTTTCGAATAATCGAGCCTTTGCCGTCGCCACCCAGCTTTTTTCTAAGTCGTTTAATACATGAGTAAACAGCATCAAGCGAAACATCACTGTCACTGCCCCAGATTCTTTGAATAATTTCTTCGGGGCTGAATACGGCAGCCTGATTGCGCATAAAAAATTCAAGCACCGAAAATTCCATAGGCTGGAGCTTGAGCTCCTTTCCCTCCAGGAGCAACTTGCGTGTAAGCGTGTTCAGGCTAATATTTTTGACTTTGAGCTCCTCGTTCATAAGTGTGGCAGGGCGGCGCATCAAAGCGCGCATCCTGGCAAGCAACTCTCTTTCTTGAAACGGCTTGGTGAGATAGTCATCGGCTCCGGCATCCAGACCACGTTCTTTATCATCGAGGGCCGTGCGACCAGTTAGCATCAGCAAAGGAGTGAGCCCTCCCGACTGCCGGATCTTTACTATAAGCTCAACGCCCGAGCCGTCGGGAAGCTCCCAGTCAAGGACTATCAGATCATATGAGTAAGTGCTTAAAAAATCCCAGGCTGAAGCCACGGTATGAGCTTCGTCCACCAGATGTCCCTCTTCGCTAAAAAGCGTGGACATCGTAAGACATAATGAAATATCGTCATCAACCAGAAGTATTTTTGCCAAGTCTAGCCCACCAAATTTTGTTTAGTTTCTTGAACCTGACTATCAGCAGGCAGTTTATCATCAGGCTCTTTTGCTGCTTTCTTTGCAGCTTTCAGACTAAAGCAGAACTTGCTTCCCTTGCCTTCTTCGCTTTCTACCCAGATTCGTCCCCCATGCTGCTCTATTATTGCTTTGCATATCGGCAAACCCAGCCCCGTGCCTGTTCCCTTCTTTCGTCCTTTCTCATCTCCCTGTTCGTAAGCCTCAAAAATTATTTCGTGCTGAGTTTTTGCAATTCCCGTTCCAGAATCCGACACAGAAAAAAGCACATAGTCACCGTCAGTTCTTAGTTCCAGATTGACACTGCTGCCGGCCGGCGATACTTTTATGGCATTAGAAATCAGGTTTACCAGCACCTGTATAATTCTTGCTCCGTCACAATAACAAGCATGATTACTTTTGCTGTAGTTAAGTTTCAGGGATCTGTTCTCAGCAATATGTGCAACTGCAGCAAAGGACGAAGCTACAAGCTCGTTAATATCCGTATTCTGTAAATGCAGCTGAAATTTGCCAGAACGCATTTTTTCAAGATCGAGAAGCTCGTTTACAAGGCCAATCAAGCGGCTTACCTCCGCCTGATTGGTTTCAACCAGCGCTTTGCCCTTATCAGTCAACTTTGCCACGCTTTCTCTTGTCAGCAGTGAAAGCGCCAGCGAAAGGGAAGTAAGCGGGCTTCGCAAGTCATGACTCACCATCGCCAGAAACTGCCGTTTCAATTTTTCAGCTTCTTCCCGCTCCCGGATATCAACTACTACTAAAAGGAATTTTTCCTGCATCCTGATAAATGTTCTTGTCAAAGTAAGTTGGACAGGGGTTTGTGCTCCGCTTTTCTGCTTGAGCAATAAGCCCGGATACATGAAACTCGATTTTTCTTTCAGCAAATTGGAAAAAGCAGCGTCTTTAAAGTCCTTTTCGATTTCTTCCAAAAGCTCTGCAAAATACTTGCCGATGATTTCGGCTTCCGTATATTCCGTCATATCAAGAATGGCTTGATTGCATTCTTCAATGTAGCCGCTGCGGTTAATAGTAAGTAAACCAACCGGCAAGAAGGCCACTATTTCTTTGATCCTGGCCTCACTTTCTCTTAGCAGCATTTCCGACTGCTTTCTTTCACTTATGTCTTTGATTACGCAAAACAATGCCCTGTCTGCAGCAGACCAGTGGCTTGACCAGAGTACATGTAGAATTTTGCCATCTTTTCGAATCAAACGGCTTTCAAAGTTCAATGTGTCGGCACTCTTTTCTGTGCCGATAAGCTCAGTCAAAACAGCCTGGCGGTCTTCTAAGGGAAGCAATTCAATAAACTCTTTGCCTGTTAACTCCTCCGGCTCATAGCCCCAGGCTTTAAGAACTGCTTTGTTCACACTGATAAACTTTTGATCCACGCCAATGCAGCAAATGACGTCAACAGCTTGCTCAAGTATGGACCTTTCCCGGAGCTTCCATTCGCTCAGTTGTGCTTCCAGAACCTTTCTCTCCGATTCTTGCACATTGTCCTGCTTTTGCAAGCAGGAATTAAAAACAAAAGCGGAGCCTGCTGCCTGAATCAGGCAGGCAGACAGCAAAGCGAATCTAGCCACGGCATTGTCCAGAAAGAAAAATAAGAGGACAAGCGTAACAAGTGTTGAAAGTCCGAGCAGCCAGGCCAGTTTCTTTTTTTGAGCGAAATTCTGCATTAGAGAACCCAGTCTCACAGGACCGCCATTGCTTGGATATACTGGCATTTTTGATTAAAATTGTACAGATAGACGCTGGAGGGGTTCTTTTGCTTGGCACCTGCGTTGCCAAGCAGTCGGCTGCTCCATACTAGATTGATGAACTTCTTTTGATGAGATTCCTTTGATGAGTTTATTTAGATGGGTTCACTGAACATAAGACAGGTTTTTCATGAGCGCTTCTTGATTCAGGACTTCCTGGGTGAAGGAGGCATGGGTCAGGTTTATCTGGCAAAACAGCTTGATGCGGATCGTCTTGTAGCACTTAAAATCATGCGTTTTTCGCTTTCAGACATCGAAAACGAACGTTCCAGATTCTTGCGAGAGGGCAAGGTTCTGGCTGAGTTGAACCATCCCCACATTGTTTCTTTTTACTATTACGCAATTGATCCGGAAGACCGGGCCTATTTTGTAAGTGAGTATTTAAAGGGAGAGACACTGGCAAAGAAGCTTTCATCTTCTCCAGGTCTTTCACTGGAAAGAACGCTCAAAATTATGAAGCAAGTATGCCTGGCTCTCGAGCATGCCCACAGTAAAGGCATTGTGCACAGGGATCTAAAACCCGGAAATATTATGTTGATTGAAAAACCCGAAGCCGATCACGTAAAACTACTTGACTTTGGGCTTGCAGGTTTTTTGCCGCAGTGGCAAGCTGAAATGGAAAAGCTTACTGTGAGCGGACGGGCGCTCGGCACCGTAAATTATATGAGTCCGGAACAATGCCTTGGTAAACCCGCCAATATAGAAAGTGAAGTTTATGCATGGGGATGCGTTTTTTTTGAGTGCTTAAGCGGAAAACAATTACTGGAAGGCGCAAATGCTCTGGAGGTAGTTTATAGGCAGGAAAAGCAAAGCGTAAGCACCCTGCTCAATGTCTTGCCTGCAGAATTTCCGGAGATGCTTCTTGATATTTTGCATAAGTGTCTTGCTAAATCACCTGAAGATCGATTCCACAGCATGTCTGAACTCAGGGCTTGCCTGGAATTGTTTGAAGAGCAGTTAAAAACCGGGGACGCAAGCAATGCCGCTTATCAAAAGCTCAGCAAAAAGAACTTGATCGCCTGTTTTTTTACTGCAGCGGTTCTAATGGCAGCTCTCATTTATTCTTCTCAATTTTTCTCTTCACAAGAAAAATCTGGAAGCAAGAATACAGCAGATCCTCGTTACTCAAAAAAGACTGAATCCAAGACAAGACTTGTTCGTAAAGATGCCGCAATGCTTGCCTCAGAAGCCGCAAAATTGAGAGCTCTGGGAAAGAATCAAGAAGCATTGAAATTATTGAGCAATTGGTATGAAAAGTACAAAAATAATGAACGAGTTGGCGCAAAAGACAAAACACTGATTCTTCAGAACATACTCTTAGAACTCTCGGCTTTATACTCTGGGGCTGACTATGAAAAGTACTGTAAAGAAGGCCGAAAGTGCTGTTTGCTGCTGGGAAACTCGCAGAGTGAAAGCGAAGTAAAAGCAAAATATTTGCTTGCCGAAATCACTAGCGGTATGAGTCTTGGAAAGAACCCGGCTGAAATGAGAGATCAGGCGCTTGCCGCTTTCAATTTTCTCAAGACAACGCATTTGAGTTTACCATTGCTTTTGCCCTGCCGGGAACTTGCATCCATACTTGTCTCATTCGGCCTGAATACTGAGGCTTATGATTTACTCGAATATGTTTTAAAGAATGGTCAATCATATTTTGGCTTCGACGACCAGCAGTACGCTCAGATTCTCTGGACACTGGGCGACGCCTGTGCCGGTCTGGAAGATTCTCAAAAGAGAGCTTTTCAATACTACTCTCAAGCAAAGGATGATTTGATAAGCACCGGTGAGCCCGGAAGCAAAAGGTCAAGTTTGCACAATGCAGACTCGGACTTAGCATGCATTGCCGAGAGATTGCAATTCTTTTCTGCCAGGCAGGCAAGAGCGGCTCTCTCAAAAGCCCTCTCTCTTCTGAAAGGGCGAAGCGGCAAGAGCACAGAAGACTGCAATGCGGCTTACAGGATTTTTCTTGCTGCTACCAATACCAGCAATTTAGAAATTGCCCTGGAAGCTGCAAAGATCGGCTCTGCCTGGCTTGACAATCTGCCTGCATCTTCTGCAAGCGAAAACCGCTACTGTGATCTCAAATGGGGCCTTGCAGAGCTCTCACTAAGAAAGTCCGGCAAAAAGCGAAGTGACTTCGACAATTCTCTAGCTTTGATAAAAAACGCAATTGAGTTCTCTAAGACTCATGGCGATGCACTCAAACCGGAATGCCGCATTGCTCGCCTGGCAGATAGTTTATTTACAAATAACCAGGCGGATATCGGCATACGCATCTTGGGTTTTGCCAAGCTGAATATTGAGGCGGAAAGTGCCGATCCACTGACAAATGCAGAGTATGCAAATCTGTTGCGTTCAATGAAGAACTATACCCAGGCAGAAAAATGCCGGCAGAGATCAATAAAAGCCGCACTGGAAGTGCATAATTCAGATGCAATCGAACTTGCTTTGATTGCATTGGTTCGAAGCAGAGACATTAAAGAAGCAGAAGCCTTGCTTGAAAAATTTCTGGCATTAAAACCCGAATCCGAGAAAATTATCCTTTCTGATAGAGCTAGACTATATATGTGTGTGGGGATGGAGCTTGCTTCCTGCAATCGATTACAAGATGCACAGGTCTATCTTGAAAAAGCAATTGCTACTTATAGCAAGCTGGGCTGCTTGAAACACGCAGAAAATATTGCGCCAATTACAAGGTCTAAGCTCATCTTAATGTCTTTGAAGCATTAGGTTATTTGCGCTGATGCTATCAGTCTTTTACCGGCACCCATTTGCCATGATCGTTTGTCACGAAACGCCCGGACTTAGTTAAAGCTTCCGTTTTTGGGGCCGTTTGTATTAGTAGGCTATTGTCGCAAACTACCATTCTGCCCAGAAAAGCTACTGTACCTTCAATGCTGGCAAGCATACGCACAAATAACGGCCTTTTCTGCACCGACTTTGTACGCAGGTTCTTGATTCCGGAGAATGTTTCAGAAGCTCTGTTCTTTGTTTTCATGTGCCCAACCCCGCCCTTCTATAAGTTGAATTCTATTTAGAAATGCTGTCTAAGTCCGGGCAAAAATATGGCATTTTCTTGGCTGGTGGCAGGCTGCAAGCAACATTATTTAACTCTTGCCTATCAAGATTCCGCAGTAATTCGTTTGCGCAGCAACTTAAAAACAGGATAACTGCAGATCAAAAGCAAGAGTGCCAGAGGGGCATTTTCACGGTCGGCACAAATCGAGCCTGCAAGAAAAAGCGCCGAGCCGATAAGTGCGATGCCGGGTATCAGTGGGTAGCCCCAGGCTTTATAAGGGCGGGGAAGATCTGCATTCTTTTTTCGCAAAACAAATAAAGAGATGCACGAGAGCATGTAATTTGCAACAAAGAAAAACGAGTTCATGGCAATCACGCGTTCAAATGAACCGAGCACAAATATCACTCCGACAATAGTGCTCAGTGTAAGCGCAATTACCGGTGTTCCGCCTTTGCTCACTTGCGCTACTTTCGAGAAAAATAGACCATCGGAACTTATTGCGTAGAGAATTCTTGAAGCACACATCTGCACAGCATTTATGCAACTTATAAGTGAAACAACCATAATTGTTCTTATGACAGTATCGCCGTAAACACCAAAGATCTTTTCGGCAACTGAGCCCAGACAGAATTTATTTCCAGCTATTTCATTTATGGGCAGGATATACAAAACGGCTGCGTTTAAAAGCAGGTAAATAGCCATTATAGAAAAGACGCTTCCAAATATTGCACGGGGAACATCCCGCCCCGGCTCCTGCACTTCTTCCCCGAAATAAATAACACTGTTCCAGCCGTCTATCGTATAAATCACGGCCTGCAAGCCCAGCATTACGGCTGCAAATAGCGCCATACCGGCGGGCATTACGAGTCCGGTGGCAGCCGCAGGCGCAGCTGCAGACGTAGCGGCAGAGTGCCCGAAGAAAAAGCAAGCAAGAACAAGAACTAGAAATGCCGCAGTTTTTAGAACTGCAGTAAAGAGTTGAAAGCTGCTGCCGCTCTTGATTCCCTTCGATTGCAAGAGCGCGATTCCGACAACCGTGGCTATGGCAATTGTTTTTATCGCCCCGTCGTTAATTGCAAAAAGCTTGCAGCTGTATTCGGCAATCACAAGCGACACGGCTGCAAGAGTTCCGCAGTTGGAGAGCCAGTCGCTCCAGCCTACTATGAAGCCGGCATAATCACCGAGTGCAATGCGAGAATAATTGTACTGCCCTCCACTGCGCGGTATCATTGCACCGAGCTCAGCAAGGCAGGTCGCACCGCAAAGCCCGTAGATTCCGCCTAAAACCCAGACTGCCATAAACCAGAATGAACTGGGCAGCACCTGGGCTATTTCACCGGGTGTACGAACAATACCGGCTGCAATTGTGTTTCCAATAGCGGCTGCAATCCCGAACCAGATGCCCAGCACCGGCAACAATTTAGCATGCCCGGCTCTATTTTGCTTTGCCGGGGCAGTCACTGTAGAATCTGCGCTCTGGGTCGAAATCAAAGCTCTGGATGCTGGTGCTTGCGTGCTTTCTTGTGTTTGCATAAAAAAAACAATGAGTGGACTAAAGCTAATGTGCTGATTGATCGCAAGAAGGATACTAAATACCTGACTGCCGGATCAAGGTAGAAAGCGGAGAAGATCATTCACAAATCTTACACAAATCAGTCACGAAATCTTTATAAGCACTCAGGAATAATCCCGTTGCAGCTTGCTTCGTCTTCTTCTAAATTGAAAATATTCTTTCAACTTTAGAACGAGGCCGTCTGAGCATGGAAGCCAATACATTGGATACAGAAGCCGCACCTGCAAGCGGCAGCCCCAGAGAATCTGTTCAGAAGCAAGCACCGCACTGGAATTTTTTGAAGGCAATATGTTTTCGCTTCGTGTTTTGCTATTTTATGTTTTTCTGCATGGCAGACTTTATTGAGCTCACAAGAGTTCTTGCAGTAAAACACTGGTACAACACCTGCATATGGCAAAAAATAGTTCCGCTTGTTGGAAAGACTGTATTTGACTTGAAGATCACAGAGCTTCAGATTCAAAACACCGACGCGCTCTACAGTTACATAGAAATCTTTTGCTTTGCAGTTCTATCATTGCTGATTACGATTATCTGGTCTATTTTGGATCGCAAACGCGACAACTACGACAGGCTCTATTCCCGCTTCCATTTCCTTTTGCGCATGGATCTTGGAGCAACTTTAATTTCATTCGGCATGGTTAAGGTTATGCCTTTGCAATTCCCGCCGCTTGATCCAATTCGCCTGTCACAGCCGCTGGGCGACATGACACCCTGCGCTATGCTCTGGGCACTCATGGGCTATTCATATCCTTACAGTGCCTTCGGCGGCGCTACTGAGATTCTGGCCGGAATACTGCTGATGATGCCCCGCGTGAATTTGCTCGGTGCGCTACTTGCCTTAGCAGTTATGTTGAATGTCTGGTTCTTTAACATGTGCTTCGACATCGGATTGAAAACATACACGCTCCACCTAACAGCCATTGCGGCGCTGTTAACTGTGCCTGAGTGGAAGGGGCTATTCAGTTTCCTGGTTTTGAGAAAGCCTTCTAATCCTGTTTTACTGGCTCCGCTTTTTGCATCAAAAAATCTCAATACACTCGTTATCGTTTTTCAAGTTCTTTATTGCATTTACTGGACCGCTGATTTTTACCTGAGCGACGCGGCCTTTTGCGCCAAAAAAGCAGCTGCAGAAAAAGCAGCTCCGGCGCAATACGGAATCTGGCTTGTGGAAAAAGAAACTGTAAACGGCAGGCAAATATCAGCCGAAGCTGCGCCTGAGTTTTTCTGGGGCCGGCTAATTTTCGGCGAACTTCTCCGGCGTCCGGGCACGCATCTGATGATTCAACAAAGCAACGGTAATCGCGTAGACTACCCGTTAAGTATTGAAAACGGAACAATGATACTGAGTAAGGACAAGAAAAAAGTCGGAGAGCTCAGTTTCAAAGCAATATCTTCAGACAGAGCAATTATTGACGGGGACTTTTACGGAAAAACATTGCAGTGCGAGCTTAAAAGGCTGGCAGAGCAAGATCTTAGACTTATGAACACCAAATTCAGCTGGATAAGTGAAAAACCCCGGTTTTGATGCTATTTAACAGCGCAGCAGTTCATAAGGAAATTCCACTCATGAAGAGGGAAGCCAGATGACGTATGATCAGATATCTCCATTTCCTTCTGATTTGTAATGAAACAATCATTCAGCTCATATTCTATTTTTGCTTATAGCACAGTCTTAATTTCGCTTTTGCAATTTTCAGCAGTTCCAGCTTATGCGGAGTTCAGTCAAAAATTAAGTAAGGCAACCGAACTCTTAAACAACGGCAGACCCAAATCTGCAGTCGGAATTCTCAAAAGCGTAGTGGCAAGCCAGCCGGATAATGCGCAAGCTCACATGATACTAGGAGCTGCGCTTGCTTCACTTGTGGACAACGATGACTACGACGCCGCAATTCAAGAAGAACAGCTTGCACTTAAACTCGACCCTGATTCATATGGCGCAAGAAGAATTCTCGGGCAAATTTATACTAATCAGAAAAAGACAGAGGAAGCGGTCACAATTCTGAGAGAAGCCTCAGCGATTAATCCGGAAAGCTATGCAGCACACCGCAATCTGGGCATTGCCCTTACAAGTGCAGGCAAAACCGATGAAGCCATTCTCGCGCTAAAAAAAGCCGCTCAACTGAAGCCCGACAGATCGGAAGCGCATGTGAAACTTTCAGCTCTTGAACTTAAAAGAGAACACTACAAAGAAGCAATTACAGAAGCAAAAAAAGCGATAAAACTTGATGTATCTAATCCGGAAGCACACCTGGCACTGGCTAATGCACTGCTTGCCTCAGGCGAAAAGATAGCTTCAATCGAGTATTACGAAGAAGCGCTTCAAGCAAATTGGTCGAAGAGATACAGAAATCCGCTCACGGCAGCAAATGCATACTCCGGGCTTGGCTGGGCATTCTCGATAAACAAGGCCGACAAGAAAAAAATAGATGAAGCAATTTCATATCAACGCCAGGCAATCAAGATTTTTCCGCCATTCGGACCGGCTTATGTCCGGCTGGCTGAGCTATTAGGGCTAGAGGGGAAACTAAAAGAAGCCGACTCAATTTACCAGTCCTCTATTAAACTCAGCCAGGAAGACGCCGGCGTTTCTGTAGCTTATGCTAAATTTCTTGCAAAAACCGGACGGCAAGATCAAGCCCGACTTGTATTGAAAAAGGTTCTGGATAAAACACCTGACTGCAAGCAAGCCTCAGATACTCTGGCCGACCTGGATAACGAGATTGCAAGTTGAGTTTTGCCCATCATTGTTCTAAGGAATAAAACACAGCAGACCCGGGCGAGGTCTGCTGTGCTGGTTTGGGGGAGGTGACCTAGCCTCTGGCTAGTTTGTTTTGCTGTTTGCGCTCACAACAACTTGAATATAGTTCACCTGCAGTGACAGCGCTGTGACAACAGCGCGGCAGATTTTCTTGACAATCAAGATCACACGATTTGCATTTACAGCAAGAAGCAAATTGGATAGAATGCCACACAGATTCAAAGCGCGGATCTAAGATGGCAAAAATATTGCTGGTTGAAGATGATCGTGATTTGTGCTGCATGATTTCAGACGGATTATCAGCAGAGAAACACACGGTCGAGATGGTGCACGAAGGTCTTGAAGGCAGAGATCGCCTGCTTGGCTTCGAGTATGATCTTGTGATTCTTGATTGGGAATTACCCGGCTTATCCGGAGTCGAAATACTTAAAGAAATGCGCAATAAAGGCCGCCAGGCTCCGGTGCTGATGCTAACCGGCAAATCCAGCATCAGTGAAAAAGAAACCGGGCTTGATTCAGGTGCGGACGACTACCTGACCAAGCCCTTTTCTATGAAAGAACTTCTTGCAAGAATTCGGGCAATTCTAAGAAGGCCCACAGGCTACTCCGGGACCGTGCTTAAATCCGGAGATCTGAGCTTAGATCCGGTTTTGCATAAATTAAGCCGCAACGGCGAAGAAATAAAACTACTGCCAAAAGAGCTTGCGCTTCTAGAGTTTTTCATGCGGCACAAAGGGCAGGTGTTTACAGCCGAAGCAGTTCTAAACAGAGTCTGGTCATCCGAGTCGGAAGCCTCGCCGGATTCTTTTCGCACCTGCCTTAAAAGACTGAGGCAAAAAATTGACGTGGATGGAGCTGATTCTGTAATCGAGTATGTTCACGGGCTCGGCTATCGAATCAAGAGTGAGAACTCATGAGAGGACGTGGTCCATCTCGGAATAATACTTCTGGATACGCTTTATCACGGCTCTGTCAAGCTCAGCAATGTCTCTGTCATTTACTGCGTTTTCCAACTCATCCCTGGTCAATGAAGCGCATTTGTCTTTGTCAAAGGCCTCAAGAAATTGCCGGGCCCAGTCATTCAAAAGCTGTGCATCATATGCGGCTGCCATATGCAATCACCTCGTATGTTTTACTTCAACCATGAAAAAACTATCGGGCCAGCACAGTGACATCCAGGTGACAACTTGAATCAAACTTTCGGAAAGATTCACCGCGTTATTGAGGTATCTGGTGCTAAGATCTCTTGAGCTTTGAGGGTATTGGTTTTGTCTGGACTGAAGCTATCTCACGCCGGACTGGCACTGGTTTTTGCCCTGCTAACACTGGAGTTGATTTTTGTCGCTTCACTTGCAGGCTTGCTTAATGAGGCCGAAAAGTCCGCAGCAAGAGAAAGCCATTCAAAAGAAATTGTCGGCGTAACCAATCATCTGATGCAATTGTTCTATGATGCAGGCACAGCTGCGTCTGATTATCAAACTGAAAATGCGGGGCCGCCTGCGGCCCGTATATTTCATGAAAGCATGGACAAAGTTCCGGCGGCAATCGCCTCGCTTAAGAAACTGGTAAAAAACGACCGCCACTACTACAAGACCGTCTGCCGAATTGAAAGGAGCGGAATCAAAACGCTGGCACTGGTTTCATATTGCATGAAACTGGCCGAGGCAGGCAATATGCCCACCGCACTAATGGCCGCAAAGAAGGTAAAACCAGCTTTTCAGGCTTCAAAAAAAGCGCTTTTTGACGACCTGCGCGGCTTGATGGCCGAGCAGGAAAAAATCATAGCCGAAAGCCCTGCGGCACAGGCCCGCACCAGGCAGGTAGAAAAGCAGATCCTGCTTGCCGGCGTAGGCGCAAATATTTTGATTGCAATTGCACTGGCGCTTTTCCTGGTTAAAGGCATTACCCGACGCCTGGACATTATGGTAGCAAATACGGTGCTGCTTGTAAAAAACGAGAAACTATTTCCGCCAATGAAAGGAAACGACGAAATTGCCAGGCTCGATAATTCCTTTCACAAGATGGCAGAGTCTCTCAAAGAGCTGGAGGAAATGAAGAGGCAATTTGTTTCGATGGTAAGTCACGATCTCAGAACCCCCCTAACATCATTGCATATGTTTCTGGAAATGCTGGAAGCAGGAACCTATGGAGAGCTAAATCAGACAGGCACCCAGAGAACCGCAGTTGCAGAACGAAGCGTAACCAGACTGATTGCACTTATTAATGACCTCCTTGATTTCGAACGCATTCAAGCCGGACAACTCAAGATAGAAAGAAGCCGCATCTCACTTAAATCAATTGTGAGCAGGTCTATAGACGCAGTAAACGCATTTGCCGAAAACCAGAAAGTCAAATTGATTGCAGAGGCAATTGAATTCGATGCCATCGCCGACGGTGACCGGTTGATTCAGGTGCTTGTAAATCTAATTTCAAACGCTGTTAAGTTTTCGCCTGCAGGCTCGACCGTAACTGTGTCCGCACGGCAGATTGAAGATGCCGTCGAAATCAGTGTACAAGACCAGGGACGCGGGATTCCGGAAGCGCTGCAATCGGAAATTTTTGAACGTTTCAAGCAGGTAAAAGAAACAGACAAAACGGAAAAGGGCGGCACCGGACTTGGGCTTGCAATCTGCAAAGCAATCGTTGAAGGACATGGCGGCAAAATAAGCGTCAAGAGCAAAGAGGAAGAAGGCTCGACTTTCTATTTTACGCTGCCGGATGCTTATATAAAGCCTGGTTCAGATGCCTAACTCTAAAGTAGCTCATATGCCATAATGTCTTCTCTTTTGAGACATGACAGGGTAAATGGGCAGCATTCAATTAGAAAAACTTAGTCCTCTTTTAAATGATCTCCGGCAATACAAGCCAGAATGGCTTCCAGCCGATCTGATTGCCGGACTTTCCGTAGCTGCAGTTCAAGTTCCTACCGCGCTTGCATATGCTCAACTGGCCGGTTTCTCACCGGAAGTCGGACTTTACGCAAGCATGCTTCCTTTGCTTATTTATGCCTTTTTCGCTTCTTCAAGACAACTGGTTATCGGTCCGGACGCAGCTACCTGCACTATGGTTGCATCCCTTGTCGCGCCCCTGGCCACAGGTGACCCCGATCAATACGTCAGGCTCTCCGCGAGCCTTTCGATTGCCGCCGGCTTAATTATGCTGATTGGCGGCTGGCGCCATATGGGTTTCATCGTCAATTTTTTTGCCCGACCGATTCTAATAGGATTCTTAAATGGAGTGGCGCTGAGCATCATAGCCGGGCAGCTGGCCAAAGTTCTTGGCATAAGTATTATTCATCGAGATTTCATTCCTTCCATACTAGAAATGTGTTCGCGTTTTGCAGAGACCCACTGGCCGACTCTTTCTGTGGGGGCAGCCACTCTTGCTCTGCTTGCCATAATCAAACGTATTTCACCGAGGGCTCCGGCCTCCTTGATAGCACTGGCGCTGGCGGCCTGCGGCCTTCACTTTGCAGGCAGTGCTTTTTCAACAGTAGCGCTTGTGGGGCAGATCCCTTCCGGATTGCCACGAATCGGCCTGCCACACGCAAGCTATCACCACCTGCAAGAAATTCTAGTTGGATCATTTGGTCTGGTTATCGTCAGCTTCACAAGCGGCATGCTTACTGCACGGAGTTTTGCTGCAAGAAGCGGTCAGAGCATCAACGCCAACCGGGAAATGTGGGCAATCGGTACAGCAAATATTGCTGCCGGGCTCTGTGGCAGTTTTGCAGTAACAGGTGCTGATTCGCGCACAGCTGTAAACACCGCCTGCGGAAATAAAACGCAGCTGTCTTCAATAATTTCGGCAATCGCAGTAGCGCTTGTTATTACTTGCTTCTCCAAACCGCTTGCGTTTCTG
This sequence comes from uncultured Candidatus Obscuribacterales bacterium, assembly GCA_964615655.1. Classification (GTDB taxonomy): domain Bacteria; phylum Cyanobacteriota; class Vampirovibrionia; order Obscuribacterales; family Obscuribacteraceae; genus JAIEPM01. The sequence goes on along the minus strand of CAZTQO010000003.1, from coordinate 212,426 downwards.
CCTGTATCGGCCCTGGCAGCTGTATTGATTTTTTCGGCAATTCATCTGATCGATATTAAATCGTACAAAGAGCTTGAAAAAGTTGATCCCTTTGAATTCAAATTATCAATTCTGACAACAGTTGGCGTACTGGGTCTCGGTGTTTTGCCCGGAGTTACAGTTGCCATTTCGCTTGCCCTGCTTATCGTGCTTTTGCGCATATACAAACCAGGAGACACGCTGCTTGGGAAGGTTCCAGGGCTTGAAGGCTATAACGACATATCACTTTCCGCGCACTCGCAAACAGTTCCTGAGGTTGTGGTATGGCGTTTCGAGGGTCCGCTTGTGTTTTTCAATGCCGATTACTTCAAAACAAGACTCGATGAAGTAATTGCTGCCACAACACCGGCGCCCAAGTACCTGGTATTGAGCCTGGAGTCCATCTCACAAACAGATGCTACCGGAGTGAAGATTCTTGAGACTTTACATGGCGAGCTGGAAGCAAAAGAAATTCAATTGATGCTTGCAAGACCTAAGCCGTACATGCGGCGCCTTCGGGAACACCTTGAATTTGTTAAGAAGCTCGGCCCGGCAAACATTTTTCCTACGATAGGCGCTGCCGTTGAGTCGATAAATGATCGCAAATCAGGAAACGGCAATACGTCTCACTCATACAAAGAGTTCTATCAGTGGCAAACCGATCACGAAACGGAACTTGATTCAACCGGCTCAACAGTTTCCTGAGCTGCTGATTCTTTAGCCCTTTTATTTACAGGCCTTGCCAGTTGCGCCGCATCTTATGCAAGAGCCTCTAACGACCGCCGTACCTGGGATCAAATGGATTATGCAACGGATCATCGAGCTTCTCTGCCGGATCTTCAAAAGGATCATGCTCGTAACCATCATAAGCAGCAGAAAATGTTATTCCTGAGTCGTCGACTCGTGCACCTGGAAGATCTGCGGATTGGCCTTTGCCAAGTGAGCTGAAATCAAAGCCCTGCATTGACTCAAACGCCTCGGTCGCCAAGCCGGAAGGTTCTACTTCTGTTCCAAGGTCTTTTTCGCTGCTTTCTCTAAAATCTGCCATTAACCTGCCCTCTCTTACCCTGAAAGCAAGATAACTTAAATCCGGTTAATTATGCCGGAATGATTTGTGTATCTTTTGTGTAAGTCTTATTTCAGCCCGGACAGCCAGATAGACAAAGCTGTAAGATTGCGCCAATAGCAGGAAGACGGAAAGACTGGAAGACGGAAAGACTGGAAAGACAAGAAGGCGGGTGGGCGGAAAGACTGGAAGACGGAAAGACGGAAAGACGGGTAGGCGGGTAGGCCGGAAAGACGCAAGGTAATTGAAGTGGAAGCCAGTATTGTAGAAAGCTTTCAGATACAAGGCAAAAGCTCCGGGATTCTTGCCGGAAAGTGCTTTTTTGCCAAAGACCTTTTTGACGTAAAGGGTCATATCACAGGCGCCGGCAATCCGGACTGGAAGGCGGCACACACAATAGCCGCAGGCCATGCATGGGCAGTTGAGGCTCTTTTAAACGCAGGGGCTAATCTAATCGGCAAGACCCTTACAGACGAGCTTGCTTGCAGCCTGGACGGCATTAACATCCACTACGGCACGCCCAAAAACCCGAATTTGCCGGGGCACATTCCTGGCGGCTCTTCAAGCGGGTCCGCTTCAGCAGTGGCAGCCGGACTCTGCGACTTCGCACTCGGCACAGATACTGCCGGCTCGGTGCGAGTGCCGGCTGCATATTGCGGGATTTTGGGTTTTCGCCCCAGCCACGGCCGGGTGCCTCAAGACGGCGTTCTGCCCCTTGGGCCGTCTTTCGATACAGTGGGCTGGTTTTCAAAAGAACCTGCGCTTTTAAGAAACGCAGGGAAAGTTTTGCTTGCAAAACCGCCTTATCAAGAAAGCAGCTTTAAATTGCCCGGAAGAATCATTATTCCGGAAGAATGCCTGGCAATACTTGACTCCAGTCTGAAGGCTTATTTTGAAAATCGTGCAAGAAGCGTGGTAGCTTCCCTTGCCGACCCTGTAATCAAGAACCTGAGTCTGAATTTAGAGGCAATCTACCATGTTTTTTCCACCGGCAGGGCATTTGAAGCCTGGCGGCATCTTGGAGGCTGGCTGACTGGAAACGATCCGCTGATGGCACCGGATATAAAAGAACGGCTATTGAGTTGCAGCAGTGTCAGCGAAAGCCAGTATAAAGACGCGATGGATCAGATGGAGCGCTTCAAAGAAAAGCTCGATTTTATACTGGAAGAGAGCCTGCTCTGCCTGCCCACAGTCTGGGCCTGGCCGCCGCTGATAAATGCTCCGGCGGCCGAAATGGCGGCAAATCGCAGCCGCAATGTTCTTTTGACCTCCATTTCGTCTGTAAGCGGCGTGCCTCAAATAGCAATTCCGATCAAACATGAGTCCGGCTGTTTCTTCTCACTTTCTTTGATTGCCGCAAGAAATAAGGACGAGTTGCTGCTCGATTGCCTGGATTCACTTGTGTTTTGATCTACTTCTTCTTGTTTTCCTTTGCTTCATCTTTCTGAAACAAACCAAAGAATTTGCCGACCTTGTCCTTGGCACCGTCAATGATACCACCGTCCTTCTGACTCTTATCTTCAATTGCAAGATCGGGAAGCTTGAAATTTTTTGCGGAGTCGACGGCGCCATCTATTAGCTTGTCTTTGGCGCCTGATTTATTGAGAACTTCATTTGCCAGAAATCCACCCGGCACTGGTATTGCTGTACCTATAGCTTCCTTGCCGACTTCTTTCATTGAACTTTTGCTCGGCGCACGCAGCGGCCCTTTTTTTCCTTCAAGAACTTTGCCATCAACACCGGTTTCATGCGCCAGTTCAGCACCCTGTCTCAAAAGTCCGGCACCGGGAAGGTATTTAGCAGCAGTGTCCGAAACTTCATTTGCCTGTTTGTTATCTGATTTACCGCGAACTACTTTCAGCCCTTCGCCAGCAGCGTGTTTTGCTTTATCGCCAAGTTCTTTTGTGTCGATTTTATCGACCTGTTCTTTAATAGCATGGCCTGCTTGCGTGCCCGCATCTTCGACGCTTTTCCAGATCTTATGCCAGTCAAAAGTTTTATGCTCATCACTTGCGGCGTGCTTGGCACCGTCGCTTGCTCTTTCACCCATATTATTAACCAGACCTCCAACCCACCTTGAGTTTAAGATTGCAGCAGGCGCTTGTCAATAATTCACGGAATGATTTTGCTTAAGTCTGCAAATGGAGGCCAGGACGTTCTTCTCCGGCACGAATCTATGTGTTTTTTTGACACAGTGCCAAAACTTTGCCAAAACCAGCGCCCAATTTCGAGCCTCCGAGCCGTTCAGGCTGGTTCGAAAACAACTACAGGGTTTCCCCCAATTAGTTTTACTGCTTCCCAGGTTTTTGTAGTTCCTTTCGCAGGGTAAAGTGGAATAAGAAGCTCACAAGCAGAGGTTTAAATGACAAAGAAGCTCCTTTTGCTCGATGAAGTAGTAATAGCTGCACCCTGCCCGGTTTCCTGGGATTCTATGGAAGGCAACAATCGCGTGCGTCTCTGTTCAGGGTGTTCGCGCAATGTTTATAACATCTCCGACATGACGAGCGTTGAAGCTGAGAAATTCCTGCAAGAAAACGGCAGCAGTGAATGCATGCAAATTTACCGGCGCCCGGACGGCAAGATTATGACCGACAATTGCCCCCTGGCCTTAAGAAAGCTGCGTGATCGCTGCCGCATTCTCATACGACTTGTCTCCGGACTGGCAGCGACGGTGCTTGCTTTTGTTCCGCTTGAACGCAACAGCGCCGCTGCACAAAATTCTGAAATCAGAGGCGATGTTTATATTCCGCCTGCCAAACAAACAGGCACTCGATCACCACATTTAGGGGGAGACGGCTCCGAACCTAGAATTGACGGGGGCGCCGCTGCTGGTGTCCAGAACAACGGCAGCTGCAAAAAACAAATAATGCTCGGGCCTGATCTATGTACGGGTCAAAACAAACAAGAGCCTGCTAAGCCCATGAATACACATGCAGAAGCGGCTAACACAAGAGGTCTGGTAGCTTTTCCGACTGCGCAGGAAAACCCGGACAAGCAGAATCCGGTAAAAAATATCGGTACTGAAAAACCCGATCTCCGAGATGCAAGAGCCATGAATTTTTATCAACTGGCCAGAAAGAGTCAATCAGAAGGCAAGTCGATGCTGGCACAAACACAATATCTGGAAGCCCTTAAAGCTGCAGGCAAGCAAAACAACGGCGACCCAAAATTCAAATCAATGATTCTTGATTCTTGCAATAGCTTGCGTACTGCACTGGGCTTGCCGCTTGTGGATCTTGAAGGAAAAGAGATTATAAGCAAAGGCAAAAGAGAAAGGCCGCAATAGTTGTGGGGACGTCAGCGGCCCCATGTATATCCATAAGTGTCCGGCCCACCTCCCGCGCCTTTCGTGTACCCCATTTCTCTCTGCGGCACTTTAACCAGAACGATTAGCTCCTTGAGCCGTCGGTTCGTATCTCCAGAGCTTTGGCTGACAGACTGGTGGCTGTGACCGTAGTCACTGTCTTTTCCGGCCAACTTGAATTTTGACATTGTCCCACCTCCCTCACTTTCTTCCTATATCTCCTATCTTGCATTAGATTCATCAGGAAAGTGTGAGGACGGACAAGCCCCGAGATTTCCGGCTCTCAGCGGTGGAATTACAGCGTTTCACATCACACTCAGCGCGCGACTTCAGGCTTCTGCGCAATCATGACACCACCGGCAATATCGGCAGCCCATGCTTTCAACTCCTCGCACTCCTGCTTGCGTCCCAGATAATACAGAACATAGGCATAGCGTTGCACGTAAGGCACAAGCGATTCGGAGCATTCTCCGTAAAATTCCTGAGCCTCACGCATGGCTTTTTTCAATAAAGGCTCCGCAGCTGTATAGTTTTTCTCTTCAAGATAAAGATTAGCAAGTGAATATGCGCTGCGAATCGGTTCGTTTGATCTTATCGGTCCGTCTTTCGGCCAGAGTGATAGCGCAGCAAGATAAAGTTGTTCGGCTTCCCCGCGCTTGCCCTCAAGAACATAACACTTAGCCAGCTTGTCCATACGAGCATAAACCTGTTGATTGGTTTTAGGCAAAATTTTGCTCGACATTTCGTACGCATCTTTCAACTGAGACTCGGCGGTAAATAGGTCGTTGCGCTCCAGTGCGAGTACGCCGAGGCTGTCGTAGCTGTTTGCCAGCGAAAGGTGCTTTTTACCAAGCACGGTTTCTTTGACTTCGAGCGCAGCTTTGTAAAGCCGCTCGGCTTTTTGGTGATTATGATCTGCAAAATACGCATCGCCGACACTGTCACAGCTAATTGCCCACTCGATAAAAGGATCGCGAACTGCAGCAGAGGCAACTCCAGCCCAGGCCTCCAGCTCGATCTTTCCATCTACTTTAGTAACTTTGGTCTTTGGTCTGTTTCCTGCTTCGGCCAGTTTACCTTCAACAATAGAGAGCATTTCATCAGTGAGCGCGTCGGCTTTTTCTTTAGTTCCGAAATTCAGATAAAACTTGATCATTGAGCCCATGGCTGGAACAAGCTGGTCACCTTCTTCTTCGAGAACCTGCTGTTTTATAAAGAGCTCCTCTTCATACAACGGCTCGGCATCCTGAAAGCGCCCGCGCACAGCGTAAAGGCGAGCAAGTTCTCCGAATGACTTTGCCAGGCGCAGATCATTTGCACCGAATTTTCCGGCTTCAACTATGGCTTGCTTCAAAAGCGGTTCGGCAATCCAGTAGCGGTTCGTATCAAGCGCATCGACTCCATCGTGGAGTGTTTGCTCCCACTTTTTCTCGTCGGCTGTTTTTTCCTTGGCGGCAGCAGTGGCAGGCAAAGTGAAGCTAAGCCAGCAGCCTGCTGCCAGTGCCATGGATAATATTGATACTAAAATACGCAAAGAGCCCGGTTTCCATTTAGCCAGTAAAAATCCGCCAGATTACTATTTTAATTGCTTCTGGCTCCAGAACAACAGATTATTGTCCAAGAAAAACATTATTTCCTATTAGAAAGTTCTAGGAAAGCCGAGATTCAGCCGGACTCTACTGTTCTAACCAGGGATTCAAAGACCCTAGTTAAAGCATCAGTAGATATACAAAGAGCATGTATCCGGAAGGCTAAATTCACAGAATTCAGGCGGAATTCTGCTGTTATAATTTCTCTGTTCCCAAACATACAGTGAAAGTAAAAAGCAATGCATGCAAATGGAAATTTCCGATCTTCAGGAGATTCTCGATGGTCAGGATTCAAGAAAATTGCTATGACTTTGGGCGCAGTTTCTCTGCCGGCGCTGCTTATATCTTTACTCAGCTCCTGTGCCGTACCTGGCGCGAATTCAGGAGCAGACGCAAGAGCTTTTGCAAAAACCCAGATAAGTTCACTGAAGCCGGACTGGAACACAAGTTCGGTAAAAGCAAACGCAGATCCAAGAATCGATAAAACACTCATTGATAAAATCTTCAAGCAATACGCCGAAACACTCGGTCCGGTAAAAGAAATCGGCGAATTGCAAGCCGGGGATTTTCGCTCTATGGCAGGCATAGGCGTGCCCGATTATGTCGGCAGTTTTAGCAGTGATCTTAAATGCGAAAAGGGCGATGCAAAAGGCTCAATAGTTGTTGAACATTTAAACGGCAAATGGTTGGTTCAGAGCCTGATGATGAATTCAGACCTTTTCGATGAGCTCAAGAAAAAGGAGACGGAAGGTGCACCTGAATTCGTAGATACTTTTTTGCGCAACTGGCTGGATAACGGCTGCAAACTTGAGCTACTCGAAGAAGCAGCCGACAGCGCTTGCCTAAAAGAAATCAAAAAGAATGAAATAGCCATGAAACTATTGTGCAGTGGCCTGCAAAAGCTTGGTAGAGTACAAAAGCTCGAAGCACCGGAACTTCAAAGGGTAATGCAAGAGCCGGGCGGCTACGCCTGTTCTTTCCTGAGCAAAGGCAGTTTCGGCAAAACAAGCACGAACATAAGCGTAGTAGTTATGAAAGAGAATGGTTCCTGGAAAATTCACAATATTCAAATGAACAGCAACACCAGGCTCTAAAGACTTTCTCAGCGCTGTATTTCCTCGTCAGGCCTCGTATCGTATCTGAGGTAATGAACTGGCTCAAGAGCGGCTAAGCTAAGGCTCAAGACCTGCGCAATTCCCTGTTAATTTCAGGCCAGCTGCGTAACTTTGCTTGCACTTCTTGAGACTGTGCCCGCATCAGGCTCGGATATTTGTAGGTTTCATAAGCAGAAAGCCCGGTGTAAGCACCAATGGTGGCAGTGGCGATGCCGGTCATAGCAGCAAGCCAGGGTATTTCAAACGAAACAGCTGTCAGGGCACCAAGACCGACTGTCATAGCCCCTAACAGGGCAGTGCGACCAACATTTTTTACTTCCTGCCAATAGAGTGTCGGTTTATAGTTGCCTGACAGGTACATGAGTGCACGATCTATGGCAAGAGTGTCGATCCCATCAGGACGGCCAGTCCTGTCCGAATGAGAGATGCCCCCAAAGCTCGCCAGATCTTTATAGTGATTTGTCACAACTTCGGCAGCGGCTCTCAGGCGAGGATCTGCGGCATGGTTTGCTGTATAGAAATAGTCTTTCATTGTTGCAAAACCGGAACTGCCGCTTATCTGATTATGGTGCTCTCTCAAAACTTGCAGGAACTCTTTTGGATTATCAAAAACAGCCTGCAAATTGCCGCCCGAGTCGCCAGTCCGTTTTGCAATTCCTAATTCAAGTTGTTCTTCCGGTTTCTCTTGTGTTCTGTCTTGCGTTCTTTCTGCGTGTCTTGCTGCAATTGCTGCTTCCATAGTTTGCTCCCTCCAGATCCTTGCTTCCAATGTATATGCAAGTAGCAAAATAATTTCCCGTTTTTGGAATCACTTATTGCTGCAAACCCAGCCAAGACCGCGCCCCCGAGCCCTTACCGTGCAAGGATTTCGGGAGACACTACAGAGACATGCAGAAAAAATTACGGAGCTTAACCGGCAAAAAACAGTATTAGCACGCGCGATTTCGACAAGCCGAGAATCCGTCCGGTAGAGTTCCCGGACGGATTTCGCTTATTCTCGACTCTATTTCATTCATTCACCAGCTGCGGCAGTATGCACCAGCCAGGACCAATTAGACCAGGTCAGCGTAGACCGCACTTTTTACCCATGGAATGTTACCTGTTGCATTGGCAAAGGTTGCACCGGTAACATGAGCATCAGCCCAGGTGACGTTTGTCAGATCCGAGTAATCGAAATTGGCATCTTCAGCATGCACATGGTCCATGTTCGAACCGGCAAGTTCGGCTCCGTAGAAATCAGCATTTCTCAAATCAGCGCCTACAAAGGAGTCATCCGGGCTGCTCATAATATGCTGGTTTATCTCTGAGAAATTAGCATATTCCAGATTTGCACCATCAAACTTCGAGGTCAAAATTACGTCACCACTCAGGTTTGCATGTTCGAGGTCGGCACCGCTAAAATTGCAGCCCTGGAATATAATTGCTTGTGAATTGTGGAAATTTGCACCGGCAAGATTTGCACCGGCAAGGTCAGTGTTTTGGAATGATGTTGCCGATCCGAAGCTCATTCCCGAGAGATTCGCGTTCTGCAGGTCGACATTTGTAAGGTTAGCATCACTGAGATTGACTCCGTCGGCAGCAAGATCTCTGCCTGCAAAATTGTCACCGCTGAGGTTTGCGCCAAATAAGTTAGTTCCATGAAGACCGGCTCCATCAAATGAGACACCCTGGGCAGACACATCGGTCATGTTGGCAGAAGCCAGATTTGCGTTTGCTAAGTTTGCACCTTCAAGTGATGCCCCGAAGAAATTAGCTCCTCTTGCATCAGCACCACTTAGAAGAGCGCCTTCCATGAAGGTTCCCTGGAACTGCGCGCCCTCCATGGAAGCCCCGGCAAGAATCACATTTTCCATATGAGCACCCGAGAAACTTGAACCATTCATGATTGCGCAGCGCATATCAGCGCCTTCGAAATTACCAGCATTGTCATTTGTACCGAAGCTTGCAGAGATCATATTTGCATTTTCAAAAGTGCCGTTTAAGAGTGCCTGCGAGAGATTAGCTCCTTGCAAATTTGCAGCATTGAAATTTCCTTCCATATTTGTTTGGGCAAAACTATCTTGCAAGAACTGAGCACCCTGATAATTGCCATTCATGCTCATACCGCTGAAGCTGCAGGAAACCGCAACTATTCCGGAGAGGTTGGCGCCATTGTCCTGTACGCCGCTGAAAGTCGTACCGTTGAAATGATCGCCTTGCAAATCGGAATAGGTCAGGTCAACACCATTAAGACTTGCACCGCTCAGTTGAGCACCCAGCAGGTTGGCATGGTCCATTTCTGAGCCATCCAGACTGGCGCCAGTGAAGTTGGTGTTCTTCATGGTACAGTCACTCAATACCGCACCGTAGAGCTGATCGCCGGAGAAGTTTGTGCCGGTCAGGTTATCTCCTTTCAAGTTTATACCGCTGAGTTCAGCTCCGTAACCGGAGAGGTCCATGCCTACGAGCTTGCCTTCGGCACCCATTTGTTCAATTTGTTTTACGGAGTAGTGTTGCACGCCCCCCAGCTTCTTTCTAAGTTCGTCTCTTGTTTCCACTTTGACAGATGCCAGTTCAGCATGTGCAACTCTTTTTAGCTCGTGAAGCTTGATACTCTTTTTGTGTGATTTCATTGTCCTGTCCTCCCTCTGGAGCTTTAGCGCTTACACTTTCAAATTAGTCCTCAAATGTGAGGGGTCCGTGAGCACCTTGACATCTTTTGCGGTCGCAATTATGAAAAGCGACCCAAAGAGGCTGCCAGGAATGGTTTTCTGGCATAAAACGAAAGAAATCCTTTGCGTATTTGCCGGGCCCGGCGCCGCCAGCCGGCCCGGGTGGGGGCTGCAAGCGGCGTCTGCGTCTTTGAGCCCGTCAACACAAGGGCGCTATAATCTAGCTTCCTGAGTTTCTCTGTCTTGGCAGAAGCCCAGTTAAGAGCCCCTTTTCTCCCTTAGTTTTGACAAGGATTTCATATGACAGTTCTTTATGCTCCGGTTAAGGCAAGTCACTCATTGTTTGAAAAACACAAAGATGTGATTGAAAAAGCAATAGAAGCAATACATAAACGCGAGTTTTATGCGCAATATCCGGAAATGCCCTCACCGAAAGTCTACGGTGAGCACGCCGAAGCTCAGCAAAAGGAAGCTTTTGAAAAGCAGGTTCAAAACAAGTTTGAAAGGCTAAAGCAAAGTCACGACAGCTGGCTTTCAAGTGACGAACAAAGCCCGTACACACAAAAATCACTCGGAATAAGCTACCCCGAGTTCAGCAATCCCGAAAAGTACATAGAAGCCGCAGAGGCTGCCGGAGCCGACTGGAAAAAAACCGATGCGGAAACCAGGGCAGGCATTTTGCTTGAAAGCCTGGAGCGGCTGAAAGACTGCTTTTATGAAGTGGCGTTTGCAACGATGCACACAACCGGGCAGTCTTATATGATGAGCTTCCAGGCAAGCGGTCCGCACGCAGCAGATCGTGCGCTTGAGGCTCTGGCACTCGGCTATCAGGAATTGAAGCGCTTCCCTGAACAGCTCACCTGGGAAAAACCAGTCGGAAAAGGCAATGTCAAACTGGCCAAGTATTTCACTACCGTACCGAAGGGTCTGGCGCTGGCAATTGGTTGTGCGACCTTCCCGATCTGGAATACCCTGCCCGGTGTTTATGCAAGCCTGGTAACCGGCAATCCCGTTATTGTTAAGCCTCATCCAAAAGCAATTTATCCGATTGCAATTGTAATCGGGCTATTGCAAGAAGTGCTTTCTGAAAACGGCTTCAGCCCTGATCTTGTGATGCTGTCCCCGGACACTGAGTCGAAACTGATCACTAAAAAGCTTGCAGAAAATCCAGCAGTAAAAATTATTGACTTTACCGGCAGCAGCGAGTTTGGAAAATACATTGAATCGCTTGCCGGCAAAGTTACTTTTACAGAAAAAGCCGGTGTAAACAGCATCATCGTAGATAGTGTTGAGGATTTGAACGCCATGGCTCAAAACGTGGCTTTCAGCGTAAGCCTTTACAGTGGGCAGATGTGCACTGCACCGCAAAACATTTTTGTGCCCAGAGGCGGAATCAAATCAGGTGAACAAGAGGCATCTTTTGAGGATGTTGAAAAAGCGCTGGTCGAAGCAATCGCCGGGCTGGCAACGCATCCCAAAATCGGTCCATCGGTTCTTGGCGCTATTCAGAGTGAAGCAACACATAAACGTGTCGAAGAAGCTAAAAACCTGGGCGGCAAGATCTTGCTCGAAAGCAAAGCGGTGCAGAATCCTGAGTTTGAAAATTTGAGGTCGGCAAGCCCGATTGTTATTGAGCTGGATTCAAGCGCAACTTCGATTTTCTCACGTGAAATGTTCGGGCCAATCGTGTTTATTATTCCGACTGCAAATACGGAAGAAAGCCTGCGCCTGGCAGCAGATAGTGCTCGGCAACACGGAGCAATAAGCTGCGGAGCTTATACGCTCGATGATAAATGCATGCAAGACATCGCTGAGAAAATGGCAGATGCCGGCACCTCCGTATCTTTCAATCTGGTTGGAAACATATATGTAAACCAGAGTTCGACTTTCTCGGACTTTCATGTGACAGGCGGAAACCCGGCAGGCAATGCCAGCCTTACGGACCCTGAATTTGTGCTGAAAAGATTCACAAGAGTACAGGCGCGGGTCAACAACTGATTCAAACAATCAAACACAGCCCTTAGATGAAAAATATGTTTGGAAGAGTAATCATAGCTATATTCACTTTTGTGATGCTGGGCAACGCTTTTGTGATGCCGGGACAGCTGGCTGTCCCGGCGCTTGCAACACCGCAAGCCTACATGCGCCAGAATATCGAGCGCCGGTTGAACGAAGCAAATACTTATTTTGCTCAAAATGACTTTGAAATGGGCGCCAGTAGAATACGTGAAGTCTGTTCGTTGCTGAAGTCAGCACCTCAGTGCATGCCTGAGCTCAATTATCTCAAGCTCGCCGCTGAAAAGGCCTTGTTCATTGACGGCAAACTGCGCGCAGCTCTGGATAAACATAACTATGATTCTGCCAGAGTTTTAGTTCGAGCCGAGGATAATTTGCTCACATCGCTATCTGACTGGGAGCCGCAAAACCCCCGCTGGCATTATGAAAAGGCTGTTCTTTTTCATATAAATTCTGCCCTGCCGATGACAGGAGCAGGAGCAGCAATAGCAAGCCGAATGGGAATTCAAAACAACCTGCACAACGAGCTTGATATGAGACCACTGCAAGATGCAATTAATGAGTGTGACAGGGCTCTTGGGCTCTCTGATCAAAGCTACCGAGAAAAAGCCACAAAGCTGAAAAATGCGTGCAATGCGGAAATACAACGCCGTAACAGCAAGATAAATGCTTTCCATCAGGAATATTATCGCAAACTGCCTAAAGGCATGCCGCCTCCGGGCATGTCCAGTTCGGCTCCCAGCAGCACCGAACATTACTGTTCAAAATGCGGCGGCGGCCACGAAAGCTGGATCTGCCCGTTTACCCACGGCGGCTGAGGGCAAGTATGATTCCCGCAAGAATTGCAATTCTTTCCTTTTTGTTTCTCGCAGTCAATTCAGTCCCGACAGTTCAAAGTGCTTTTGCATCCGAGCGGCTCGAGACGCTCGGCACTGCTGCCGAGCGTCATACCATACATAGTATTCGGCGAAACAAACACAGCAACGTTTTGAGCAAACGCAGCATGCTGTTTGCAGAGCGGCTGGGATTGCTTCCGGATCTCGAGCGCCTTGAAAGCATGCAAGCCACGCCTGCAAATGACAGCCAATCACTTTTAAGCCTCTTACTCTTGAAACAAGAGATTACAGGCGAGCTTTTAATCGCAGCGCAGGAGCTTAACACTGTAAGCACAAGAATCAGCACTGAAATCGCAGATGCAAATGAAATACACGCACATCTATCGGAAAAACGTGACCGGGCTGTAAGAATCAACACATACGCCAATTTCATAAGCGGCGGTATCACAGGCATGGTCGGAGGTGGTTTAAAGCTTGGCGATCTCAGCCACTGGAGCCCTGATGTGATCGACACTACCGAAGGTGCGATTCAAACTGCGCTTGCGGCCTGGGCGTATACGCAGCAACGAGGCGAAAAGCGCATGCAACAGGGCGCGCCCAATATGCTCACTCATCTGATGGACCGGAGCCCGCAAGCAGAAAACGACTATCCGAATTCTGTCTGGATTTACTTAAACCTGCCCGACAGACAGGGCACGATTTTAAGTAATATTGTAGACAGGTGGTTCAAGCTGAATCTCTGCATAAAACATAGAGGGCACAGAGATTCACAGGAGAAGCGCTTGAAGCGCCTCGGCAATAGCGGCGGCAGTGGCGCCAGAGTCGAACTTGTGAGCATCGACATACTCGAGGACCGTATGGCAATGCTGAGTGATTTGCTTTCTAGCATTCGACAAATGGACTTCCAGATACTCGAGTTACTGCAGTTGGTAAACGGCAAGAAAAAGCTGCCCGCGCCTTCATCTCCTTAGTTATTTAATCAAAGTAGCAGTAAAGAGATCCCGGTCTTTCTTTTCCAGAATCTTTAGCGCCTCGGTCTCCAGCCCGGCAGCTAGTGCATTCTCATGAAAATCGCCCCGCAGCGAATTCAAGATTCTGGCAAGAAAAACCGGGTCAGGATGCAAGGACTCCAGTATTTCTTTGTAGCCTCTTTTTACGAGCTTTAAGACAATCAAATAATTCTCTTCTTGCTTTTCTTTCTTGAAATAGAGCAGCGCCTCGCGAAAATCAAGCGCGAAAGATTTAAGCTGCTGCCCGCAAGCTGCCTGCTTCAGCTCAAGCAATACTTTCAGATTATCTAGCAAAGCCCTGTCGTTTGTGCGAACTCCAAACATTAGAAGATGCATGCGCGCAATGAATTGCATCTCTTCATTAGTATGAACTTTTGCCAGCTCCAAGCACTCATTAGCAGCAGCAATTGCTAACTGCCTCTGCCCTCTTGCATTTTCAAGCTCACGTTTCAGATTTATGGTCCAGAAGAGTTTTTGCCATTCACCTTGCGGCAAGCGCCGTGCAAGCTCAAGCTCGGCATCCAGATACTTTGCAGCATCGTCAAAGCGTTTTTCTCTCAAGAGTGCATAAGTCATCAATGATACGCAGTCAGAATCAAAAACATGCAAGCGCCTGAAAATCAGGGAGGCCGCTTCCAGATTTTTCTGCGTTGCTTGCAGGCGCCCTTCGACTAATAAGCCATGTGCCATCGCCACAAGAATCTGAGCTTCAAGAAGCGTGCTTTTCTCATCCAGATTTTTCTGCGCATCGCTGGCACTGAGCAGCGACTCCTTGCTTTTTCCCAGCACTCTTAAATAGACGGACTTTTTCAGTTCAGTCAGCGCAAGCAGCCTGCGCCCGTTTGTTGAGGGCAGCTTTATAAGCGCCTGCTTCCTGAGCTCATTTGCAAAGTCTTCGTTATTCAGGCTGAACAATGTAATATACAGCTCAGCCAGGAACTCAGGATTTACTCTCGACACGGGTAGGCTCAGATAATCGCCATAATTTCTTATCAGATAGTTTCGTGCAAGCGCCAGACCCTCCTGATCACGCCGCCTGCTCAAGTATTCAAGACAGTCCTTGATTACAGGCCAGCTTGTAAACAAGCGATCCGGTCTTTTCAAATTGTTGTAGGAAGCCAGCCGGCTCAAAGTGTTATATATGAGCTTTCCATTGTCCTCAAGCATGGCAAGCTTTAAGATTAAAAGATCGTCGTCAAATGCCAGACAAAAGTCACGCTCTTTCTCCGCTATACGCCTGGCTTCCATTAAGCAATTGCAGGCGGCGTCGTAGTGACTCTTAGCTTTCAATATTTCATGCTTATCGCGCAAAGTTTCATGCAGTTCATTGAATCGACTGAAGTGACGCTGAAATTCAAGTTCTTTATCCATGAATCCGAGCAATTCCGCTGACCAGTCTCCTGTGTTAGAAGCAGCCTGCCAGAGCCTGTATAGCAGCCCCAAACATAGACGCCGGCATTTTTTACCGTCGTCACTGCTGAGCTGAGTTGCCTTCAGGTAAGCAGGCCTGGCAAGTTCCAAGGACTCTTGGTAGCGCCTTGTTTCCAACAAGACTCTGGCAAGAGTGCTTTCGGCAATTACTGCCTGATAGCTGAATTCCCCACCCGAAAGCTCCTTAGCATTTTTTGCCAGCTCCAGAGCCTGCTGAAACTCTCTATTTTGCTCTTGCTCTTCTGCCAGATAAATGAGATTCCAGATTTTATATACCTGCAAGGGCCGGCGCTTCAAAGTTTTGCTTGCAAGCAAGCCGAGATCCGTTTCCATTTTTTTCTCGCCGAGCTGACGGTAGAGACGGCAGGCTAATGCGATCCCCTCAGGGTCCTGTCCTTTTGTTAGCTGCATTCGCTCACGGCAGCCCCTATATAACATTTCAAGAAAAACTTGATACGCGGCAGTCTCATTCTTTTCTTTCACTAAAAATGCCGCATGGCTGAGTACCCACAAATAATTCTTTAGTATCTCGCTGTCTTTCCATTCCGGAAATTTTTCAAGTTCAAGAATCGCCTTAGCTACCAGTGCAGAGTTTTTGGATAGCGTGCCGTCGTTGATGATTTCAATCTGCCTGGCATACGGAAATGCAATTCTGTTTTTTTTCGCTGCAAGTTTCAAATCAAGCATAGTTTTTTCGGCGTCCGAGAAACGCCCGCTCACTTCATAAGTTAAGCGCAGATCTTTGCTCAGGCTTTCGCAATAAGGCCAGGATTGAGGAAGCAGTCTATTCAGAAAAGCAAGTTCATTCTTGTATATTTTTACAGCCTCCTCCAATTTATTTTGTTCTTTGAGTATTTGAATATACACACTTGCGCAGCTCAGCCTCGTTTCAATGCTCTCAGTAAGCCTCGAATCATCAAGATTGGCGCTGAAAGCAGCAGCTTTGAGATAATTGTCTTTTGCTTCTTGCAGCACTTTTTCGAGACTGTAGTGATTTTGCAAAGCCATGAGCATCTGAGAATCGAAGCGAAGCCTGCCGGCCCGGTCATCCTTATCAAAAACACTTGCAAACATTGTCACAAGTCCTTCTGCTCGCTTGAGCTCTTTCAAATGGGCATAGCCCCTTGCAAGTTTTGCCATATATGGCAAGAATGCCTCCCTTTGGCTGTAAGACAGCGCCGCAGAATCGGCTTTCTTTTGCAATTCCGAAACCGCCTTGCTTAAGTAGCGACCAGCCCCGGACTTTTCATCAACTTCAAGCAAAATGCAGGCCAGATCCGTATAATGCATGGCAAGCTTTAGCTGATAATCAGCATTTACTACTTTTGCAACCGCTTTTGTTTGCTCGGCAATTTTATCGAGAGTTTCAGTTTTATGCCTTGCGGCTAGTATGCGGTCAAGAGCAAAGAGACAATCAAGGATATCGGGGCTTGCCTGCTTTTCTTTGAACTCATATTGACTTGCAAGCATTAAAAGCGCAGCGTCGCAGTCCTGGTTTTCCAGTTTATCGCGCAGCTCAACCGTGCTCTGCTCAAATTGCTTAAGCTGCTCCTGACTTAGCTTGCAGTTTGAATGAAACAAAAGTCCTGCAAGCTTATCATAAGGCTTTACAAGCTCGTCTATACCACCTTCGCTCTTTCTAATTGTTCGCATCAACTCTGAAGCTGCCCTTAGCACAAGTTTTCTTGCAACCCGATTGCACCTTTTACTAAAAAGCTCCTGCGAAAATTCGATATAGAGATTTTGCCGCTGAATTAATGAGAGTTCTTGCAGCTTCAGCGACTGTCCGATTATTTGCATCAGCTTTGTAAAGACAGAGTCAAATGATCGCTCAGGAAGCTTTTCGGCAGATTCAAGCAAGCGCAAGGCATTTGCTTTGCTCGGGTCGGAGTTCATAGAGAAGTATGCTTCTAAGACTTTCCCTTGCTCGCTCTGAAAAATGAAAAATCCTCCTAGAGTGCAAAAGACAAGAGCCAGAGCCAGAATCACAAATAATTTTTTACTAGAAAGCGTCTTTAGACGAGAGCTATCTTTCTTTTCAGCCTTAAGCATCTCGCGTCCGCGCCCGGCAAGAACAGTGTTGATCGCTTCCATCAGTTCTTCTGCGGACTGGTACCGTTGATCCGGATCTTTATCAAGGCACTTCAATACGACGAAGTCGAAGCCGGCGGGCAATTCTAGTGCGGGCTTTCGTGAGGGAGGCAGTGGCGCTTCTTTTATTTGTTTAGAGAAAACCGTTATAGGGTCCTCAGCATAAAAAGGCGGAGCTCCTGTTACAAGCGCATAGAGAATCAACCCCAGAGCATATATGTCAGAGCGAGAATCGGCCTTTTTAGCCATGCATTGCTCGGGGCTCATAAAAAGCGGGGTGCCGAGTATTTCGCCGGTTTGCGTGAGTTTCATTTGCAAACTGGCGCTTACATTTTCTTGAAAACCGGCAAGCCCGAAATCTACAAGCTTGACGAAATCAGGTTCGGGACTCTCTTGCAACATTATATTTGCTGGTTTGAGATCCCTGTGAACTATCCCTGCCTTGTGCGCATAAGCCAGCGCATCACAGACCTGAAGAATGATATTTAAGGCTCGTTTCCAGTGGAGCCTCTGCTCTTTATCAATCAAGTCGGAAAGACACGTTGCCTCCAGAAACTCCATTACTATATAAGGGAGCTTCTGGTCCAGCAGTCCGTAGCTGTAAAAGGAGGCAATGTGAATGTGCGACAGCCTCGAAATCGCCTTGGCTTCACGCTGGAATCTAAGAACAAGTTCTTCGTCGTCAAGCAAAGTGGCACCGAGGACTTTTACGGCAACTGTGCGATCGAGATCGAGCTGCCGGGCCCGAAATACAGTACCCATGCCGCCGCTTCCCGCAATCGATAGTATTTCGAATCGGTCCTGCAGTACCCGGCCTAAGAGCAAGTCAGGGTTCATCTTTTCACTCGTGGATCAGATTCGGGAGCCAGGCGCAAAAACTCTTTCATGGCCAGCTCAGAGCCGATTTTATCACCGCTCTTTAAAAGTGCCCTGCTCAGGTAATAATAGGCATCGATATTTTTGGGGTCAATTCTTGATACTTCTTTATAGGCCCGGGCCGCTTCTTTGAAGCTGCCTTTGTAATAGAGCGCCGAACCAAGCGTCATTTGCGCAGAAGCAGAACCGGCATCCAGCCTTACGGACTCAAGCGCCTGAGCAAGCGCAAGCTCAGCTTCGCCTGTCCTTGCATAGGCGTAGCTCAGGCGTTCGTGCAGAAGCGCATTTGCCGGGTATAGCTCAAGAGCTTCTTTAAGCAGCTCAACAGCCTTTTGGGGCTCTCTGGCCAGATGCACATTACTAAGAGCTTTTATCACTGTTAAATCTTTCGGGTTCAATTCATAAGCTCGTTCAAGCTCCTTTTTGCATTGCTCCAATTCACCCAGCTCGCCAAGCACCCGTGCATAGTTGAGATGAAATAACGCATCTTCAGGTTGAGCGGCAACAGCTTTTGCATAATATATAGCCGCCTGCGACCATTCGTTTTTCAAACAAAGTGCTGCTCCATAATCAGCCAGCGCATCTCCATATTCAGGGTTGATTTTGACCGCAGCCTCATAATGCTTAAGCGCTTCGTCCAGTTTGGCTGAGTTCAGAGCTTGAGTTGCCAGCAAATATTGAGCCTCAGCAGACTGAAACTTAAGCAAATCTGCAGGCAGTTCAGAAATCTTTTCGACGGGCGGCGTCCCGATTACAAGTTCGTTGCCACTCCAGGCGGATTTCCATACGGGACTTTGTACTCTGTCCGGGTCTTTGCTCAGAGTCTCCTTTTCGGTTTCGTCTCTGGCTAGCGCAAATGCTTTTTGAAGGCCAATAAGCCCATTTTCCTTTTTTAAAGCTGCAATCAGGTTTCTGGAGAATGAGCTTCCCCATGTAATTTGATCAGGCCTGCTTGAAGAAAGAATAATATAACCCTTGCCCAGAGCCAGCTTTTCGATATCTAGATTGTAAGCGCCGAATAAAGCCTTAGCACCGGACTCCAGACTGGCAGCACCGCTGTATGCAGCCTGCAAAACCAGCACGATTCTATCACTGCGTAAATTCTTTTTGAGTGTGGACATGAGATTCTGCATTGAAATACAGCTTCCATAAACATTATCGAGCGCACAATCGTATGCGCACAAATAAGTGCTGCCGTCGGTGCTTGGAAAAGCGTTGCTGGCAAAATAAATAATCACAAGGTCATCGGGACCAACTGCAGATCCCAGAAAGCCGTCAGAGATGGCAGAAATAATTCGTTGCCTTGTGGCATTGCTATTAAGCAAAAGTTTCACATGCTTTTCAGAAAATCGCCCTGCTTGAGGATCAATCAAATAATCATAAAACTCTTTTGCGGAGCGATCCATTTCGCTTTCCGCGCTATTAAGTGGATTCAAGCGCCCTTCTTTGAACTTTGAAATACCTACTACCAGAGCCCATTTTTGCTTCACCAGGCGATTGTCCGCCGGCGCATCCGGATTGAGATCTTGCATTTGCGTAAATTCAACCTTCGCCCGGCTGCCCGTTTTGCCTGCTTCATCCGTATACTGCTGCGTCTCCTGCATCGACGCTCGATTCAATTCCTGACAATGAGCCGGAACGAATTGAATGAATAGAGACAACAGCAAAAGAGCTGCTGCGACTTTTGAGGCCGGGATAAAATGCTGATTCAAGATCGATTTTCTTCCACTCATATATTTCTCAAATAATGCGCTCAGATCAGTGATGTATGAGTGCGATCTCCACCGCAAAATAGCCATCTACACCGTTTGAAACCAGGCGCACCAGACTCCGGTCGATTTTTGCCAGCTGCTCACCGGCTTCGAAATCCTCAGGCAGGGCGACCGGGGTCGTATCTTCCCAGCTCAGTTTCATTCGAGTCGGCACAATGTCTTTGGCACCATCGGCTCCCGGCGAAACATAGCATGTAAGAATTGAGTTGGAGAACATTTCCGGTTTTATGTCCATGGGTTCTTTTGAAAATACCAGGCTCAGTTTTTCAATTCCAGGAGTGTTGTCGAATTGCAGCCAGATTGGTCCCGGTATTGCATAATCTTTTCCCTTTTTCAAGAAGTTGCTTGAACCGGTCTTTTCGGTGGGAAAGAGAAGCATACTCTTGCCGGTAGTGCCTGCCACCATAAGCAGATATGCATAACCGTCCGATTGCGGAATCACATGAAAACGAATCTGGTCTCCCGAGCGAAACTCAGTTTTATTATTGCAGCGAAAAATCTTGCCGCCGCGGTTCATTTCTATCCAGTAGTTCAAACCGGAAACAGGCTCTGTTTTTGAAGGCGTCGCATCCGGCCGGTATAGAGCAGTGCTGCTGGTCTTATTGGTTGCCAGCTTGTTCACGGCAAGATTATCAGTATTTTTTTCATGAGTGGTATCAGGCTTCTTATTAGTGCTCAAGACCGCCGGTTGTTCCTTTTTACTTGCAACCATATTTGCAGGAAGTTTAGCAACATTGCGATCCAGCCAGGTGGCAACAAAACGCATGTCTTCAGTATTGAACTGTCCTGCTTCGAAAATCAGGTGCTCACTGTTCTTGCTTAAAACAAGCTGTTTTTTGGCTGAGCCCAGGCTTTCGTATATGCGCCATGTTCCTGCAGGTTTTACCAGTTTGTCGTGTGCTCCAACAATAAAAAGCACAGGCATTTCCTTTATCTTTGGAGCATAGTTAAGATTCTTGTTCATAAAATCACTGAACTGCATCAACTCTTTTGCAGAAAAATCATTTCGCATCAGAGGATCAGTTTGCCAGCGACTTCTCAGCTCTTCTTTTGAGCTTACTCTTTTAACTACAGGGCTGGTGACATTCTCGATTGGTTTATCAAAACCGCCTGTAATTAAATGAGATCCTACCTTTAGAACAGCCTCCGGACCCAGACTGAAACGATCTTTTGCCGGTGCTGATGAAATAAGTCCTGAAAGCAGCTCAGGGTATAGAGCAGCTGCTCTTAAAGCTACGGCTCCTCCCATCGATTCGCCTAAAATTACAACCGGCAAACCCGGGTGCTTTGTGTGTATATCAAGAACTGTTTGTTTAATGTCGGCAAGACAGCCGTCAAAATCAAGCTTGCGTTTCGCTTTCGCTGCAATTTGTGACTCCCCGAAGCCGCGTAAATCAATAGCATAAACAATAATTCCGGCCCGAGAAATTTCTTTGCCGAACTCGGCATATGTGCCCCGGTGCAAACTGAGACCGTGAATACAAAGCAACACAGCTCTTGGCTCCACACTCAGATCCTGCCAGCAGGTGCTTGCAATTTTCTTTGCCGGCGCCACAGTTCTGTTTTCACCGCTTCTACTTTCACTCTTTTTCGTTTCACTGCTTTTTAAACCCGACTGACCTGCAAGCGCAGTTCCTGCAAAAAGCACAAAAGCAAAGCATAGATGAATGAAAAAAAGTGCAGGTCTGATCACCCGCCTACCCGGGCAATTTCGGATCACGCGTATATTGTCGGGAAACGAAGTCAAGAGCTCCTCCAGGGTTCCGATTTATCGTCTAAGTTTCAAATTCTGCTCCTGACTAATTCTTTCCCAGCTTTAGCCACCAAATCATCGCGCCTGAGGCTGATTTATCAAAAAGCTGAGCCAATTTTCACTAGCAATTATTGGCAACATGTTAGGCTAAGAGTGTAACAGGTACTTTGATTATGGAATCAAGTCAGGCTATTTCAGTACAAACTTTTGCGGCAGAGGCGTCCGCAAGCCTCAAGGTCAGGGTCAGGGATGGCCTTGAGAGCAGGCCTGTTTACGGCTCTCTTGAGCTTACAGCCGAAGAAGCAAGGCGCTTATGCCAGGTTTCCCTTGATATAGTTTGCATTACGGATTTCTCAGGACAGATTCTCTGGTCCAATCAGGTTGAGTGCCAGATTACAGGATTCACAAGAGAAGAACTTATGCAGGGTTCGCTGCTTTCGCTCACCCATCCCGACGATCTAGACAAGGTTGCCGTGGGCCTGGCAGATGTTGCTGTCGGTAAGCTGCACCCCTGCACTGAAATTCGCACGCTTTGCAAAGACGGAACTTATAAATGGATCTCATGGAGCGGCGTACCGATCCCCGAGGAGCAAAAAATATACGCAATCGGCCGTGACATAACGGCGCAAAGGCTTGCAGAATCTACAGTACGCAGGCTGGCCGCGATTGTGGAAGCAAGCAGTGAGGCAATATTCAGCATCGATTCCAGCAGGCGGATCTCAAGCTGGAATAAAGGCGCCGAGAAGCTTTACGGATACACAGCCGAAGAGGTTTTGAAAGAACCGGCAAGCATTCTTTTTCAAGACGATAAGAATATCGAGTTTGCAGAAGCTGCAGCAGGAAATCATTCTGAAGCAATCGAAGACACCCATGTTTGCAAAGACGGACATAAAATCGATGTCTCGATCTCGGCCTTTCCGGTGCTTGATGAACGCGGCGGTACAGGTTATGCAGCAATCGTGCGCGATATAACCCTGCAAAAAGAAGCAGAGCGCAGCATCGCCGAGTTCTATTCTATTACCTCGCATGAACTGAGAACACCACTCAGTTCAGTGAGAGGCGTTCTCAGCCTGCTTGAAAATGGGATTGTAAACGCCGCATCAAAGCAGGGCAAAGAACTGATAGAAATGGCGCGCTCCAGTTGCGACCGGCTGGTAAGGCTTGTAAACGACATCCTCGATCTGCGCCGCATCGAATCGGGAAAAATCAGGCTCGATCTCGAGCGGCTTTCAACTATGGATCTGCTCAATTTTGCGCTGGCCGACATCAGTGCGCTCGCCAAAGAATCTCTGGTAAATATCGAAATCGACCTGCAGGCAAAAGGCACCATTCGTGGTGACAAAGACAGATTAACTCAGGTACTTACAAATCTGCTTTCAAACGCAATCAAATATTCAGACGCCGGCGACACCATTAAAGTGACGGTTGATATGAAAACGCCGGCTACAGTTCGCTACTCTGTCCAGGACCAGGGACCGGGCATCGACAAAGAACAGGTCCACAAGCTATTCAAAAAGTTCGGGCAACTGGACAGCAGCGATTCACGCCCGAAAGAAGGAATCGGTCTGGGACTGTTTGTTGCCCGCTCGATCATAGAAAAGCACAACGGCAAAATCGGCGTTTCACTTCCAGAAACCGGCGGTTCCAATTTCTGGTTCGAGCTTGCGCTTATAGACTGAATCCTGCCCTGCTTTAATCAGGCTACCTGATTCTACAGTCTTTCAAGCTTTGCTGCAGGCTGCGCAGCTCTTTTACTGAAACTTTCATGTCTTCAAGATTCAGGTCTTTCAATTGAGTAAATTTTTTGAGGTCGGCAAAACATGCAGGGCTGCAATTGCTGGCAGCAATATTCAGGGTCTCCAGCTTATGCAAGCAGCTTATTGCGGCTAGCCCGCGGTCGCCTACTTCGCTGTGCGCAATATCGAGTGTCTTGAGCTGTGTGCAGGCGCAAAGAGCTTTCAGACCAGCGTCTGTAATCCTGCTGCATCTTGAGAGATTCAAAACCTCAAGATCATTTTGGCTATTCAAACATAAAAGCGCTGCATCACTTATTTCAGTTCCGTGAAGCTCAAGTCGGGTAAGCGACTTTCCGGCTATTATCCGGCAGAGCCCGCTGTCGTCAATGTCAGTCGCATTCAAGCGCAGTTCTTTCAACTCTCTTATTGCAGAAATCGAAGCCAGCATGCTTTGAGAAAGCGCAAGGTCTTTCAAAGTAAGCAATTGCAAATTGCAGGCGGAATTCAGCAAAGTTTCAATTATCCTTGCATCTAAATAGCGAAGATCAAGGTAAGAGATTTTCTTGAGATTCAAGTTGTAAAATGAATCGGAGCTCAGCTCCTGCATGCAGAGCCAGTGTAAGCTACTCAACTTGTTTATCGAAGCAATCGCTCCGGAATTAAGCTTGAGCTTTCGCAATATCAGTGCCCTGCATGTTTTTTCTGGAATTCGCCCAAGTATTTTTTCAGGATATTCTTGCTCGGCAATTTCCAGCCCGTCGAAATATCGAAGAAAATCAGCATCGAGATTGTGATTGGCTTCAACCATAAGATAACCATTCTCAGGTATCTTAAACTCAGTTCGCCCCTCAGGAATGTACCAGCGAAGTTCATAGCATGCAAAAAAAACCTGAGCACCGGTCTTCCAGAAAGAAGAAGGCAGTTTTATCTCACGCGTGCAGGGAGCTTTTATCGTATCGATGGTCATCTTATGCAATTTGTCACCCGCAAACGAGTCGAAGATTTCAAGCAAATGGCGCCGGGAATTAATAGAGCTCCTGGCTGCATTAAACTCTTCGGCCTGGTCGGGCTTTTCTTCAGAAAGCTCGTCTTGCAAGTAATCGGGACTGCATGAAAGCAGAAGCAGCAAGGCATAAATCATCATTGCCGTTATCTTAAGAACCTGCTTGTTCTCAGGCTTTTTCATCGTCAGCCTCAGTTGCTGCCGCTGGTAATTCAAACCAGAAACAAGTCCCTTCTTCTAAAAGCTCAACTCCGATACGTCCGGAGTGTGCCTCCACAATGTTTTTTGCAATTGAAAGCCCTAGCCCGAAACCTTTAATCGAAGCATTTTTCGCACTTGCTGTTTGTTCAAACGGTTCAAAGAGCCGTTTGCAGTCTTCCGGGCTCAAAGACTTGCCTGAGTCAATAACTGCAATCTTAATAAGCTCCTTTGATTTACCGGCTTTCAAGCGAACGCTCGAATCAAGAGGCGAAAATTTTATCGCGTTGGTAAGAAAATTAGCCAGCACTTGTTTGAGCCGCAGGAAGTCACCATTGATAATAATCTCGGAGTCAAGCTCCAGATCAAGCTTTATTTTTCTGCTCTGGGCTAGATTCTCCACCATTGCACAGCATTCATCTATTAAAATGTCGAGGTTGAAATGTTCAAGCGAAAGGGTGAGCCCTTTGCTTTGCATTTTGCTCAAATCAAGCAGGTCGTTTGTAAGGCTTGATAAAAAATCCAGGCTTTCATTTAGCTTGGCTATTCTTTTGAGCCCGGCCTGATTTAGCTCTCCATATTCACCCTCTTCAAGCATATGTGTAAAGAGCTTCACGTTGGTAATCGGAGTCCTGAGATCATGCGTGAGCATAGAAAAGAACTGTTTGCGCATTTGTTCGCTACGAAGCTCCTCCCCTATGTCACGCACAATTGCAAAATAGGACTGTTCGGCTTCGGACCAGAGCACCGACCAGCGCGAATCCAGAATACTTGAATCCTGCCTGACGATCGAACATTGAAATTCGCTGACAGCCTGAAGCTTGCGAGCCTGATCCATATGCTTCTTAAAGTTCTGCCTCTGCTCAGCAAGGACAAGCTCGTCGGCAGCGCTTCCAATTAGAAGCTCCGGCTCCCAGCCCCATTGTCTCTTGCAAGCAGCATTCAGCGCCGAAAATCTCAATTCGCTGGTTAAGGAAAGAATTACGTCGAAAGTATTGTCTATTAGAGCCTTTTCTCTTCGTGTTGATTCAATCAGCATGCCTGACAATTTGTGTATAAGCTCGTCGAGTTCGGCAAGCTCGTCATTGCCGCTTAGAATTTCAGCAGGTGCTTCTCTTTTCGACATGGAAACGGCGTTCCGACTCACAAGTGCAAGCCTTCTTGTAATTTGAGCTGAGAATAAAAGCGAAAGCCAGATGCACAAGAAGGTATTAGCCGCGACCCCGAGATAAAGCAAAAGATTAAGCTGGCGTCTTGCTTCCTGGGCTTTTCTCAGCCTTCGCCCTGAAACCTTTTCTTGATATGAAACAAGCTGATCAAGTGCAGCAGCCAACTTATGAATGCTCTCTCTTGCAAGTATTCGTGAATTTCTGAACTCGGTTTTTGAAATCATTTGCAGCGGGTCTTTCAGAACAGCTTTCAAAGCAGTGGCACGACTCTGAAGATTTTGAAGGCAACTTGCAATTTCTCTTGAATATTTGGCTTCATCCGGAAATTCTTTGGTTTCTTTCCAGAGCGAGCCAGCAAGGCTTTCAAGACTCAGTTCCAGTGTTTTGAACCTGCTTTCAAAAGCCTGTGGATTAGTGCTCGGGTCCACAAAAAGTGATGCGCCCAGTGCAAAAATCGAACTTGTCATTGCATCAGTGATTGCAAGCACGCGGCGCCCGTGTTCAGCGCGCCGCGACTCTGCTTCTGCTTTTGCATAGCTGTACGAAAGAGCCAAAACAAAAACTATTTCAAAGATGAGGGGCACTGCCACCAGAAAGAAGCCTTTCTGCCTGAATTTCATATTAAGCAGAAGCCTGTCAAAGAATCCAGCAGACTGTGTTCTGGGCTCACGTTTTTCTAGTGTGCTGGTCAACAGGGCTCCATCAGCAGCATAATTGCTCGTAAAACAAAAGCAAAGAGAAGCAGCAAGGTTCAAAAGCAATGATAGCAGGGATCTACTGTATAATCACTCAATGGCAACAAAAACATCAAAATAGAATCAAAGGAAAAGCAGCGTGGCACGCATCTTAATTGCCGAAGATGATCTTATGATAGCCGAATTCATCGGCGAATCAATGATTGAAACAGGGCATCAAATTGAGCATGCAGCAAACGGTGATGATGCGCAACAGTTTTTAGAAACGCAGACCTTTGACTTGTTGATACTTGACTGGAATCTACCCGGCAGAAGCGGCGTCGAGCTTTGCAAAAGCTTTCGCAAAGCCGGGAAAAAGGAACCGGTAATAATTCTGACTTCCCGGGCGTCAATCGACGACAAAGAAGAAGGTTTCGACGCCGGAGCCGATGACTATTTGACAAAACCATTTGATCCGCGAGAACTGATTGCAAGAGTAAAGTCATTGCTTAGAAGACCAGCTGAGTATCGAGAAAGCGTACTCGTGCTTGGTGAAATTCAAATCGACATGGACGGCAGAACACTGAACCGTGACGGCACGGTGCTAAAAATACAACCGAGAGAGCTTGCATTACTGGATTTTTTCATGCGGCGTTCTGGGCAGTTATTGAGCTCCGAAGCCATTTTCACCGCCGTATGGGGATCGGACTTCGAGGGCTCGGAAATAGCTCTTAGATCCTGCCTGGCAAAACTGCGCAAGATACTGGCCCAACTCGGTTACAAAGATCTGATTCAAACAGTGCATGGCTCCGGTTATAAGTTCCAGAAGCCCGGCGAGATCTGAGTTTCGATTTAACTTTGCCTGCGGTTTCGTATTATCACCCAAGCAAAATTATTTAGTTTGCGGAATCACGCAAGGATCATGCGCAAAGATCTATAGACCTGAATTTCGAAATCAGGCATTGTTTTTCAATCCCTGCACCGCCGGAGACCACCTCCTCCCTGAACCGGCGGTGCGTTTACCAATTCAGAGGGTTGAATTCGCCACGTAACAGTATAGAAACTGTCCGTGGCTTGCTCAATTTCCAGGGCTGCGAGTCTAGGATCATAAAGTCAGCTTTTGAAAGTTTCACCGGAACCAAAGGACTTCTTATGCTCTACAAAAAAGGGCTGAGCCTTTTGCTCGGCATTGTTATATTCCAATCATGTTCATCTGCGGCTGCTGAAGATCTAAAGCTATCCTCAACTGACGCAGCAGTCGACGGGTCTTCACCACGACATCTTGCAAGCATTATGACGCGCCCAAACAAAGCCGGCAAATCAACAAAGAGTTCTACAAGAAAGGAAGATGATATGAACAGTTTGAGCGCGCAATACACTGAATACAAAATACCGCTTGCTGAAAGCTACCTTATTGAAGGAGATCTTAAAAGCGGCGAAAAAAAGCTGCTTGAATATCTCGACAAAAACAAAAATGACGATCAAAATCGCTTCGGCTTGGGAGTAATGCAGTTCTTGCAAGCAGTGGAAGGACTCTGCCAGGATCTTTACCGCTATGGCTTGAGCGACAGGTCACAAAGCGGCGGGGGCATAGGGCTGCTGCGCATAAAGCTAGCACGCAACCCCCACCCGGAAAAAATAAGCTACTTAAAATGCAGAAGCATCGCAGAAAAATTTTTGAATAGTCTAAGCAAAGCTGAAGCAACCCTTGCATCGGTAAGCGATAGCGAAGTGAAACTGCCTCTTCATTTCGGCATGATCAAACTGGACATTTCAGGTAACGGTCGATTCGATGAAAACGCCCGACTCTGGAAGCTTTATGCAAACCTGAGCAGGAATCATTCTATAAACGCAGAAGAAGCACAAAAATTCAAAATATGTTTCGATAAGGGCGACGTGCACTGGTTGCGTGGTTATTGCAACCTGATTATGGCGTTCTGCCAGATTTATCTTGCTTACGATTCGCAGGAGCTTTTCGACTGCACAGCTCAGCTCTTTTTTCCTGACGTAGACTCCCCTTACCCGTACTTAAGCAAAGGCAAGCATGTTCGCTCACTGGGCCGCAGCGACTTCGACATTGCAGACATAATCGCTTTTATTCATCTGCTTCGCTTCAATATAGTCGAGCCTGCAAGAATGGAGTCGTCGCTGCATCATTTGGAGCTTGTGGTATCAGAAAGCAAGTCCATGTGGAAAAGCATTATGACAGAAACTGACGACGACTGCGAGTGGATACCCAATCCAAAACAAACAGGTGTAATTCCGGGTGTAAGAGTAAGCGAAGAAATGGTCGAAGCCTGGACTGCACTTATGGACAAAATCGGACAGATTTTGAAAGGCGACCTCTTAATTGCATTCTGGCGTGGCGACAGCCCTCAAGGCGTAAATCTTCGCCGGGTATTTCTTGAGCCACGCAAGCTTGATCTTGTTTTGTGGATTCAGGGCTCTGCAGCGGCTCCTTACCTTGAAGACGGCAAATGCACAAAAATTGAAACCTGGCGCAGCCTGCAATCGGCATTCGGCAGCAATTTTCCGGGCTTTGCCATCTGGTTCAACTGACTTTCACCGAACTGAGAGCAAAAAACAGAGGCAATCTGAAATTCAGATTGCCTCTTTGCTTTTTCAAAGCATGACGTGCAGCTAATCGCAACTAGTGTGCTTGGGTAGACGCCTTTTGCAGATTCGGCACCGTCATATCGAGAGACAGATCATGGGCTGTTTTTGCAGAAAGCAGGCTTACCAGTTGTTGAGCACCGGAGCCGGCAATGCTTTCATCTGAGTGAGCCGAGTTATTGCCGGAACCGGAACCGCCCATAACAATGCTTGGCACCCAGTTGCCGCCGTAACCTTTAATCGCTTCTGCATACATTGAACAAACACGCTCATAAGTTGCAAGCTTTTTGTCCAGGGCGCCGTCTGCAGTCATTACAAGTTTTCTTGCAGCAGCCTCACCTTCGCCTCTAAGTATTGCAGCACGTTTTTCGTTAGTTGCAGTTTCCACATCAAGAGCTGATACATCGCGCTTCTTTTCAGCTGAAGTAACAGCTGTTGCCTTTTCGACCTCCTGGGCCCATTTTGCTTTGGCAGCTTCGGCTTCGCCCTGCTTGGCTGCGGTTATGGCTGCCTGCTCGGCTTTTTTTGCCTCGGCTATTGCAATTGAGACACCAACAATCGCCTGCTGTTGCAATGCAATTTGTTTTTCGACTTCTGCAGGATAATGAATGTCATTCATCGAAAGGTTGTAGGTGCTTATCCCAAATTCTTTAAGCGGAGAATCGACAGCGTGCTTGGGTTTGCCGTTTTCCAGGCGAACCCGAACTATATTGACTGTTTTATCCTGGCCTGACATCGGGTCTTTCACTTTTTGCGGTATAGTTTCTGTTTCAAAAACACCCAGATTGATCTGTTCCTGAATATCAGCCAGGAGTTCGTTCTTTCGTTCAGCATAGCTTTCAGTACTGCTCATTAAGGGACCGGCAGTATAAACCGCCTTTTCCAGAACAGTGCGAACAAGCTGCCTTGCAACAGCATCCGGGCTGCCGTATTTGGCATGGATTTTATTTAGATGCTCGATATCCATCGGCATTTCCCAGCTTATAGATCCGCTTATGGTCGCCTGCGCTCCGTCATTAAAACGAATTTTCAGCGACTCGTCCTTATTTTCACCCTGGTCGTTTTTTGAGGAAAACCAGAACTGCTCCCTTTTCGGATATTTTGTCACTCTACCCCAATATGAGAGCTGGGTTCCCGGTGTCGTATACCAGTTGAGAGTACCAAGAATCGGCAGCTGCACAACCATGATTGTATTTGCTTCGTTGGTGGCCAGCGCCCCTTCAAGCACAAAGAAACTAATCCCGATACCCAGGACCACGCCGGCAAACGCCAGCGCTGTTTTTACGCCTTTCATTTTCTTGACT
Source organism: uncultured Candidatus Obscuribacterales bacterium (assembly GCA_964615655.1). Classification (GTDB taxonomy): domain Bacteria; phylum Cyanobacteriota; class Vampirovibrionia; order Obscuribacterales; family Obscuribacteraceae; genus JAIEPM01. The sequence goes on along the minus strand of CAZTQO010000003.1, from coordinate 182,201 downwards.
CCATAGGCAAGCTGCTATTGCAGCCTGTATAACTCAAAACCTGAATTCTGCATCTTTGCAATAATTTGCCGCTCAAGCTCATGAGAGCGACAAACTCAATACTGATCCTCGGGATCTAAATAAACTCTGTAAGGCAGGAGCATGCTGATCACCCTGTTTCTTCTTCTGAATTATTTTTTTCGAAGCTCTCTTAGAACTTCACTTTCCAACTTCAACTTTCGATTTTCTATATTTCCAGCGTATCCTGAAAATTAAAAAAACCTGCCTTATTTAGCAATGAATTTGTTTTTTAGGACTACAAATCAGATTCGATTTTGAATTCGTTTTCAGATCAGCTGTCCAAAAGCTCGTACCAGACTTCGTTTCTTCGCAGAAAAGGCAGAGTCCATGGCGGATTGTAGAATGCGCGCAGGGATTGTTTGTCATAGTCAACCTGCCTGTCATTCAAATAGCCGGAAAGAACGAGTTCTTTTTCTGAAATGTTTCTCTCACTGGCAAATCCGGAAAAGCGAATCACCGCATATTTTTTTGCAGGCAGTTCAACGAATTTGATTCTTTTATCTATAGGCTCAGGCAGTGTTTCCAGCGTGTATTTGCTTGGCATATAAAACTGCATTTTCATGCGTCCGTTAGACTCAATTGCACTTACAGGAACGGTCATTGATATTTTTTCAGACGCGATGCTTTCGGTAACCGGAACAGTCATTGCGATTTTAGACTTACTTAGATTCTTGCCGAAAATATAGCCTGCAAGTATTTTGAAAGCACGATTGGCGGCAGATTCCCCTGAGCCTGCCACTTCGATTTCGGCTGCTATAAGTTCCGGATATTGCCTGAATTCGATATTGCCGTCTTTGCGCAGAGTCTCATAATCCGGCTCTTCATAGTCAGCAAGCAAGTCCTGTGCGCTGGCCAGTGCAATCACTGCTGCACCCGCGGCCGCCAGAAGCAATATAGTACCTTTACGCATGATTTTTCCGCATTAGCTCCTTTACTAAACATCAGTATAAGAAAGCCAATGTGAACCGGCTGTGAACTCATTCAATCGAAGGTCGCAATATAGAAACTATTTCTTAGCCTTCTCAATCAATATATCGGTGACCGCAGCCGCAGGCCAGTTAGCGCTGAGAGTTTTTTCTTTGCCTGTCGACATGGAATGAAGCACTATTTCAGACTTGTGCTTGTTGGCACCCGTCTTTTCCAGGGGCACTGCAAAACAGAGCTCATCAGAATTGCGCCAGCATGCTTGAATTTTCGGGCCGATCTTCAATTTTTGCAGCTTGCCGCTTTGAAGATCCAATACAGGCAACCATTCGGCATTGCCCAGAATTGCCATCGTACCGTCTGGATTAACACGAAGCGGCGAGAATGAGCTGTCAGCCTTTGTGTCAGCCAAGGACATCAATTTTCTTGCAAATTCGTCTCCTTCCTTATAGCTATATAAATTACTGAAAGCCGTGAGTTCGCTTGCAGTTGCCGGTAACTCCGTATCATTTGCGGTAAAAATTATCCGGCCGTCTTTCAAACAGCTTATGTCACAGCCCTGGTCAAAGGCAAGATAAAGCAGCTTTTGCGCTTTTGGAAAGTCTTTAAAAAGCTCTCCTTTTTTGTCGCGCAGTTCCTGACAAGAGAGCGCTCCCAGATAAGCCTTTTCACCAGGTGTATTTAAGCCTTCAATAAAATATGCTTTTTGCGAATCGGCAGACCAGGCTGCATGCTGGTTTGCAATTTCTTTCACTTTAAGCGCTTTATCATTTGAATTTAGCGGCAAGAGTTCGAGATCATATAGTCCGGATTTTGCATCTTTCTGGCATACAAAAAAAGCATAGTTTCCATCCGGTGAAACTTTCAGGTCTGTTACTTTCTCAAAACCATGCCAGAGTTCCTTGCGCTCAGCCGGCGAGTTTGCATCAGCCATGCTTATTTGATTCAGGTCGAGTGACCAGTCGTCAGGTTGAATTTGCTTTGCTTTCTCTTCACCGAAAAGCTCTTTGAGATTTTTTTCCGAGTCTTTCAAATAAAGAAGCGCTGACTCCAGAATAAAGCCCGGAGTGTCCTTGAGCCTTTGATCAGTCTCGAGAGCCTCCACAGGATTATGCAGCAGCTTGTCTTTCAAATAAGCTGCAAAATCCATAGCTTGCTTTTCTTCTTCTTCATTCAAGACAGTTTTTGCGTCAGTCCACTTTTTCAGGCTTCCGGATTCGACAAGAAGTAGCCGCTTCGAATCGGGAAGCCAGGCAATTTGCGCCGCCTTCTTAGATGCAGGCGATAAATTGCCTTCGGGGTCGGCAAAATGCAGGCCGTCATGACCGGCAAAAGCCATGCTTTTGCCGTCTGGAGACCAGCTCACATAAGTATTGTCACATGCACAAAGACTGAATGTGCATGAAAACATAACAAAAAAAGCAGATAGTAGCGAAGAATGTTTTTTCACAATTAGACTTCCATTTATTTGTCCGTACATTATATATGCATCGAAATAACGCATAGAATCCGCCTCCAAAAGCAGCTTCATTCTGCTAACTTCTGCCAGGCTAAATTTAGACAGCAGTTGACATGCTGAGTTTCAGCACACCGATCACTGGCATTTCAAAGCGGAATTAGAAATACGAAGACAACGCAAAGACAGTTTGCCTAAACATGGTCTGAGTGGAATTGCCGAAAGCGAAGAGTTCAATATCCATCAGTCAGAGGCGGGGCAGCATCCTGGTGCCCGGTGCTCAAGCCTGGTGAGAGCAGGTTATTGAGCGTGTTTTCTTTTTTATAGCCGTTAATATAGGCGCCTTCATTACCAACAACTTTTTCAGCACCCGCAACTGCGCCCCCCTCACCATTTGAAAGAATGGCGGTAGAAGTCTGCTGCAATTCAGTCAAACCTTCGTTTTGAAGCGCCAGGCTTCCACGGGCCGTTTTTGAACCCGGCTCAGGCATGGCAGTTACCACCGGCGGCAAGTTAAGCGGTGTTCTGAAGCCGCCTTGAGGGCGCGTCGGACCGGATACGCCGGGACCGGGATTAGCAAGCGGACCGGCTTTGGCTGAGTTATCACCCCAGGGATTGTCTTCCTGTCCGTACTGAGTGTTTGTGGGGGCGGACCTATGAGCGGCGCCGCTTTCGCCTGTTGCAGCCGTAGAATCATAAGCACTTTGGCAAAGAACCGGCGCTCCCAGCAAAACAAGAGTCAGAGCCAGGCTAAAAGCTGAATTGAGCATTAATTTGCCCTCCGGAAGCAATTTTAGTAAAAGCGACACTGAGCCGTGGCGCCATAATATGCCCGGGCAAGCGACATGTAAAGAGGGGTTAACCCTGAACTTTTTTCTTTGTTTTGGAGCTCGAATTCAGTTTAGTTTCACCTTGAGGCTTGAACGGTTTTTGCCGCAGCTGCTTCTGCTTTCAGCTCCTTAACTCGTTTTGTCAGCCTGCCGCCATAGTCGGAATCGGCTTTTGCAAAGAAACTGATGCTGCGCTCAACTACTTCCTGGTTTTTGACCATAGCAAGTTGTCCGGCAATATTTTCAATCAAGCGGGATTTTTCAGCTTCGCTCATCAGTCTGTAGAGCTCGCCTGCCTGCACAAAATCACTGTCGTCTCTGTGCAGGGTCTGCTTTTGCGAGCCTGCAAGCCCATGTATCTCAATGGGTTTATATAGCTCCTTGCCGCTTTCGACCGGGCCGTTTGCGCTATTAGGCTCGTAGTTTTTGGCACGGCCGCAATTGCCGTCAAAGCGCATCGCGCCGTCACGCCCGTAATTTGAAACTTTAGAGCCGCGAGCGCTGTTTACAGGCAGTGCCGTATGATTCACACCAAGCCTGTAACGCTGGGTGTCGCCGTAAGCAAAGAGCCTGCCTTGAAGCATTTTGTCCGGAGAAGGTCCAATGCCAGGTACAAAGTTTGCCGGGTTGAAAGCAGCCTGCTCGACATCGGCAAAGTAATTGTCAGGGTTGGAATTAAGCACAAGCTTGCCTACTTCAATACGCGGATAGTCTTTTTGAGACCAGGTTTTTGTCAGATCAAAGGGATTGAAGCGATATTTCTCAGCATCTTCTAAGGGCATTATCTGTACGGAAAGAGTCCAGGAAGGAAAGTCACCATTGTCGATTGAGTTCAAAAGATCCAGATGATGAAAGTCAGGATTCTGACCTGCTATTTCCTGCGCTTCTTTTGAACTCAGGCACTTAATACCCTGGTTGGTTTTGAAATGATATTTGACCCAGAAAGCCTCGCCTTTTTCATTGACCCATTGAAAAGTATGCGAGCCGAATCCATCCATATGCCTGTAGCTGTATGGGATGCCGCGGTCGCCGAAAAGCCAGGTAAATTGATGTGTCGCCTCCGGTGAATGTGAAAAGAAATCCCAGGCGTTTTCAGGCTCCTGCCTGTGAGTATAGGGATCGCGTTTTTGAGAATGAATGAAGTCAGGAAACTTGAGCGGGTCTTTTATAAAAAATATGGGAGTGTTGTTTCCGACCAGGTCGTAGTTGCCATCTTCCGTATAAAACTTGATTGCAAATCCACGCGGGTCTCTGACAGTATCAGCCGAGCCAGCCTCAAGCGCCACAGTCGAGAAGCGAATAAATAGTTCGGTTTTCTTGCCGATACCATTTAAGAATTTGGCTCTGGTCCAATTGCTTACATCTTTCGTGACTTCAAAATAGCCATAAGCTCCCGAGCCCCTGGCATGCACAACACGCTCAGGAATACGCTCCCGGTCAAAACGAGCAAGCTTTTCAATCAGGTTATGGTCCTGTAAAAGTAAGGGGCCGTCCGACCCGGCGCTTTGCGAGTTCTGGTTGTCAGCAATCGGTGCCCCTGATTCGCTCGTCAGTGTTTTGCGTTCATCTGCTTCTTTTGTCACAGGAATCTCCTCATTTAATAAATGCGCCCGGAAACATTCGCAATAGATTCATGAACGATGATTTTATTGGGCTCAAGCCCGCGCAAACAAGAGCTGAGCTCAAATTTAAGCATTTCTTCTGCTTCCCGGCCTAATTCAGGCAGCAGGCTCGTTATCATTTCATTGGCTACAAAGCAAAGCCGTTCAAATAACGAAAAAAGCAGGTGATTAAAATGTCTGACAAAATCGAGAGACAGAATGAAGTTTCAAATGAAGGCTCCGGAAAAATTTCCGATTCTGTTAACAGGCAACAAGATTCTGGACGCGACGACTTAGTATCGCAGCAAAAAAGCCATGATGATTTTTTGAAAAACGGCGGCAAAAGCGGCATCACAGACGAATTCGGCAAACCGCTCTTTTTTGACTCTGAAATAGACGGCGCCACGCCTGAGGCAGGAAACTCAAACGGCTTTGATGCTTCGATGGCGACAGCATCTGTAAAAAGCGCGGAAGTCGCAAAGAAAGTAAGCAAACAGGACGACGGCACTGTCGTAGGCGAAATGCCATCAGGTGACGTGGTTGCAGCTAATCCCGACGGCTCGAGCGATTGCGTGCAGAAAGACGGCACAAACATACATACAAACCCGGACGGTTCCAGTCTTACAACAAAACCGGATGGCAGCACGATTGAAAAAAGGGTCGACGGAACTGAAATTTATAAAGATGCGAAATCAGGAATTAAAATAACAAGCTACAAAGACGGCACTCAGGTAAATGAATATCCAAACGGCGATAAAATAACCAATCATAAGGGCGGCTCGCAAGAAACAGATAAAGCAGATGGCACCAAAATTCTGGAAGGCAAAAACGGATTTCCTCGCATAACTTACAATAACGACGGCAGCCGCGAACTGCAGGAAGAAAACGGCACCCGCACTCAATGGGCAACCGACGGCACTAAAACCACCGACTACCCGGACGGCGGTCGTTTAGTTGAAAACAAAGACGGGACGAAAGTCGCAACAACTGCAGACGGCAGCGTGACCAATTACAACAAAGACGGCAGCTCGCACACAGAACAAAAAGACGGAACCATAATTGATGTTCAAAAAGACGGAACTACAATTACAAAAACTCCGGACGGGCGCACAGTGACAAAACAAGGTGACAGAGAAGTTCTCCAGGATAGAGATACAGGAATCAAAATCACAACGCTCCCGGATGGAACTCAGGTAAACGAATATCCAAATGGAGATAAAATTACAGACTATCCGAGCGGGTCTTCCAAAAAAGAAATGAAAGACGGGACTGTTATTCTTGAAGGAAAGAACGGTTTGCCCCGGATTACTTACAACCCGGACGGCTCACGCGAAATAATTGATGAGAATGGCGACATCACAAGCTGGGACACTAAAGGCAAGAAAACCGTACAGAAAGCGACCGAGTATTAAAATCTCCTGCGCCTGTGAACACAATGTGTTCATGGCTGAGACACCCCCAAGGATTACCGGCTCTATCTCAAGGTATCAATATTACATGGACTATCTGAAGCAAGGTGGTGATCATGGTATCTCCTCAATTTTCGGCGACTTTGTTGGATATGATGCAAAAATCTCAAATCAATATGAAACGGAGAAATATATGGATCTACATCAATACCCAAAGCTAAAGATCACGAAGCTATTTTCCTTCCCTGGTGCATCTCTTCAAATAAGCGTGCCAGATGGTCCTGACCTCTTGTTTTGCAAGTTGAAAGCGTTCAAGTTGAAAGAAGACATAACACTTTATACCAGCAAGGACATGACGGAGGAGGTTCTCAATATTAAAGCACGGCAGATCATGGATTTCTCTGCTGCATATGACGTTGTAGATTGCAAGACTAAAGAGCGCGTAGGCGCTCTAAAGCGTCACGGATGGAAATCATCCATGTTTAAGGATCACTGGTCAATTATGAATCCTCAAGACAACGTCATCGGTGAGATTACAGAAGATAACGCTGCACTGGCCATGCTTCGACGAATTGCATTAGGTTCCATCATTCCACAAGCTTACGACTTTTCGGTATCTGATTCTAAGATTGCTAAGTGCAGCCGCTGGCCGCTCCTCAACATTCTAAACATGGACTTTGAAGCTGATCAAAATCGGCGTCTCGACCGCAGACTCGGCATTGCAGCTGGCATTTTGCTTTGCGTAATAGAAGGAATGCAGAACTGAGGCCGCTTTGGTAATTCTACAGAAACTTGATTATTTAGCTCCTGGTTTTGGATCATGCAAAAAATGAGAGGGGGTATCGGGCGCGGACAAAACAGATTCTTTAACCAGTTCAAACATTGACGGTCTGATTTGCAACTCGCCACTGTACGGATGGCTGTATGCAGCCAGAAGCCATATATTTAGCGCAAGCGCCGTTGCAACCAGCGTTGTCATGAATCCCTGAATTCTCGGAAACTGGGAAGCAAAAATATAACTGAGAGCAAGTGTGATTAAGGCTCCTATTCCAATCACGGCCCAGAGTGCAGGAGCCATGCCCTTTTGGGAAAGCAGAATGCGCTCACGCCTGTTTTCACCCAGATTTTGCATTGATGCAATCAAGCCCTGCTGTATATTATTCTGCCGGTCGCATTCAGGCACGGCAGTAATAGTGGCTTCCCACAGATTCTGGTATGTAACCCAACCATGATTGATTTTTTCGCGTCGTTCCATTTGCGGCCACTCGGTATTTATGACATCGTCCACATACGCCCTGCACAATTGACGTATGCGCGGGCGGTCGATGTCCGAGAGCCCTCCTGCTGCTCTAAAAATGCTTGCCAGATTGCTTGCTTCCAGGTTCCCGTTCACCTGGGCATCATGATACTTGTCCATAGCGCCGGCAACCATGAAGCCGAGAAGCACCGAAAAAAGTGTACCGACGACTCCCATCATTGCTTCGCCGGCACTGTGATGAAGCTCGAGTACTTCCCGTTTCACCAGGCGATTTACCAGAAACTGCCCGCAAAGAGCAATTAAGGCAAATATCAGAACCAGAACTACTGCATGTCCTAAAGTGTTCATTCTTTTTCCTTACCCGACAATTCAAAAGCCCGACGACGAAATACTCTCGGCTCAAGCACTGCTCAGGCTGACGGCTTCGGCATTACTGAAATCAAGCCGCACTTTGAATTCGTCGTTAAGGACAAGCCGCGCATCATAAGTGCCGTCGCCTGATTTTTTCTTGAAGCCTTTTATAATGCCCGTGCGCTTGTTTTCAAAGAGTTCTTTTATTTCAGCGTCACTCAATTTCTTGCCGAATTGTTCGCCCCAGATCATAAATTTGCATCCTTCGCGCCAGCGCGAACAACCGGCGCCTTTTGCTGTAGTGCGAACCAGGCCTTCTTTGCACTGCGGACATGGACCAAGCGCTGCTGCTTCTTCAAGCTCGAGCCTTACTTTGAACTCTTCGTTCAAAACAAGTTTTGCATTGTAAGTACCGTCGCCTGACTTTTTCTTGAAGCCTTTTATAAGTTTGGTCTTTCCTTTTTCTGCAAGTTCTTTGATCTGGGCTTCGCTAAGTTTCTTGCCGTTAACTTCACCCCAGATAGAGAACTTGCAACCTTCACGCCAGCGATTACAAGAAGCGCCTTTCGGGCTCAGCCTCACAATGCCTTCTTTGCATTGAGGACAAATTGAAAGGCCTCCTTCTACGGACTCCGGTTTGAGGTCTGCGGGTTTAGCAGCCGTTGCGGTAGACAATGACGAAGCAGCAGATCCAAATCTATTTAATGGCCCGGCTTTGCTGAGCTCCGGCAAGATGCCGCGCACAAATTTATCAATCTCCAATTCAAAACTTGCAAGCTCAAGCTTGCCATCCTGCATATCAGCGAGTTTTTGCTCCCAGCTGGCCGTAAGTGCCACATCCTTCAAACTTGCATACACCTGCTCTATAAGAGCCATGCCCTTAGCCGTCGGCAGAATCGCCTTTTTCTGGCGCTCTACGTAGCCTGTTTGCAAAAGTCTTTCAATAATTGCCGCACGGGTTGCAGGCGTGCCCAGCCCGCTTCGTTTCATATAAGCAGCCAGGTCTTCATCATCAAGATCCTGACCGGCGTTTTTCATTGCCGAAAGAAGCGCTGCATCGTCATAAGGCTTAGGTGCTGTGGTTTTGCCTTCTTTAAGCTCTTCCTTTATTTTTGCGACTTGCTGGTCTTTAACAAGCGGCGGCAGTTGCTGAGTTTCGTCGCTGTCTTTTTTATCGGCTGATTTTGCCCGGCCTTTGCCTTTTGCTTCCTTTGCTTCCCCGCCTTCTTCTTTTTTGCCTTTTGCCTTTGCGGCGGCGGCCGAGTCCGAACTTGCGTCAAGCGCAGTCCAGCCGGCTTCTTTAATTACAACGCCCCGGGCCCTGAAACTATGCTCTGCAATTTTTATGATTGCTGTTGTTTCGTCTTTAAGTTCGGCAGGCAAAAATATTGCCATAAAACGCAGAGCCACAAGCTTATAAACATTCAGCTGTTTTTCAGGGAGCTTTTCCGGCGGCTGATTATATGTAGGAATAATTGCATGGTGGTCGGTGAGCTTATTGTCATCGACATAAGATTTGCTCAGCTTCGGGCGCAAAAGCGAAGTGGTGATTTTTCCAGGAACTATTTTTTCTTCAGCAAAGAGATCGCGTGCGTTCTGGCTTGTGGTGCTTGCCCGCAGAACATTACTTAGAATTCTCGGCAGTTCTTCAACCATGTCTGTTGAAATATGGCGCGATTCGGTTCGCGGGTATGAAATCAGCTTGTATTCTTCATATAAGCTCTGGGCAATATTGAGGGTTTCCTGTGCCGTGTAGCCAAAGCGTTTATTTGCTTCTTTCTGCAGAGTAAGCAGGTCATATAAAGCCGGCGCTTTCGTGCGTTTCTCGACCGTTTGAACCGAATCGACTGTACCGAATTTATGTTTTGAAATCGCATCGATTACTGCCTGTGCTTCTTCTTTGCTTTCAAGCCTTGTCGCACTCTTCTGACCGTCCTTCTCTTCCTGTTTGCTCTCCACTCCAGGCACACTTGCATCAGGCGCACTGTCAAGCTGCTGCGCTTGCTCGACCGTCCCGGAGTTCGGCTTAAGATAGCGGGCTATAAATCCAGGTTCAAAAGTCGCAAGTATTTCAAAAAACTGGTTTGACTTGAAATTGTTTATGAGAACTTGCCGCTCACAAATGAGAGCAAGCGTTGGTGTCTGCACTCGCCCTATCGTGCAGAGCTGCCGGTTGATGCAGGTGTATGCGCGAGTAAAATTGAGACCCACAATCCAGTCTGCATGGGCTCTGGCACTTGCCGCATCTGCCAGATTGTCGAAGTCTTCTGACGGCTTGAGTTTATTCAATCCGTCTTTAATGGCATCAGGTGTGAGTGAACTTATCCAGAGACGTTCTACTTTCTTCTTGCATCCCGAAAGCATATAAATGAGCCGGAATATATGCTCACCTTCGCGCCCTGCATCAGTTGCACATACAATTGAATCGGTCTGGTCGGCAAGAAAAAGTTTCTTGATTACTTTGAACTGGGCTCCGGCTTTGTCGGCAACGCGATATTTCCAGGTTTCAGGAATCATCGGCAGTTGTGCAAGCGCCCAGGGCTTCCCCCAGGCAGGGTTCATTTCTTCTGGCTCAGCCATAACTACCAGGTGGCCAAATGCGTAAGTGACCTGATAGCCGTTTCCCTCAAAGTAGCCCTCTTTCTTGACATTAGCGCCAAGAACAGCAGCAATGTCACGAGCAACCGAAGGTTTTTCTGCAAGTATGACTTTCATATATTCATATAAGAAGATCGGAGCCGACAAAGCTAACGATAGCTAAAAGTCTTGAATTAGACCAGAACCGAGGCCTTTGTCTTTTTTCAGCTTTATTGCCTCCAGCAAGGACACTCATAGAAGAAGGAGATCCGATCCGTAGCTAAGCTATCGGAAGCCTGCATATACGATTGCCGGTTTAGTGTATATACAAATTTCAGATCACTCAAATGAAAACTCCTGTCCGCAAAAAATGAATCATTTCTAGTAATTCTGAAAAGAGGAATAGATTCATTGAGAAACGGCTTATAGAGCCATTTCTCGCTTTTCAAAACTTGTGATCGCCATTCTGCAAAAATTGCAGCCAGGCCGGGTGCCTGACAAATGATTTTTCATCAAACTAATGCTTGCTATCAGTATTTGAAAGAGATCGTTTAATGACAGGACTATATATTCTGGGGCAGTTCACAGAGCGGATAATCGCTGCTACAGTTATATACATATTCGGTGAGCGGTTGATTGAGTCATCGCTTTGAGCCGAGGGGCAATGCGGAAACAGCAGGAATGCGCATTCCGGGAACAGCAGCAGAGAGCCCGCTTTACGTGAAGGATTGGCTGAAGCGTAGAGAAATATTGAGCCTCCCGCAAGAGGCAGCCAGGCAATAGCAAAAGCACCACTGCGAAGCAATTCGAGTGGTGTTTTTGTTTGTGTTTTGTGCTGTTCAGTTGCTTCGTTTGACCGGAATCTCTTTGCTTTCACCCTGAGAGTTCGTAATCCGAAGAAGAAAATGACCGTTCTTCGGCACCATCAATAGTGGCACTGGTTCATTCTTTTTAACCAGGATGCAATCAAGGGGCATCGCTTCTTTTGTTCGCCCTGTTTCAAACACCTGGGCAAGTTGATTGCCTTTTTGAAATAGTGCGTCCCTTGGGATTTCGACAGCAGCTCGGTTTAGCTCGGATTGAAACCAATCAGGGCGACCACCTTCAATTTTTTGCCGTGGAAAAAACACTACAGCCGCGCCGCATTCCTCAAAGGCTTGGCCATTTTTAAGAAACACGGTAGGGTGTTTTAGCCAGCCTTTGGCAGCGGCATATTTGTATTTGCTGGACTCCTTCTCCGGCGAATACATTTCCAGTTCTCTCAAAATAAGAGATAGCGGACGAATTCCTGTCAGCTTATGAAAGAGATAAGCCATCGGCTGCCACGTTTCGTCCTCTGCCGATTTGGTCGTGTCAGGCATTTCGGTATAGACATGCCCGCGACCGGCCCAGACCAGGACTTTAGCCCTGGGGTCTTTCTTCAGGATGAGGTTCTGCAGGTTTTTGGCCTGTGTCATTTCCCGATAGTTTGTTTTCCGTATTGGACTTGCCTCTTTTAGTTCGACAGGCTCATCCTTGGACTCGTACGGAACGAGTATATATCCCAGCTTGATTGCTTCGTTTACAGCCTCGGCAAAAATCGGATCTCTTGTGTAGTAACCTGTATCCCGAATCGTATAGCCCAGCCGAACTGTTTCATCAAGCGGACTGTTGAATGTTTCGGCAGCGAAGTATTTGAATCCTCTGGAACGCAGTTCTCTCAGCAAAGGCAAAAGCAGGCATCGCGTCTGCGAGTCCATATGTTCTTCCCCAAGCATCACAAACTGGAAACTGGAGCAATTTTGACTTACGTATTTCACTGCATCAACCGGAGCATACTCATCCAGGAAAGAAGCTATTAGGGGACCATCTTCTGCCGGGGACTTGAATGCGGTTTGGGAGAAGGCAAACATGCCTCCTTGCAAATCGCCCACAAACGGTGCGATATTGGCATAATCTTGCCAAAAACCGGTTTTGTCGTTTCCGATCGGTGCAAGTTTGGAACCAATGATCTCAGCAAGGTCATACAATGCAAGGAGCTTACTTTCATTTTGCTTTTCTTGGAATTCGGTAAGCAAGCTCGATAGCTCGTTCGCACCAGCGTTCTGGAGCGAGCTTAGCAAAGAACAGATAAGCAGCGCCCATAAATTTTGCCAGAGCGATATTCGAAACCCCTGATTTAGCATTTTTTCCTTTGCAAACCGGCCAGTTCAAGCTCAGTCTTAATATCATCAAATACATTCAGTTTGATTGCCTAATCATACAAGACCGTGCAACAACTGTCAGAGATTTCGAGCTTCGTGCCACTCCAGGCGGCAAGTCCTAGTTTCACGTTTCTACAAGAAAATAAACAGCAGGTTTTACGCAATCAGCTTGCCGGATATCTTACAAGTACAGCTCTGGCTTTCGCCTGAAAGTCTCTGTTCTTCACTTCTTTGAGAATATCTGCTGCTGATTGCCCGCTGGCATTTTTATGCCCTGCTTTTGCTCCTTTTGCAAGCAGCAATTCAAGAACCTGCATGTAGTCACCGGTGCGCGACCAGTCCGGCGGCGGCCCGTCGCTTGGCTGGTAGTCTATCGGCCCCTGGATGGCAAGTGTTAGCGGCGTATCTTTGTTGCTGTTTTCAATATTTACGTTTGCACCGGCACCAAGCAATAGTTTTACAATTTGCGGATGTCCAAAACGGCAAGCCATATGCAGTGCAGTTCCCTCGCAAAAGAAATTGCCGCTGTGATCAAGCTTTGCCTTCTTTTGCAATAAAGCCTGGCAAAGCCGGATTTTGTTTGTAATTGCAGCACCCTGCAAGGCAGTAAGTCCACCGTATGAGGGAGAGTTTATATCTGTGACTTTTTCAAGCAGGAGCAGGCTGATATCTTCGTCTGAACTTTTTGTTCCGGAAGCAGCATTTGCAAGCGCTTGTGGAGCAGGCTTTGTGAGCTCGAGCAGTCTTTTTACTAGCTTTATTTTGGACTGTTCTATTGCACCATTCAAACAAGTCTCAAGTCCTTTTGCAGGTTTAAATCCGGCTTTGCTCAATAACTGATACATTTCAAGATCGCCTTTGCCGCGGCAGCAATAATCAAGGGCATTCTCTCCAGAATTGTTCTTAAGCGCGGTGTTAATCTTGCCTTTAAGAAGCGTGCTTACCAGCTTGAGCTGGTTTGAATAGGCAGGCATGTGCAGCATGGTTTCACCGTCGTTTTTCTGAGCATTCGGATTTGCACCATGTGCCAGCAGCAAAGAAATGATTTCATATACCTGGGCTTCGCTTGTTTTTCCGGACGCTACCCCGACATTGTTAACCACTGCCGACAAAGCGGTTCCACCATACTTGCCTTTGAGATCGACGGCTGCGCCTTTATCAAGAAGCAATTTGACCACATCGAGCCTTCCGAATTGCGCAGCTTCAGTAAGGGCGGTTTCCTGAAATTGCTTATCCTGCAAATTAATCTTTGCTTTGTGATCAAGCAGAAACGCAACGATGTCTTTATGCCCTTCTTCTGCTGCAAGATGCAGGGCAGACTTTCCTGATTCATCAAAATAATTTGGGTCGGCGCCTTTTGCAATAAGAGCTTTGACTTGCACCAAGTTCCCGGCTTTGGCAGCTTCGCAAAGCGGATATGAGTCTGCCTGCGCTTTTAAGCTTGCAAAAAACATGGTGCAAAAAAACACAAAACTAAAAAATTGTCTTGCTGTTTTCATAAACTAAAAATAGCTCCTGCCGGCAGGCGATTCATTAATAGTAAATGCCTGCTGGAAATCAGGATCGTAGATATGCTCTATTGTATAAGTGCCCGTGGTTTCCCAGTCTCCGAGCTTCCAGCCCGGACCAGGATTCACTTTTTTAATTTCCTGCTTCTGAATCAGTGCATGGCCCCAGAATAACCATTTGCCATCGATGTTATGCACAAGAAAAACACGCACAGGATCGAGATGAAAAATTCTGGCATCGAACTTATTTTTGAATGTGAATTCCCGGCCTTTCAAATCGTTTGCAGTCAGGGGATTTTTGCAATGACTTTCTCTGTTCAATATATTTGCAGGAAAGCCCTGCTCAATGGTCAGCTGAAGCGTGTCATTAAATTCTATCGGGCTGCCCATTTCACCCTCCTTGCCTTTAGATTTATGCAGCCCGGCAAGTATAACCGAAAAGTAGTAGAAACTTTTCTGGGGTAGTTGACGACTTAGACCGACCGGTCTATTCTATTCGAAGAGTTAGCTGGCATCAAAGCAATTGAACCAAGTTAACAGGCTCTCAAATTGTGAGCCCTGAGCTTTGCATGCTTGACAAGAATTGAATGGAAAAGAGGAAAATGAAATGAGTAAGCCCAAGTTAGATCAAAAGGTTGCAATCGTAACCGGCGCATCAAAAGGAATTGGAGCAGGCATTGCAAGGCAGCTGGCAGATGAAGGCGCCGCAGTGGTTGTAAACTATGCTTCAAGCAAAATCGGCGCAGATAAGCTTGTTGAAGAAATCAAAGGCAAGGGCGGCAAAGCACTTGCAATTCAGGCAGATTTATCAAACGGCAAAGATATTGAAAGGCTATTTGAAGAAGCATACAAAGCCTTCGGCAGGCTCGACATTCTTGTAAACAACGCGGGTATTTATGAGTTTCTGCCCCTTGAAGAAGTAACAGAAGAACACTTTCACAAGCACTTTAATCTCAATGTACTGGGACTTGTTTTAAGCATTAAAGAAGCAGCAAAGCGTTTTTCAAAAGAAGGCGGCAGCATCATAAACATAAGCTCGGTTGCAAGCACATACGCTCCTGCTACAGGGTCGGTTTACTCCGGAACCAAAGCTGCCGTAGACACTATTACAAAATCGCTTGCCAAAGAGCTCGGTCCAAGAAAAATTCGAGTCAATGCGATAAACCCCGGCATGGTACATACAGAAGGCTTTGCATCTGCAGGCTTTGAAAAAAGCGAGTTCAGAACCTTTGTCGAATCACAAACACCACTGGGGCGGATCGGCAAACCGGAAGATATCGCGCCCACTGCTGTTTTTCTTGCTTCGGACGACTCAGCCTGGATCACCGGTGAAACTTTCGTTATTTCAGGAGGGATGCGCTGACTTAGTTCAACAATAGTCGGCAGAGTATATAATTTCACCAGCCTGCAAAACGTCATGGCAAGGGGAGAAATTAATGTATAAAATTGCAAGCTTGTTGATTCCCAAAATAGCCGAACCAGCTGAAATAATTAAAGGTTTGCCGAAAGACGTACGCATCCTCATTCAAGATCAAGACCTGCAGCAATTGAATACTCCCTGGTCAAGAGGTGTTTATTTCTATGTCCCCCAGAAAACCACCGGCTTTGTAAAAGCCGAGTATTCTGACGATCAGGTTCTTGAAATAAGCATCTGCCATTTTGGTGAGAGCTCCGATTTTTTTCTTGCCAAAAGCATATTCAAAGCCTTTCAGCTTGCAGGCAAACCAGCCTGGGTTAAGTGGGCCGACTTATTTAACGGGCACGATTTGAATGAGGACAGGCTGCGAATGTACGCCGCAGAATGCAACCGCTGTTCAATAGACGAATTAAAAGCCGAGCTAAGTCGCCTGCAAGAAAAGGACAGCTTAATTATCTGGACACCACTCAGAAATGTTGTCCTGGGACCAGAGCATTATCAGCAGATAAAGGAAAAAGATTACCTTAGCTGCAATATCTTAGTTGCGCAATGGATAAGAAAGGTTCTTTATTTTGATGATAGTGTCTACTCCACAATAAGGGGCTCTGCATACAGGCATGCATCATTCGAAAATCCTGAGAATATAGGAATTTTGCAGGCAAATGAAGCGGTTTTCGTTCCCAATCAAGTTAACTGGGTAATGCTTGCAAATACAGAAGTACATGATTTTGAACACAAAGATCAAAGATTTCTGAAAGTCGAGGATCTAAGAATAGATCTGGTGGAAAACAAGCTTGCTACAATGCTTGATGCACGCCAGTTTTTACTAAGCAAATTGACAAACAATGCCTGGTCGGAATTGCTGGCAAGAACTAAATCAAAACAATTTGACTTTGCTCAGCTCATTGAGCAAGTCGGAAATAATCAGAATGCAACTAAGACAAGCGATACTGAAATCGAAAGGCGCGCAGATCAACACGAACTTGAACTAAAGAAAAAACTGGAAAACATGGTTGGCGAGAAAATTGCAGACCGCTACCAGATTACAGGAGTGCTTGGCATCGGAGGCTTCGGAGCAGTTTTCAAAGCCATCCACGTGTTAATGGACCGGCCGGTAGCGTTGAAACTGCTGCACGAAATTTCATACCTCAAAATGTTTCACAAAGAAGCCGTAATTATCAGCTCTCTCAAACATCCTAACATTTTAAATGTTTACGATTTTGGATTCAGCGACGAAAACAGATTTATATATCTGGCTTGCGAATTTATAAACGGCACGACACTGACTCAACACATAAAAGCAAAAGGGAAAATAGGCTACCAGGAAGCTGTTCAATATGTATGCCAGATCTGCGATGGGCTCTCCTATGCTCACAAGAAAAACGTGATACACAAGGATCTAAAGCCTGACAACATAATGCTGGCACAAGACGAAAATGATGAGTTAAGACCCGTAATTCTGGATTTTGGAATTGCAAATGTCTATTCTCCGGAAGGTCCGGTTTATTCAGAAACAATCGCAGGTTCAACAAGATACATGAGTCCGGAGCAGTTCAATAGCCCTACAGTGGATGCTCGCTCGGATATTTATTCCCTGGGTTTAATATTTTATGAAATGCTTTGCGGCAAGCCGCTAATTAAGCTTGTCCGTGACCCGCTTTTGATGCTGGAGAATCATCTTGCAAGCGAAGCGGCATTCGACCCGTCTCTAGGCATTCCAGAGGAGATTCAAGCGGCAATATCCAGGGCTCTGGCCAAGAACGCTGCCGAACGGTTTGAAAGTGCTGAGCAGTTCAAACAGGCCCTTGTCTCTGCAATCGGAACAGAGCAAAAGCCGGCAACAAATCTTTTGCCAGAATCTGAACCTGAGAAAGAGTCTCCATCCTTTACAGTAATGATTGCCGACGACCAGGATTACTTTCGCGATCTGGTCGGCAATTTGTTAAGTGAACATTTTCCTGAACACGAGCTCGTTTTTGCAAGCAACAACTGCAACGCTCTCTTAGATGAGCTCAAGAAACAAGATGCGGATATCATATTCCTGGATATCGAGTTTCCAGGGCAGGATCTAAATGGTCTCAAAGCCGCCGAAATAATATGGCGAAGCAACCCTAAAGCAAAAATTGTAATCATGTCGAACAATATGGGCGAAGCATATTTAAGACGCATGCATAAAATTCGACCAATTTCCGGCGCCTATAGCTGGGCGAGCAAAGACGGCATGATCAAGCAATTCCCTTTCCTTGTCAAACGGCTTCTGATAGGGGCCGATTGGGTAGATCCTGATTTGAACTATCTTTTTCCCGCGCTGGCGGAGGGATCACTTTCCAACAGGGTTCCTCCCATGCATTATGAGCTGCTGACAGCGCTGGCGCTGGGTCTGGACACAAAAGCAATTTCCGAGCTCATGGCCCTGGGTCCTGCCACGCTGCAAGCACTCGAACATGAATTGTTTAGCTATCTAGGTTTGAAAGAAAGCGATGGCTTGATTTTTAATCTCAGAGGCAGAGCAATAGCTCTAGCTCGACTGAATGGCATCTTAGCTCATGAAGAACTCAAGCTGCGTGAATCAGACATCAGGGAAGCGCTGAAACAAAAGCTTCCAAATCAGGCAAGTTTATCAAGCAATAGAGGTATCAAATGAACCTTGTAATTGAAGAAGCCATTCAGAATCCTTCCAAATTCAAGTTTTCAGTACTTATTTTCGACAAAGAAGAGCACTTTGCCAGCTTGCTTGAGCAAGAATTAAAAGCGCACTTTGCTAACTCTAGAGTCAAAGAAAGATGCCAGGACATTTCAGATCTAAAAAACAAGTATAAAGATCATGATCCGGATCTGGTCTTTATAGATCTGAGGTTGATTACACCAGATGCTCTGAAATGCATCAAGGATATTTGGAGCATGGACAGCGGCGCCCGTCTGATTTTTTCTACTCAGCAGCAGATGGATGCTTTGCTCCCGCAGATATATCGGTATAAGCCGGCAACCGGGGCTTACGCATGGATTGAGAAGGACATGCTTTTGAGAAAGCTCAATGATGTCATCCCAACGGTTCTGTACGGGAGAGACAACGTAGAAACAAAAGTCGGTCAATTATTAAGCGAGCCGGAACTTTCAGATATCATGCCGCCCGCGCCGCTCTATGACTTACTTCTTTATTTTGCCCTGGGGGTAAAAGATCAAGCAATTTCACAAATGGTTTGCGTGAGCTTGAGCACGGTTAGAGCAAAAGAACTCGAGTTGTATACATGGCTTGGAATTAAGCCAGAAAATGAATTCAACCCGAGGCGCAGGGCAATCTGGCTTGCTTATGAACGCGGCTTATTAAGTGACACAATTTTGAGCATACATGAATCCCGCCTGAAACAATTATTGCAAAAAAGGGAACTCGTCTAGGTCTGGTATTTTTCCTAACTCCTCTTTCTTTGCCTGGATTGAAATAAAGCCAGCTAAGTACTGGAGTTAACAGGCGATGAAAGCAGGAAGCTACAAAAAACACGGCTTTGCATTTCTATTTTGCTTATACGTGCTGCAACCGGCAGCGCAAACTTACGCTCAGGATGCAACAGCAAATACCGACCTATTAAAAGGCAGTGTGCAAAAGGACGAATATAGCGGGCAAAAACTAAAGCTGCCAGATCTTCCGGAGCAGGAATCGTCCACACAAGTTGTTTCAGGCATGTCCCCGGAAAGCATGGATAATAAGTCAATCGTGTCTCTGGATTCATTTCAAGGAAGACCGGCAGGCACCATGCAACAAGCAAGCATGGCTAACTTAGCTCCACGAAAACCTGCCAGCAATCCGCAAGCTCTGAAGCTTGCAGCTGTCCAACAAAACAGAAAGCTGGAAATTTTGTGGGACAAATGGCAGGAGATGTTCTATAAAGCCATAAGAGACAACTGGAATTGCCCCTGCAATGGGGAGGCAAGCGTACGTTATACCGTTTACAAAAACCGCACACTCAGGATTGAAATCATCAAGTCGGGCGGCATACTGTTTGACCGAGCTATCATTGACGCTGCAAGCAAACTAAATCGCAGCCCCCTGCTTGATTTCCCCCCTGGCTCACAAAGAAAGAGCGTATCTTACGAGCGCGGCTATCTTAGCCCTGGTCCTGCATCCGGCGGAGTAATTCATGATGTCGAAACCATATTGCTTTAGGTCACCATCTAAGGAATTGAACAATGACAGAAACAAAAGATCACCTGAACATACCGATTGAAAAAGCAAGGAAGCTAGCTATTGCAGCCTGGCTAATGAATCAATGGCTGGGCGAAAATCACGTATCCGGTAAAGCAACAGTACTGAAACACATAAACAGGCAGCTTAACGACATTGTCGCAGCCTGCAAGATTCAGACCATTGATCCAACTAATTCTATGTATGACGCAGGCATGGCAGCAACTGTATTAGAAAAAATAGAAGACGATTCTCTTGAAGCCGGAAGCTGCAAGGTAATAAGAACCTTGCAACCAATTATTCTGCTTGATTCTACGGTTCTGAGCTGCGGTCAGATCGTAGTTGCCCATAACAATAAATCAGTAGACGCAACTATAGAAGCAGCTCCAGCTCCTGAACAAGAACCTGCTCAAGATTTAGAACAAAGTTCCGCCTATCTTTTTTCTTTGTTCTGGATATAAAGCTTTTTAGAATCAAAAAACAAACTGCTTCCTCCGGCTGAGCCACTATGCCAGTCCTTTCCAAAGCCGCTTGCTCCATTTAACGAAGTACCAGTGTCGCTGCTTCCACTGCTTCCACTTTTAAGTCCACCCAGGCCAGTTCCGCCGCTCAAACCACTGTATCCGCCTGTTCCGAAGCCGCTTGCTCCATTTATCAAAGAACCCGTGTCGCTGCTTCCACTGCTTCCACCGATTCTACCTGTTCTGCTGATTCCACTGAGTCCACCGGCTCCGCTGCTTCCACTTCTAAGTCCACCCAGTCCAGTTCCGCCGCTCAAGCCACTGTATCCGCCTGTTCCAAAGCCGCTTGCTCCATTTATCAAAGAACCAGTGCTTCCACTCTTAAGTCCACCCAGGCCGCTTCCGCCGCTCAGACCACCAGTTCCGCCGCTTCCCGTTCCACTTCTTAAGCCGCCCAGACCGCTTGTACTGCTGCCAGATTTATTCTCGAGAATACTGTCGTAACCGCGAATAATTTTTTCTTGTCTTATGGGTTTCACTGAACTATTCAACCAGATACGATCCGGATAAATCAGTTTATGCAATTCCGCTGGCAAATGAGGGTCTATGTGCCGATAGGCAATTGATCTGATATGGTCCCAACCTCCAAATAAAAAGACCCAGAGAAAAAAAGCAGCAAACAAAGGACCAGATCTCTTTTCACTTTCAAAAATCCAGGCAATTAGACTCAGAGGCAATGTAATCGGCAAGAGCAGCACAGAAAGGACAAGCAATGGCCATGAAACTTCCTCTTCCTTTTTGGCATCTTTTTTTCCAGGAGCCCCGGTTTCACCCTTCGGAGTAATTATCTCGTTATCGAGCTTCGGATTTTCCAGCTCAGCAGGCTCCGTTTTCGCATTTTCAGAAATGAAAGCTTCGCAAAGTTTAAGCCTTGCTTCTTGACCAACAACGCTTTTGCCAAGTTCAATTACTTTATTGCAATCTGCAAGTGCAGCACTTGTGTTCTTGAGCGAGCTCTGTAGATTGAAGCGGCTGAAATAAAGACTCAACAATTCGTTATTATCAATATTACCAGCAGCTTCTGCTAATTCGATAGCCCGGTCATAATCTTTCAACGCAGCATCGAAATTGCCCATTACTTCAAATACAAAAACTCGACCAAGCAGATGGGCGCGATTTTCTGGTTCCAACTTTATGGCTTTGTCATAATTCTCTACGGAGGTTTCAAAATCCTTCATCATCAAGAAAGCATATCCACAATATGCATATAGAGCTGCGTCGTCAGGTTCCAGATTAATTGCCTTGCTGAAATCAGCTTCAGCCTTTCTATATTCACCCAGCGCAAGAAAAGTTTTTGCCCTGCCCCGGTATACGGCAGCATGACTGGAAGCACCAGCAAAAGCCTGATTGTATAAAGAAAGCGCTTCAGTATATCGGGTTTGGTTATATAATTCATTTGCCTCGCTCAGATAATCCCGGCTAAGCTGAACTAGCGAATTGTCAGTCAGCTCTGTTACCCATTTTCCTGTGTCCGGCACTTCCTCTTGCTCGTCAAGGTCAAGCAGATCAAGCGCATCAAGCAATTCATCCGCTGATTTGAATCGATCACGAGGCTCAGGCGAAATGATTTTCACAACAAGTTTTGCCAGTTTCGCAGGTATCTTTAGTTTCTGATCGCTTGCGCCGGGCTCAGCCGGAGCAGCCCTGTCAGGATAAATCCCGCCGGTCAGGCATTCATAAAGCGTTATGCCGAGTGCATAAAGGTCGCGATCCACTTTTGCTTGAGTCTCGTCTAAATCATAGCTTTGCTGCGGAACATACATGCGGCTGAAGCCATCAACATTGCGCTCCTGATCGCTTGCAATATTGAAATCAATAATTTTCAGACAGTCTGACTCCGTTAAGAGCAGATTTGCAGGTTTGATGTCCTGATGAAATACTTGATTCCTGTGCAAATGTGCAAGACCACTGGCAGCTTGTCTTGCAATTTTTAAAACGGTTTCCGGCTCGAGAGGGCATATTAATTTGCGTGAGAGCACTTCGCCAGGCAAATACTCAAACACAATCCAGGATCGCCCCTTGAAACTACCGAACTCAAAAGCCTTTATGACATTTATGTGCTCCTGCTCGAGAGCCGCAACAAGAATTCTAAACTCTGCTTTCATATGCTCGCTTCGATCTGATCTGGCAAGCTTCAGAACCCTCCTTTTTTCAGTAACAAGATCTCTAACAAGATAAGCTACTGCAAAGCCGCCGACCCCAAGCTTCTCTATTATTTCAAAGCGTTCGTCAAAAATTTCGCAAGGACGGTACTCCTCCCAGCTGGCAGCGTCAAGGGCCTCTGCAGCTTCACCTACGCTCTGGAATCTGTCTTCGATTTTCCAGGCACATAACTTTTGCAGCCAGGAATCAAGACCGCAAGGCAGAGACTTATTGATTTCGCTAGCATTCAAACGAAACCTGGCCCGCCGTTTATGTTTTTCTACAGCGCCTTCAAATGCGGCTTGCCCGCTTAGTAGCTCATAAAAGATCATACCTGCCGAAAACAAATCGGATTGGAACCCGGCTTTTCTTAAATCATCTTCGCACTCAGGAGCCCGGTAATCGATATCACTGAGATGTTTCAGCCTGGTTAAGGTGTGCGTTGCACCATCAGTCAACTTGCCGAACTCGAATGGTGTAATCTTTGTCTTGCCTTCCTTATACAAGATTGCTCGCGGAGTCAGATTGCGATGGATCACACCGTTATTGTGTGCATGCTCCAGGGCAGCCAGAACCTGCCGGATCACAGACATTTTTTCATCAAAATCAAGTTTGCCACTGTCGATAATGTGCTCAAGATTCTCGCCTGGAAAGTACTCAAAAACTGAAACTGCATAGTCTTCATTTTCAGAAAGCGCAAACTCAGAAACATATAAAATATTGTTGTGTCTCGTTTTGTCATCGAGACTGAAAGCATTTTTGTGCAAGGTGATTTGTTTTTCGCGCTCTTTCTCGTCTGCATAGATGTCTATGGGAAAGATCCGCAGCTTCGCAAGCGAACCAGGCGAATGGCGGTGCTCAACAAGATATTCACGATAGCCGCTGTCTTCTTCACGTCCCAGAGTATCCACAAGCGTCCAACTGCCCCAGCCGCTGAATTCGGAACTCTCCTTTACCCCAAGCAGCTCAAGCACTTTTTCTTGCAGTAAGAGTGGCTCCGCTAAGCCGGGATCGGAATCCTTCGACTGCTCGACTGCCTGCAAAAAGCTGGACAGCTTCTCACTTTGCCTCAAGTAAAATACGCCGTCGGAAGGGCTTGAATTGGCTGCTGCCTTAGACTCAGTTATGAGCACGGCGGCTTCAAACTGAATATTTTTCAGGCCGGGAGCCAGGCGCAGCAGCGCGTTTTTCAAGATTCCTGAGAGCCGCTTGCATTTTGCAAGTTTTTCTTTAATAGCTTCCTGAGCCGGCTCTCCAGTACTGGTAACATCAAACAAAACTATCTTTCGGGCCGAAACCAAAAGCAAATCCAGCTCGAACACTTGATTTATCTTATCGTTGTTGATTTCAAGGTTGTGAAGCAAAAGGAAATCATCAGGCAGCGCAAGAGCGCGAAGCGTCCTTATTGCTTTACGCTCGGATTCATTAGCCAGCTTTCCGCATGCCAGGATCTTCATATGATTGATATTCCAATAATACCCAGCATAGCAGCATTAAGCAAGAAGACGCTCGCTCGATCTTGTCATTAAACAAAGCTTTGCCAAAATCCTCCCTAAGAAGCATCGAAGCTTAATTTCAGAGTTGATTCTTCGCCCTGGCAATCAGCCTGCAAATTCAGCTTTGCCAGAAACGCCCGACATTCAAGCGGGCTCAAGCATTTTGATTCAAGAGCAGCATCAGCAATGATTTTAACTGAAATTAACTGCGAGTCTTCCGTGCCCGAAACTGAAATTTTTCTGGCACCGGCTTCTTTAAGCAATAGTTCAAAATAATCCCGAACCATCTCATAAAATTCCACCGCAAGAACCGACGGTATTGAACAGCTGGCTTTACTTTTGAAAGATTGTCGTATGCTCAAATCAGCAAACGCCTCTTCATCAAGAGCTGTTTCAAACATAGACTCAAGTGCAGCAAGCAGCCCAATATGCTTGACAATGAGGGGATAGGCTCGCTGCTCTATTTTACGGCCCGCCTGGCTGACCTTTTTAAGCCGCCTGGATAATTCCTGCAAATCCGCATCGGCAGAAAGCAAATGATGCAATTTACTTATTTCTCCCAGGATTTCGCTATGGATGTCATGCGCGAGGTCGCTGCGCTTTTCAGCCAGTCCTTCAAGAAATGCGTCCATCCGTTCAGTTTCAATGAGCAGCGTACTATTATTTCGTTCCACAACGGCCTCACTTATTCGAGCAAAGTAATTCTAGCGCCTCAGACAAATTATTTCCGATACGCAAAGAGGAAAGCCGGCCCGGACTTAATCCCGACCGGCTAATTTGTCCGCGTTTCTTTATCGTAGCTCAGAGCAAGTGAAACTCGAATTCACAGAAACGCTGCTGTAAAGCTTTACTAAGAAAGGCACAGGAAGCAAGGATTTAAGAATTTGCTTCATGCTTTTTCTGCTTATTTTTGCTTTTGGATTACGCAATAATTCCTCAGCAGAATCTTTGATTTTTGCAAGACGACCGGCCACTGCTCAAACTCCTCCTCTGTTGAAGCTAGATAAGTTCAATTAGAAAAAATCTGCTTCAAGCTCATTCGTGAATATGCCAGAGCTTGATTGGTATTTTCACTATGTTGAATACTCGACCATGCTCGTATTATGCTTGAACAGGACAAGGTAAGAGCAGATGAACCTGCAGCAGCGGCACCCGGATATTACTCTGCACCGATGGACTGAACAAGGCAGTAAACGATGATGAGATCATGGAACTGATGGTGAGCACGGAAGACCCTCAGGAAATGCTTGACCGCCTGCTTGATCTGGCACTTGGATATGGCGGACCCGACAATATAACTATGATTGGACTCGAGTTTCGCTAAGAAATCACACTTGGCATCTTTACGTGCGAAAATCAATGGTCAGACAACCGGAGGTAGAGCATGTCTGAAAAAAATGCTGCATTCAAGGTAATAATCGCCGATGACAAAGAAGAGCATCGCCAGGCAGTAGAGACGAATTTGAAAAAGCATTTTCCAGCTGCGGAAATAGTTTTCAGCGGCGAGAACATCGACGAAGCCTTAAAAAGATATCGCAGTATAAAACCCGAGCTGATTTTTCTTGATATAGCCTTTCCCGGACAGAGTCTAAACGGCATCGGCGTTGCCGAATTAATCTGGTCGGAATTTCAAGATGCACGTGTCATATTTGTATCAAGCCACACAGAACGAGTTTATGTAAAACAGGTCCATGAAATTGACAAACGGGGGCAGAAGCCGGCTTATGGTTGGATTGTAAAAGATCACCTGCTCCGGGACATTGATGATGCAACCAGAACAGTGCTTGCAGGCAGAGACTGGGTTGACCATGAAATTAACCGTGTATTCAGAGTTGTAAAGGAAGAAGAGCGGGACAAAGAAAGCCATCTAAACGAGCGCCTTTACGAGGCGCTTGTGATGATTTGCCTTGGTATGCAGCCCCAGGCCGTGGCCAAGCTCAAATTCGTTACCAAAAAAGCAATTGAAGCACAGGAGCAGGAATTGTTTAAGAAGCTGAACATTCCTCCAAGGGGTGCCGAGAAATACAATCCACGCTGCCGGGCGGCCTGGATTGCTCTGAAAACCGGGATTGTAGATCTGGATGAATTGAAATTGCGCGCAAACGAGTTGAGCAAAATAATGCGACAGCGAGATATGCTCGAAGACAAAGAAGAGATTTGAGCTTAGCAGAGCTTTGAAAAAAAGAAGAAGAAAAAGAAGAAGAATTCCCGGCGCTCGAACAAAGACGAGAGCCATGACTCTGGTTCCGTAAAGCCCGAGGAAAAGGTGTCTCTGTACTCTTACAAAGAAGGGCTCGAATGGAAAAACAACAAAGCCCTTGCCCGGCTTTAGTTTGATCTCGATTGATTGATCGACCGGGTGGCAACGGCGACTTTGGGTTTTTCCCAAAGCGCCGTTGGCATTTTTCCTTGTGCAAACTGGCATTTTTCCATACATAAGTTCTAGCCAGAAGAAATATCCTGATAACAGACACTATTGAAAGAAGGAGCATTTAGAAATGCAAACTACTTTAGAAAGAATCGAAGCAGAATCATTCGTTGAATCTTTAAAAGACTTCCACGAGCCCGAGTTTTATGAAAGCATTAATCCGGACAAAAGAAGTTCTGAAGCTGTCAGTCCTGGTTCGCATTCAAAAACAATAAGAGCCAAATCGAAGCAGCTGTCGGATCAAGAATTACTGAATCTCTACCAACAAATTCGCTCTGGCTTTGCGGTAGCAGAAGCCAGAAAGGCGCTGGTAAACGCGCACATATACCTGCTTTATCAAATAGCATCCAAACGGGCGAATAAGGGAGTCGACATCGACGAACTCATCCAGGAGGGTTTCTTCGGTCTGATGAAAGCAGGGCGTAACTTCAACCCCGAGTACAGCCAGAAAGACGGACTCAACGCGGATTGCTTTGCCCGATACGCCTATGTTTGCATCAGCGAAGCAATGAAAGAAACATTCAAATTTCAGCGCTTTTCTCTGAGCCTCCCGGCTAATGCGATGACATTGAACAACCGCATAAACAAAGAAAGTCAAAAACATTTGCAACTCACAGGACAGACCGCTTCAGACAGAAAGTTGGCTGAAATTACAGGACAAACACCGGAAAAAATCCGAGCTCTAAAGCAGGCCGCTGCACTTGCTTTAAGCATCGACGCACCCGTAAACGAAGACATGAACTGCAAGCTTGGAGACATCATTGCAGACAACAATTCTGTAAACGGTCATAGCGAATGCGAACTTAAAGAAATGGGATCTCAACTTGATTCTCTTCTAAAGAAACTACTCAAAGAAAGGGAGCAAGTAATTATCAAGCTCAGCTTCTTCCATGAAAAAAGTGATGTTGAAATCGCGGCCAGATTTGGAATAAGTTCAAGCAGGGTTGCCAGAATCAAACAAGCCGCACTTCGCAAGCTGAGATGTTCCAGAGCTGTAGCTGAACTCGAGTCTTATCTTTAGGTAAGCTGCAAGAGGTCAAGCTGCAAAAGGTCACTCTGAAAGGCCTGTTGATTGAATCGCTTATCGAAGTAAAGACGTGATATCGCAAATGAATTGCTAGAATAAGGAGGGCTTGTGAGAGGAAAGGAAGCATTGAGAGTACTGCTGGTTGACGATGACTCCGAACAAAGGGAGCTTCTTGCCAAGCACCTGAAGTCACAGCTTTCTGGCTGCACGCTAAGTATTTTCGAAGCAGCAAATCCGGAGCAGGCAAAAGTTATATTGACGGAGAAGCCGGACCTCGCTTTCTTAGATTACCTCTACCGCGGTCATGATATGAACGGGATCGAGCTGGCGACCGAACTCTGGAGAAAGCAGCCTTCACTCGGAATTTGCATACAGTCTTCATCCGCCGGCAGAGCCTATGTGCGGCATCTATTCCAGAGCAATGAGAAATCGGCGGCTTCGGAATCTTCTTCATTTGCATATGTTTGTAAAAGCATAAGCAATATGAATGCAGATTTGCAAGCAGCTATAAATGCCCTGACTGACGGTGACTGCTGGTGGGCAACTGAATACAATTGGTTTTATGATTTTTTCGAAAAGAAAGACCCTGAGTTAAGTGACAACGAATTTGCTGTTCTTGTTTTTTCTGTACTGGGTCTGGAAAACAATCTAAGCAGAGAACTCCTTATGCTAAGCAAAAGAGCCTTTGCACGAAATCTTGAAAAAATAAACTGCCGATTTTCAGCAGCTGGCAAAACACTTTTGCCGGCCGAGCTGATTTATCAAGCCAAACTAGCCGGCACTCTCAATGACCAGGACATCGAAAACTGGCGGCAAATATTTGAGGAGTACGCTGAAAACAACGAAATTGAAATTGAAATCGAACGGTGAAGCAATGTCGTCGACAGAAGATAAAGAAAGTCCGGAGCCGGGACAGAGTAAAAGAAGGCAAGAAGCTAATCGTGATTCGGACTTGCAGCACCTGGAAAAGGAGCTTTTGAAAGTTCGAGCAGAACGTGATGCTGCAAGGTCCGATCTGCTTCAACGCAATCTTCAGCTGGAACGGCTTAAGACCGAGTTTCAACGAAATTTTCGCAGCCAGCTGACTCGCTACCATGAACAAGAAAAGCTGCGCCAGTCTATTGATGCAGAAATACTGGAAGAAAGAATGAGAATCGGACGAGATATTCATACGGATCTCGTCAATGGCATAAGAAACGCCGGCAGCCTACTACAATCAGCACGAGCGAAAGCCCTGGAGCAAGGAGCCTGCAAGCAGGAAAGCTCAGTTGAGCTGGAGCTGAATACACTGGAAAAAGCCATTGCAGATCATCTTGAACGACTAGAAAAGATAATGCTGCGGGGCAGAGAAATCATGATACGGGAAGCTCCGGAAGAACTTAAAAAACCAGGCGGCTTTGAAGAAGGGTTAAGAGCCCTGATTGAAAATGATCCCGACCCTGTTATCAAGAAAGCAGGCAAAAGACTCAAGGCTCTGAAAGGTTGTTACGAGTCCCTCAGCCAGGCCCAGGAGTATGTTTATTACATAATCAAAGAAGCCTTAAACAACATCAAGAAACATGCATCTGCAAGCAAAGTATTGCTGATTGCAGAACGCCAGGACGGCGAGCTCATTTTCTCAGTTATCGACAACGGCAAAGGCATTGACCTGGAAAAGAGCGGCTGGGGAAGAAGCGAAATGGCAGATCGAGCTGATTTAATCGGGGGCAGACTCGAATTTTTGAGCCCCCCTTCTCGCGATTTTACGCAGGGCTGCGAAGTAAGACTTCAGATTGAGGAAGCTAAGCTGAAATCAGAAGAGATTGATTCGGGCTTCAGTTATTAAAAGCAAAAAGGAAAGTTGAGAGGCGGTAAAAAAAACCGCCTCTCAACGACTTATTTATTTGTCAGGGTTTCACCTCCTGTATCTTCAGGCACAGGGAACTTAACGCACTATGAGCCTGCTTACGCAAAATGAACGAAACTGCCTGTATTTTGCCAGGACATTGGTCGGGAACTGCTTTATAACAACAGGAACTCCCTGAACCCTGGGACTTACAGGCAACGAACCTGGACCAAGTATGGCAGGTCCGGCAAAAGCCGCTGAGGCTGTCACAAGACCTGCGCATACTGAAGCCAGACAAAGAACTTTTTTCATAGAAACCTCCTTGAAATTGTAGCTCCATTTGCAATTTAGGCCAGGCAGCGCTACTCTGAGCTAGGATAAATACCAGCTCTGTCAGAATCTTTGCTGCAGGTAGTTTTTTGTGGTCAAGAAGAAAGGCAAATACATTAAGGGATTCAGCAAAGAGCAAGGTCCTGCCGAAAGGTTCGCGTTCAAATTTCTGCTTGCCTGCCTGCCTCCCGGATATAAGATGCTTTGTGATTTCGAGCTCGTCAGAAATAACAAAAGCTACAATTACGATCTCGTATTGATAGCAAAGCACAATGTTTTTGTTCTAGATATAAAAGGCTGTCGCTCCAATATAGAAATAGAAAGCAATCAGACCTGGCAGCCTGCATATGGAGATGCTTTCAGTTCCCCTTTTGCAGGGCTTAGAGAGAAAGCCAAGATTCTAAGCAGCATCATCAATGAAGATTTAAAGAAAAAAAGCCAGAACGCAAACGAAATCTGGGTGCATGCAGCAGTTTTAATGACAGCAAAAGACGCCGCAGTGGGCGCTAAAGACGAGAAACAGCCTGATATCTTATTTTGCAGCAATGAAGAACAAGTGCTCGAGTACTTTGAAAAGAACCATGCACCTAAAACAAATAAATACAAGCAGGGTCTTGATGAAAACAGTTCCTTGAGAATTTACGACTATTTAGCCACAGTAATAAGCAATGGTCCCAATCATGGTCAAATTCAGAGGAAGTTCAAGAACTGGCTGGTTGAGACTTTGCTCGAAAGCAATGGCGATTACTTTGAGTATCTGGCAATTCATGAATACAGCAAGCGCCGCCGTGCCAGGCTGCGCTTTTATGAAATAGAACTCGATCTGGCAGAAGAACTCTTTCAGGAGCAGCTGGAGCTGCGTTTAAACGCATTCAGGCTTGTTCGCTCAATGCCTTACCACAAAAATATTTTGCAGATTGAGGACTTTTTCCTCGATGAAGATGAGGATCAATCCGTGCTGGTGCTCGAATACTTTCCGGGAAAGACACTGGAAACGCAAGACACCTCTGAGCCTTTAGCCTTTGAAACCAAGCTGGAAATACTGAGGCAAGCTCTTGAGGCGCTGGCGCATGCGCACAAACACGGAGTTATACACAGAGATCTTTCTCCACGTTCAATTCTGATAAAAGACAAGCAGGTAAAAATCACTCCTTTTGACTTCGGCACAGACGGGAACCCGGACTTTACCGTATCAGACAAACTCGAATTTCCACAGGGCAAGGCCTACAGGGCCCCGGAGTGTCTTAACTCACTCAAAGCTGCAAACGTCAGGTCGGATCTTTACTCTCTTGGACTCATTTTTTTCGAGTTTCTCAGCGGTCAGAACTTAAGTGAGATAAGCACGGAAGCTGGACTTCAAACCAGAGCAAGCCAATTTGACAGCAAAATCCCGGGCGGCATAGATCATTTCCTGTTTTGTCTTGCAAACAAAAATCCCGCACTCAGATTCCAATCGGCAAGTGCGGCCCTTGCCGCGCTTGAATTTGCGCTCCTGAAGCCGGGCTCGATTATTTCAGAGCGATTCGAACTTATCGAAGAGCTTGCTTGCGTGCAAGGCGTGTCGGCAACTTACACAGTTAAAGACCTGCTGGCAGGCAATACGGAAAGGATTTTGAAAATCGCGCTCAGGTCAGCTGAAGGTCCTTTTTCACTGACCGAGTTCGAAATTATTCCGGAATCGATATCAAGCCACGATAATGTGGCAAAACCGAGCTGGCAGGGAACATTGGACGGAAGGCTCTTTACGGTTTTCGATCAAGATATTTCCGCGAGCCTCGCCAAACATCAAACTCAAAAGCTGTCGAAGTCTAAGCTCTTAGAAACGGCTCTTGAACTTTGCAGAGGGCTTGCCCATCTTCACCGTCATAAAATTGCCCATCGGCATCTATGCCCTGAAAATATTTTCTTTCTTAAGAGCAGTCAGAGTCTGGTTCTTGCAGATTTCGACATGAGCCCTGAAAGCAGGAGATACTATCCGGAGAACGAAGACAGAAAAGACCTTCAAAAATCCGAGACTCTTTTCGAACACGATTTGCATGCACTTAGCTTGATGATGCTTGAGTATTTCAGCGGCAAGAGCCCCGATGAGATTCTGGCTCTAAAAAGCAGCAAAAGCATTTCAGGCGACAGCGAATCTGAGCGGCAGATTCAGGAAATCTTTGCCAGAATGTTGCTGCCGGCAAGAAAACAGCAATTCAGGTCGGCAACGGAGTTGCTTGCGGCGCTGGAGTCCCTTAAAACATTCTATCCGCTTGCCGAAGCCAGGGACTATCGAAAAGCATTCAGCAGCGATCCCCCAAGAAACGAGTTCGAAGATGACATCTTGAGAAACGGCAGAGTTTTGAAAGATGAGTCCGGAATACCAGTCGACTTTGCCTTTCTAAATTTCAGCCTGCTTAACGCCGGCAGTGTTGTTTACCAGTTAGCCAGGGGCGGCTTCTGGGCAATTAAATGCTTTTTGCAGGACGACCCAAATCTAAGCACACGCTACAAAGCTATCATAGAAAAGCTGGATGAAGTTCAATCAGCTTTTTTTCCAGCCATGCAGTTTTTAACTGATGCCATTCAGATTTCCGAAGCAAAATATCCGATTCTGAAAATGCAATGGTTTGAAGGACTGCAACTCGACCGCTACATCAAGCAACACAAGAATCAGCCCGGGGCTATTGTACAGCTTGCAAAAAACTGGCAGAGGCTGCACAAACTAATGAGCCAGGAAAAAATTGCTCACGGTGACTTGCAGGCAGCAAATATACTTGTGGCAAAAGACAGCAGCTTGAAACTGGTTGATCTGGACGGCATGTATGTAAGCGGGCTCGATGGGCTGGAAAGCCCTCCTGGCTGGCATTTAGATTACCAGCATCCGGAGCGTCGGCTTAGCTTTTTCAACCCCAAAATGGACCATTTTTCGGCCTGGCTGATTTTCGCCAGCTTGCGAGCGTATGCACTTGAGCCCCGGCTGGAAGTAGGAGACGGCTATCTGCTCTTTAACCGTGACGACTTTAAGGCAGGCCAGAATTCAAAAACACTGAAAATACTTCTAGAACACTTTGATCCCGAGCTTGTCTTGATTGGAAAGTTTCTGCAAAGTCTCTTTAAAAGCAAGCTCAGTCAGATTCCCGGTCCCAATGAGCTAGCAGCAGAATTTTCAACAATACTTTTTGCTCCAGACTGAATCAAACTCCCCGCATATTGCTGCACTCACGGCTAATTTCACACAAGAGTTTTAAGAAAACATCATTTTCCGGCTCGATGGATTGAGCCAGGCTTGCATGCTTGAGTGCCTGATTCAAGTCTGAAATACGATGGCAGGCAGCAGCTCTTGCGCGCAAGGACTGTGCCAGTCCATAGTGCACACCTGCATCATTCGGGCGCATTCTTAAGACCCCGGACAATTTGTTGATTGCTTCATTGAAGCGGCCGCAAGCATAATCTTTTGCGGCATCATTCACGGCTGCCAGGCAAAATGATCGCGCCTGCATTTCTTGCCGTTGGGCTACTATATTATTTTGTCCCTGATCAGCCATTAAAATGAGCCGGCGGCTCTGGCCCAGTGCAGTCAGGCATTCAGGATCGTCAGGACAATGGCTTAGTCCTTCAAGAAAGTAATCACGGGCACGCCGGGCAAACCAGGCAGCCGAACTGAAATTGGCTCTCTGGTAAAATCTCGAGGCGCGGGTCTGATCAATAACTCCCAGGTTGTAAAAAACCAGCACATTTTCAGGGCTATATTCAAGCACTTTGCGATAACTTGCATGTGCTCTATCAAACTCACCGCACTCAAAGGCCCGGGCTGCCTCCTGCATGAGCCAGGCTTCCAGGCTCAGAGCCGGCCCTGCTGAAAGCGGCTGCAGCAGACCTGAATCATTTGCCTCAGGTGTGAGATAAAAAGACTTGAACCCCGAGCTATGACTCTGGAGGAAGCGCTTAATTGCCTGCAAGCGGTCCTGCATGCTGCCGCCTTGAGTTCCTTGAAAAAGACTTTGTTCAAGAGCCTCCAACCTTTTAAGCAGCGGCAAGTTTGCTCGAGCACAACCAAATACTATACCCTCGCAAAAGCCCAGTGTATTTGCAACCGAGCTATGGCTTTCGGCTGAAGCAGCACTGCAGGCAAAAGCAGGCGAGGTCAAAACAAAAGCAAGAGCCAGAGCCAGATTTTTTACAAAGGCCCCCTTCCTTTTTTCAGCTTGAGGCATCAGAAATCCTCCATCTTGTTTATACAGTCTTCAAGTTTGAAATTTGCCGCAATCTTTGTTTGGGAAATTTACCAATTCAAAAGCTCCAGAAAACTCCAATAAGAAACAGGTTGACAAAATGAGCGAGCAGCCCAGGAGATTTGAAAAAATGGATGACACAAAAGATTTCGAACCACTTGCACGCCGCACTCACATAGCGGTGCTTGCCCTTGAAGTTCTTGCAAGCCGGGAAGAGCTTAGTGGCTCACTAAAGGATGTAAGGATGGTCCCGGAAGACGGCGAGATTATTTTCGTAATGCAAGAAGAAGAAAGTATAAAGAAAGCGAAATCACTTTTGAGCATGCTTGACAGAGTGAGCTTCGCAACGCCGGATATGGCCGACTATTGCAATAGCCTGTCTTTAAGGAAGGTTCAAGCAAGATATGACATGAGCGATTTTCTAAGAAGCAGCCTTTCGGCATATTTTCCAGCCGATGAAATAAGCAAGATACTTGTGGCACCGTTATCCAGAAGCATTGCTATCAGCGTGCATGCGAATTCAAATACATACGAGGCGCTGATTGAAATTTTCGAAGAAGCTAAGCTTGCCGAATTCGAAGTACATCTGATGCGTAAAAGCAGTGAATCTTAAGAAACCCAATCCCTATGCAGCAAAAGGAGTTTTGCAATGCAAGAAACTGAAATTGGAAGCGAAAAAAACAAATCCGGTCTTACGCTTGCTCGCTTGATCAAAGCGTCATTGCTCGATAATCCCGAATACAGAGACAAAGTCGCAAATGTCTTTTATGATGAGAAGAAAAGCAAAACCACGGTACTGGTCGAATCCTCTGCTAAAGAAGAACTACAAGAGATTCTTGCTGTATACCAAAATGTAGAGGTCATCGACCTGGCAGAGCTTGCTAGCCGGCGCTGCCGGCAGAATCCGGACAAACAAGAAGAATTTGCCGGTGTTTCGGTAAGCAGGCTGAGGCTGAGAAATCAATTTCTTGATTTGCTCGACTATGGATTGAGAAAAACTTTTCCAGACGAGAGAATTTCAATTTATACTCAAAAAGGACCGATTCTAAAAATTGCACTTGTGGCTGAATCAGAAGAGATCTGCAGGCGGCTTGACTTAATGATCTCCTGCTTCTCAGAGCTGCTAATTCAAAAATCCGAATAAAACAGCGCCCCGCTTGATTTTTCAAGCTATGAAATCACGTCGGCTTTTGATATCCTGAACAGGCTCACAAAAAGTTCCCAAGGGGCATTTGAAATGGAATATCGTCAACTGGGTGAAAGCCAGGTCAAAGTATCCAGAATTATTTTCGGGGCCTGGGCCGTTGGTGGCTGGATGTGGGGAGGCGCCGACGAAGATGACGCAATTGCGGCGATTCAAGCAAGCGTCGAAGGCGGTGCCAGCTCTATAGACACCGCCCCTGTATACGGATATGGTCGCAGCGAAGAAATAGTTGCAAAAGCAATTAAAGGAAAGCGAGACAAAGTCCAGATTCTGACTAAATACGGCCTGCGCTGGGATGCAAAAGAAGGCGAGCATTTTTTTGACTGGGAAGACGAGGAAAGCGGTGCAAAAAGTATTTACCGCAACGCCCGCAAAGAAAGCATCATAAAGGAATGCGAAAACAGCCTCAAAAGGCTACAAACGGATTACATAGATCTTTACCAGTGTCACTGGCGCGACAATTCTACTGATCTTGATGAAACAATGGAAGCAATGAATATCCTGCTTGCGCAGGGCAAGATCAGGGCCGCCGGTGTGAGCAATTTTTCGCTTGCTGAAATAAAAGAGGCAAGAAAGCTCTGCCCGCTTGCTTCGGACCAGCCGCCCTTCAGCATGGTCAACAGAGGTATTGAAAATGATATTCTGCCTTACTGTCTCGATAACAATATCGGAGTCATAGTTTACAGCCCGCTGCAGCGAGGGCTCTTAACCGGCAAATTCAAAGCAGACAGCCAATTCAAGCCCGGTGATCATAGAGCCAGGCAAATTCATTTTCAGGCTGAAAATATCAAGCGGGTAAATACATTTCTTGAAAAACTCAGGCCGCTTGCAGATGTACGCCAGGCTACGATTTCTCAAATCGTTATTGCATGGACTCTTCAGCGCCCGGGCATAACAGCCGCGATTGTGGGCGCAAGAAATGCCGAACAGGCAAAACAAAACTTGCAAACTCAAAATATAAATCTGAACGCCGACGAGATATTGCTTATCAACGAACATCTAAAATCACTTGATCTTATTAGTGCAGGAGTTTAGGAAGCGGAAGCCTCAATGCATCGATACACAGTTGCAGAGCGTCTTGAAAGACTTCCTCTGACCAGATACCAGATACTGCTTTTCATTGTGATTGCAACTGCCTGGTTTTTTGACTGCGTTGATGTCGGAATGATGACTTTCGTGCTTTCGAGCTTGAAAGCTGAATTCAACTTAGATCCGGCACAAGCCGGCGCCCTTGCAAGTGCAAGCTTTGTCGGCATGTTTTTCGGAGCAGCCGCAGCAGGGCTGCTTGCAGACCGCTTTGGACGATGTGTCGTGTTTCGCTGGAGCATGATTATCTGGGGGCTGGCTTCATTTGCCTGCGCCCTTGCGCCAAATGCCAATACGCTCATTGCATTTAGAGTTTTGCTCGGCATCGGCATGAGCATGGAACTTCCTGTAGGGCAGGCGCTTATTTGCGAATACGTGCCTGCAACGCAGAGGGGCAGATTCATCGCCATACTTGAGGGTTTCTGGCCTCTGGGTTTTATTTCTGCAGGACTACTTGCAAGCACGGTTTTGCCGATATTCGGCTGGCGGGGCACTTTTGTTGCCGAAGCTCTGCCTGCCCTGTTTGTGATTTTCGTGCGGCGCATAGTTCCAGAGTCACCACGCTGGCTTGAAGACAGCGGGCGTATTGAAGAAGCTGATCGAATAACGTCCATGATAGAAGAAAAAGTAGCGCAAGCAGCAAAGCTGGAAAAGTTGCCGGAGCCAGTGAGGTTCAGCAGCCGCAAAAAAAATGAAAGCGATGAGAATGAAAGCGATGAGAATGAGAACCACAAAGAAGGCAGCAATAAAAGGAAAAGCACAGGCAAGTTTCCACTTGCAGATTTGTGGTCTGCACAATACCGAAAACGAACTTTTATGGTCTGGGTGCTCTGGTTCTTTGCCCTGCTTGGATACTATGCGCTAACAACCTGGCTGGGGACATTGCTTGAAGCCCGCGGTTACACCATGGCAAAATCAAACGAGTATGTGATTCTCATATCGCTAGCAGGAATTCCCGGCTTTATGTTTTCAGCATTCCTGCTGGAATCATGGGGAAGAAAGCCGACCACGGTTTTGATGCTCGCCGCAAGCGCCCTTTTTGCATTTTTATATGGAAACGCGCCGAATCTCACCTGTTTAATCGCCTTTGGTCTTTGCATGCAGTTCTTTTTGTTCGGCATGTGGTCGGCGCTTTATGCATACACACCGGAGCTCTATCCAACAAGAGCACGTGCAACCGGAGCCGGGTTTGCAAGTTCGCTCGGACGAATCGGTGCGTTATTAGGCCCGACGCTTGTAGGCGTCATTTTGCCCCTAAGCGGTCAAACAGGTATTTTTGTAATGGCAGCATCGTGTTTACTGGCAGCAGCACTTGTAGTCTTCGTTTTCGGCGACGAAACCAGAGGAAAAATACTTGAGCATTGTGCCTCTTAGGCCGGCAATAAATTGAATTGACGTGCTACGATCTCGACAAGTTTTTGTAGAACAAAAAGGAGCAAGTTTCATGCAGTCGAGAATAGATTTTCTTGAGCTGACTCTTTCGGCACTCGAGTCAGTCGAAATTCAGGTGGGCCAGCTGAAGGCCGAAATCAGGGATTTGCACGAAGACTGCATTGCCTTGAACAAGTACGGCATTGAGGAAAACGAGGAACTAGACAAGAGTATAGTCGACGCGCTTTCTATTATGGATGAGCTTGTAGATTCTTTTGACAACATACTTGCAAAACCCGGTGACGACATAAAAACGCAGCGTGAAACCGACTATCGCTATTCGGTGAACAAAACTGCAAAGACAGTTGAGGATGCGTTGAAAGAGCACGAACTCGTAAGCACTCACTGAATTTGTTTTTCATGTTTTTTGATCTTCAAGCTTTGACGTATTTGTTCATTTGATTTTGGATTATTGAATTTTTGGATCTTTGAGTTTTTGTTTTTTCAAGAACCTGGGCCAACCGCTAATTAAGGCTGGCCCGGGTTTTTCGATTTCATGCTTCGAGTGGGGAGCTCCCCATTGTTTGCTTTAATCATCGGGTTTAAATTGTTCGCGTTTCCTACCCGCAAACGAGGCAAATATGGAAAACTGCGCAGCCGAATCAAATTCAAGTGAATGCCGACACACACAGAACGCCGGCAAGGAAAGCCAGGATCTTTTTGCTGAATTCATTCTGCCTCCTTATTTGCTTGAAGGCATCGCCGCACGCAATCCCAACATAAAAGAGTATCAAAACACACTCAAAATGATGGAATCTGGTCAGGCACTCTTTGTAGGAAATGCGACCGTTGAAACTAAGGGAAACACTGCAAACGGAAATGCAAATGGCGAGCGCGAGGTTTATGACGCGCACGGACAACCGGTTCACCCTGGTGACAGAGCCCGCTTTGAAGGAGAAGCGTCCACGGGCAGGCAAGAAGTCGACGACGCATATGATTTCACAGGCATAGTCAGAGACTACTACAAAAACAATCATGGCAGAAATTCAATTGACGACCAGGGCATGAAAATGATCTCAACGGTGAACTATGCACGTGGGCTCGAAAATGCGTTCTGGAACGGCAAACAAATGACCTATGGCATGCCTGGTCCAAATAGCTTTTTCGAGACCTTTGTTCTTTTAGATGTAGCCGGTCATGAAATCACCCATGGTATCACTGAGCATATTAATCACCTGGACTATTACGGTCAGGCAGGAGCATTGCACGAACATCTGTCCGATGTATTCGGGGAGGTCATCCAGCAAAAACATCGAAATCAGAAAGCCTCCGACGCCAACTGGATAATCGGCGACGGCATCTGGAAAAACTACGTGAAGGCACAGGGCTTGAGAAATATGCTCCATCCAGGCACAGCCTATAATCACACTTCAATTGGCAGAGACCCGCAGCCCGACCATATGGATAATTATGTGAAAACGCCAACAGATGCAGGTGGGGTGCATTACAACAGCGGCATACCTAATAGAGCCTTTGCATTGTTTGCTATTTCAATGGGCGGAAATGCTTTTGATCGTCCCGCAAAAATCTGGTATGACGCCAGCCAGCATTTAAGCCGAACACCGAGCTTTGCGCAATTCGCTTTCGAAACAATCGAATCATCAAAGCGCCTGGCAGCAAGCAGCGCTGAAATTGCAAAGCTGGAGAAAGCCTGGTCCGAGGTAGGAATCAAGCCTTCGGCCACAGAAACAGATACGCTGACTCCACCTAAACGCCATGGCGCCGCAGTCAAATAATTGATGCAATAGCGAAGCATTAAAAATCTTAGAAGCTCGACGACTCAGCGGCTCAAAGTTCTAAAAGAATTTCCTTGCAACTTTTTTCAATAAGATCAAATGCAAGTCTGTAGTCTTCAAGATTGCCGCCGTAGGGGTCTTCAACCTCCCGGTTTCCGGCAAGCAGGCGTACTTTAGCTAAGCTTTCTTCAATTGCAAAATGCTTGAGTCGTGCCAGATTCTGCCTGTCCATTGCAAGAATCAGATCGAAACGAAGCAAGTCAGCTTCAGATACCTGCCGGGCTCTGTGATTGCCGATATCAACACCATGTTCTTTTGCAACTTTTACAGCTCTCGGGTCCGCCCCGTAACCGACGTTCCAGTTTTCAGTTCCCGCCGATTCTATTAAACCGGCAAAACTGTTTTTGTCATAAAGCTTTTTCATGAGCCCTTCAGCCATAGGTGAACGGCAGATATTGCCCTTGCAAACAAAGAGTATGTTCAAAGTCTGCTCCTAAGCAAAGCGGGAATTAAATTTGTATTCTACAGATGACAAAATTGAGCTTGCAAGAGTCACTTGGCAAGAAGCAAATCTTTTTCCGGCAAGAAGCATATTCAACTTCAACAAAAAAACGCAGATCTTTCATATAATGAATAAACGACCGTCCGGGAACTTCATTAGAGATCATGGCCAACCAGAGTTTTCATCAAATGCGCTTGCGCAATGCAGATGCGATACTTGGGGCCGTGCGCAGCAATGCAGAAATAAGCCGGGCCGACCTGGCTCGTGAAACCGAACTTTCGCCGGCCACGGTTTCGAGCATTGTCGACGATCTGATTAAAGCCGGCTTCTTACACGAAACTGGTGCGCGCTCGACTTCAATGGGCAGGAGACCGATCGGACTGGTATTCAATCCGGAATCAGTGTACGCAGCTGGTTTCCGCATAGACAATAAGTCAATTGCATTTGTGCTTACCAATGTCGACGGCACTATCAAATTCGAAGAGAATTGCGATACGAATTCAAAAATCAGT
Organism: uncultured Candidatus Obscuribacterales bacterium; assembly: GCA_964615655.1. Taxonomy (GTDB): domain Bacteria; phylum Cyanobacteriota; class Vampirovibrionia; order Obscuribacterales; family Obscuribacteraceae; genus JAIEPM01. The sequence continues at coordinate 141,993 of CAZTQO010000003.1, read as the reverse complement.
GAAGCAGATCTCACTCAATCTTGCATTGATCTTCTTAAAAATGCATGCGAATCAAGTTCGATAAGCTTCGAAAAGATAGGAGCACTCGGAATTGCAGCCCCCGGTCCTTTAAAAGAAGGTTCTGCTCCAATTGAAGGTATTCGAGAACCGGAGTTCTACATATCCGTAAGAGAAAAACTTTCAAACAGGTTGGAAATGCCGGTCAGTCTTGACAGCATGGTGAATATGGCCGCACTTGCAGAAGGAATGCGCGGCGAAGGCAAAGGCTCGGCCTGCCTGGTGTACTTCAGGCTCGAACACGCACTTCGCTCAGCTGTCCTTGTTAACAACAGCCTTTTAACAGGCAAGAACCATCTGGCAGGTGAAGTTGGTCATACAGTGCTTTTCGATCATTCATACAAATGCCATTGCGGCAAAATTGGCTGCGTAAATGCGATTGCAGCGCTGCCGCATTTTCTCAATCATCTGAAAAACAGCGGCATTGAAATAGATGACGATGCTGACTTTTCATCGGTGCTTGACGACCAGCGTTTTGTTTCACTTATGTCAAAATGCGCAAACGCCGTGGCTTATTCAATCGCCTCCGTTATCAACATGCTGGCTCCTGACGCTGTGGTTCTTTCTGCTCCATATTTAAAATGCGGTGACAGTTTTCTGGCGCCGTTCAGTGAAGCATTGAGCAGATACACACAAATGGATTTGCTTGCACAATGCAAAATCCTGCACAGCCAGACAGAAGGTTCAAACGAAGCATACGGAGCTGCACTTTCTGCAATTCAATCTTATCCGCTCATCGAACAACTGCAAACAAGAATCTAGTTCAGCTGTAGAAAATCAATCTGAACAAAATGAACCGCAGAGCGCTTGACTTCCCGAGTTAGTTCTAATTAGCGTAATTAGCGAAAATAGGCAGTTCTTTAGGCACTGGAATTCGAAAAGCTTGCACTCAGAGAGTTTACAGTTCTGTAGACTTTCTTTGATTAATAAATAAACTTATGCTATGATGGGTAAAGTCGCAAAACAAGGCAAAAGGAGAAACGCCCATGCAAGCTACTTCATGGAGACAAGACATCAATCCAATGCTTTCTGCTTTCGGCAAGCTAGTCAAGAGCAAGAGAACAGAATTAGGACTTTCGCAGGAGGAACTGGCTGAAAGAGCCGGACTGCACAGAACCTACGTAAGTGATGTGGAAAGAGGAATAAGAAACCTCACGATCGGTGCCGCCTGGTTTCTGGCTCAAGGACTTGAGCTTGAACTGAAAGACATGATGGCAAATCTTGAAACAACAGTTAAAGAAAATGCACAGACTCAAACAGAAATCTGTGCAGAAACAAACCCGGTTGAAACATGCGCAGAACCATGCGCAGAGCATCAAGAAGAAGTAAAGGAAGAGACTCAAGAAAAACAACTGGTAGAAAGCTTAGGTCTTCTGCACAGAGCGTCATAGACTTACGAGATTTCTGAAAAGCTGGCAAGCAAGCTGCTTGACGACCGTCTGCGCTATTTATTGTGCATGCACGCAAATAAGCATTCATGTTAGAGTAACTCAGTGAGTGTGTGGAGTTAGTGTGCATGAGATTTAGAACAGCGCTTGCAGGCATTCTTTTGACTTGCGTTTTCACAAGTACAGCCGCCCTGGCTGAAGATTCAAAATCAGAGTCAGGCGACAAAAGCGCGAAAGAAGAAAGCAGCAAGGAAAGTGCTAAATCCAGCAACAAAGAAAGCACTAAGAAATCTGCTAAAAAAGAAGAAAGCGAAAGCAGCGAATCTGCCGACTCATCCGGGTCGGCAGAAACTTTGCTTGATCTTGCGCACAAGCACGGCTACAAGTCAGCCTGGGCTTCCATGTTCAAAGGCGAGTTCAGTATTCCGGCCTGGCTGCAAAATCTGGACGCAAACGCAACTCCGGTAAATGAATACACAGTCGATGGCAAGAAATATTTGATCGGCTCGATGTGCAAAGCAACGGACTGCTTGAACGACCGCTTGATTGCCGCATTTAGTGCCGACCACAAGAAATGCTGGGGGCTGGAAATCACAGTACCGACAGGTCTTGGCAAAGACGCGATCAGGCATCCGAAAAAATATGCTTCGCTTCAGTTTTACGGACAACCGGACAATCATATGCGAAAAGTTTTGATGGGGCACCTGGAAAAAGATCCCAGCTGGAAATAAAGCAGCTCTATCAAATGGTACTGCATGCCGCTTTCAGGCAAGAGCGTCCTGTTTTCAAAATCAGGCAGCATAAGCTTGCAGCTTTTGATCCTTGATCTTAGACTTGAATTTTTCAAGCGCATCCATGCTTACGCATCCGGAGAAGAAAGTAAATTCATCTAGACTCAGTAAAACCCAGCTCTTTTTGAACTTGCATTTTTGCGATTCGCCAGTCGATGCCTGCCTCGAGCAATATTGCTGTTAAAAGTTCGCTCCATTCAATAGATGCATAAAGAATATGTTCAGGCTCGAGCAGATTTGAAGCCAGGCGCTCTTTGACAATACCGGCATGAAATAAGACTCTTAAAAGCCGCTGGCTCAAAGGTCTTTCCAGCAGAGGCTTTTCGTCTTGAGACTTTTCGTCTTGAGACTTTTCGGCCTGAGTTTTTTCAGATGATTGAGTCTTTTCACTTTGCTGGCAGTGACAACAAGCAGGGTGAGCTCTTAAACGTTCCTGCTCTTTTTCTATGATCAGTTTTTCAAGAAACGCTTCTTTCAAGCCCCATTCCCGAAGCAGGCTTGCGGCCTTGCTTTTTCTTTCTTTCAAGAGCCCGTAAAGAACCGTATCAAGGTCCAGAGCAGCAAGCGAATGCTCTTCTGCAAATTCACGCGCAATTAAGATCGCATCAAACGCTGAGCCCGAGAACTGCTTGAAAGCTTCCTCCAGCATCTTCTCCGCACGCCCCGCATCCGCCACTTGCAATACCCCGCGCCTCTTGACTTTTGCCTGGCAACAGGCACCCAGACAATAATATGCCCGCTTTCGACCCCGGCAAACAGCTAATCTAAAGCCAGCTTACCCAGGTATTCAATGACTTCCCTGCTAATTAATCGGGTTTTTCAAGCGCTCGAGCACCGATTTCAATAGCTGCTCCATCTTCTTCGGATGGTCGCCGAACATTGAGCTTGACCAGATTTTTTCTGCGACTTTTGAATCTTGAAGCTCAGAATCTTGAATTAGAAATAAATCTGCGGTGTCCAATAAAACAAAACCACCTGACTCGTAATAGGCAAGGCAAAGACTCTCCGATTTGCCGCCTGCAATAAAGCTCTTGGATGGCGCCCCACCGGGTTTTTGTACGCAGCCGGCCTGATAATCCTCTCCACTATCTGCCATCACATCTTTTATGTCGGAAGCACCGGATGCACTTTTATAATAAGCCTGAACCTTTGCCGGCAAATCTGTCACTTTGCGGATTTCGACGAATTTCTCGCTCTCGATTTTTTTGATGATTTCTTCGTTTGACATTTTCCTGGAACTTGAATTTTTTGCTTTGGATTTGGTTTTTGAACTTGAGTCATTTTTCGGGCTTTCAGCGTTTGCCGAATTTGGGAGCAAGTAATTGCTAATGAGTGATGAAATAATAGATAGAGCAATGGTTAATTTCAGGTGATGCTTGCTTTTCATTTCAGCTGCTCTGTTATGGAACACTGAAAAAACAATAGCATATCAGGTCAGGAAGCGTGAACTTCCTGGTCGGCGGATACATTTATTGAGCAGCTGACTAGATACCTGGCTGAGCATTGAAAGGTTGGCTGACAGGCGGCACAACCGGAGTAGCCGTCATTGCCCTCGGAATGCCATTTTTTGCATAACGCCTGAGCAAGGAGCGCAGGCGTGCCGATAACTCAAGCAGCTGCAGCGGCTTGCTCATAAAGTCCTGGGCACCCGAATCCAGCCCCTGAACAGTGTCTTCAATCCCCTGCCTGGAACTCAGCATCATAACAGGCAGGCGCAGGTTTGAATTTGCAATACGCCGGCAAATTTCGGCACCTGCCATATCAGGTAGATTCCAGTCAATCACAGCTATGTCGTAGTCATAGCTTTGAAGCTGCAATAATCCGGCATAAGCCGAGGGCGATATATCCACCTTATAGCCTTCCGCTTTCAAAAATGTGCTTATTTCCTCTGCACTGGCCTTATCGTTATCTATTACAAGTATTCCGAACATCTTTATCGATCCTCGATTCAAGAAATCTGCCAGGCCGGGCCTGGTCAACGCCATTACCACATATTCATCAATACAATTCAGGATCAATACATATGGGTCAAAACCATAATAATCCGGCAAAAGTAAAAATCATGTGACATAGTACCCCCGGAGCTTCGTAAAAATCCCAGTACAAACGCCAAAAGGTGAAACTTTTAAGGTCGCTCAGCCTCAAATATTAGGATTTTTCCTGAAAAAGGCTTGAGTTGAAGACTCAAATAACCGTCTTCAACAGAATGCAGCTGACCGGAAAGAGCATCTTTGAGCCTGCATTGACCAGGAATTTCCAGTTTATATACCGGAATTCTTGCATTTGAATCTTTGGAGCCGGCATTCATCACAACTGCAATCCTGCTTTTCTTATCCATGCGCGCAAAAGCATAAACAGCATCGACGTCATTGCTCAAAAGGCTTAGATAGGAGCCAGTGCGCAAAGAAGAGTAGCTGTTTCTTATTTTGATTAGCTGCGCGCAGTTTTCTATAAGCTGGTTTTTCTTTTCCAGCTCCGACCAGTCAAAACATCGCCTGTCATCGGGATCGCGCCCGCCCATCATGCCGTATTCATCACCATAATAAATCGTAGGCAATCCCGGGTAAGTCATCTGGAATAACTGGGCAAGAGCTATCTTTCGACTGTCGCCGCCGGCGTTCTGGGCAAATCTTGCAATGTCGTGGTTGGACAGGTGGTTTGAAAGGCAGTGCTGCACGCAGCTGGGATAAAGCGCTCTTGTGTGTGCAAGATAACGGTTAAACTCAGAAGGGGTGAGCGGCGCCGGCTTACCGTCATAATTCTTGCCGCAAATAAACTGGGTCAGAGGCTGGGTAAAACCATTGAAATTTGTGACGCTGTCCCACTCTTTGCCCTTGAGCCAGGGGCTGGCATCCTGCCAGAACTCACCTAGAATGCAAGCCTCCGGGTTTACGCTTTTGATAGCAGTCCTGTATTCACGCCAGATCTGGTGATTCAATTCACTCAGGCCCTGCTTGCCGTCACGGTCGATATATTGAGGCGCATCAACACGCCAGCCGTCAATTTTATAAGGTTCTTTCAGATAACGTAGTGCAATCGAGTCCGGATTTTTATAAAAGAGCTTTCTCAACTCCTCGCTTCCATAATTCAGCTTGGGCAGGCTTTCCACATTAAGGAAGGTCGCATACTTATCTGGCCACTTTGAAAAAGAATAGTAGGAAAAGTAAGGGCTCTCTTTTGACTGATAAGCACCTTTTTCATTATGACTGTTCTTGAAATTATACTTTGCAAACCAGTAGTGCCCGTCGCCTGTATGATTGAAGACGGCATCCAGTATGAGATAACCCGACTTGCCCTTATGTTTTCTATGCAAAGCCGTGCTGAGTTCCCAGAGGCTGCGATTGCTGCCCAGACATTCAGCCACCCGCTCAAAATCACAGGTGTCATATTTGTGATTGCTCGGAGATTCAAAAACCGGATTCAAGTAAATTATGTTCACACCAAGAGTTTCTCTCAGGTAAGACAGCCTGGCTTTGATACCGGCAAGATCACCACCGTAAAAAATAAAAGCCGGGTTTTCACCTTTCTCTGGAATCGGGCTTTCGCCCCACCTTTTCTGTACAGTTTTAATACCGGCATACTCGTAGTCACCGGTTTTGACGTTATTTCCCGGGTCTCCATCAAAAAAGCGGTCGGGAAAAATCTGGTACATCACGCCATTTTTTAGCCAGTCAGGAGTGTGAAAATCCGGAATCAGAAAGAAGTCGCTTGCTTGCGATTCAGACAGTGAAGGACCTGCGGCGCTGTACCAGGCCTCAATTTTTTTTCTCTCACTCTCAGAAGAGTTTTTAGATAAATTGAATCTGTATCTCTTTGTGCTTTGACCCGCAGGAATCTTTGCCTGCCAGAAATCATATCTTGTAGCAGCCCGGTCACTAGCTGCAGCTAAAGTAAGTTTTTTCATTTCAAGCAAATGATAACTTTTGTCCCTGCTGTCCAGATACTTCAGAATCACGCCCGAGAGATCATCTTTTGCCGATCTGAATAGAATCGATACATCCTCATGGCTTGAAGGCTCGCTACTGGAGCAAAACAGCTCGCCCTGGTCGTGAAAGAGCTCGTCGGTTTTAATCTGGTCGGCTTTTTGCGGCGTCTCTTTTTTAAGCGCCCCGGCCTGATTCTCCGCATAAACAGGCCGCAGCAAACTGGCGCAGAAAAGCAACAAGCAAATGAGAAAATCCGTTTTCCGGGTCAGTTTTTTGAAGATGTAATACAAGATGTGATTCAAGAACTAATTCAAAAGCAGCTTTTTCAAGAAGCTCTTATTTTAGCACCTGGTCATCACTTCAAAGTAACACCTGCCTTTTTTCTTCCCAAAGTGGCCTCATCCTGATTAACTTGTTTCTTGCTTCGACTCTCTTGAAGAATTTTGCCCAGGTCATTTTCTTTTGAGAAAATCAACCTGGCGGCGTTGAATGCCTGGCCCGGGTTCAAGCCCAGCGCGGGCATTTCTTTAACGGCCCCCAGAAGCATAGACCTCATATAAGCCGTCATTTCATCGTTCTTGCTCACAACACCGCTAAAAAACAGGATCGCCATTTCGTCGGTAGTTTGCTCGCCCCATTTTACTCTTTTCGGAGGATTATTGGGATTGCGGAAGTTCGCATCAGAATTGTCATATACAAATCTGGCACTGAGCACAGTTCCCTTTGGCAGGTGTATTGGTTTTTCATAAGCATACTGCTCCTGCCAGTTGAAATCCCAGCTTTTGATCCAGATAAGCGGAATTTCCTTAGCATCCGGGGTTATAGCGTGACATTCAATTTCTTTGCAGAGTAAATGTGCATGCGGTGCTACTTGCAAAAGCTCAAAATCATTCGGAACCGTTGTGCTGGCTTTAAGCTCATAGTTTTTCTCCCCGGGAGCAATATCGATTTTGCGGCTGCGAACCGTCAGAGGCAAAAGCAATTTCTCAGGCGTTTTTTTAGAGAAGTAAATTCCCAGCTCCGCCTGAGCAAGTTCTTCTTTGCCGTCGGGATGCATATGCAACTGCACTACCAGATCGGAGTTCTTGCGCACAAGACGCGAAACACCATCCGGAAGCGGCAGCATTGTATTGCCGGGCGCCCAGCCACCCAATCCACCGGTCGGTAAAAATCCGGGACCGCCGAAACTGGCAAAACCGGGCTGGCTGTCTTGCCGGTCTTTTTTGCGCGCCTCGCCGAGGCTATCGAGAAAGAAAAGCGCATGATGAACCACCTTTGCATTGCCGGGATGAAACTCCACATGCGACACAAACCTGGCATCTTCGTTATTAAGCGGAAACACAAAACACCTGTATAAATCCGGACCGTCTGCAGGCACTTTGAAGGGCTCAGGCATGCGCAAAATCAAATCCGGTTTGCCGGAGCGCCAGATAGCTTTTTCATGCGGCGGCTCCTGTTTTAGCTGCTGGGCATCAGCCAGATTTCCGGGTTTTAGACCTTTGCTTATCCATTCTCTTAATTTTGCCAATTCACTCATGCTTAAAGAACGGGAGTTCATAAACGAACCGTAGTTAGGAGCCGGCTTCCAGGGCGGCATGTATCCGCTTGCCACAACTGCATCAATAGTGCTTGCTCTTTTTTTCAGATCCTCATAACTTGTAAGAGCAAAAGGCGCAATGCCGCCGGTCTGGTGGCAGCTGGCACATTTATTTATCAGAATCGCAGAGATATCGCCTGCATAAGTGAGTTCTCCGGCACCGGGTTCTTTACTTAGCTTTTGTGATTTTTCAGGGCTTACTTTATTGAGTTCGCTTGATTTTGCAGGCAGAGCTTTCTCAAGTTCGGCCTGAACCGGCAGAGCGCAAAAAATATACTCCGAATAAGAAAACAAAAGACTTGAGGACAGAAAGCAGAAGAGTCCTGAATAAATAAGCGAGTCTATCAAGCTTTTTTTCGGCTTCATCTTTTTCTCCTCTTACTCTGGTCTTTCCAGAAAGCATCCAACCGCGGTCGTGCTCTTTAGCTGCGTTTTTTCACCCTTAGCAAGTGCGGCAAGCGCATTTTCAAGATCAAATGATCTGATAACAGTACGCCGATTTCCGATTGACTGATAGCGGTCGTCGATTCTGCCTGAATAAATCACCCTTTCCTGATTCAGCAAAAAGACCTGAGGCATAACCGTGGCATTGAGCTCCTTTTGTAGACTCCCAGACATGTCTTCGATGATACGGCAGCTGGTCTTAAATTCGCGCTTTAGCTTAGATGCAGAAGCCTTGTCTGAAACAACCAAATAAAATTCTGCGAATTTAGAGTATTTTGCATGTAATCTTTCTATGGTCCTAAAATACTCTGCGCAAATTGGGCATTCGGGCGAATAGAATATGTAAACTCCGGGAGGCAATTTTGGCTGGGCTGCTGCTGCAAATTGCAGCAGCCCGGAAATGCTCAAAAGCAAAACAAGTAAAAGTGCAGATCTTAGAAGCAATCTGAGTGCTTGCATGGCAACCTCCGCTAAGACTACACGCAAAGAGCAGAAAAGTTTCGCTCTTAAGAAGGATATTGATCTGAGCCTCTACAAGAAAGCTGCAGCGGGCTGAGTGCATATTTATGCAGTTCTTAAAGCCGAGCACTGTGCACTGCTGCCGAGAATAACGTCAGCATGCACAGTGTGCCGAGTGCAGGATTACGTTAGTATGGCTTCTAAGGATGAGGGGCAGGGATGATGGCTGTAATAGAACTGGACGCTGGAAATAAGCTCGACGCCGGAATTAAGCCGGTCTCCGCAGACGCGCTTGCTGAATGTGTATTCAGCCGCAACTGCGGGTCTCTGGCAGATGAAATCCGGGGCAAGGTAAACTACAAAGCACCGGAGACAGGCAAGGATGCGGGTGCCCAAAACCTGCCTTCGCTTGTACTTGAAGACAAAAGGGCGGAATTCCCCGGAATCAGGCCAGTCTTTGAACTGAATAATCTGACTTTCAGTGACGCTTACAAATGGACAAAGAATCAGATTGACACAGTTGATTCGGACAGCCTCTCATTAATCAGCTTTCTTGGCAGATACAAGCTTGCAGTTCTTGAAATCGACACCCCGGGGCTTGCTCGTGCCAACCTGGCATCGAATTTTGCCGGAACACTTGCCGGACTGGCACTTTACAAAGACTACCAGGGTTTCAAGAACAGCAAATCCACTGGTGAAGCCGCATATTACGCTGCCGCCATGGCAGGCGATCTCGCAACTGCAGGCGGAGCAATCGTTTCCAACATCCCTTCTTTGAGAACTTTTGGTGCAACTACTGCTGCTCTTGGTATTTTATACAGATCGGCGCTTGCGGCTGGCTCTTACGTATATGACTGGGCAGTCTCAAAATAGAGGCGAGCCTTAAACCTTCTGGTAATGATGATCTTCAGCTGATTCACAATAATAGCCGCCTATATTTGTATAGTCATTCACCAGTACTGCTGTGACTGTTCCTAAAAGTATTACTGTCAATCCGAGTATAAAGGCCATTTTGTGCTCCTTTTCCGGCAGCCAAAGAAGACGGGCTTTTGAAGAAAAGTCCTGCTTCTTTCTGCGGGGTTCTTTGTCTTTGTGCTTACAAAACAAGTATCGCAAAAATTTGTGAGGCATTTGTGAGCCCCTTTGATTGGAAATTTGTATAAACTATTGGAATAATGGCAAAGCTACTTTTTCTTACTGAGAAATTTCCGCCTGATATAGGCGGGCTGGCACAGAGCAGTGCAAGAATTGCAGGGGCCCTTGCCGAGCTTGGCGTTGAAGTTAAATTGCTTGCCTGGTCAAGACATGTTCCTGCCGGCAAATTAGTGGAACAGCAACTTGAAAATGGTCCGGCAAATCTAAAAATATACAGGCAGGGCATGTACAGGCAGTGGGACATGACAATGCTTGCCACCATGAACGCTCTTGAATGGCTACACAAAGAAAATAATTTTGAGGCAATCTGGGGTCACTATCTTTCAAAGGCCGGTTTTCTTGCTGTCTGGTTTGCAAAACTGTATAAGCTGAAAGCTGCGGTCAGCGCCAGGGGTAACGATATAGACTCAGAGATTTTCCCGCCCGGCGATTTCAGCAGGCTTTTGTTCACGCTTCAAAATGCGGATCTAATAACAGCTGTAAGCAAAAACATGGCAGAGAAACTGGTGCTCTTATCCAAACGAAATGATATTGTTGTGCTTCCAAATGCAGTAAACAGCAAGATTTTCAAAAGAAGCTCCGCAGACTCATCAAGGCTGAAAGCAGAGCTAAAAATAGAAGCGGATGAACTGGTGCTTGGCTTTGCTGGTGAGCTAAGAGAGAAAAAAGGTACTCAATTCTTGTTTGAAATGCTGCCTGAAATCCGCTGCCGGGTCAAAGCCTGCTTGCTTATTATCGGCGATCTCAGAAGCACGCAAAGACCGGCTGTGCAAATTTTTGCCGCCGAGCATCCGGAAGACGCAAAACGTCTCATAATAACCGGGCGCCTGCAAAGCGCCGAAGAAGTCGCAGCTTATCTGAATATTTGCGATATTTTTCTACTGCCATCACTGCTTGAAGGCATGCCGAATTCATTGCTGGAAGCAATGGCTTGCGGGCGCCTCTGTATCGCAAGCGATGCAGGCGGGATTCCGGAGATAATTAAGCATGGAGAAAACGGATTCATATTAGCACGCGCGCAACTCAATTATCTGGCAACTGCAATTGAAGAAGCAATGGATCTTGCACCAGAAACAAGAGATAGAATCTGCCTGGCCGCAGAAAAAACTGCAGCCGACTCTTTTAATCTCGATTGCGAACTGCGTCAGCTCGACGAGCTCATGCAGCTGCTTTTCAGCAAGTCTTCATACAAATCACAGAGCGATGCTTTACTTCGTTCCAGGTTATAGTTTGCTTCGATTCTTGCTCTTGCATTTTTTGAGATTTCAAAAAATTTTTCCGGAGCGTCTAAAAGCGAAAAAACAGCATCTTTAATTGCACCGGCAGAACCAGCTTTACATAGAAGAAGGCTTTGGCTTTCGCCTGCAATTTCGCGCACCACAGGCAGATCGGAAGCCAGCACCACAGTGCCGGAAGCCATGCCTTCGATGATTTTGAAAGGGCAGCAACCCTGCAATAAATTGCGATCATTTGGCGAAAGCGGCGCCAGAATCAGGTCGGCTTCGTGCAAATGCAAAAGCAACTCTTCTTGCGCACATGGCTCCATAAATTTTAGATTGCCGGAAACTCCTAATTTGTAAGCGAGGTCCAGGAGCTTTTGTTTCTGCTCGGCCTTGCCTGCGCCGATAATCGTCAGCTTTGTTTTTACCCTTTCGTTTATGAGCGCGGCAGCCGTCAGAGCCAGCTCAACACCCTGCCAGGCCGATAAAGTCCCAATATAAATGAGTTCTAGTGTTTCCTTACTCGACCTCAGCCGGGCCGGCGGCTTATATTTGAATACAGAAAGGTCAACTGCATTTGGAATCAACCGGGTCTTATCTTTGCAGAAAGCCCTTGAAGCAAGATAGTTGCGTGTGACCGAACTTGGTGTTATCAACAAATCTGCCGCTTCAATGCATGTATTTTCCTGGGCAATAATCTTCTCAAGCAAAACCGTATCTTCAGCAAGATCCGGATAACGATATTTGAGCTCAATGGAAGGCAGTCCGTTAACCTCAAAAATAAGCGATCGGCAAAAGCGTTTTTTTTCTTGCGCAATTAAGTAACCTTCAAATGGCGAGCGAAAATGCACAATATCGAAAAACTTATCATCAAGAAATTTTTTTAGGAATTTCCTGAAGTGCAGAACCCGGTCTATCAGAGTTTCACCACAGGCAGGCAGTTCTATTTGTCTAATGCCGGGCGCAAAGTCAATCTCTTTAACTTGAGAATCAGAAGAATCAAATCGATATTCAGGATTCCGCCAGTCCAACAGCGATGGAGGCTTATTAATAGTAATGAGTTGCAAAGACGTAAAGCGGCCGGCAATTGCTCTTGCAAACTGCTCAATATGCACGGCAGCGCCTTTCGGAGCCGGCACGATGTCAAAAGAAAGATAAAGAAGCTCGGGACTCAAAGAGACATTCTCAGTATCGTAAAATCATACATATACTAAGGCACTTAAATCGAAAGAGAAACCATTACTTGTCATCTAAGAAGAGTCCCAGAGTAGAGTTTGGAATTCAAACGCTTCCCAAAAAGCTTCTTTATCAAAGAAGTGCCAGCGCCGATTTGCTCAATAAGGACCTGGCTAAATTAAGCTCCTTTGACAGGCGGGCTGAAATCCGGCAACTACTCTGGGGGCTTTCTATTGCTGCATCCTTTTTTGCAATATTTGGAGCGGCTGCGCTTTCAGATGCGCTCAAAGGAGCTAAATCGCTTGTAATAGTACCCGTCTTGATGCTTGTTATCAGCATAATCAAGTGTTTCCAGTGGTCGAGAATGAACCTGGCAAATGAGCGCTATTTGCTTGCAGTCAAGCTTCTGGAACTTTTCGAACGAGATCTGAAAGACTACAGTCAGATTTCGTTAAAGCTTGATTTTCACAAAATCGACGTCAAAGAAAACAAAATAAGAAGCGCAGCAGACCGGAACATATTTGCCAGTGACTGGCTTTCAATTTCCGGAGAATTTGCAGACGGATCTCGCTTTTCAGTGCATGTTTCCGAGATAAGGCATGTCAAATTCTACAAAGGTAAAGTAAAGCCGAAAGGCTACCCGCTGAAGCTTACAATTGCTTTTTCAAAAAGCAGTTATAAGAATTTGCTCTTAACTCAAGAAAGAGCCAAGAACTTGATACAGGTTCAGGCACCGGCAATTGTCAAATCTGTTCAGGTAAAAGGGCGGGTTCTGCGGATCAACGCTAAATACCCACCGGCCAGTTCTAGCAACGCAGAACAAATAGCAGACTCGCTTGCAAGGCTTGTCAAGATGCTCCTTCTGAGCTCATATGAGATACTCAACGACAGTCTGAGAAAATCGGGTTAGGGCGCTAAGTCATTTAACAGAGGTAATCAAATTGCTGGTAGCAGTACTCAAAAAATCTCATGTAATTGTTGCAATAACAGTTGCTGCCTGTACGGCACTTTGTGCCTGCAATTCGGTGAAAACAGTAACTGGCAGCAGGTCCCAAGAAAGCAGCAAGCAGGAAAACAGCACGCAAGAAAACAGCACGCAAGAAACTAACACGCAAATAAACAGCAGCGCCGGCAATCAGACTGCCGATCTCAAAAAATCGGCTCAGGATGCAAACACCATAGAATTCAAGTCGCCGGACAAAGAGTCGTTTAAGATTACTCACGGCAAAAACGGCGGCTCGGTGCTTTCTAAAGCGGGAGCGACGCTGCTGGTTTTTGCCGACAAGCAAAGCAGCAACGGTCCAAAAGGCGTAAAGATAGACAATGCCAGCGGCAAACTTGTCGGTTTTACAAGAATAATCGACGAAGACAGCATTCATATTGAAGATGCAAATAAGAAAGAGCTTTTCAAATTCAAAATACACGACAAGAATTTCAAGCTGAAAGACGCCGCCGAACACGAACTTTACAAGCTGAAAGCAGAAAGCTATGGTCTTAAAATAGAAGAAGCTGGAAGCCAGGACGCAATTTACAAAGTCAAAGTCAAAGAAGGCAAGATAAGCCTGAAAGACGCTGAGGGAAACACGGTTTTATTCACCAGATCAGATGTGCCTGCAGCAGCCATAGCCTGTTTTGCTCTGGAAAAACTAAATAAAGAGCAGCAGTATGCACTTGCTTATACACTGATGTTTTTGAGGTTGTAAATGGAAGAATCAGATTCATTACCCTGCCGTTATAAGGTAGGCTTCTTATTCAAACGAGTTTGCGGCAGGCTGACGCGTGTGGGCTGCAAATACTGCAACGGTCAGGCATTGCCCACGGGAAGCAGCCTACAAGATCCAAATTACGATCCTTACTTCCGCGACCGCGCACTTTATTACAACAATAATTATTACAGCAGCTCTGATTTCACAGATTACGACGCAAGTCGGCTTTCAAGCGAAAAAGACACTGATTACGAAAGCGATCTGGACGCAAGCTGATTTATGACTGATGCGGCTGGTGGCGACTGGCTAATTTACGCGGCCGGAGGAGGCTGGGGGCATCTGGTCAGAGCCCTGAGCCTGGCCCGGGCTGCTGCAAAAAAGTATAGAATAAAGATCCTGGCTAACAGCCCCTATCTGAGGCAGATCACAGAATCAGCAGGTTGGCAGCAAGACGAATTTTCAAGGAAGATAGAAATAATAAACAGCAATGAATTTTTTGCTTATGGAAGCAAAAAAGAAAGCTTTCGCGGTCTGGTTCATAGTGAGCTCCGCAAAAAAAATTACTCATGCCTGGTGGTGGACAGTTTTGCAAGAGGGCTCATGGGTGAACTGCCGGAACTCTTAAAAGAGCTCAATCCCCGCATATTGAAGGTTATGGTTCAGAGAGACATCAACCCTGATTATGCAAGAAAGTACGCGCTTGGTGAATTTATCGACCGCAATTACGATCTGATTATCAATCCGGGCGAAGATCATCTGGAGATACAAACAGAAAAAAAAGTCTTCAAGACAAGCGCCTTTCTGATAAGAGATGCTCACGAAATTCGTGATAGAACTGAGCTGAGAAAGGAGCTGGGTCTGCATTCTCAATCCGAGAAGCTTGTGCTTATATGCGCATGCGGAAAGCCTGAAGAGCTTGAGACTTTTGCAAAGCTGAAACAAAAGCTAGCTGGAGATTTCCAGTCCTTAAAGCTCTTACTGCTTGGCGCAACGCAGAACAGTGCCGGATTTAAGGCCTCAATCTTGCAGCAAGCCGGTGTTCTCAGCTATTTTCCCGGCATCGATCTTGTTAACGCAGCAGATCTTGTCATTTCAAGCGCCGGCTATAACATAAGCAACGAATGCAAAGCTCTGCTTACTCCCCTTGCAGCTTTGCCTCAGAACAGACTTTATGACAGGCAAGCTTTGCGAATCGATCCTGATTCGGGCATCTATGAATTTACCGCTTATGATGAGCTCACAAGGCTTCTTAAGAAGCTGCTATATACTGCTCAACCGGAAGAATACAGAAGCGAGCCGAGTTTCAAGAACGGAGCTCTTGAAGCATTTGAGTTTATTGAGACCTGCTTTTACCAGAAAGCCTCCCATTTTCCATCTTTACCGATCAAATCGTAAAAACCCGACCAACCACTCATTCCGAATTCGTTCATTTCTTTTACATGCAACCTTCCTGAGCGCTCCGGCTCCTTTTGAGAATAGCGAAGAACAGGATGCTCTTTGTCATAACGTGAGAGCTTAACCGTCGCCAGTTCGCCATTGTCCCAGGCTGCTCTGAATAAGCGCTTTGCCGGGTCCCATGTCCATTTGCCGTAAAGGTCGCCAAAGTCTTCACTGATATGCACATTCAAACTGTCACCTATTTTTTCAGGCGGCAGCATTTGCATTTGCGGAAATGAGTAAAGCCTCTGTATTTCAACGGCCTGCTTTGCCTTTTCCAGGTTCGCATAAGTATTTTTCAGCTCATCAGCTTTGACGTTTTTTCCTGTTTTTTCATAAACTTGAATAAGCTTTGCGGCAATTAGCAGCCTGAATCTATCATCAGCCGGTAATTTCTTTTCAGCAATTGCAAGAGCCTTGCGCAGTGAAGCTTCTTCATCAAGTGTTTTGCCGTTGCCTGCTCCATTTTCAGCCATTGCAAGCAAAATCGAAGCAGACCTGAGATCGCTCTTGCCCTCCTGTTTATCACGGGCGGATAAAGCCTGCTTCAAAAAACCCTGCGCTTCCTTCCATTTTTCTTCCTGATTTTTCAGCAAACCGAAAGAATAGAAAGACTGCCAGAGCTCCGGATATTTGAACCAGGCAGCAGCATTGTTTATATCCATCGATCTCTTGATGAGAAGCTCTGCTTCCTTCAGGTTCTTTTTAGCAAGCAAATTGATTCCAAGAAGGTTCAGGCAGCGCGCTATTTGCGTGTGATTGGGTCCAAGCACTTTTTCGTAAGAGGCAAGCGCTTCTTTTGCCATGCTTATAGACTCTGTATTCTTGCCCTGCAAGTAAAGCAGAAATGCTGCATGTTCCAGATAGAGTCCGGCTTCTGCCGGGCTTGTATCCTTTAGAGCCTCAGCAATTTCCTGAACTCTTTTGAAACAGTTATCGGCTTCAGAAAAGCGCCCCTGGTAAAGAATGCTCAGTCCCATACCATCAAGAGCGCTGCCCTTTGCACTTTCTCTGGCCTGGCAGGCACCGGATTCTAATAAGGCCGACTTGAATGCAGTTTCGGCCTGGGCAAACTTTTCTGCTGCTAAGGCTTTGCGGCCTTCGATCAAATAAGCAGAGAATGTTGTTGAGTAGCCGGGCTTTGTGCCGGCCTTTTTCAATTCATCTTGCTTTTCAGCTATATAAACCCTTGGATCATCAAGACCCATTTGAAAGCGATCGGCGTTTGCCTGAGCAAGTGTGCGCTCGCCTGCTTTTTCGTCGTCATTCTCAATCAGCTTCCGGCCGGATTGCACTCTGGCGACCCAGCTTTCCCAGCGAAGCCTCGGAACTGCCGGCTCTACCTTCTTTGCAGGCGCTGGCGCCTGATCCGGCTCGGGAGTTCTAACTCTGGCAGCCAACTGGACAGCAGACTTCTTAGGCAGTTCTTTCAAGTAAGGGGGCTTGCGCGGGCTAGCCGGCACCACCGCCAATACCACATTTTCTCCTTGCCAATTGCCTTTCATAACCGGCGTTTGCAGGGCGGCACGATCTTGCACCACTTCCTCCTGAACCTTTTCTTTCATATAATTGAAAGCTTCTTCGATATTTGTATCTTTTCCCTTCAAATGCAAAGCTTCAATTAAGCGATGGGTAAAAACACTGTTTTCATAGTTTTTCGATTCAAAGGATCTCTGATTCGGCTCGCTGGAACAAATAACCATCTGGCCTGTGCCCTGAGCAATTTCATCAGCGTTTATGTTTGTGGTTCGTAAAATATTTTTGCTGTCCTGACTGCCTGCAGCGCCGCTGTAGCATGTATCCAGAATCGCAATTACCCTGTCACTGTGAATTCTTTTCTTAATAAGCTGTGCAAGTTCCTGCAATGATACACCGGTTGAAAACAAATGTTCTTTGTCTGTGTTGTGTGCAACTATGTAATTGATATCAGCTACATCAAGACTTGACGGGCTTCCGTGGCTTGAAATAAAAATAAGCACAAGATCGCCAGGCAAAGCCGCACGAGGAAGCCACTTGTCTCCAAATAAATCAAGGATGGCCTCACGAGTAGCTTGCTCATCAGTAAGCAATTTGACGTGATCGGCTGAAAAGTTAGCATCTTTAACCAGATAGTTATAAAAATCGCGCGCATCTTTTGCCGCATACTTAAGATTTAGCGAGCTGTCCTGAAACTTGCTGATGCCAACTACAAGAGCCCATTTGTCACGCACTGGTCCCCGGTCTTTCCCGTCCGTCCCTGTGTCGGCGCTTTTTGTTTCCTGAGCTTCTTGCTCTTTTGAATCGACAGCGTCGGCTTTTTTGTCAGCTCCTGAATTCTTCGCAGAGTCGCTTTCAGCTTTTTCTGCCGCTCTTGAACTCTCTGTTTGCTGGCAGCAAGCAGGCCCGCAAAGGCTCACGACAAAATATGAACTAAGCCAGATACAAAAGCCGGTCATCTTCTTTCTTTTTCGAGCTGGCAAATTATTGAGAAGCTTCAATTGAAATCCTTGCAATATGAACGACAACTTTATTTTTCAGATGACGGTCTGATAAGCAGCCACTGAATCTACAGGGTTAATAGTAAATACCACGATTTCATGAGAAAATAGCAGCATCTAAATTTTTGCGGAGAGCTCGGATGCCGGTTATGCACAGCAGCAAAACAAAAGCCAAAAGAAAAAGAACTATTGCTGCAAGAAAATTTTTAGCGCTGGCAAGCCTGCTTATATACGCCGGCATTTTGAGCCCGCAAGCTCAGTCAACAAATTACGTTTTCAGAACCTCAAATAAAATTGTGAAATCCAGTTCTCTTGGTGCCGATACAGTTACGGCATTTGTAATAGTCGACAAGGTCAGGCACCCGGGGCTCTACATTGCAAGCAAACCCCAGACAGGCGTTGGTAGCGACATGGGTCTAAACAAAGGCTTCGTGCTTCTGACCATCGACGGATATTCAATCACAACTGCACAAATCGCCGACAACTGGATTAAGAGACGTCCGGATAAACCGCTGCAATATTCTTATGCAGTCATTTCAGACGGCAAAGCAAAAATATATTCAGGCTCTGTGCCTTTTCACAATCCCGACGGCTCAAGCTCGAGCAGCAGTTCTCAAGGCAGTTTCAATTTTTCCGGAAAAGAAGTTTCGATATCAGCGCTTGAAAGCTATTGTTTACAACTGATAAACGAAAGCCGAAAAAAAGGCGGTATGGCACCGGTGCAAAACGATTCGTCCCTTGCAAGGCTTGCAAGATCATACTCGGACTACATGGCTCAAAATGCCAGTTCTTATGAATTATCCGCCAGAGATAACGCTCATATCGACCCTCAGGGGCGCGGGCCTCAAGAAAGAGCGCAGATGGCCGGCATCAGCAGTCAGGTTTTCGAAAACATATGCAGATCTTCAAGAAGTGCTTTCCAGTCCGATATGGATAACGTGAGAGGCATGCACCAATCAATGATGAACGAAGGACCCGGCGGCGGTCACTATATGACCATCATGGACCCACAGGCTCGCACAGTAGGCATCGGCATTTCCCGACTTCCTTCAAGAATGTATCTAACAGAAGAGTTCGGGCATTAGAGCCCGAAAATTCTGATTGCATTTTTTCGCATCAAGAGCTCAAACTCTTCCGGCTTCAGCTTTTGCTTTAGAGTACTGATAAGCGCGTCATATTTCTTATAGTGCTCCTTGCCGAAGTAACATGCATCAGTACCGAATAGAACCCTCTCAGCTCCAACACGCGAAACTGCCTCTAAAACGGCATCAGCTTTGCTTGTTTTTTTTCGTGCGGATTACCCCAGAGCAAAGCTCGAAAATGATCCGGGTCGGAGCTCACAAGCTCAGCACTGAGCGCATTGGCTCTGTCGGGAGCCAGATTGGCCGTGATTCCCGGCAGAGCCGCTGCATCCAGATTGGACACCAGAACCAAGTCAATTCCGGCGGCTTCGACATTATTTTTCAGATTCTCCAGGCTTATTTCAAAGCCTTTGAAGCTAGATATATGAGCATGGATATCTATTATCCGTTCTTCTTTCCAGTTTTTGCTTTCCGCAGGCATATTTAGCGTCGATGAGTTCAGGAAGAAAACATTACAAAACTACTCAGCAGTTTCAATTTCAGAGCATCCCGTTTCATTTTGAGCAGATTTCTATCTATTTCTGCCTACCTGGCCGAAACAGCCGCTATAGTCTGCCATAGCTGTCTTTCTCAGTCAAACCCCGGCAGCATCGCCAAAGTGAGCTTTGATCCCAGCACTCATTGACCGGCACGAGCCCGGCCCGAGCAGGCTCCGGGGTTTAGACCCACGCCCCAGCGGGCATAGAGGCCTGAGACAGCGGGCAGGGCTATGGATACTAAAAAGCAATTCAAACAGGTGGTCAGCAGAAAGGTCTGCCCGACCTGCGGACTTGAATTCAAGCTTGCAGACGAGGATACTTGCTGCCCTAACGACGGCTCCATGCTGGCACCACTGCTCGACGATCCCTTTATCGGACAAACTCTTTCTGAAAACACCGAAATTCTTTCAGCAATTGGACAGGGAGCATCCGGAACCGTCTATAAAGCCCGCCAGATGCCACTGGGACGCATAGTTGCAGTCAAGATCCTGCAAACTCAACTGGTTAGCGATCTGGACAAAGTAAGAAGATTCGAACGTGAAGCTAAGGCTCTGAGCCAGCTCCAACATCCGAATGTGGTAAGCATTTTCGATTTCGGCTTGCTCCCCCGTCCTTACATGCTTATGGAATATGTAGACGGTCAAAAGATGGAAGATGTCTTAGAAACAGGAATGCTTCCTTTTGAAACAGCCTGCAAGATCGGGATACAGATCTGCGAGGCTCTGCAAGCGGCCCATGAGCAGAACATAGTACACAGAGATCTCAAACCTGCAAACATCATGCTTCTGAAAAGCATTGACATTGAAACAGAAGACGAAAGCTTCCAGGTAAAAGTCCTGGATTTCGGACTTGCAAAATTGATTCAAGAAAGCGAAGCCGAGAGCCCGGACCTGACCAAAACAGGTGAAATCGTAGGCAGCCCGCCCTATATGAGCCCGGAGCAATGCCTGGGTCAGACGCCTGATGCCCGTTCCGATATTTATTCGCTTGGTTGCATACTTTATGAATTGATGACAGGCAGCAGGCCTTTTAGCGCGCATTCAGCTGCCGAATATATGAACAAGCATAGCCTGGAAGATCCGCCGCCTTTCCTGAGCACAAATCCCAAGCTTGTGCTGCCCCAGCTGATAGAAGACGTGGTGCTCAAAACGCTTCTAAAAGACCCTGACAGGCGGCAGCAAACTATGAGCGAGCTGAAAAACGATCTGCAGAATTGCCTGGAAGCAGGCACTGCTAGCGGTATCAAAAGGCTGAAGCGCCGCAAAGCAAAGCGCAAACTAGTGAGAGCACGCATCGCTTTAATGGCAGGCACTGTAGCTCTTGTTTCTGCAGGCATCTTCGTTTACCAGTGTTTTCCTCAGGCGCTGCCAGAGTCTTTATTCAAACAAACTTTTGCAGCCGGAGAAAAAGCACTGGCAGAAAAAGATTATGCTTATGCGGAAGACCAGTTCAAAAAAGCCGCCAGTATGAGCCAGCAGTTCGACTTCAAAAACAAAGAAGGGCTTTATTTTAGCTGCCGGCTACATTTGTTAGAAACCTACAAGAAGCAGGCTAAGTGGGCAGAAGCCGCACCAGTGAATGACGAGCTTTTGAAATTATCTAGAATCGAAGACAAAAAAAGAAGATACGGCGGCGCAGTAGGCAGAAACGGCATTGCCTTTGTTTACCCGGCAAAATGGTATTCTATCAACGGCGACGCAGACTGGAACGATGCCGGCAAATTCAGGGCTTCGCAGATTCTGCGCTGGGGACAACTTTACCTGCAAATATATGAAGACAAACTGAGCCCGGAACAACTTGCAGATCTGGAGTCGAAGGTCTATTCCAGGGTTTGCAAGAATTTCAAAGTCATTGAAAGCAGGGAAGTAAAATTCGGCAGTCAGAGCGAAATCCCCGGGGTACTGAGAGATTACGAATTCTCAGGAGACTACGTGATTTCAATAAACAAGAAAGAAGGGACTGATTCAAAAACAGGAACGCAACGAAGTTATTTGAAATCCGCATTTATAAAGAGCTGGGAAACAGGAGAGAGTACCAGGCAGAGACATGTTTATTTCGGAAAACCCGGCAGAATCTATAAGCTGCGCATACAGGGAGATAGCATCGATTTTCCTCACCTGAGCCGAGCACTAGACACAATCCTTGAATCGGTTACGCTTTATCCGGAGCAGCCCCTTTCAGATCTTAGAGATCGATTAATTCTAAGTACTGCCCGATTTTTCAGCTCGGACGCAGAATCCGCAAAACAAAAGCTGCTGGTGCTTGCACCAGGCTTTGAGCCTGAGTCCGGCTATACAAAAGAGATACGCTTCAGTGCAAAGCCGGCTCCAGCCAGAAACAACGAAGCACCTTCTGAAGGCGGCAATTGAATGGACCATCACAAGACAGCATCTGAACTAACAAATTCCGAATCTTATGAATTGCGGCAGACTATCAGTCGTATGATCTGTTCCTCTTGCGCGCACGAATACTCAACGACAGAAGGAATAAGCAGATGCCCATACGACAACGCCCTTCTGGCGCCGGTTCTCGACGACCCGTTTCTGGGGCAAGTAATACAAGACAAATATGAGATTATTTCAGTAATCGGCGTCGGCGGTTTTGCTCATGTCTATGAAGCCAGGCAAATAAGCCTTGATCGAAAGGTAGCTATAAAGATTCTGGGAGCTCATCTCGTTTCGAACATGAACACAGTTAAGCGCTTCGAGCAGGAAGCAAAAATCGTGAGCCAGCTCGTACATCCAAATATAGTTGCCATCCATGACTACGGACTTTGCCCACAGCCTTTTTTGGTCATGGAGTATCTTGAAGGACAGACTCTCGAAAAAATTGTAAGAGGAAATCCTGCAAGTGCGGAGTTTGCAGTCCGGATTTTGAGCCAGGTTTGTGACGCCATGCAGCTTGCACATGATCACGGTTGCGTACACCGAGATCTTAAACCGTCAAACATAATGCTAAGCACAGATCAAAACGGCATTGAACTAGTGAAAATTCTTGATTTCGGCGTGGCCAAACTTAACTATGAAGCAATGGAATCTGTATCCGGGCTTACACGCTCAGGTGAAACCATGGGAAGTCCACCTTATATGAGTCCGGAACAATGCCAGGGCAGGCAGCCGGACCCCCGTTCAGACGTATATTCACTTGGATGCGTCATGTATGAGATCCTTTCAGGTGATAAGCCGTTCAGCGCGAAAAACGCAGTAGAGCTGATGCACAAACACATGGTGCAGCCCCCGCCTGAAATATTGCACCGCCACCCGAATCTGAAAATTCCAAAAGCGATGGAATATATCATTATTCAAGCTATGTCAAAAAATCCGGAAGATCGCTACCAGAGCATGTTTGACTTCAAAGAAGATCTCAAAGCGGTCTTTGAGCTTACTCCGGAACAATTCAAACAACGCATGCTCAAAAGAAGGAAGCGAAAGAAACCTGCCGGAGCTCTAATTCTGGCCGTATCTTCAGCTTCAGTGCTTCTGCTTGCAGGCTCACTTTCGATCTTTTTCGGCCAGGCAACAAATGGTCCTCACTCTAAAAAATCAAAAGCCGGAGAAACTAAACAGAATAATCCTGCCTTTTTGAAAGTCATGAGCATTTCAAAAAATCTGGCAAATGAAGGGAATCTAGAACAAGCAATCAACCTGGCAAACAAGATTGTAAGTGATTATCCGGATGCGGCAGAGGCTTATGCCAACCTGGCGCAAATAAGGCTTGCTTATGCAAAAGACAGGCAGGTGCGCTCGGGCAAAATAAGCGAGAATCTCTTCAATAAGGCAATTGAAAACGCAAACAACGCCTTAGAAAAAGATGCTTTCAACATAGCGGCTTACCAGACCAGACTGGAGGCTCATCTAAGAACCGGCAAACTTGAAGATGCAAACGCAGACCTTGTGAAACTAAAAGCTCTTGATTCTAAAAGCCGGACAACCCTGCTTCTGAATGCACTATTTCTATCAAGCAGCAATAAAAGTCAGCAAGCACTTGCAGTATTGAAAGATGCAGAATCAATTAAAACCGGCCTCGCCGGGGATGAGAATACGGACTCCGAATTATTGACAGAGCTTAAAATAAAGATTCAAAAACAGGACCTGTCCTCCAATAAGGCTCTTTAACAGCTCAAAGTCGAGGATACCTTGCATTCAGCAAAATCAGGAATCACGATTGTGCATTTCAAGTTCTCAAAGAGGCTGAGCAAGCTCGCCAAATTCCAACAAACTCAAAGTTCAGAAATCTACAGATCCCAGGTCTTCCTTGAATTTTTTCCAGCCTTTGACAAAGTTCTTGCCCCTTTCCTCTTCCTGCTTTTTCACTTTGTCGAACGGATCGTCTCCAAGCGCAAAATTCATTTTGAAACGGGGCGCTGAATCGGAAAGCACATATTTTCCCAGCGGCTCATCAAGTTTTGCGGCGATCAAATGGAGGCGCGGTAAGATAAGTGAGTCTTTTGCTGCCGACAAAATCCATTGATTTTGCCAGGCAATCTCTGGCGGCTCCGGCAACCTGTGGGCAAAGGCAACCATTGCAGCAAGAACAAATGCAGCAAGTCCTTTGGTAAATCCGAGAATTCCACCGCCAAGTTTGCTTAAAACCGCCGGCTGAGCCGACTGAGCCGACTGCGGTCTTTGAATGTTGGAAAGCAAAAGCTCGCAATACTGTACTATAAAGAGCCAGCAAAAATAATAACCTGTAAATACAGCAAAAGTTGACTCAAGATGCAGAGTTTCAACAAGCAAAGCAGCCAGGTCAACATAAATATGCTGTGCCAGAAAAGTAGCCACGAGCATCGAAATGGGCACGGTCCAGGAACGCAAGATACCTGCAGACCAGCCAAGCAAGGTAAACAACACAACCACCCATCCGATAAGGCAGTCCCAGATCATATTCGGCCCCCCCCTAGCCGTTTATGTGCAAAGCACGAGCATATTAATCCTCATTTCTTAGATTCTACCCGCATTAGAATCTAGCAGCCAATGGCCCGCTATTGAGTCCATAAAATCGGGCCGCTGTATAGATACGAAAAGAGTCAATGAGGATTGCAGGACAGTTATGGAAAACAACGAAGCAAACGAGGGAAATAAAAACTCGACACTGGAATATGTTAAAGATGGAGCAACTGAGCTCTTGAAGGAATTCGTCAATTACAGCATCGAGGATCCGGTGAATTTGTTTGTTAAAGGCTACAACTATGTTACAGGCTCGCAGTTGCCTATTTTGAATATTACAGGCATAGCAGATCGGCCGCCGGAGCCGGTTAGATTCATTAAAGCCGGGCTCTCAGACAAAGAATAGCCGAACTCAGGTCGGCGGCACCGGTAGACGCTCGGCCTGAAGAAAGAGTTCATCAGGGTGGATTAATCAAGCTCCAAACATGGTAGGAGGATCTTGGTGGTGTAGCTATGCCATTTCCTGAGACTCTTTCCAAATGAAGCAACGGCACAATTCATACAAACAGCTGGATTTTTTGCTTAAACGGACCCTCCTGCTTCTGTTTTTGCCTGGTATTCTAAGCTGCTGTTCGCAAAGCCCCGACAACTCGAAAAACGACGAGGCGGAAAGCCAGGAGAGCAGCAAATCCGCCGATTTAAACGACGAGCTAGACGATCTTGATGACACAAAGAAAGAAGCCAGACCTCCAAAACCCAAGCTCAGCACTGAAGGCAAGAAAACGGGCGAGCTGGTTGAAGGCGTTACTATTAACCAGCAAAATGAGTTTCTGGGGCCCACTACATTAAAGCTCAGCAAACTCGGCGTACGCCTGGAATCTCCAAATCTTACCTGCATCATGCTGCCCGGGCATGAAGCTATAGCCTACAATTCGCAGAACGGCAACTGCATGCAACTCACGGCCAAGAGTGCCGCTATGCTTGCCGGCAAGCGACCAAACGAAGGAAAAACAGAAGAAGAAACAAAAAAGGTCGGCCCGGATAAGATCGCCGGACTTAAGTGTACGCATTACAAGCTCACAAAATACTACATAACAGAGGATACGGGCGCAGAAGCCGGCGATAAATCGAAAGCCGGCGATAAATCGAAAGCGAAGAAAAAGGATGCCAGGGCTGGCAAGAAAAACAGAATGGCGGGCTGGGAAGCTGATATCTGGGCCACTACCGATCTCGATGTGCCGGCTTCCATAATGAAAGACTGCGCCAGGCTCACAATGATGCCGCCCGAACTCGGCTTTCCGGTAAAGATCGTGCGCGAAGTAAGCTCAACTCAAAGAGTCAGCACTGCGGCAAACAACAAGACTTCCTCTCGTGCAGTCATCAACACCAGTGCATATGCAAAATCAAAATTCGACAAGGGCGACTTTGCCCATCTCGAAGGATACAAGAAAGTCAAAGACGAGATGCAACTTATGATGGCGGGCGACGACGGCGATCTCGAAAGCCTTGGTCTTGACGATGACCTGGGCAAGACAGAAAAATAGCCTGGTATATCAGCGTCCGGTCTTACTTGATTTGACTTCGTCGAGCCCGATACTCAGCTCATGTAGCTGGGCCGCTTTCAGCAGGTCGCCGCTTCGCCAGGCTGAATACGAATAAGCATCATAAACTGTTTTGAGATCTTCTTTATTGTCCTCAAAACGCTCAAGTTTGCCGTCCAAAAAGAACCCGGCAAATAGTGAATTGGCATCCTTATACTTCCGCCCTGCAATGTTTGCAAATGCTCTTGCAAGTGCAATTTCTTTCAAGAAAAGAATGGTGCTGCTCTTGCTTGAGCTTGATTCACTTAAGCTCTCAGCTGTTGCATAGCACTGATCTGCTTTATAGTGCTTTCCGGCAAGCATATAATCATCGCCCAGAATCGCACAGGAAACTGCATTAAGCCTGCTGTCAATCAGGCTGTCAGCCTTGCCGTGTATTATTTTGGCAGCTGCAAGATCTCCTTCTCTATTATTGTTGAGTATTTGAATCGCATCGTTAAGGTTGGCAATCGACTTGTTAATGAGGAGCTGGCGTGCTTTCTTATCTGAAGTATTTTCAGCTTCTTTGCCGTAAACATAACCCAGATAAATATAAGGCTTCGGTGAACCAATCCGAAGTGAATCCCGCAGCACCTTTGTTTCTTCAAAGAGCTCGGCTGTTTTTTCAAAATTGCCCTGATTCAACAAGCACTCAGCTAAGGCTTCCGCTTGCTCGACGAAGTAAGTGCTGTTGTCGTCGCTACGTTGCCTGAGTATGTCTATAAGATTGGTCCTTGCCTGAATCTCCTCGGCCGGAGCTTCAAGCCGCATGCATTCTTTTGCCTTTTTCTCCCAGAGGTCGATCATATGTGCAGAGCTGTCTGCATTGTTGAGCTTGGCAAATAAGTAAGCAACCTTGCCGTTGTCCAGACGTTTCTGCCTTTCTTGCTGGCTTATCTTGTTCTTTACCTTTTTTCTCTTGCCCGGAACAAAGTCAAGCCAGCGATTGCTTACGGTTTCAAATTTGTGCTCTGAAAAAAACCAGGAATACTTGGAGTAAAGAAAAGCAGAGGACAGAGCAAGAACCAGTACCAGAAATCCTGCAAGCATGGCAACTTTGGGAGCAGCGTAGAAAAATCTCAAAAGCGATCGCCTGCTGCGGCTGAGACCGATACCCAGATTGGTACCTCTAAGACCGGCTTCGAGATCGCGCCTGACTGCAACCAGATCTGACTCGAACTCGGACATAGATTGATATCGCTTGTCCGGATCTTTTTCGAGCGCCCTGAACACAATAGCATCAAGACGATCAACAAGGGCCTTTTCGGCATCCGGAATGCTCAGCGATGCAGGAATCTGAGTTGTGTGCTTGTGGAAAGTTTCAAAAACATTACCGCCCTGATGAGGAGGGCGCCCGCTCAAACATTCATAGAGTACGCAACCAAGAGCATAAACATCGGAGCGCTTGTCCACAACACGACCCATGCATTGTTCCGGGCTCATATAAAGCGGACTGCCAAATATGTCACCGGTTTGAGTCAGCCGGTGAGCTTGTTCGCCTTCCTGGCTCAGTATTTTGGCTATTCCAAAGTCTACAATCTTTACTTTGAATTTTTCTCCTTCTTTGCCCACAATCATTATGTTGCTTGGCTTCAAATCCCGGTGAATTACCCCTTTTTGATGAGCATGAGCAAGTGCGTCAGCCACTTGAATGAATATTTCCAGAACAGCATTGACGGGCAAACGTCCGCCCTTTTTCAGAAACTCAGAAAGAGACTGCCCTTCTATAAAATCCATTACAATATACGGCTTAGAGCTGTCACCGCCGGTAACACCAAATTGATAGGCTTTGATTACACTCGGATGGTCAAGTTCTATAGCAGCCTTAGCTTCCTGCTTGAAGCGCAGGAGTGCGTTTTGATCATTGACCAGATGCGAATGCATTACTTTAAGAGCAACCGGCTTGGCAAACACCACCCACTGAGCTTTGTAAACAACGCTCATGCCGCCTTTTCCAAGCACATCAGTTACCCTGAATTTGTCATCAATAATCTTCCCGATCAAAGCCCTGTCTACCTTATCAGACATATTTTCCGGAAAAGGATCGGCTTCGTCTATTTTCGCCATTGAAGGCATGGTTGAATCGGCAGAAAAGCCGTCCTGGCCGAAGCTACCCGATTCATTAACTGGCGCCTGCGGACCCTGGCGCTCCAGTTCTTCAGACCCCAACTCAGAGTCCTGCTTGTCATGCGGATTGTGCATCTAGCTTAGCCATCCCTGAAACCATATTAACCAGCCTGCCAAGCGAGCTTTTCTATTGCTGCTGCTGCTCCTGCTGCTGCTTGATTTGCTGCATCTGTTCATCAATATTCCCCGCAAACACAGGAATATTTAGGGATTCAGTTCTTTCAGCGGCAAGTTCTGCAGGAATAAATTCCAGCTGCTCGGATTCCACGGCCACTTCGATGATTTCCTTGCCTTCACCTTTGTACACACCCTTGTTCGGAGGAACATCTTGATAGTTTCTGCCCAGTGCAACTTTAACAAAGTTGCTGCCGACCGCGCAGTTATTTGTGGGGTCCACACCAAGCCATCCAAAAGAAGGCAGATAAATCTCCACCCAGGCATGAGACTCGCCATAGCCTCTGAATCTTTCTTTATCGGGGTGAATATATCCGCTTACATAACGGGCAGGAATGTTCAGAGCCCGGCAAAGACCAATCATTAAGTGAGTGAAGTCCTGGCAAACTCCACGCGAATGTTCAAGAATGTCGGTAATCGGACTTGCAGATGTAGTCACACCTTTTTCATATGCAAAATCATCATCGATTTTTTTCAGAACTGCTTTTACAAGCTCACCCACCCTCAATGATGGTGATCCGGACCTGGCTGTATCAAGTATTGATCCGGCAAGCGTTCTGAGCATCGGTGTATCGACCACCGGCCCGCCAAAAGCAAGGAAGTCATAGAGGCTGTAGTCATACTCAGCCTCTTGCGACCAGAGATCCTGAAGCTGTGACAGATCTACAATCTGTACGCTTGTTTCCACAACGCTTTTTGCAATGATTTGAATCTGGTTATGCAAGGCGTTAATTGAGAATGCGTGTACTGAATTGCCAAGCCAGTCAAAATAGCTTCTCACTTTAGCTGCCGGACCGATTGCCAGGCTGAATGAAAGCCGGTGCTGGTTATTCTCCTGCCTGGGAGCCATACGCAACTCCATCACCGATTCATTGATATAGTCCGAATAATTCAAATCTGTTCTGTGTGTGATCGTTAAAAGCATTTTTCTGGTTAACTTTGCCTGCTACCGGTAACAACTGACTACGTTCTCTGTTTATTCTAATGCAAGAAATATGACCTTTGAATTGCAGAGGCAGCCTCGGCTGTATTTTCCTGAATTTGCCTGAGCACATACTTCAGACCCACACCGCTGAACTCTCTGGAATCTGCGAATTCGAGTTGCGAGCTCAGCCGCCCCAGTATTTTTTCAGCAGGGTCGATTTCCAGTGGATGCACACAGGCTGCGATTCCTGCCACAGCATTTTGAGCCTGGCTTACACAATATCTAATCGATCTGGGAGACTCTTTATCCAGGATTAAAAACGCTGCCACCCTCTGCGGATCCATATCGCCTATATGCCTGCGCCTGAAGGCCTCGATAGATCCGCAAGATCTGAGCACCGCCATCCATTGAATATTTCTCAATGGAGTTTCAGTGGTGGCTTCTGCTGCTCTTAAAATATCGAACTTTGTATCAATAATGCGGCAGGTCATGTCCACTCTTTCAAGAAACTTGGCCAGCTGTATGAATTGCCAGCCCTGACCATGCGGCAGTGTCTGATCACCTACACCCTGAAAAAGCATGGAGCCCATGATCACAGATTGAAAAATTTGCTGAGGACTCTCTTCAAGTTTTTGTTTGAAATCGTCTGCCAGAAGCGACCAGTAGAGCGTATTTAAAGTCTCCCACATTTCAGCAGAAATACTCTCTCTGATGCTTCTTGCATTTTCTCTTGCTTTGGTAAGACAGCTGAAAAGACTGTTTCTGTTGCGAGCGTCAAAAGTCATAAACTCAGCAATCTTCTGACCGATCTGCCTGTCATTGAAATGCTGGAGCAATTCAATTCCTTCAGGACTATTGTCCAGCCGCAGAATCCGCATCACACCCTGCCATTGCTTGTCTTGCATGGTGGGAGCCAGTTCACCCAGGTCCATTAGCAGATTGAAATTCACAAGCACAATTCGGGCCACATGCTCAGCTCGCTCCATATATCGACTCATCCAGTACATGGATTCAGCTACACGAGCAAGCATCGGTCTGCCGGTGGGACTGCGTGGTACACGAGCGGAAGCACTCATGGAAAGCGGTTTTGCAATCGGCTTGGCAAGCGACTGAGTTTGCATTGCCCAGTCTTGCTTGACGGTAGTCGATTTCTTCTTCTCTGCGTTTTCCTGGCTCGACAATCTAATAGCCCTCCTCTAGGACCCAGGTATCTTTACTTCCTCCGCCCTGCGAACTGTTTACCACAAGGCTGCCTTCCTGCAATGCAACCCTGGTAAGCCCACCAGGTGTAACCACAACTTTTTTGCCGAACAAAATGTATGGTCTGAGGTCGACTCTTCGCCCCCTGAACTCACCGTTAACCAGGCTGGGATGCTGGCTCAGTTGCACAATCGGCTGAGCAATATAATTACGCGGGTCCTGAATTATTCGTTTTGCAAATTCTTCTCTTTCACTGGCACTTGCTTGATGACCCATAAGCATGCCGTAACCGCCCGACTCATTGGTTGCTTTTACAACCAGACTGTCCAGATTCTCAAGCACATATCTGCGATCCTTATCGTTTGCGCAAATATAAGTGGTTACATTGTTCAGAATCGGTTCTTGACCCAGATAAAACTTGATCATCTCAGGTACATAAGGATACACAGCCTTATCGTCGGCCACTCCTGTGCCTACGGCATTTGCAAGTGCAATATTTCCACAGCGGTAGGCATTCATCAAACCGGGAACACCCAGAATGCTGTCCGGTCTGAAACAAAGCGGGTCTAAGAAGTCATCGTCGATGCGCCTGTATATGACATCAACCGGTTTGAGTCCGGCAGTTGTTCTCATATAAACCCGGCTGTCATCCACAATCAGATCTTTGCCCTCAACAAGCTCTACACCCATCTGCCGTGCCAGAAAGCTGTGTTCGAAGTATGCCGAATTGTAAATACCAGGAGTGAGCACAACTATGGTCGGATCGTCGACACCATGCCTGGCGAGTTCCTTCAGGCATTGAAGCAAATTGAAGGGGTAATCTTCGACAGATCTCACTACATAGCGGTCAAAAAGGCTGGGCAAGACCCGCTTCATTACAGCCCGATTCTCAAGCACATAACTCACACCGCTTGGGGTGCGCCCGTTGTCCTCAAGCACAAGATACTGACCATTACTGTCTCTTATCAGATCCGTGCCGCAAACATGAATATAAATATCATTGGGCACCTGCACATGAATCATTTCTCGGCGGAACATCTTGGCGCTGTAAATCATGTCTGCCGGAATGATTTTTTCACGCAAAATATTTTGCTTATTGTAAATATCCTTGCAAAACATGTTGAGAGCAGAGATTCGCTGCTCAAGACCTCGTTCAATCACCTGCCATTCGTTGGCCGGCACAATTCTCGGAACCAGATCAAACGGAAAGATGCGCTCCACACCTGATGCATCTTTGTATACAGTAAATGTTATGCCTTGATTGCGAAATGTAATGTCGGCCAGGCGGCGCCTTCGCTGGAATGCCTGGTCATTCAAGTTGCTAAGCTGTCCATAAACCGGTTCATAATGTGGTCTGGGGACGCCTGCCTCCAGAAACATTTCGTCAAAAACACCGTTCAAATTGTAATTCTTGAACATGACTGCTGCACAGCCCTTCCAACCGATACCAGCCCTTCAGGCTAAACCCCACATTTTAGCGCACGCATGCCTTATTTGTATGAGCCGTTTCAAAGATTTTCCGGCGCCGTCAAGTAAAGAAGATATGTGAATCCCGGATTCAATTTCCTGGATTTTTTTTTAGTACGAACCAGTTCGTCTGCCTGTCAGTCATGTAGCGACTTTCCCCGATTTTTACGACTCCGGCTTTAGCATCACGATACCAGCCTTCGCTCCAGGGTCCCATGTCAGTGTATATGGCATTATCCACTCCAATATCCAACAAGTCGTGAGCAAATTCATTGAAGGTAATGGATGAATCGCTTTCAATTACACAAACTTTCTTGTCTCCTCTTGTGGCTATGCAACGTCGCTGAAAATGGCTTTTGTCTCTAAAGCTTTCTGCGTTCCCACCTTTGATTATTTGAAATTGCTGAAAAAAGGAAAACTTGTTGTCTTTCAAATTCTGAACGAAATCACGATTGATATGCTGGCCGGAATTAGTGTCAATTATTTCAAGCTCTCCATTCTTGATCACCGCAGCACCACCAATTCCCATATCAACTGCTTTTTCGTTTGCGATCTGCCCGTTTTTTGCATATAAGCCGCACAGCCCTCCTTCCTTGCTTGTAAACGCTGCCGGTATGCACAGAAGCACTTTTTCATCTTGCTGGCTCGGACGCTTGAGCTCAAAGTCACAACTGCAATTGGCCGATTCGATGATCAAATACTTGCGCCCTGATGCAGCTTTATGCCTGCTGATATTGAGCTGAATTCCTGAATTTGCAAAAGCTTGAGCCTGCAAAAGCAAAAGCAGTGAAAGCAAAAGCAGTGAAAGCAAAAGCAGTGAAAGCCTGCATTCCAGAGCCGCCTCCGATATAGTAAGCGCAGAACCTTTAGAACGGGCTTTCATCAGAATAAGCTGATCCTGCCTGAGTTCTTTGACTGCTTTGTTTTCGTTTAAGCGCTCGCAAATCAACTTGCTTCCGACAAAAACAATTCCGCACAGAAAAACAATAAGGCCCATGTCTGAGGCAGGGTGTTTTGACTGCCCCAAGATCAATTCACTTACAAAAGTAACTATCAAGCCGCCGGCAAAAATCAGCAGAAAAGCGCCGCCAAAAAAGCAAAGATTCAGGATCGACTCTGCAACAGGACTCTTTTTTCCGGATTCAGGACTCTGGCTTATCTGGTCTTTCATAATCGATTTCTTCCCGGATGCCCGAAAAGAAAACTACAAAACCGGAGCTGAAGAAGAAGACCTCAGTTCGCGTTTCCACTGCGGTGCTTGCATTAGCTCATACATTCCATGCGAAGCACTTATTTGAACTAAGATTGCAGCCATCTTGTTGATCCGTTTGACGATAGATCTGTCTTGGGACTCGCTGCTGCTGGCAAGTTGGTTCAAGAGGTCCGAACTTTGTGCCAGCGAAATCAGGGAAACTTCCGAAAAGTGAACGACACCACCTGAAGGCAGCTCGGTGAAATGCGTAAGACGCCGGCCGACCATGTCTTTGGAGGCAGCAAGATATACCGATCGAAGCTCAGGGCTCAGAATCGACTCATCACCTGCAAGAACATTGATATTGGTGCCGGAAACAATCTGATGCACGCTGTTGCGATGATTCTCCCAGAGGGTGCGCAACTTGACCACATCATCATTAACACTTACAAGAACCAGCGCTGCGGGATCTAGTTTGATCATTGAACCGGGCGTTTTAATAAAACAGTTTTTTTCAGCCAGAAAAACTGCCTCACCGCTTTTGAGTTCGGTCACTAAAGGATGGTTGAACTCAATTTCTGTCTTGTTGTCGTACTTAACAAGCGCAGCACCGGTTTCTTTCGTATATATATTTAGAGCCTGACTGAAGGGTTCTGCGTGGCTAACTGCTTTCAAGCTTTCTTTGCTGTCTTGCAAAATCAGAGGCATGTTGTCGTTTTTACAATGTCCGACGGCACCTGTTTCGTTCTCCTGTTCGTCGATGGAACGGCGCAATAAATATACTTTCCGTCTTACTTGAATAAAACTGTTTGAATCACACTGCAATAAGCATTCTTTGTCCAGCATGGTTTTAGGCTCAAACTTGCTTTCAGTAAGTAAGATCCCGTTATCTCCGACCTCAGTAGAGAGGTCCTGCCTTGGGACTCCGTCTCGGGGCAGCAGTTCTTTTGGTGAAGATCCCCGTGGAGCCAGGCATATTTCATCTCCTGATGAAGCAGTGTAAGTCCTGGTACCTTTCCAGCGTTTTACAGAAACATTCGATGCCTGTCCTGTCAGATGGTCAACACGCAGGAGCCCATTGTCAGCCTGTTCGATAATCGCAGCGCTATTTCCTGGCAAATTCACTGTTCCCAGGGGCGTTTCTATTATGAGAGGCAGTTTGCCTACCATATAAACGCCCTTGCCCCGGCTCAAAGTTATAGTTCTTTTTTCTGCTTTAAGATTCGCATCCCGATCACAAACTATCAACGTATTCGGATCGTCGATAAGCATCATGGGCACACAGGGAATTCCCTGCTTGTACTTTACCTGCTGAGGACCGAGCTTTTTCCGCCTGTTAGATGAAAGCAGCTTCGAGGACGATATCACTCGCTTGCCGGAGCTATCAGTATCAAGTAAAACACAGCCCCCCGGCTCACTTGCTCCAACAGGCGACAGCAGCGGCAGAAAAACAGCCAGCAAAGCAGCCAGAATTTTGTTCAGCTCAGAATTGCTTCCGCTTTTCTTCATACCGCCAGGCCAAGCTCCCAAACACCACCAAGAGAACGCTACCAGTACTATAGTTTCCATGCCACAGCCAGCCTACACAAAACTCGGTCATATGGCGGATTCATCCAGCCAGGGATAGTTTGCTGACCTCTTGTGCCACTAGATTAAATTCCGGGCTTATCAAGGCTGGAATCTAATAGCTAACGAGTTTGGTTCCAAGAAAAACAGCGATTTGTTTTCCTGAAGCAGGTGAAACGGCAGTTTTGCTTTCAAGCTTTGTGTCTTTTCCCTGATCGTCCGGCCAGGAATAGTTTATTACCTGGCATTTTACAGGGTGATCACTAACTCTCATTTCAGGCACCTTGCTTTCAGTCTTTTTCTCGGAGAGGACCGGAAAAACAATCGTGCCTGTGGGAGTTAGAATATTGGCACCCGGACCACTGATCACAGGCCACCCCGGACCTCTGGCACTAGTTCCACCCGAAAAAAACGCCTGGCAATAGGCAGCTGGAATAAGCACAAAACTTGATAGCAAAAGCACCGCTAATAACACTAAGTTATCCAAAGCATGTGTTTCTGATTTCATCTTCAACTTTCCTCATTCTGCACTCAGGCAGACGGAAAGATTAAGAGCTGGTTCCAGTTTCAGAATTGTGGGAAATGCAGGTTTTCACAGCCGGCGCTATCGACAAAAACTACCGAGGCAACTCCATCTTGCATCTTAAGCCTCCTGACCTTGCTGATGCCTCTGATGAGTGATACATTGCCTTCTTTATCCCTGCTAACGCTTACTGGCTCTGATAACTCGAAAATAGTCTCAACCAGGGAGCCCTGTATATATATGTTTTCGATTTTCTTGACCCTAGAAAGATGAAGTTCGCCTGTGGGAAGATTAAAACTCATTTTGATGCTATCTGAATTTGTTCTTTTCTCAAAGAATTCAAACGACTCTCTTACAAGCTTTCCAGCTCTGAAGCGACGTTCGATTCTTGCTACATGCTTGAGCTCATGCTGAGACTCCTCAGCCATTGTATGTACAACACAGCTAGCTGATTCATCAAACGTTTCCAACTCGCTTACGAGCTTGCCTTCGACATAAATGCGAACTCTGCTAACACCATCTTTCTTGTAAACATGATGAATTTTGCCTGTCAATGAAATTGCAGTTTCTTCGCCGGTTTTCTCATTTTGCGCAATCAAGCTGCCGTTTGAAAATGTGATACAGATCGTGGTTCCATCAAGACATTCGTAGGTTTCGCGCTCTCTGGTTTTCCAGATCAGGGTTCCGCTTTCGGAAACTCCGGCATTGGGCATTTTGCTCCAGAGTCCATATTTGCTCATCTCGAGCTGCCCTTCCTGGTCATAACGGTATTCACGCACGCGGCGCATAGCATCACGGGTTTTAACAACCCGCCCCTGTTCATCACGAAGAACATAAAGTCCCTCATCGTTTGCATGCAACTGGATATTGCCTGTTACTTTCCAGCTTCTGTGTTCTATGTTTTCCACTCTCTGCAGGCGGCACTGAGTACGGAATTTCTTGTATGCATCCATTAGCTGCATGCTTATTTTCTCGGGCTCGAATTCCTGCTGATCTTGCAAGTTCGGAATCACCACGGATTCTTTGGGTGCTTGAGTTTCTTTTCTACGAAAAATGCTAGATACAAGATTTAAAATCATTTTTGCATGACCTTAGCGAAGTAGTTACCGAACCCTGTTCCAACTACAGGACTAAATTTAATTGAGTTAATATAACGCCTCAATACGTATTTGCCACCATTAAATTTGTAGCTGATACTAGACAGTTCCAGAACTTCACTTGTAGCCTGACGTTCAAACTCGACAAGAAATAAAGAATTTTGCCCGAGCTGTTTTTTTAATCTATATCAGTCCCCGAAAGCCAGTCTGGAAGTCCGGAGCTCTTGACTAAAGGCTCATTTTGCCTGCCGCAGGGATTCTCGACCTCCAGAATCGGCAAAATTTCGCCCTCAAGAGGCGGAATTTCAAAGAGCTCCCTTTCAAGTAAATCGCGAAAAAAGCTCATTCGCTTACGTATTATCAGGCTGCTATGCGCAGACAAATGAATTAATAAGGGTGATCTTTCGGGGCATACGAAGTCATGACGATGGAAAAGCAGGCTTTCACCGTCATCATTAAATTCCCAGAGACCCGGATCTTCTTGCAGGCATAAAAGGGCACTGTCTATAACCCAGCTTGAAAAGTGGTCTATCAACTCATTGAAGTCTTTATCGTTGCGGGCTGGATGCTGATAATTCGGGTGGCCCAGTTCGTTGCTGCTTTTTTCTTTCAAACCAGGCACATACATGCCGTCATAATCGACAAGCAATAGTTCTCCATTTCTGACAAGAATATTTCCGTGCTGCAAATCTCCATGAGCTACATTTGCAATTCTCAGCCCCCTGCTCATTCTTGCAAATTTCTGCCGCAAACTTTCCAGAGCATCCGTGTTTCTTTCATTACAGAGCGAAGCCACATAGATGTTGAGGGGAGTTCCTTCAACCCAGTCCATTACAAGAATCGGATACCAGGAGTTTCCTATGCGGATTCCCTGGTCATGAAACTCGAAATTTACCGTCCATGGGATTATCTCAGGACCGACGGCCTGGGAAAGAACCCCATACCTGTACTTCTGGTCTTTGAGCGGGTGCAGGAAGCAGCGAACGGCTTTGTCTCCATGCTCCGAGCGAATTTTATAAACACTGGCAAAAGCTCCGGAAGAAACCCTGGGCATTCCCAGCTGGTCCAGCTCGGGCATACCAACCTGGAGGCTTTCGAGTTCAAAACAAAAGGACGGATTCTGAATCGCTTCATGGTAGTCCTGGGGATTAGGCCATTCCACCAGCCTTTTGGCATGCTCTTCTGTCGACATTGAAACAGTGCGGCTCATATGTTTGAATGCCAGTTTATTGCTCTGTCGGCGCCCTCCAAAGGAAGCTCGCAGTGAAGGCTGCCCTGGATTTGACGCATGGATTTGCGTCGAAGCACTCTGAACCGCCGAAGCACCTGACACTGCCAGTGGTGGCGGCCCAACCAGATTGCCGGCAGAAAGTCCTGGAGCGGGCGGCGGTCCTGAAATTGGGGACGTCCCTGTTGACACAGAACTACGATCCGCCCTTTGAACTATTTCTCTTGTAAGCTCAATAACTCCCTGGAGAATGTTTTCTTCATAACTAGATTTTCTTGAAGTTCTTCTGAAACTGTTTCTTCCTTTGTCGGAAGTGCTCAGATCCTTCCAGTAAAGCGAGACAGCAAGCTGAACTTGATTTGCCAGGAAGATTTCTTCAATCACCCACACAAATCCGAATTTCTTGATAAAAACACGGTCCTTTGTTTTGCCGGTGAGTGTCCGTGTTCGTCTGACTTCCTCGACAAACTCAAGGCTGGCTGAAACATTTCCCCGCTGATAGTCTATCTCCTCAAGATTAAGCCAGTAGCGGCTCAATGGATAAAGTTTGCTTGCTCGCGGCACATTTATTGCAGTTTCGAGAGCCTGTAGCACCGCCCAGCTTGCAGCATTGCACTGTTTTGCAAATATCAAACTGTCCTCAGTCGACTTGTTGCCCTTCCTGGAAAAAAGCAAAAAGCTTGAGGCTATGATTCCGATTCCCAGTGTGGTGGGGTCCATTGAGCCTAACCTGCATGACTCTTCTCAATGTACCCGGACTTTAGTGATCATGCAAACTTCTTTACCAGGCCCAGCCAAAGTAGCTCAAACCTTCTTCCAGGCTTAAACCCTTTTTGCAAGCCATATTTAAGCCCTGTAGTGCAAGCCTTTCGGTAATCAGTTCTTTTTCAACAAAAGCCACAGCTTTGATGCAGCGGTCGTACTGTTCTCTGGTTAGAAAAGAGCTTCTCAAAAGCACCGTCTCAAGCGAGTCTCCGAGTGATAAAGCGATTTCTTCAGCTTCTTCTATTTCTCTTCTTGTAAGCAGATCGGATTTAAGTGCGAACTCGACAAAGCGGCTCTTTGCTCTGAAATTACAGGCCCTGACATCCATGCCCGGCAGACCCGCCGTCAAAGAAGCACAGGGCGCCTGATTTGTCTGAATCTGACTGAAATTTGACTTGACCTGCATTTTTACTGCCTCGAATTGCTGACAGAATGAGCATACGAAAGCAATAAGGCTAAACCGGGTTCAAGTTATGGCAAACGCGGGTCTTTCTATTAGATTAAGATCAGAGCCCCAGGATCAGAGCTCCGGACCGTAAACAGGACCTATTGAGCGAGCAATCTTTCTTCTTATCAGGCCTGCACTTGCCCGCAAGCTCTCAGCCCGCTCACGATCACCGGTCCGATCCACAAATCCG
This sequence comes from uncultured Candidatus Obscuribacterales bacterium, assembly GCA_964615655.1. GTDB lineage: Bacteria > Cyanobacteriota > Vampirovibrionia > Obscuribacterales > Obscuribacteraceae > JAIEPM01. The sequence continues at coordinate 103,171 of CAZTQO010000003.1, read as the reverse complement.
GACCAGTTGTCATAAGTATCGGCAACAAACGGATGATCCGGTCCAATTCTGTTTTTGAGTTTGGGAAGGACCTCTTTATAAATCTCATCAGCATCACTATATTTGTTCTGCGTAGCAAGTATCGAAGCCAGACGGTACACTGTAGCCAGATATGCCTGCGTATCAACACCGATGGTGACTTCCTGGATCGATAGAGCCCGTTTCAAAAGAGCTTCGGCTTCGTTGTATTTAGCAGTTCTTTTGTATAACTGAGAAAAATCGGATAACATCTCGGCAACTTTGGGATGTTCGCTGCCATATGCTTTTTCACAGGAATTCAGCGCCTTTTCATACACTGGTTCTGCGTCTTTGAATTTGCGCTCAGAAGCCAGGAGTTCGGCATAGTTAAACTGCGCTTCCGATGCGAGATCCGTCCTTGTCGGCAGGGATTTGTTAACCAACTCCATTGCTTGCTGGTAATGAGACTCCGATGCCTCAAGGTCGAAACACGACTTTTCTATGGACGCAAGCACCAGTAAACTGCGAACCTTGTCAACGCTAAAAGCAATAGAATTGTGCCTGTTCTCGATTGCCAGTGCTTTCTGAATCATTGCTTTTGCACTGGCGTAGTCTCCCCTTTTTTGATAGAAAAGCGCCAGATTGTTCATAATATCCGCGAGGCGGTCCATGTCTTTTTCCGAAAGCTTGCTGTAGAGACAGAGATTCAGCGCCCATTGAAAATATTTTTCAGCCTGCTCATCATCGCCCTGCTTTTGATATATCGAAGCAAGATTATTGGCAGTATATGCAAGCGAAAGATTCCCGGGGCTTAAAATATTTCTCTGAATTGCAAGTAAATCCTCATAGTATCGCTCGGCTTCCATAAGTTTCCCCTGCTTGTAATAACTCAGAGCCAGCAAATTCATGGCTTCAGCCACAAAACTGTTTTCCTTGCCGAAGTATTCGCGATAAGTTTCAATTGTTTTTTCGAGATATTGCTCAGCCTCACCGTACTTGCCGGATTCAAACAAAACAGTGCCCAGATTTTTGTAAGCAGTTGACAGACGCCGCGCCTGTTCTTTTTCTGTTTTCTCCACTCTTGTCTTGCCTTGAGCCTTGCTTTCTGCTTTTATTTCTCTCAGTTTGTTTTCGTTCTTAAGCACAAGCGCCTGAAGAATATGTTCCGCCTCCTGAAAGTTCTTCTTTTTTACCAGCTCAATGGCATGCTTACTCTGAGCTGCATCCTCACCGGGAAAATTGCAAGCAACAAGCGTTGCAGAAAGCAATAGAAATCCGAAAAGCAATTTCAAACTCAGCCTGAAGGCTGTATTGAGTACATGCTTGTTGTTTCTTTCCATCACTGCTTATTATCTTGTTCTCGATTGAATGCGAATCTGTTTATTTTCTTTCTGGCGGCTTCCTTCTTTCAAAGATAGCCAGACCGCGTTTTGTAAGGAAGCTACCCAGATCATATGCTGCTTTCTTGTAGTCACGAAGGCTGAATTCTGTCCATGCCCTTACATAATAAGCAGCATTGTCGTCAGGACCGAGCTCAAGCGATTTGTTCAGATCGGCAAGTGCACGATCATATTCTTTCATATACTTGAACGCCAGACCACGGTGCAAATAAGCAAGCGCAAGTTCAGGATTCAGCTCAATAGCACGGCTGAAGTCTTCGACGCAGCTATCCCAGTTTGAAAGCTTGGAATAAACAAGGCCTCGACTGAAAAACAGCACCGGATCTTGAGAGTTCAAGCTGATTGCAGCAGTTAGATCATCAATGCTTGCATCAAACTTTTTCAACTTTAGAAAAGCAAGACCTCGCTCCATCAGCGCCGACGAGGAACGCGGTTCAAGATGAAAAGCCTGTGTGAAATCTTCGACGGCCTTCTTATAATCTTTCAAGAGAAAATGGACGTGTCCGCGATTCAAAAATGCCCTGTATTTCGCAGGTTCTAGCTTTATGGCTTCACTGTAATCAGAGAGGGCTTTTTTCAAACGCCCGAGCCTTAAATAGCAGAGCGCCCGGTTGCTGAATGAAGCACTGTCAAATTGGTTCAAGACTATGCTTGCATCGAACTCCTTCAGTGCTTTATCGTTTTTGCCGCTTTTCAGCAATTCAACGCCTGCAGCAAAATGCTTTCTGGACAATTCATCAATTCCATGCCTGGGAGTTTGATAATCAGGATTGATCGACAAAGCCTTTTCATATGCAAACTTCGCTTCTTTTAGTTTTCCTGCGCGCAAAAGCACTGTACCGAGATTGTTCCAGATCGGTGCAAAATCGGGGTTAGCTTTTGCAGCTCTCTGAAAGCTGGCTACAGCTTTTTCAAGTTCATTCTTATCCGACTGAATAAGACCGAGATTGTACCAGGACTCAGAAGATTCAGGCGAAACTGAAAGAGCTGTTTCAATGGCTGTTTCAGCCCCGGCAAAATCTCCCAGAGCATGCAAGGCCCGACCAAGACCGTTCCAGGATTCAACATGAGTGGGATTGAGCTCTACTGCATTCTTGAAAGCTGTGGCAGCTTGCTCAAAATTATTCAAACGGCTTTCTACCGCAGCAAGTCCGTACCAGATCTCGACTTTGTCTGAAAAATTAGTGCTCAAGCGTCTGAAAAGCTCTGCTGAATCACGATTCTGCCCAGTAATTAGATATAGCCTGGCAAGAAGTTCAAGCACATCAGAATCATCAGGCTCTATAATCAAGGCCCGTTTGCAAAAATTGATAGACTCCTGGTACTTCCGGACCTCAAACATTTTTTGAGCCGTCTGCCTGAGTCTCTTAGCTTGCAGAGTTGTTTTCATGGAAGATAGCAAGGCCAACTGCCACTTCAAGTTTTTCACGACAATAAATCTGTGTCCAGTAAAGATGAACCTGCTTGCCTGAACTTCGGCAAAGCTTAAAGAGACTTAAGTTCGATCTCTATCCTGAAAGTCCAGATTCACGGTAGATGCAGATAGTTTTAGCTCGAAAGCGTGATTCTCCCATATGCCGGAGCGCATAAATAGATGAGGATTTTAGAGCCATGCGGCTGACACAGATAGGGATATGAGGTAAAAAGTGTCGGCGGACCATATTACCCTAACAGAATCGGCACTGGTAGCCGACTTGCAAAACGATCCCCGCGCGCAAGGCTGGTGGACGGACAACGTATTTCATCCGTTTATCAACGGCACCGGCCTGACACAGATCTGCAATAACTTCACCGAAAAGAAAATTGAGCCTGCTTATGTGGCACCGGCCAAAACTCTGAGCACTGATTGGGCGGTACAGAGCCTCTCCTCAGCTGGTGGCGCCATACTCACCTATACGATTGTCGGAAAGGTAGCAGGGTTAGGCTTGAATTCACTGGGGCGGAACCTTGGGCTTCAGGGAGCCGGTGCCAGATTTCTTGCTTCCGATACAACTGCCCAGATTGTCGGCGCAGGAATTTTCGACTTTGCAAAATCCCCGCATGAGGGAGAAACCAGATTAGGAAACGCGACTGGTTCGATAGCCGCTTTCAGCCTATTCTCGGCTGGTAACCATATGCTTGCAAGATCGCAAAGCATTGCAAAAAGCAGTTTGTATACAGGCCTGGGACGCTTAGCTGTTGGTGCGGCCGGTGGTTTGACGGCCCTTGAAACTTCCCATCTGGTTTCGGGAATACTCGGCGAGAAAAGCAACCTCAAATTTGAAGATCGGCTTAACGCTGCAGCAAACGGCGCTTTCATAAATTTCGCCCTGCCGCCGATTCAAAAGGGAATAACAACCGTAGTAGACCACGCCATAAACGGCCAGCCCTTCGGCAAAGGTATTCCAGTAGAACGATACCTGAAATACAGCCAGGAGACACTGGAAAATAAGCTGGCGGCCGTAGATCCGGCAAGTCCGGATGCACAGGCGAAAACAACAAGTCTCAAACAGCAACTTGCTGAGTTACAAGATCCGGTTTTGAGAAATCTGGGCAGGGATAATCCATTTGCACGGGTAAAGCTTGCTGCCGAGAATATACAGAGCAAAGCGGACATGTCTGGAAACCGGGTGCTGTTCAACGAAAGTGAAGGACCAGCAAGGCTTGCTCATGAGCTCAAGCACCTGAGAATTGCAAAGTTTGCCGAACCGATTTATAAGCAAATCGGAAAGATGGCAAAAACAGATCCGCTCCAGGCAGAAGCCAACTATTATATTCTGAGAGCCAATATGGAATCGGCTGCACGCCAGGCTGAAGCATCGGTTAAAGGCAACTCGACTGTTATCGACAATCCGCTTGTCATGGGAGCAGAACTTGCATCAAACGGCAGAACTTACTTTGAGAACTGGTCAAGCGAATGGAAACAGTTCCAGGCAAACCCAAAATACAGACCGGGATTCGAATATTCTCCCCATCAAGCTAAGGATGCCGCAGTTCCAGGCAAGCTGCCTCCAGAGAAAGCAGCTGCAGCCGCAGCTGAGCAAACGCTGGTCAAGCCGGCACAGGCTGTTGACCCAAGCACAATGCCCCTGGGAGCGACCGTAACCGATAAAGGCATCAACTTTGTCGTGGCTTCCGAAAGTGCAAGCAAAGTCGAAGTTCTGATTTACAATCAGGCAGGCGATAAAACACCAAGCCGGGTGATCCCCATGGAAAGAAGCGGAAACACCTGGCATACCTTTGCCGAAGGTTTGCCTGAAGGGACTTTTTATCAGTACCGTGCAGAAGGTCCTAACACTCCCGGTAAAGATGGCTCCAGATTCAACAAAAATATAGGGCTTGTAGATCCCAGCTCGAAGGCCGTAAGCTCAAGCGAGATTCCGCTGAGCAATCGCGGCAGCAACGCTCCGGAGAATCTGGGTGACATGCCCAAAGCAATCGCCATTAAAGACAGCTACGACTGGAAGGGCGACGTGCGCCCGAATACGCCAATGTCGGATACAATCATTTACGAACTGAATGTGCGCGGCTACACGGGCGGAGACGCAACTCTGGGACATCTGCGCGGCACCTACCGCGGACTCATTGAAAAAATCCCCTATTTGAAAGAGCTGGGAGTGACGGCGGTTGAATTAATGCCGATTATGCAAGGCGACCGCTCCGGCTGGCCTCCGAAAAACCCTCAAACAGGAGAGCAGCTCTATGACAGCTGGAACTACAATCAGGTTTCGTACAAAGCACCCGACGGCAGCCTGGCCGCTGACGGACACCGCGGTCAGCAGGTAGCTGAGTTCAAAGACATGGTGCGTGCAATGCATGCAAACAAGATTGAAGTAATCCTGGACGTTGTATACAACCACACAAGAGAAGGAGACGGCGGCGGTCCCACCATCAATCTGAAAGGACTCGACAACAAGAACTATTACTTGCTCAAGCCTGGGGATCCGGCTCAGTATAACGACAAGACCGGCACAGGCAATACTTTGAATGCAAACAACCCCATGACCCAGCAACTAATTCTTGACTCGCTCAGATACTGGGTGCAGGAAATGCATGTGGACGGCTTCCGCTTTGATCTTGCAAGCACATTCAAATATGACGCCAATGGCAAAGAAGTAGCCAAAAGCGAGATCATGCACAAAATAGAAAATGATCCGGTGCTTTCGAAGGTCAAACTGATTGCTGAGCCCTGGAGCATCGAACAATATCACCTCGGCCGTTTTTCAGACAGAATGTGGTCTGAATGGAACGGCGACTACAGAGACACGGTTCGCCGTTTCGTAAAGAGCGACACCGGTCAAACGGCTGCACTTGCAGACAGAATTGCAGGCTCACCCGGCTGGTTTGACGCAAAGCAAGGACGACATTCCATCAACGGCGTAACCTTCCACGACGGTTTCACCATGAACGACCTGGTAAGCTACAATCAGAAGCACAACCATGCAAACGGCGAACACAATAGAGATGGTTCCAACGACAATTTCAGCTGGAACTCCGGAGTAGAAGGACCGACAAGCAAAGCAAACATTCCACAAGCCCAGAAGCTTGCCATTGATTCACTACGCAGCAGGCAGGTTAAAAATTTGATGGCTATGCTGATGCTATCGAGAGGCACACCGCTGGTAGTGGCCGGTGATGAGTTCAGGCATACAACTGGCGGAAACAATAACACCTGGAACCAAGACAAGCTAAATATGCTTGATTGGAGCCTGAAAGACAAGAATTCGGAGATGCATCGCTTTACAAAAATGATGATCGATCTCAGGCAATCCCATCAACTGGGACGACTGGAGCCAAATTCCTTCATATGGCACGGTACCGAACCTTATAAACCTGATTTTGCAGATTACGCAAGGTTTATAGCCTGGCAAACCAAGCCTGAAGCCGCCGGCGTAAAACCGATTTATTCAGCCTTTAATTCATACTGGGAGCCCATTACAATCACGCTCCCGCCCGGCTCATGGAGTCGCCTGGTGGACACAAATCTGCCAGCCGGTCAGGATATCGTTACACCTCAGAATGCCCAACCAATAAACAAGACTTATACTATTCAGCCCCGTTCAGCAATTGTGCTGGAAGCTAAATAGGTTAAGAGTTCAAGCTCAAGCCATTTCAGGCAGATCTTGTTTTTTCAAGCATTAAGTTTGAATACCACTGTTATATTTTCGGCTAAGGCTGGGCAACTACCTATTCAGGGGGAGCTGCTCTGAATGGAGTATCTTAGGAACTTTGCCATAACAGTAAAAGGAATTCTTTTAAGCCCGAAACTGTTCTTTGATGAAATTTCCTGGGACATGGGCTGGAAAGACCCTAACCTGTTTTTCTTGACCTGTGCAGCAGTTCATGCAGCAGCATTGAGCTTCACCGCATCAACAATAATCAGCATGTTTGCAGTAACAAGCCCTGCTCTTGCCGACGAGTTGAAACATATGGGCGGATTGCCGGTATATTTTTTCATATACTTCGGTGTAGTGCTCCTGGCCAGTTACATTGGCTCACACGTGATTTCGTTCACCACAACCATTGCGCTTCATTTACTTGGTGGCAGTGGGAGCTTTCAACGAACATATACAGCGCTTTCCTGCTGCTGGGTAGTATTGTTGTATGACTGGATTCCGGTTCTTGGCTGGTTTGCAGGTTTGTATTTTTTCTATCTTGCTTTTCAGGGGCTGGCAAAAGCCCATAACGTGTCCGGTTGGAAGGGAATTCTGGCACTAATGCTTGGTCCGGGATGCATAGCTGTGTTAATTGGAGTAATCATGCTCATCGGCTTCCTGTCTACAGTCTTTAAGATCATGGATATAAACGACGACAGCATGCCTAAGGATCCTGGAATGAGACGAATCATGGAGCAGTATCAAGACAAACATGAAGATCAGTATGAACGTTACAATCAAAGCGAAGATCCTAATTGAGGCTCCGCACTTAGCTATGCTACAAGCATGAATCAATCATGCAATTGAAAAGCTCATTGAACAACCTGTCGGCAGAGATACCTCACTCTTGAGCCTTTTACTGGACACAAGATGCGGAAGAATGGGGCTTCCCTTGAGAAAGTTTTGAATTTTCATGGCTAAAGAAAGGAGTACAAGTGCAGGATTCACTTGTTTGAATTCAGGGAGAATTTTGACTTTATTCTCCAGTTTGTCGATTCTTCGATTACTTGCGTGTTTGAACTCCAGCCTTCCTTTTATGGAGCCAAACGAACTTGTACATCCATTTGTAAGAAAGGCTGTTGGATTCTCTGAGTTCAGGTTTGCATTCGTTTTACTTACACGCTTGGAGAATGCAGCTGCTTTACTTACGATAATTTCGGTGCTTGTGTAATTGGTATTACTTTTTGCGCTGGCAAACACACCGTTTGCCAGCCGCTTAACAAGACCACTTTTCACAAATCTAGAAAGCGCTTTATCTACAGCATTCCGAGTGCCGTGATCCAAAAACTGCGAGCTTGTAAAAATTTGGGCACCTGCGGTTTCAACAAATTGCCTGATTATGCCGGCAGTACTCATTAAGCAACCTCCCCTTTTTCATTCGACCAGAGTTCGGTAATGCGGTTGAATAAATGGATGGTTCGCGTAACAATACAAATGATTTTTTGTAGACCGCTCTTATTCTTGTAGACGAGAATATCATGCCAAGAGTTCAAATTTTCTGGCAGAAAATTTGATAGTTAATCTTCTATCCCAAGCGGGCTCACACTGGGCTGAAAAACTCGCTGTTAATCTGCCATTTCCACAAAGCTCCACACCCAGCTGAAAAATCCACTGTTAATCTGCCATATCAAGCGGGGCTCTCACCGGGCTGAAAAACTCGCTGTTAATCTGCCATTTCCACACAGCTCCACACCCAGCTGAAAAATCCACTGTTAATCTGCCATATCAAGCGGGCTCACACCGGGCTGAAAAACTCACTGTTAATCTGCCATTTCCACGCAGTTCCACGCGGAGCCGAAAAATCCACTGTTAATCTGCCATCTCAAGCGGGCTCTCGTCGGGCTGAAAAACTCGCTGTTAATCTGCCATTTCCACGCAGTTCCACGCGAGCCGAAAAATCCACTGTTAATCTGCCATCTCAAGCGGGCTCTCACCGGGCTGAAAAACTCGCTGTTAATCTGCCATTTCCACGCAGTTCCACGCGAGCCCAAAAATCCACTGTTAATCTGCCATCTCAAGCGGGCTCTCACCGGGCTGAAAAACTCGCTGTTAATCTGCCATTCCCAACAGCAAGCTCACACCGAGCTGAAAAACTCGCAATTAATCTGCCATCTCCTCAAAGCTTGGTCATAACAGTAAGAAACTCCTGCCCTCGCCGTTCTGTGACGGAGTCCTTTGGCTCATAAGCAATATCAATCGAAAAAATGTCCTTAAACAAATCGAAGATCTCGCCCTTTTCCACATGAAACGGCGGTCCGCCCTTCTTATCGGGCAGAAACCACCATAAGGCGATAAACTTGCCCCCTGGTCGCAGCAAGTCTCTTGCAGTCCACGCATAACTCCGGCGCCGGCTGGGCTCAATGGCACAAAACGAACAATGCTCTAAAACATAATCATAGTAGCCAAAATAGTCATGCAAATCGAAAAAATCCCGCTGCAAAAGAAAGCCGGTCTTCCCCAGGCAGCCTGCAGCCTGTAGTTTTGCAGTAGTTTCCTGAATCGCCGACGGCGCAAAATCAACACCGGTAACCTCAAAACCACTCTCTGCAAATAGCCGGCACTCATGCCCTCGACCACAGCCAAGCACAGCCATCCTACCCGGAGGCACCGCATATGGTGAATTCAAAAAAGTTTGAAGCGGCGGAGCCGGCTTGCCGAGATCCCATGGTGTTTTCTTTGTCTGGTAAAGATTCTCCCAGAACTCTATTTTTTCAGGCGACAACTCCATCGCAAGCACCACTAAGTACCTGCAATATTTTAATACACATGACTATTCGTCTGGCTTTCAGAATGGAAAATTCATGACAAAGTAAGCAAAAATCGTTCCCAGAAGCAGCGTCATCGTTGCAAGCACAACCAGAAACATGCGCTCGCTATCAAGCACCCGTTGCGTTTCAATGTTTCTCATATCCGATAATCCCCTGCTAGATTGAAATCCACCTCTTTCGGTCGGCACCCCGCGCCATGATTTGACCAGGAGCTGATCCCGGCGAGCCTCATTAATCCGGCGAACATTTCCCACAGGAACATAAGGTACGAATTCGTTACCCACAGACTGTGATTCATAAAAGAGAAGCGGATCCAGGTCGGATTTTGCTCGAATCTCCGCACCGGCAACCTGCTCTTCAGCAGAGCTCAAAATAGTTTTAGTCATTCGGGTTCTCTCCCCAGCCTTAGAAGCCCGCAATAAAGCAAGCCAATCAAGGCACACCAGTAGGACCTGATATGGAACGAACCCTCGAACTACCCAGTCAATTATTAAGAAGCCAGCTCGCGCAATTACGCACGGGACTCAACCCAATATCGACTAAGCGCCAACCCTTGTCAAGTAAAATCTCGGAATTCGGACAATGAAAAAGGAACTAGAGCCCCATGAAATCAGGTCCGCTTCCTTGCTCAGTTGGTTTTACCCTCAGGTTTACTTCCGGACAGACAATTTCACAGGTGCGGCACTGAATACAGTTTTCCAGTGACATACCATGTTTTTTCAAATCAGCGACTATGTCAATTCTGTGAACTTCGGCGGTACAGTCTGCTACACAAGGAGTTGTTTTGCCAAGCCTTTCATAAATAGAAATGCACTTCACACAGGTATCAGCATTGAACTCGTCGATATGCTCGTTGCCTTCATGGTATTTGGTACCCGCAAAGAACACCGCATCAGGACGCGAATAAATAGTTGCCTTGTCGAATTTCGGAGCATCAATCTTCGGAGGCGTGAAATCAGGCACGATGTGTTTATAGTCAGGCTCATACTTAATCGGGCCGATGTCTTTGCCTTTCTCCATCAAAGCAAGAGCTCTCAGACCATCGCCTGCCGCCTGGAACGGGTTTGGAAACCCAGCTTTGATAACACCTAAAATCGGATGGCCGCTGTCGACACCTTTTGCCACTTTCGGTATATATTTTCCCAGCAGTCTCGGATTTTCCATAAATGTCCAGCGGAAATAGCGATCGCGGTAGGATTCCTTAATTACAAACGAGTCTTCAAGCTGTTTTTGATAAGGTGCAAGCGCAGCATCGTTAAACTCTCCGCCTCTGGCAAATATATCCGAAATAAGTTCCGCAGCTACACGACCGCACTCCATCGCCCTGTCTATACCAGCCAGGTTCTTAACATTAAGTACTCCAAGTGCGTCACCTAGCAAGAGAGCACCCGGCACATAGAACTTCTTAGGCAGGCTGTAATAACCGCCTTCCGGAAGCAAAGCAGCACCGTACTTCAATAGTTTTCCACCTGAAATCATCGACTGAATCCAGGGGTGCATTTTGTAATCCTGCAATTTTTGCTGAGGATTCATATTCGGATCTTTGCTATCGAGGCTGATAACCATACCGATTGTGAGGCGCTTGTCTTTCATGCCATAAACGAAACCACCACCGAAGGTTCCTTCCAGAAGCGGGTATCCAAGCGTGTGCCAGACCTTACCTGCATAATCATCGTTGCACTGCCAGACCTCCTTAACGCCTACAGACCAGATCTGAGGACATTCACGAAGCTGAAACTTGTCCATGATGTCTCGCGAAACAAATCCTTTGTCTCCAAAACAAAGGATTTTTCCGTAAACATAGTCTTCGTCAGATTGAGGCTTTTCAACAACCGACACGCCAACAACCTTACCGTCCTCGACCACAACCGAGTGTGCAGAAAAGCCGTTGAACAAATCAAGAGCCACATTCGGAACATCTTTTGCAAGTTCCTGCAACTTCTGTGCCATCCAGGCAACGACGTTAGAAAGCGTTAGTACTAAATATCCCTTTTTGTCAAAAGTGTCTGGATAAAGACTGGGCGGTATATCCCATTTTTTCTCCGTGCCGAGAACGGAGAAATTGCTTTCACTACAAACAGCTTCAATCGGGAACCCCATGTCTTTGTAATTCGGCCAGACTTTTTCGATAACATGCGGATGAGAAACGGCTCCGCTTACGATGTGACCACCGAAGTCTTTTGATTTTTCAAGTATTGCGACACTAAGCTCTTTGCCGCTTGCTTTTGCCAGCTCAAGTAAGCGGTAGGCTAAGGTCAGATTGGCCGGGCTGCCTCCAACCAACAAAACATCATACTCAATGCGAGTGGACAACGGATTCTTCCCCCTGTTCAGACTTGACTTTGCTCTTCACTGCCTTAATTAACTCAGGCAAAATATGATAGACATCACCGACGATACCATGATGCGCGAATTTGAAAATTGGGGCATCCGGATCTTTGTTGATTGCAATAATCGTTCCAGATTTGGACATGCCGACTCTGTGTTGAATGGCACCAGAAATACCACAAGCTATGTACAATTTCGGTCTAACTGTTTTACCAGTTTGCCCGACTTGATGTGCGTAAGGAATCCAACCAAGGTCGACTACCTTACGTGAAGCACCGATGGCAGAATTATCAAAGCAATCAGCAAGTTCGCGCAATAGATTGAATCCATCGGCAGTTCCCAGACCGAAGCCACCGGCCACAATCACTTCTGCTTCAGTAAGCTTCAACCCCTTGGAGACTTCTCTGACAACTCGCTCAACTTGTAAACGCGCATCTTCAGCTTTGAGATTAACCGGGATCTGTACAATTTCGCCTTTTCTTTGTGGATCAGCTTTCAAAGGCACCATGACACCCGGTCTGGTGGTTGCCATCTGCGGGTTCTTCCATGGTCCAAGTATTCTTGCTTTCAGACTCTCGCCAAAACTCGGTCGAATTGCATACAAGCAATCCGGATACAAACCCAGCTTTGTGGGGTCTACTTTGCTCTTGTGTTCATATGGCCCGATATCTAGCTCGGTGCAATCGGCGGTAAGCCCGGTTTCAAAATGAGCTGCAACTCGGGGAGCGAGGTCGCGTCCGGTTGTGGTCGATCCCAACAATGCCACGTGAGGAGGCTCAGGCAAAGACTCCAGGAAATCGATCAAAACACGCCTGTAAGGAAGTGTCCTGTAGTTTTCAAGCTCGGGGTCATCTGCAACATAGACGTGATCGGCACCATATTGCACCATCTTCTCAGGAATATCGCCCAGCTTGTGCCCCATGACAATACAAAGCACCTTGGTGCCAAGTTTTCCTGCAAGCAGAGTAGCGGCTCCGAGAAGCTCAATCGTGACTGGTTGCAGCTCGCCAAGTATCTGCTCGGCCACAACAAGCACATTACCTCTTGGAGTTTCATGCACCGGCAATGCTGTTTCAGATGTGCTTTTGTTTTCTGCTCCACTCATGATTTCACAAATTCCTTGATATTGCTTGCTTTGATGACTTCAGACACCAGCTCTTCGGCTGAATGACCTTCATACATTTTGCAGTTGCCACCTATATCACCAACTTTGTCCGTGTGAGCAACAATAGTCGGCGACCCTTTGAGACCGCAACGTTCCGGATCAGCACCGACCACATCAAGATCCACTGTGGTGATGTATTTCTTGAGTTCTTCCGGATTGCGTTGCAACCATTGAACCCGCCATGCGCCTCTGAAAGCCTTGTATTCAAGAGCATGATAAGAGTTTGCCACAGTTACGAGCAAGGGGAGTTCCGACTGCACATATTGAACGCCGCCTTCGATAATTCGTCTGGCTTTGGCTTTATCGTTTTCAACAGCAAAGTCTTCGCAATAAGTGACCTGCGGAAGCCCCAGGCGTTCTGCAAGTTGCGGGCCGACCTGTGCAGTGTCACCATCTGTTGTCTGCAATCCACAAAAAATCAGATGGAAAGGTCCCAGCCATTTAATAACCTTGTGCAAAGCATAGGCAGTTGCAAGCGTGTCGGATGCTGCCAGGCGCCGGTCCGAGAGAAGAACACCTTTGTCGACACCGTGTTCGAGTGCAGTCAAAAGTACTTCAACTGCAGCAGGCGGCCCCATTGAAACTGCCGTTACGGTTCCACCGTACATCTTTTTCGTAAACAAAGCGGCTTGCAGCGCATATCGGTCAAAGGGGTTGAGCATGCGCTTTGCTTTCGCCCTATCAATCGTCCCATCCGGATTGAGCCCGGCTTTCGAACTCTGGTCCGGAACCTGTTTCACCAAGACGTAAATGTCATAAGGACCTGGCATTTCTTTTTCCCGAGTAAAATTGACTGCTTAAAATCTTAGCCTTAAGGCAAAGCTGCGTTCCTATTCTTTAAAGATATTGACGCATTGTGCTTATTGAAGCTTCATACTGGCAAAACGTCCCATTTGTAAGGCTTTCTTTAACAATGTTCAAGCCCCACTTTGCAAGCGCCAGTCTAAGAGCGCCGCTCTGGAGCCTGAGATCTTACAAAAAGCTCTCCCATAAATTTGCGATAATGTGGCAAATTTATCGGGAGACAGTTGCTGTGAAAAAAAATACAGCTATCGCATTACACATGGCATCCATACTGGCGCTTTCTTTCAGCCCGCTTTCAGATGCAAGATCAGCAGAAAGCAGCAGGCAGATGCTTGCAGCTACGAGCGAATCCAGCACGGATGAGAGCGAGTTCAACTTGGCAGTAAACAGATTTTTTGATTTCAAGTTCAAAGCAAATCCTGATTGGGCGACGATTTTAGGTTTCCACCAGTACGACAAGTCAGCCCCCGACTATTCTCAAGAATCAATAGAGAATCAAATTAGCGAGTTGAAATCATTTGAAAAGCAGTTTGATTCTTTTCAGAATAAGCGGCTTGCAGCTCAATCTCAAATAGACCTGCAGTTGATAAAGTCCACGATAAAAGCCGACCTGCTGAGCCTGAGTGAAATCAAAGACTGGCAAAGGAACCCGGACACCTACAGTTCCCAATCAAGTTCCATGATCTACGATCTGATCAGTCGTGATTTTGCACCAATTGAAGAGCGCCTCAAATCAGTAATTGCTCGCGAAAAGAAAATACCTTCAGTCTTAGAGGCTGGAAAAAAGAATTTGAGAAATCCTCCTAAAGTCTTTACTGAAGTCGCACTTGAACAACTCCCCGGCATTATCAATCTTTTCGAGAATTCGGTAGTTGAGACTTTCAATTCTGTACAAGACGAGAAACTGCACAAAGAATTTCTTGAAAGCAACAAAAACGTAATTGCAGCTCTGAAAGACTACGAAAAGCACTTGCAGGAAGTAGTATTGCCGGAATCAAAAGGCAATTTTGCTCTGGGAAATGAGCTATATGCAAAGAAATTGCTTTACGAAGAAATGGAAGACACACCTCTAGACGATTTGCTTGCCCAGGGCGAAAGAGAAATGGAGCGTCTAAAAAGTGAGTTTGTTAACACCGCGGCAGAAATCGACAACACAAAGAAAGCAAATGAGGTTTTCACCTCCATATCCAGCGACCACAGCACCCCTTCCGAGCTTATTGCTTCGGTCTCCGGTATTCTCAAACAACTGAAAGACTTCTGTGTGGAAAAGCAAATCATAAGCATACCGCAGGAAGACAACCTGCAAGTCAAGGAAACGCCTGCTTTTATGCGCGCCCTTACTTTTGCAGCTATGGATGCACCCGGACCTTTTGAAGAAAAAGCAAAGGAAGCCTACTACTATGTGACTCTACCGGAGTCCGATTGGAAGCCAGAAAGAATTGAAGAACATATGCGCGCTTTTTGTAAGTACGACGTGATTAATACAAGCGTACACGAAGCATTCCCCGGGCACTATGTACAGGGACTATGGGATAGACAGGCGCCCTCTAAAACTTCAAAAATTCTAGGTTGCAACTCTAACGTCGAAGGATGGGCGCACTATTGCGAACAGATGATGCTCGAAGAAGGACTTGAGTCTGGAAACAAGAAACTGAAAATGGTGATGCTTCACGATGCTTTACTGCGTTGCGCCCGATACATCGTCGGCATTCGTATGCACTGCAAAGGCATGAGCATGGAAGAAGGAATCAACTTCTTCATTAATGAAGGCTTTCAAGAAAAGGCAAATGCCGAACGTGAAACCAAAAGAGGAACAATGGATCCGACTTATTTAGTTTATACGCTCGGAAAATTGCAGCTTATCCAGCTCCGAGAAGATTACCGGAAAGCAAAAGGAACAGACTTTAAACTAAAAGATTTCCACGATCGGGTTATGGCTACAGGAACACCTCCAATCAAAATAATCCGCGAGATTCTTCTGGGGGCGAATTAATGAAACTCATGCATTTTTTGCGGGCAAATATAATTATGAGCAAATTCGAGCCAAATATTATAGGTGCGGTACTCTGCACTCTCTGTCTCAGCGCGCTACCGTCATTTGCACAGGTCAGCAAATCTGCCACAAGCACCAGCAAATCTGCCACAAGCACCAGCAAATCTGCCACAAGCACCAGCAAATCTGCCACAAGCACCAGCAAGGTTTCTGCTCCAACTAGCGCTCCCGTTAAAGACAAGAAACCAGTTGTGAATCGTTCAGTCGCATTCAGTTCGAAAGCCGCGCCGCTGGCAAAGGCAAGACCGTTACCCCAGAAACCCGTTGCTGTTAACAGAACAGCAATTAGCAGTCCTACAGTTCCGGTCTGGCTCGACGTGCCACACGCCAGCCTGCTTGCAAAACAACAAAGAAAGTTTATACTTGCGGATTTTTATACAGACTGGTGCCACTGGTGCAAAGTCATGGACAAAAGAACCTTCCAGGACCCCGAAGTTGCAGCTTATCTGGCAAGAAATTTCGTTTGCATGAGAGTAGATGCCCAGGATGGAAAGGACGGAGAAGAGCTGGCACAAAGACATCAGATCACCGGCTTTCCCACAATTATGGTATTCAGGTACAACGGTCAGCCGCTGGCCCTTTATGAAGGTTTCAAAACACCCACAGAGTTTATGCGGCTGCTGAAACAGCTTCCCGTCGCAAACGTAGCCAAACCGGCGGCCAAACCAGTCGCTACTCGTTCTGCCACCAGCGCCAGACCAGCTGCTACTCGTTCTGCCACCAGCGCCAGACCAGCTGCTACTCGTTCTACCACCAGCGCTAAGACAGCAGCCCAAGCTGCCAGCAAAAAACCTGGCAAATGAGATTCAGTCCATTCCATACAGGGACAAAAAATTCTTCCCATCCGGAATCATCCGGAATCAACCCGATACGGAATCACCCGGAATCAACCCGATACGGAATCACCCGGAATCAACCCGATCCGGAATCACCCGGAATCATCCGGTCATCCCCGCCCGGAATCATCCCTGAACATCCTTTAACCAGTCAGGGAAAGCCCCTGCAGGGTTAAGCGAGTTCTTTATCTTTTGCAGCCTCTGAAACCATATATCAACCATAGAATTGCAGTCCCAGACCGTGTCGGTTTGCGCAAAACTGGGAGTCAGGAAAAAAGTGTGCCTTTGCCCCATTTCATCAATAGTAAGGCTTATATATCTAAAGGGAATCGGCTTCAACCAGATCGGGTGTCGTTTTAGCTCGATTGACACAATATTTGAGGGGTTACAGCTGAACCTGATTTTCTTGCTTTCGAAATCCAGCCGGTTTGGACCTAGAGTAAGTATGCCACGAGTTTCAAAAAGCCAGACCAGCTTATAGTGCCAGCCTTCGTGATACGCCTGGCTCGACACCCAGCATTCGGTGGTGACCAACCAGTCATTCAGCTTCATTACACTGTTTCCACCGGACTTGCTCAGCTCAAGCAGCTTTTTGCTGTAGTAATCCGCTGCATCCATTCTTTTGAGCTTTAAATAGCCAGCTACCAGCTTCCCGAAATCTTCCATTTGAGAACTGGTGTCTCCAGCAATAATCCTGTCCTCAACGTTTATTATTCCTGATTTCACAGCGCCCAGAAGCTTTCTGTCTATGAACCGGGCTGCAAAGACCATACCAACGGCAAGAAAGAGTCCAGCAACGAAACAAACAGGCAAAAGTATTGAGTGGCCTACAAAACTGAAAAAAAGAGGCACCAGGCTAGCAGCAAGAAAACCAAGCAGTACTGACATCAAAAACAGAACAATAACAGGCCGGTATTCCTGAAGCTTGGTCCTGAAAGATAGCTTTCTGTATTGAGTTATAGCCGTAGCCGAGGCTGATTTGTCCGACATTATCCAGTCCCCGGTTTGACTCGCTTGGCTGCCCAGACTTACATACCCAGAAAAATGACTGCTTACACTCGAAAAAGCAGTCAATTCCGGCGGCTGCATTGCTGCCGGAATTGGAGATACTTCAATAATTTCGCCGGATCAGGCCTCGCCTTCTATGACCTGATTCATCGTATACAGGGCAAGGGCCGCGCTTCCGCAATAATGAATGAACTGGCGGGCGATTTCACGCACTGCAGTCAGGTCTGCAAAGTTCGGCAAGAAGCCGAAACGCGCCGCCCGGGATATTGAGAGCAGATAGCGTATGAAGCGTAACGCGCTGTCGCTGAGTTCTTCACACATGATGGTGTTGATAATTGATTGCTCCGCCAGCTCGAACAAGGTGCTTTCTGCACCTGTTGACTGCTCCGCTTCGTTTACACCAGCCGGTTCGAAGTTCAAATCGCCGGACCCGTCATGCTGAATTCCCATTTTATGTCACCATCCAAAGAATCTAAAGAAATTGTTTACGCCAGGTCAAATCTAGTCGATGGCACAATTCCTTGGCAACTTAACAAACGCTAAGGCGATGCGGTTTTCCGCATTTCCGCTTTGATATACCCCCTAAAACTTGATGGGTTGTAGTTCAGTCCCTCTTTGAAGTACATTGTGCATCTGTTACATAAGCATTCGCTATTCAATTCGTGATTAGTGAGGCGAGTGATGCAAGGAGTCAAAAATGCAGGTTGCAAACGCGCAAGCCAAGGCTGAAACAGGACATAGCACCATGAAATGCCTTCTTAAGGAAGATCTTGCTAAAGACGGTTTCATACTTAAGAAAAACCATGCGGTTCCATCACCCGGCTTCGGTGAAGTAAAAATCAGGGTGCTGGCAACTGCAGTTTGCGGCACGGATAAAAGCATTTACAACAGTGCAAAAAGCGAGGGCATTCGCAAGGAAATGCAAAGATATCTGGCAAGCCCGGCAGATTATCGACCGATTGTTGTTGGTCATGAATTTTGCGGCATTGTCGAAGAACTCGGACCCGGCGTGCATGACATGGCTCAAGATGTACCCAGGCACCTGCTCATTGAAAAAGGCGATTATGTAACTGCCGAAATGCACCTCTCTTGCGGACATTGCTCATTGTGCCGGACGGGCAATGAGCATATTTGCACCGCGGTAAAAGTAAAAGGTGTTCACTTAGACGGTTGTTTTGCATCTTCGGTTGTTGTTCCTTATAAGAATGTGATTTTGCTCGGCAAGAACGGTGACACAAGCGAGATTCCAACCCGAATCGGAGCCATGCTCGACGCCTTCGGCAACACAGTGCATACGGTCCAGGAAGCCGACGTTGCCGGCAAGTCCGTGGCAATTCTTGGCGCCGGACCGCTTGGCTTAATGTCAACATTTTTGTGCCGGGCCTTTGGTGCCACCAGAATCTATGTTACGGAAGCCGCCGACCTGGAAAGAAGAGAGCAGCTTGCATCCGAATTTCACGCGGATCATTTTGTGGATGTTTCGAAAGGCTCCGATAAGCTACACCAGCTTGTGAACAGGCTGGAAACCAATTCGAACGGCGTCGACGTGGTTCTGGAAATGTCCGGGTCGCTTCCTGCATATGATGATGCATTTAAGATAGTTCGCAACGGTGGTCAGGTTATTCTCCTTGGTATTGCAAGACAACCGCTGCCGCATTTTGACATTGCAAATGGTGTCATATGGAAGGGAATCACAGTAAAGGGCATCTTTGGACGAAGAATGTTCAGCACCTGGGAAACCATGCTCAGCCTTATCAGATCCGACAGGCTTGATTTGAAGAGCAAGCTGGAAAAAGTCGTGGCTCCTAAAACCTACCAGCTGGAAGAGTTCGAAGAAGCATTCGACGTACTCGGTTCAGGCAAGGAGCTGAAGCTGATTTTCAGCCCGGAACCGCAAAGCAACTAATGACTATAGCGAGGAAAAACGACATGACTGTTTCAAGCAAAGCGCATCTTTCAAAATTGTATGAAGACCTGGGAAGGGAATTGAAAAAAGCCGAGCAAGAAAAAACATACAAATATGAAGTTCCACTTGACGGTCAGCAAGGCGGTGTTGTCGAAGTTAACGGTAAGCGCTGTGTGATGCTTGCTTCAAACAACTATCTTGGTCTTGCAAATCACCCCGTAATTGTGGAAGCCGCCAAGAAAGGTCTCAAAGAATACGGTTACGGGCTTGCATCAGTTAGATTCATCTGCGGCACACAGGCACTGCACAGGCAGCTCGAAGAAAAAATTGCCGAGTTTTTGGGAGCCGAAGACTCTATTCTCTTTTCCTCGTGCTGGGCAGCCAACGAAGGTTTTTTCAATGCAATGCTCGGATCTGATCTCGGACAAAAAGACTATCGCGATATTATTTACAGCGACAGATTGAACCATGCAAGCATCATCGACGGTGTCAGGCTCTGCCGCATCGCTGTAAAAAGCACCGACGCTAAAGCATACAATCACAACGACATGGCGCAATTGAGCAAGTGGCTCGAAGAAGACGAGAAAGAAAATCACAGAATCAAGATTATTGTCACCGACGGCGTATTCAGCATGGAAGGTGATACGGCCCCGCTTGGGGAGCTTGTGAAACTTGCAAGAAAATACGGAGCAATGCTTTATGTCGATGAGTCGCATTCCACAGGAGTGCTCGGTAATACCGGCAGGGGTACTCCCGAGGAGCAGGGTGTGCACGGTCAGATTGATGTAATTTCTGGCACGCTGGGCAAGGCGCTCGGCGGCGCTGCAGGTGGTTTTATAACAGGCAAACGCGAGCTGGTAGATTTTTTGCGCCAGAAAGCAAGACCCTATACATTCTCGAACACGCTGCCGCCCTTCATTGCACAGGCCTCACTTGCAGCAATCGAGCTGCTTGAAAAAGACAATTCGCTTGTAGAAAAACTGCATGAAAATACAAAATATTTCCGCACAGAAATAGTGAAACTGGGCTTCAAAATTATCGACGGAGTGCATCCGATTGTACCGGTGATGCTGGGCGAAGCTCCTGTGGCTATGGACATGTCCGCACAATTACTCGACCTTGGTGTATATGTGCGCGGTCTCTGGTACCCGGTGGTACCTAAAGGCGAAGCAAGACTGCGTGTTCAAATATCGGCAGCGCACAGTCGCGAGAATCTCGACCAGGCACTGGAAGCATTTGCAAGTGCCGGCAAAAAGCTGGGCGTGATTTCCTGAGTCCTGAAGCTCAAGAATTATCTATCAAAAGGTTCGAAATCATAGTTGCCGTAGCGCCAGCTGTTTCTTCCGGACTGCTGCTTTGGCTCGGTACCTATGATTCTGACCGCATCATAGTCAATCAAGGCAAGACCACGTTTTGAAAGCTCTGCACGCGATGCTATCGGAATTGCCGACAGCTTGCCGTCGCGGAGCTTCAATAGCGGCACATAAGCAAGCTGTGACTGCCCCCAGGAACTCATGTCATTGTCCCAAAAAACATATTTGCCGTTTTGATCTATAAGCCGGTTGAAATAATTGAGATCTTTTAGAGATACCGGTGTAACACCCTGATGCTGGAAATAATAAGTTACTGTTTCGCCGTCTAAACTTACCTGTTTTTTCTGCCCCAAAATGCTTGCATCAAACTGAACTTCCCTGCCGTTGTCGAGCCTCAGGGTTCTTTCTCCCCAGTCGGTCCTAAAAGGCTTGTCAGTAACCCGCAAGATCTGCCCGTCTTTCATTTTGAATGCGATTGTATCGTTGCCGCCGCCAAGATATCTATCTATCGGCATCTTCAAATGCTCGAGTGCATCTGCGATCAGCCGGACATCATGAAGGTCGGACATGCGATGTTTCATATCTAAAGAGCGCAGCCATTCCGATACAGTTTTGCCACGCGCAGATAGTGCGTCACCAGGCGACGCCGCATTCATGTTCGGAAGCTCTTTCTGGCCGAGTTTCATAGCAGGCTCTAAGGCAAAGTCCGAGTTCTTAAGAGCCTCCGGCAATGAGAAACGCAATCTATTACTTCCTGGCACCTGCAAAAGCACAGGCGAATTTCCGGCATCGGGGAAAATGTGCTTGCCCGCCAGGTCTTTTGCTAGAAGCGACTCAAGCAATTTCGGGTTACAGCATGCAAGCAGATCTGCTAGTGAGGCTCTTTCACTTGAGATTTTGCTTCCCGGCTCAATGTGCTGAATGAGCAAATTCTTCTCCGGACCGAGCCTTGCGGAGCCGCTTTTATCAGAAAGCACTTCCTGCACTCTCAGCATCGCCTGCGCGTCTTTGCCCTGCGCCTGCAAATCGCGCATTAAACTTGATAGATCTTGTTTGCTCTGAAACTCTCTGATACCTGCTCGTGAACCACCCGCAGAAATCTTCACCTGCCCTGCTTCCGGAGCCGGTACTGCAATTTTAGAAAGCTCCTGCCCGGCTGCCTTACTCGGGTTTGTATTCAAGTCAATAAGAGTCGATTCTTCAATCGTAGGGATGCGTGGTCTTGCAATCGGTCTCTGATCCAGTCCATAAATACCGTCCACATGCTTTGCTAGATCCGCAAAGCTGGACTTGTTTTCAACACCCAATGCAGCGATTTCCCGGGTCTGATTTTCGGCCGCTGCCCGGTTTTGCAGTTGCTGCATTCTGGCACCGCCAATTGCAGCAGCAGCACCATCGAGCGAAGCCTGCAAAAGTCCGCTTTTCACGGCCGAGGCCAGATCAAATCCCTCGCCGAGCCGCTTCTGCAATTCAAGATTTGCATAAAATCCGCCTGAAAAGCCGAAACCCGCGCCTGTAATTGCCTGAGCCATCATCGGGTTGGCTCTTGCAAACTCGGGGGTCAGCCCCAGTTTTCTAATGGCCAGATAGCCACCCCCGAAAACCACCATATCGCTTGCAATTTGTTCAGGATTCAGAACCGATTTTGCTGTTTTCCACACAGCACCTTTGATATCAATCTCGCCGCTTTTACTGTCGAAATAAGTATGCGTATTAAGCCCGGTCTCTGCCAGCCGGTTGCTGATGCTGAGACTAGCTGCCTTGAAAGCCAGATTCATCTCGGATTGCCCTATTTTGTCAAAACCGAATTTCAATGCCAGACCTTTTGTGCCGCCAATGGCGGCATCAATTGCCTGCCTTGAAAGGTTGTCTTCCGGGCGAGCAGAATCAGCGGCATTTGTAAACGCCGCAACTGCGTAACCAGCCTTTCCAGGATAAAACAAGCCTGCAGCTTTTAAAAAGCCGCTTGTATGGCTCGACCAAGCCTCTGCAGATTTTCGGGCTTCAATATCATTTGAAACAGCCTCGCTAACCTGCTTTTGTGCCTGCTCTGCGGTTTTTGAGTCGCCGGAGATCTTAGCAAGCATCAGGCTTGTCTTGAGCGCATCGAGGCGCTCAAGAGACTTGTTCTTGCCATGGAATGTTTCACTCAGCCCAATTACAAAGCGCGAAAGGTAGGAGCGATTAGCGTCCTCCTCTTTATGCGCCAGAATCTCCCGGGCAAGACTGTCCGCTTCTGTGGAAAAAACTCCGGCATTATTTGTTTTAGCGAGTCCGGAAGACTCCATATAAGGCCAATTCCAATTACAACGCAGCAATAGCTTAAAAGGCTGTACTGGCGGTCTCAATGGGGAAATTCCCCCTCGTCCTCCTCCGCTAGCGGCAGCGCCATCACCGCCGGCACGCGCCCCACACCTGTGATATCTATGCTGCAAGAGCAATCTAATTCAGGCATATTTCCAGAAAGTACTCGAATGTTCCAGATTAATTCTCTGCGGAAAATACGCTCAGGCTCAGTCTTTAATGGCGCTGCAGTCTCTGTTTCCAATCAGTCTTTTTTGCCGTTAGCTTCGGGTTGCTCACGGGGCAGTTCGAAAAAGAAAGTTGAGCCCTGCCCGTGTATGGTCTGAACTCCGATATGACCGTGATGTTCATCGATAATAGCCTTGCAAATTGCAAGCCCCAGGCCTGTTCCGCCTTTGCTTCTTGTGTCGGATTGATCAAGCTGCTGGAATTTCTGGAATAGCTTGGGTACATGATCGGCAGGGATGCCGCTCCCCTGGTCTACAACCGAAAATCTCAGCCACTGAGAATCGACCCATTCTGTGTTGACACTCACGTTTCTACCGGGTGAAGAAAATTTGATCGCATTTGAGATCAAGTTTGTAAGCACTTGAAGAATTCTATCTTCATCGCAGGTTACGATACCGTCTGCAGAAACAGGCGCGGAAAGCTGAATTCCGACTTCATCAGCCACGGACTTGAGCCCTTCAACTGCAACCTGCACCAGATGTGATGGCACTACTTCCTGCAACTTCAATTCTACTTTTCCGGCCTCGATCTTTCGTATATCAAGAATGTCGTTGATAAGACGAATCAGGCGATCGCACTCTTCCCTCCCTATATCAACCAGTTGCCTGGACATCTCTGAGAGTTCGCCGGCCACACCTCCCTGCATTAAGCCCAGCGAGGCTCTGATTGACGTGAGCGGCGTGCGCAGCTCATGCGAAACGATTGAATAGAACTCGCTTACGCGTTTTTCTGCAAGCTTGCGCTCGCTGATATCGCGAAGCACCATAATCCCGCCAATCAACTGCCCTTCGTCATCACGCAAAGGCCGCCCGGTAGCACTTACCCAGATGCCTTTAGAAGATGAGCTGTTCCTGATAAACATTTCGTCGCCGTCTACCGAACCGCCCTTAATTGCCTGAAAAATCGGCAGCTCTTTCACTGGGTAGCTTGAGCTCTTCATTGCGTCGAAAATTCCGCAAGATTCAGTCCAGTCATGAACAGAACCAGTGAGTATTGCGGCAGGGAATATTTTTTCGGCCGCAGGATTGCTTTCTGTCACCTGCCCGTTCATATCCACAACAATGACAGCTTCGGCCATATTGGTCAGAATCGCATTTAGCCTGGCCTGACTGCCTTCAAGCATGTCTTCAAACTGCCGCCGGTGAATGTACTGCCCGAGCTGGCTGCAGATAGTATCGATTGTTTCAAGCAAGCGATCGTCAGGCTCTCGACGCCGGGTGGAAAAGAGCTCGAACACAGCAGAAACTTTTCCGTCTGTAAAAACGGGAATCACAAAACCGCTGCTCATGCCGTCACCGGTCGCAAGCTCAGTTCTTTGAGAGCTTTCGGTATTCTTCAGATCTGTAAGCCAGAGCGCTTCACCGCTTGCCCATACTTTACCCGGCAAATCAGACTCTGCTCTCAATCGCAATGACTTATCATCCGGATAAAGAAGCGCCAGCTTGCTTTGCCCGTTGTGAAAAAATGCAGAACAAACGAGCTCGCCGGTTTCAAGATCTGTGCGCCAGCAAGCTCCGGCATCCCAGAGCAGGTTTTCACAAATGGTTTTCAAAACCCGCCCGATCGTTGAATTGACATCGTGCACTTCGGCTATAGCTCTTGCAACGTCATATTGAGCCGTGCTCATTCCTTCAATTCGTCCGCGTTCTGCCAGATATAAATTTGCAGAAACAAGCAAAAGCAGAAGCAGCCCCAGTGAAATGATACCCAAAAGAGCCACAGTCATTATCATCTGGCCCGAGCTGTCGTTTAAAGAACCGGTTCGCAATGCCAGCAAGTGCTTTTCTTCAACCCTCATGTCTTTAACACAATCACGAATACGATCTGTGAAACGATTGCCCCGGCCTGCTTCAATTTCCTGAAGAGCTTTATTAATCTCTCCCCGCGAACGTGCCTCAATGACTCTGTCTGCAAAGTCGATTTCGTCTTTCAACTCAGCAAGCAACCGATTAACATTGTCTTGCTGGCTCGGGCTGTCTGCAGTCAACTCCTTCAGCCTGTGAATGCGAGCAGCAAGTTTTTGTAAGGCTTCATTAAATGGCCCAAGAAAGTCTTCATGGATAATCACATAGCCGCGCTGGGCTGTTTCGATATCGCGAATTTGCGACTCAGTCGCTTCAAGCTCAGCAAGAACCTCATGTGTATGCCCGACCTGCTGACCAAGATCTATCAAGCGCAAAGCATGCTGGTAGGCAACAATTGCAGCTACAACTACCATTGCTACGGCAACCAACCCCAGAAAAACGAGGTTGTTTCTGAAAGTGGCTGTTTTCTTGGTTATCACCCACACAGTGCAAACAACCTCAGATGCCGACTGAAACCGAATGTATCCCGGAACATGGCTGCCTGCTTGCGTTTTTCAACTCAACTTGTCCACAGTACACAAATAGCCTGCAGCCCCACGGTTTACTTGCTGCATACCACTCAAAACCAAAGACAAAACAGCTCCGGCACTCTGACAACAGAGCTTTTCAAGACAACAAAACCTAACTTTGCTTAGACTTTCAACGTATCAAATGTGCCGACCAGTTGCCGCCCAGATGGGTCTGCCCTTCCATGGCGATATCTCTGCCATCGGACGAGAGTTTGGCCTTGAACCTGATTGTTTTGTTTTCAGTAGCACCGCTGCCCTTCTTATACTCCCGAATTAGCCATACATCAGGATAGTTATAACCACCATTTACTATGGTGAAACGCTGACTTGAGTTGTTGTCTTTTATATCAGTACCATCACCAGAGAGCTTCTTGCCTTCCTGACGCAACCACATTTTGGTTTTTACTGTTTTGAAGTCGAACTGAAAAGAGCCTTCATAGCGACCTGAAATATCGGCCGGCTTCACATTTCCAAGACTTTTAGCAGAATGATGTTGGGCAGGCGCCGAATTACTAGCTGGCGCGGTTTGTGCCACTTGCTGCACCTGCTGAAAGGGATTGGCTGCCTGCTGCTGCTGCTGCTGTACTTCCTGCAGGGGACTCAATGGATTGGCAACCCATTTGCCCGAAACCGTCTGCCCGTTAGGAGTTGCCGAAGTGTATTCACCTTCCATCGCCCAGCCGTTATACTCTGCTTCCTGCAAATACTTGACTTCACCCGAATAATTAATCGGCGGGCTGTTTGATCCGACATACTTTTTCTGGAAACTCACTTGAGCACCTTGAATCTGGCCATTTTCAACCGTCCACTGCTTGCCATCCTGATCGGCACCTTCACCTACCAGTGCAGTTCCTTGCTGAGCGAGTTGCACATTGCCCATAAATGTGTTGCCGTTAAATTCATAGTCCAATTCCCATTCGCCATCTAAGGGCGGCAGGCCGTTAGTTTGTCCGCCTGCCTGGCCGCCTGTTTGGCCGCCTGTTTGTGCATTTTGCTGGCCGGTATTAGCACCCTTACCGCCTGACAAATCAATTTTTGCGCAAGAAACCAAAAGAGCCAGAGTTGAGGTTAGTACAAGAATTTGTCTTGCAGATGCTTTCATCTTCTCTCCCGAGACAACACAAACATGTCCATGATATCAGATTCGGTATTAGGCTCGCTTGACAAAGGGATATTGTTCTCCTCCGAGTTCTGAGTAAACTATTTGCTCAGGGGCTAGTGGAGGTTGAGTTGTGGCTATACCGATTAACACGCATGTGATCGTGCTGCTCATCGGTGGTGAAATAGTGGAAGGTGATGTGGCAATGGCAGACCAGGTCACATACCTTTGCCTTCGCCGTGAGAACGAAACCTGGTATCTGCCCTGGTCGGCAATCAAATGTGTTAAAGGACCGACACTACCAGAACGAGGCATTACCGGCAATTATCCTCGAGTTCAACCCTGAGCCTGACTCTAGTTAATTTTAATCTCGTGAGCTTCTAGAAAACGCAGCGCACGCTGGCGGCTGCTCTGCTTTTTCCACTCTTCCCATCTGCCCCACTCTGATGGCTCCTTTTGCAAAACCGCACGCAAAGCCGCATATTTATTTGGGGCTTCCATCGCCATTTCGACCATAGATTTTAGATTCTTGTCCTTAATAGTAAAGCAGAAGTCCGCCAGATCAAGCTCGAGCTGGTTTGCTTTAGGCTTGGGAATGAAGACATAACGCTCGGGTTCAAGCTCTATGTCGCCTCGAATCTCGCTTACATCTTCCAGATCCGGGCGCACCATTATTATGCTTCCTGTTTCAAGATCAAGGTAATAAAGTGAATCGGAGACAGGGTCTTCAAATGCAAATGAAAGCTGTGCCAGATCCAGATCGAGTTTTTTCATGGCTCAATTTCCCTTTTTTACACGCGCCACCGAGAAACAAAGCGGATCGCTGAACTGCCCGAGCTTGTGCCAGTGTCCATCGTTGCCGATTACTCTTAAACTGTATACCCCCGGCCCGGGCAATTGAGATATAGGTATTGCCAGCCTGCCACTTGCCCCCTTGAATTCGAATGTCTTATATGTTTGCCCGGATAGATGATTTGAATTTGCATCATCAAAAGACCGGTCCGGAAAGGACAGCTCCGCGCTAACTCCGATTGCGCCATTTATATCAGCCACGGAATAATCAGCCTCGATTTCAGTGGCGTTATCTGCCAGAGGCAGAAGACCAAGGTCAGGCTCAAGCGGGTAATTGTAATAAGGTGGACTGTATCGTGCCCGCCCGTCTTGCACACAAGATCCAGTCAGTGGGTCGAGTTGAGCAATTTCGCTCGAATTCTTAACAATTCCGAAGCCGCGGAGTTTCACATTTGAGCCCGCCGGAAACCCAAGCGCAATTATGGTCGGCTTGCCTCCGGCAGTCCAGCCGTTTCGCCTTAATGAGAGCAAGTAGCGATGAGTCTTACCGTCATTTACTATCGCATCGGCGTAACTAAATCTTTCATTCTTGTCGTAGTCGGAATGAACACGACTTTGCCAGTGCAGTTCTATCCTGGGTGCCGCAAAGGAAGTCGGCGCGTTTATCTGGGCATCCAGATAAATATAGTCGGTATCCAGACTTCCCAGTTCATCTGCGGCAACAGTCAGCATCGGGCCGTTTTCCGAGTTTGAATCGAGCTCAATGACCTTGCCGTCTTCACTCAAATGGGCATTTTTATAATACTCAATTGGCGGCAGAATCCTGTTTTTCAATAAATCAATTCCAGCATCCTCTACAAGAGTTGAATTCTCCTGGTAGAGATCAATAGGCAATAAACTCGAAAGCAGCTTCTCCCATCTCCAGCAGTTTTTCTTCAATTTGCCTGCAAGCAAGAGTTCTTTTAAGCGCCCGTCAGGCAGGCAATTGCTCCTGAGCAAACCTTTTTGAGCATCGAGAACTACCGGACCACGCGGAAGAAATGCAGGAGAGATGCTTGAAGTCCGCGGCAAATCACTGATAATCAAAAGCGAAAGCTGCTCTTTCTCCTGAACTATCTTCGCCGACTTCTGAAGCGACTTCAGTATCCTGGCATGATTACGGTTTGCTGCATTCTCATTAGAAAGATGCCTGGAAAAAACCAGAATCAGCAAAAAGGAGAGCAGGCCCGAGACTATATAGCTTGGAATCCTGAAAACTGTTTTTGACACGCAGAGCCCACTCAGACCGATACCGGCAATAAGTGCAAAAGGCATAGAAGCCAGATAAAGAAAGCGTTCTCCATACAGACTTGAATCAGTACAGGCAAGTCCGGTAAAGGAGAGGCTAAGCACGGCAAGCAGCAAGAAAGCAAAGAGCAGGGCCCGCCGCAGTTCTGGCTTATAGCAGAAGGAAAGCAGCAACGATACCATCAATGGTGCATATAGGAAATAGAGAAAAACATATTGTTTCGAATATTTTTGCCAGTTAAGCTCATTTACAGGAAAAACAATACGTTTGAGGAGCAAAGCAATCTTACCCGGGTTTAACTGAGGCACAAAAGCATAATCTATTCCTGAAGCTGCAAAATTCAAAGCAACAACAAGCAGGGGCAGTAAAATTGAAATCAGAGTCATGGTCGGGTCTTTGCTTGCTTTTCTTGCTTTGGGAAAAACAAGATCGCAAAGCTCATAAAGAGCAAATGCAAAACAAAAGGGCCATACTGCTTTAGATGACATTATCGCCAGAATTGACAAGGCACCTGGCACTGCCAATTTTAGCCAGGTCCATTTAGTCTTTCTTGCATTCAGGAAAAAATTGAATGCAAGCAGGAAAAAGAAGGAAGCAAGCTGAATACCCACACCACCGAGCCAGGCAGAAGTCTCGTAATGGAGGGGATAGCAAGCAAAAACAAGAGCAGCAATCAGTGCTGCTGGAGCCGAGGAACTTATTTCTTTGCCTATTTTGTAAATGAGATAGCAAGAAAAACTGTGCAAGAGCACCAGGACAAGTTTGAAGAAGAAGACACTCTTGCCGAAAATCGCCGATAAAATGATCAAACAGACTTTTGTAACCGGTCCCCAGCTGTCTATAGTCTCAAAGCCGGGCCATAAAAAGAATCCGGAAATTCCACTTGAGCCGTGCAAGCTCCCCATTTCTTTGAGCCATGAAAGCAAATATTGTTCGTCCAGAAGCGGAGGCGAGCTCAGTGCCAGGAAATAAAGCCCCAGCACAAAAGCGGCAAGCAAGAATGGCAGAATTTTTTCCAGCAGTGCTTGCATTTTTGCCCTGCTTTCACTCTCTATTGTTTCTTCAGGATTTGGATCTGAAAAAGATTTTTGACTTTCAGTCATCTAGATTTCAAAATTAAAGCGCATTGAATACTGTAGATATGTGTTATTTTCAAATAGTACTCTGAATGCGTTGCCTATAACCATTGGCACAGGCTCTTGACACGCGGCAGCTTCGCTCAGCAAGCGCATAAGGAGTTTTATAATAAATTTTTTCGGGAGACAAAAATTAAGTGACCGGCTCAGCAGAGATTCGCGTCCCAAAGGGAATACGTTTTGACTGTTCCGGCTGCGGCAACTGCTGCCTTGAGTGGCCAGTTCCGCTTACTTCCAATGATTATGAACGAATAAGTACACTGCCGGTAGAATTGAAAGATAAAGCTGTCACGAGATCTCTGAAAAGCAGCAGAGAGAACTTGCTTTCATTCACACATACTCTTGAAAAGAACAATGATAAATGCTGCCCATTTTTCACCAATGACAAGCTTTGCCAGTTGCACCTGGAATTCGGAGCACAGAGCAAGCCTTCCATGTGCCGCTTGTTCCCTTACTCTTTTATAGTGACACCAGATACAGTGCTTGCGACATTGAGCTTCGCAAGCAGCGCCGTTCTCTACAATACAGGCAAACTCTTGTCCGAGCAGAGCCAGGTCTTGCTTGAACAATACAAGCTCTTTCAAATGCTTTTCAATCCCGATCTTTGCCTCTGGCACAAAGTTCAACTCATTGACGGCCAGCCTCTTAATTGGGGGGAATTTAAGGAGCTGGACAGGAAGCAGGAGAAAATTATCGAAGACCAAGATAGCAATGAATGCAGCCAGAATTTGGAAGACCCGCCGGAGAATCTGCCTGCAAAACTGAAAGCAGTGTTTAACCTAGCCTTGCGCGAGCTTGACGACACACGCAAAGCCGAGCAAGACCCACCGCTTGAAGCACGCCCCAAGATTGTAGATCAGGTACTTTTGAAATTTCTGGACAGGCTCTACTTTCCGGAGCAGGTATTTGCAGCAAAGAACTACGATCTTGAATGCAGAGAGATGCTCAAAGAAATGGTAGCAGCTCCCCAAACAGTATCATTTGGAAGCAGTTCAGCTCCCAACATTTCTAAAGCACTTGTCTTTTCAGATCTGATCAAAAACAAACTCGGGAAATTACCGGCAGATGCAGAAGATCTTTTGAACCGTTTTTTATATGTTCGTTACTTCTCCAAAACATACTTCGGTCCCGGCTTTCACAACTTGAGCCTGATCTCCGGCTTGAACCATTTAAGAACCCTCTACATACTATTGCGGCTAAAAGTCAAAGAGAAGATGCTTTTAGAAAATGTCAATCCTGATTTTGAACTGCTTGCTGAGTTAGTAAGAAGCCTGGAAAGAAGGCTAACGCAACTTGATCTGTCAAAAGAAAGTCAGGCAATACTGGAAGTGCTGATGACAAGCCCTGAGCGGCAGAACCGCTTTTCTTTCCTGGCGGAGTAATTAATGCAGGATGAGCTGCCAGAAGAAAATGAAAGCTTATCAGGAAAATTTTCCGGGGCATTCAAGCATACGTTCAGAGCACTGAGCCAGCGTAATTTCAGACTCTATTTCACTGGACAGCTGGTATCACTTTCCGGCACCTGGATGCAGAATCTGGCTCTCAGCTGGCTGGTTTATAAATTAACCAGATCCTCGCTAGCACTCGGTATCGTAGACTGCTGCGCCCAGACCCCTGTCCTGCTTTTTGCCCTGCTGGGAGGCTGGCTTGCAGACAGAGCCGACAGGCGAGTTATTTTAATCAGCACACAGTTAACCCTGATGATTCAGTCTGCGCTGCTTGCATATCTTGTATTCAGCCAGCAAATTCAATACTGGCAGATACTTTTGCTTGCTTGCCTCAGTGGAATAGCCAACGCTTTTGAAATGCCTGCAAGACAATCTTTGATTGCATTGATGGTCGAACGCCAGTATCTGGTTAATGCAATCAGCCTGAATTCGTCGGCATTCAATGCTTCAAGAGTTGTGGGTCCGGCAATCGCTGCAGTTTTTGTAAGCCTTGTAGGTGAGGCCTGGTGTTTTGCCGTCAACTCGTTAAGCTTCATAGGGTCGCTAAGCGCACTATTGCTTATGAGATTTCCACCCAGGCAAGAAAGTGACGGCAGCCATAAAACTACGATTGCAGATGGCATAAAGTTTGCAATCTCCCACAAAGAAATCGGTCCGATTCTGCGTCTTACAATGTGCATGGGTCTATTAGGTGCGCAAATTTTCGTGCTGATGCCGGTTATCGCCAGAGAGACACTACACGGCGGTGTTGACACCTTCGGAATTCTTAGAACCTCTACTGGTATAGGCTCTCTGCTTGCGGCTCTCTTTCTTGCAAACAAGGCATCACAACCGGTGCTTATCAAGCTGGTCGCAGCCTGCAGTGTCGGTTTTCCACTTTCGCTTGTCTTGTTTTCGTTCAGCCACTCCATTCCGATTTCAGTAATTCTTGTTTTCATACTCGGGTTCTGTCTTACAGCACAATTGAGCGGCAGCAATTCGCTTTTGCAATTAAATTGCCCGGACAATTTGCGAGGTAGACTCATGAGCATCTGGACAATTACATTTATCGGTATGGCGCCTATCGGTAGCTTGCTTACAGGCTTCGTGGCTTCCAAACTAGGTGCGCTTCCGACAATTGGAATTTCCGGCTTTGCCTGCCTGCTTTCAGCTCTCATTTATGTCATATTCAAGAGGTAGTTATTTTCTAACGTCCCACAAACTGCATGTAGTCCAGAGTTCTGCCACTTTGCTTGTGAATAAGCCCAACAGAATATATATCCTGATAGCTTCTCGGGTCTCTTGTGTGACTGTAAATCAGCCTGAGCTGCTGACGTTGAGGCAGGTGTTTGGTCATCTCGATAATTTCTTGATTCAGCTCCTGAACATTGTTTCGAAGTGCATTGGGCCCACCGCTTTTCATACTGTCAATCAAATAATTCCTTACCTGATCCGTAATTCTGCCGCTCATTAACTGGCAGGCATAGTCATGTATCCTGGCGTGATGCTCGTCATAAGACTCGCCCTGTCCGGGAAGTCTTATTTCAAACTGTGGCAATTGATTCATGGCTGCATCATTAGCTCTACGGTCATGCATCGCTACTTGCTGCCGGCCCAAAGCTGGAGCCAGTTCCCTGGCGGCAAAATCAGACAGAGAATCATTGTTTCTCGACTGTTGCTGTCCATCGCTAAAAGCATAGCCGCTAAAGTCTTCCATTTGCCGCTCTCCTTAAATTCAAAGTCCAAGAGAATTTATCAGTCGAGCATATACAGGGATTTTGAAAAATTTTTGAAAGCCTGTATTTAAACCTGAGAAAGAATTTTTTCGTTTGCGGTTTTAGCTTTTTCCACAGCCGGATCTTCCTGACCCAGCACATTAGCACGAACCGCCACTTCCTCATCGAAGATCTGTTTTGCTTCGTCTAGCTTGCGCTGCTTCATTAAGCAAAGTGCCAGATTATGGCAGCTGTTTGCAAGATCAAGATGAGCCCCCCCGAGAGCCTGTTTTCGTTTGTTGTAAGAACCACGCAATAGCATTTCTGCCGTCGGAAGATTCACATTCATCAAAGTAAGAATCGCACCGCCGGTGTTCATTGAATCAAGAGTATCCGGGTGAGTTTCAGAAAGAATGTTCTTTCTGATATTGAATGATTTTTCAACCAGTGGCAAACCTTCTCCTAGTGCAACTGTTTCGCCTTCAATCCCCCGCTTCAAACACAGCTTGCCGAATTCGTGCATCGATTCGGCTGTTTCAGGATGATTTTCTCCGAAGGTTGTCTTGCGTATGTAGAGGGCCTGACTGAGATATTTTTTTGCTTCGTCAAGCCTGCCCAGCCGCACGTATATAGCACCGAGCTTATTGTATGCCGATGCAGTATCCGGATGTCTTTCACCCAGCGTTTTCTTTTTCACGCGCAACGATTGCTCCAGCACGGGCTCGGCTTCTTCGAGCCTGTCGAGCGTCATCAAATAATCACCGTAATGATGAAGCGCTTCTGCATACTCAGGATGCTCTTCGCCTGAGTGATCCTTTAAGAACTCAATCACTTCTTCAAAAAGCCTCTGGGCTTGCATAAACTTGTTCATCAAATGATTCAAGCGCGCAAGGTCAAGCTTGCTTTTCACTGAGTCTTTGTGTTGCTCACCAAATATTTTGGTTCTGATTGCATAGCCGCGGTCCATCATGATGTTTGCATCATTGTATGCTCCCTGCAACATGTGAAGCACTGCCAGGTCATGGCAGCTCTCTGCTGTTGCCCGGTGCTCGTCACCGAATGCCTGCCTCCTCAAATCAAGCGCTTCCATGAACATTTTCTTTGCTTCGGAATAATTTCCGGTTTTTGAATAGAGCAAGCCCAGGTCATTCAAAATGTTTATGGTATCCGGATGATTGCGGCCCAGTGTCTCCGTACGCCTTTCAAGGGCCTCATGGTACGCTTTTTCAGCCTCGGAGTACTTGCCTCTTTTAAATCCAAGCGTTCCCAGGGTATGCAAAATCTCAACTACCGCAAGATGCTCCCTGCCCATCATTTCTTCAAGACTTGGGAGGCCGCTTCTATAGTGCTTATCGGCCTCCGCATAATTACCCTGATCAAATAGTTTTCTGCCCATCTGAACAAATGCTTCTGAAAACGGCAGGTTTATGGTTTCTTTAGCGTCCGATATGAAGGCTTCCGCCTCATAGATAGGCGCCGGGCTGCTTCGTTCCTCTTCTTCAAGCAGTGCCATGGCTTCTGCATCTCGGGCCTGCTCGAGTTCTTGCTGTAGCTGCTCACTTGAAGTGCCTGGTTGCCACTGCGGTTCTCTGGCAGCCTCTGCCTCTTGCATTGCCTGATGAGTGATTGACGACAGTCCGGCCTCTGCTTTTTTGGCCTGAGTCGGCAAAGCGGTGGGTGCAAGCTCCCAACCTTCAGACAGTTTTCTTGCTTTCGGCAAGACCGGCATGTTTGAAAGCCGTCTCTGGGACTCCTGCTGCCGCCTGAGTAATTCAGCTTCCTCCACCATCCTTCGGCGTTCTGCGGCTTCGGCTTCGGCTTGCAGCCGTGCCTGCTCTTCGGCTATCGAGGCTGCCTCGGCCTCTGCTTGCAGCCGTGCCTGCTCTTCGGCTATCGCGGCTGCCTCGGCCTCTGCTTGCAGCCGTGCCTGCTCTTCAGCTATCGCGGCTGCCTCGGCCTCTGCTTGCAGCCGTGCCTGCTCTTCGGCTATCGCGGCTGCCTCGGCCTCGGCTTCGTGTCTTGCCTGCTCTTCAGCTCTCGCCGCAGCCTCTGCCTCGGCTTCGTGTCTTGCCTGCTCTTCAGCTATTGCCGCAGCCTCCGCCTCGGCTTCGTGTCGTGCCTGCTCTTCAGCTATTGCGGCAGCCTCGGCCTCTGCTTGCAGCCGTGCCTGCTCTTCGGCTCTCGCCGCAGCCTCGGCCTCGGCTTCGTGTCGTGCCTGCTCTTCAGCTATCGCGGCTGCCTCGGCCTCTGCTTCGTGCCTTGCCTGCTCTTCAGCTATTGCGGCAGCCTCGGTCTCTGCTTGTCTTGCCTGCCCTGCGACCGCTTCGGCTTCAGATTCCTGCACACTTTCCTCGCGGTCGCGCTTCTGTTCAGCTTCCTCAACAATTCTTCTCAGCTCGGCAAGTTCAAGTTCCCCCGGCTCTTCTGACTCCTCAGCTGCGTCTGAATCATACTTGTCCGTTCCATAGCTGGAATTCTGGTCTTCTAAACTCTGGTACCCAGCCGCCTGGTATTCCGCTCCTTGATGTCCGGGGCTCTCATACAGTGTATTGTTCAGAAGCTCGTTAATTCGACCGGCAATCAGATCCGCGGAGTACACAGAGTTCAAGAAGTCAGGCTTTTCCGCCAGCACCGGCAATAAGTGAACCAGAGCCTGCAATTCCGCATATCGCGAATTCTGTTGAATTATACGAAAAGAGCTCTCCGCCAGGCTCTGAACATAATCAAGCTGCTCCTTCATTTCCTGGTGCTGACGCCTCAACTCTTCAAGCTCGTCCTGATTCTCGCCATTTACTTCCAACTGCCGTTCTCCCTGAGCCATAATCTTAAATCCCCTAAATTTGCCGGACAAGCTCCCTAGATATTTGTGCCCACCCCCGGAAGGAACATGCCCCATTAGCTAAACTGCAAGATGAATTTTCCAGCGAATTTTTCGGAGCTCTTGAAAAGGAGAGCAGGAACCGAAAGCTGTTTCAGGCACAGACTTTAGAACGAATTAAATATCTGAAAGCAGTTTTGGGCAATTTGAGTGGGATTAACACGATGTACGCAAAATCGCTCAGAGCAAATAATTGCGACCATGGGCTAACTGGCATATAAAAGAAATGACAAGCATGGAAGTTCAGCTTACAAAGCATGAACTAGTCCAAAATGACGACTCAAGCAGCTCTCTGCTCAGCAGAGAATGGCAGGCTATCGGTCTGGGTTTAAGAGACGGGGTCTCAAAACTCGGCACCCAAACCGGCTCCGACATAAAAGCAGGCGCTGCCAGCTTTATAGAGAGCCCTATAAGCACAGGGGCGGATTATCTAAGCAAACACTGGCAGGATGCCGCATTTGGCGCAGCGATCACCTTTTTGAAACCGAACAGATGGGCAAACGCAGCTTTGATTGCATACTCGCTTAAAGGAGTCGGCACTGCAACTTACGAGACTGCAATTGCCGCACTCGACCCCAGAGCCGACCTTAATAGCCTCAGGAAAAACTATGCCGAAGCTATGAGTCACGAGGGCAGTGCGTTCTTAGCAACGATGCCGATGGCGATGCTGGGTGGCAATATCGGCAGGGCCGGTGCTAATGCGGTTTTCGGCAAGAACCTTGGTGCATTGGATCTGATTTCAGGCAAAGTGAAGGTCTCCGAAGTTAAAAGCAATCTCTGGGAGCTCCACGACAGCATAAGACCACCAGCGGTCAAGCTTGTGATCACAGACATGGATAACACCCTGGCCTCACATAGCCGCTATTTTGCAAGAGGGGTCGAAAAAGCAATCAGCGAACTTTCTGCCAAAACAAGAATACCCGAATCTGAGTTATACACTTCAATTGGCAGGCAGATGGAAAACTATCGCTCCCATGATTACCCGTGGAGTGTCGAACTTGCATTGAGCGAAAGGCTTAAGGTCGGAAAGCCTGGCGGACTCAACATTGAGGAGTTTCACTCAAAAATAGTCAGACCGTTCTGGAACACAATCGACAATTCGTTGATTGAAAATTACAAGCCCTTCGAAACAGTCCACAATACTTTGAAAGAACTCAGGAAGCGAGAAATTCCAGTAGCAGTATTAAGCGATGCACCCGCATTTATCGGACTGCAGCGCCTTAAAAACCTGGGTTTTGACGATGGACTGGTTCAGAGGTTTTACGGACTCCACAACTGGACAACGCCAAAAGGGCTGAGCGCCGAACTCATGAAGGAAGGCCATTCACGAGTTTCATCCATGCTTGAAAGCAAACACAGCCTGGCTGAGTTCCGTGCAATGCCTGCTCACTGGGAAAAGCCTGAGACATCAGGTTTCCAGGCTCTGATCCGCCAATATAATGTGCGCCCGAAAGAAACACTGATGATTGGCGACAGCCGCGTAAAAGATGTTGGCGTAGCACACAGATCGGGAGCAAGAGCAATCTGGGCAGAGTACGGTGGAGCAAGTGCCGCAGAAGAAGCCATTCTTACACGCTTACGTCCTCTTCCTGAGAATGGCGGTGGCGTTATCAAAGATGCTGGTCCAAAGAAATATGCACCATATCTGGAGGCCGCTGATTCCTACGCAAGCGTTCTTAAGCATCTGAATCCCAGGGCCGATTATTTGAACCTGGCAACGCAAAGCCTGAAATCGGTATATCTAAGACCGCAGCTTAAATCAGCAGTCGCAGCATTCGGTCTCATTCCGAAAAGCGTAGAAGATTCCGGGTCTGAAAGCAAAACACAAAATTAGGCAGCATATGTTACAAGCAAGCAAGAGTTGTCAAGCGGCAGCTGGCGAAAGCTTGGAGTCTCAGATAGAATGGGACTAGCAGCTGGAGTCGCTGCTCCCCCAAAAACCCACGGCTATTTCATGAAATCCTGTCCTGAATGCAAGACTGAACTTGAGCAATTCGAGCTCAGTTGCCACAATTGCGGGCAGATTATTTCGGGCGCTTCAACTCCACCAATATCAGACATTGCTCCATCTAAAGAAGAGCTTTCCGAAAGCTACAAGAACTGGTTAAAGCGCGGAAAAGAGTGCATCGAGAGCAAGAACCTCGATGAAGCATGCAATGCGCTCCGAGAAGCAGTCCGGCGCAGTCGCGTTTTGGACAACCCGCAAGAAAAGGAAATAGAGGCACGACGCCTGCTTGCAGAAGCCCTGGAAGCCCTTGGAAAAGCGCCTGAAGCTGCCGATCAATACAGAATCATTGCCCAGGAGTCTGAATCGGCCCAGTTAAAAGAGCACTGGTTGAAAAAATCGCAGGATTTGCTTGCCAGTTCCTCACTTGCTTTCGACGAACTGTTCAAAAAGGAAGAGTTCAGACCTCTTCTGGAAAAGGAGCAGCGCTTTGTGCCTCTTTATTGCAGCGGCTGCAAAAGACTGCTTGCCGAAGCAGAAGTATATGGATTCAGGCGCGGACTCGGCTCGGAGGTGCGATGCTGGTGCGGTACAGAATCAAGACCACTTGCAAAAGAAGACAGCAGGCATCTGGCAGCATTTGAATCAAGCTTTCATGAAAGCAACGGTCAGAGAGCGCTTGCAATCGAGCTTGCAAATCAGGAGCTGCCTGGTGCCAAAAAGCGCAACACAGCCTGTGCACTGGCCTTTCTAACCGGCTGGTGCGGAGGCCATAAGTTTTATCTTGGCGACACGGTATCAGGCTGGATTTATTTTTTCTGGTTCTGGACCCTTGTGCCTCTTTTGCTCTCGATCTACGAAGGCATGATCATGGCACAGATGTCTCTTGTGACCTTCAATATGACATATAATCTCGATGTGATTCTTCAGATCATTACACCGGAAGAATCACTGAGCCCAGCCAGGCTATTTTCGCTGGAAACAGCTGATGCTCAGAATCCTGATTCACAAGAGGTCGCAAAAAATGGACCTGGCCGAAAAGAGCTGTGATGCTTGCCGGAACGCGACCTGCTCGCTGAATGCTTCCGAATATGCAGAGATGCTCCTGCAGATCAAAGACTGGCAAGTAGTCAATGAACACCATTTATGCAAAAGCATAAGAACAAAGAATTTTAAAAAAGCGCTTGAGCTTGCAAATCAGGTAGGAGCACTTGCAGAGCAGGAAGGTCATCACCCGGACTTATTAGTTCGCTGGGGCGAACTTAAAATCGAGCTCTACACGCACAAAGTTGACGGGCTCACCGAAGCTGATTTCGTATTGGCTGCAAAGATAGATAAAATTACTTGAAAGCAAAGTCATAGACTTTCCCAGCCCGCATCAAAAACCCTATTTAAGCTTATTCCACAAAAACTCATAGGCAAGCGCGTCCATAAATGCAGCCTGCTCATTGTTAGCTGCCGCGCCATGTCCGCCTTCTATGTTTTCGTAATAAGTCACATCATGCCCGAGTTCTTTCATGCGTGCCACCATTTTGCGAGCATGGCCAGGATGCACACGATCATCACGCGTGCTTGTTGTAAACAGAATCGGCGGGTACTTTTTGTCTTTTTGCAGGTTTTGATATGGCGAATACTTCGATATATAAGCCCATTCTTCCGGCTTGTCCGGGTCGCCGTATTCATCCATCCAGCTTGCACCTGCAAGCAGCTTGTTATAACGTCTCATATCAAGCAAGGGCACACCGCAATGAATGGCGCCGAAAAGATCCGGTCGCTGTGTCAACATAACTCCCATAAGTAGCCCGCCGTTTGAGGCACCGCGAATGCCCAGGTGCTCTTTTGCAGTTACCTTGCGGGCAATCAGATCTTCGGCAACGGCAATAAAGTCATCATATGCACGCTGCCTGTTTTCTTTGCGAGCCGCCTCATGCCATTTCGGCCCGAATTCGCTTCCACCTCTAATATTTGCAAGCACGTAGACCCCACCTCTTTCAAGCCAGGCGGCTCCTACTTTCGGATTATAAGAAGCAAGCATAGGCACTTCAAAGCCGCCGTAACCGTATAAAAGAGTAGGGTTTGAACCATCAAGCTTCAGGTCTTTTTTGCCAACTTGAAAATAAGGAATTTTAGTACCGTCTTTTGATATGCACTCAAATTGCTGTATCTGCAAATCATCGGCTTTGAAAAAAACAGGTTCTTTTTTGATCTCTTCTTTTCCCGGCTTAGCTGCATTCCCCCAGTAAACGGTTGATGGCGTCAAGAAATCAGTAAGATACATGAAGTACTCGTCTGATTCATCCGAATCTATTCCATGCACGCTTATAGTCCCGAAACCGGGTGCGTCGAATTTACTTCGCTTCCATACCTCGCCTTCCTTAACGAGCAAATAGGGGCGGCTTGCAACGTTATCGAGTTCGGTGATAAACAAATAGTTCTTTGAATCACTTGATGATTCCATCGACTTCCTTTCGGTCGGCTCAAAGAGTACTTCAAAATTGCGCTCACCTTTTAAATAATCATCGAGTTCTTCTATTAAATATGCTCCTGCCTTATAAGTCTTACCGCCTACCGTCCAGTCGGTGCGCAAACTTATCAACGCGTACTTACCGAA
This sequence comes from uncultured Candidatus Obscuribacterales bacterium, assembly GCA_964615655.1. GTDB lineage: Bacteria > Cyanobacteriota > Vampirovibrionia > Obscuribacterales > Obscuribacteraceae > JAIEPM01. The sequence continues at coordinate 62,661 of CAZTQO010000003.1, read as the reverse complement.
AGTGCCGATATTGGCATCATCCGGTTTGTCGATTTTCAGCCATTTGCCATCGCGCAAAATGAACTCCTCGCTTGTAAAAAAGCTGGGCGCACGCGAAATCCACTCATATACGTAACCATGGTCGTGTGCTACCGAAGCACTCACACTTACGTCGCTCTCCTTTCCTTCAAACACCAGTTTTGCATCTTTTAGATCTGTTCCTCGCTTCCATTCTTTAACCAGGCGCGGATATCCGGATTTGGTCATCGAACCGGGTCCGAAATCTGTCCCCACATAAAGAGTGTCACGGTTGCGCCAGCTTACCCGCATCTTGGCCTCAGGCAGAGTAAATCCGTCTTTTACGAATTCCTTTTTGTTCAAGTCAAACTCGCGCATAACATTGGCATCAGCGCCACCACGCGAAAGAAAAACCAGGCAGCGATCTCTTTCGGGCTTGAGCACGCTTGCACCATGCCAGACCCAGTTCGCCTTTTCATCTGCTGCCAGCTTGTCCACGTCCAGCACGGTTTCCCAATCGGGATTCGGCTTTTTATACTCCTCAAAGCTTGTCCGGCGCCAGACACCACGAACCGCATTTTGATCCTTCCAGAAGTTGTAATAGTACTTGCCGTGTTTGCTTACATAGGGAATTTTTTCCTTTGAATCCATAATTGCAAGCAAGCGCTTTTTCAGTTCAATAAACTCGGGACTCTGGGCAAGTTTATCTGTGCTCTTCTTATTTTGTTCCTTCACCCAATCAAGCGCCTTCTGTCCTTCCACTTCCTCAAGCCAGATATATGGATCATCTTTCAATGCGGCTGCCTCCTTTTGCGTGCCCGCAAATGCAGGAAGGAAAAACACGAGGTTGAAAAGCAGAAAAAAGATTGCGGTCAATACAATCTCTTCTTTAGGCGCGTCTGGCTCTAATCGTAATCGCATAAAGTCCCCGGTAAATAAAAGAGCTTCGATGTCAAGTTTTTCATGCCTGCCATCTTCAATATTGTAAGCTGATTGAAAGCTCGAATGTCTCATGAGATTATTAGATCCGCGGCTCTTTAACCTATGGGCATTATGGACCAGAACCTGCTTTTTATAGCTCTTGTAGCCTTTGGCGTTGTTTTGCTGCTTGCAAACATAATCAGATCATCGTCATCAAACAACGTGCTGAGCCTGGGAAGCAAAAAGCAAGGAATCAAAGATCTAAGCGCAGGCCCGCTTTCGGATGCCGAACTTTTGAATACCCTAAGGCAGCTCTTGAGCCAGAAACAAAAGATTGAAGCAATTAAAGTACTGCGCGCCAACAGGTTGAATATGGGACTTAAAGAAGCAAAGGATATGATTGAAGAACTTGCAACAAGCGGCATTCTCAGTTTGCCAGCCACTGCCGAACCGGCAAAAATTCTTGCAGCTCAGCCCGACGAGCAGGTCGTTTCATTATTGCGCCAGGGCTTGAAGATTGAAGCCATCAAAACACTGCGAGAATCAAAAAATCTGGGGCTTCAAGAGGCAAAAGCTGAGGTAGAACGCATCGAAAGGCAGCTTGGCTTGCAATAAACAGCGGATGAAAGAAGCTTAATTGCAGGGCTTTAAGGCCAGACTGTGTTGGGTTTCAGCCCTTCAGCCTCTGATTCGGGATGCTTTCTGTTTGTCTGAAGGCTAGATTTAATTGGATATAGAAGAATGGCAGCCATAAGATGGAAATCCATACAACCCTCTATCCACCGGCAAACGCTGACACTAAAAGCAGATTGCCTGGCAGCTAAACCGCAAGGCTGAAGACCGGAATTAGAAAAAGAAGCATAAAGCATAAAATGTATACGCTACCCCAGAAACATGCGCAGCAATACGCCGGCCTGAAAGCAAGAAAGTCGCTAAGTTCCGCTAAGTCTTTAAGCACCGGAATCATCGGCTCAGGCAATTCCGCGCGAGCTCTGGCAGCTTATCTTTCAAGCCAGGGCCACTCGGTAAATCTACTTGCACGAAGCAACCAGAAGCTTGAATTTCTCGGCAGCGAACTTGAACTGAAATCAGAAGGCAAGATAAACGGCTGTTTTAAGATTGAGGGAGCAGGATGCGACTTTTCCAGATTCAGCCTGGCAAGCGAGTATCTCTTCATTGCAACCATTACTACTGCTTACCAGGAAATTGCTTTAAAGCTGGGTCCATATATAGATCCGAAAAAGCACAAAGTCATTCTTTTTTCCTCCAAACTTGGCGGTTCGCTGGTTTTTGCCGAAGCTCTGAGGCAAGCAGGCTTCGAGTTGCCTGCAATCATAGAAACAGACGCACTATTTGCAAGCAGAATTAAAGAAACGGAGAACTCGGTCTGGATACGCGGCATTAAAGCCTGGACTCTTTTTTCAAGCACGACTCATTCCCAAACAATAAAGAATGCAAGTGAATTGAAAAAGTTTTTTCCCGATTTAAGTCCGGCAAGAAACATAATCGAAAGAGGGCTCACTGATTTCGGAGCAGTCGCCCATGCCGGAATTGCAATTGCTAACATGAATCTGATTTCGCGAAAAACTCCGTTTTACTTTTATTATGACGGCATGACCGAAGAAACTATTAAAGTGCTGGAAGCCGTAGAATGCGAATTTGCTCGCCTTGCTTACGCTTATGGAAGCGAGCTCATTTCAATGAAAGATCTTCTTAACCGATATTACGGCTGCGACACTTCAAGTCTTTACGCTGCCATGACCAGTGTGCCCAACTACAGACATAGTATGGGGCCTGATTCGTTGCAGCACCGTTTTCTGCACGAAGACATCTGCTCGACACTGGTGCCGGCAAGCTCACTTGCAAAGCTGGCAGGCATCGAAACACCGGTAATCAATGGGTTGATTTCAATTGCATCGGCACTCACCGGAAAAGACCTGAGAAGCGAAGGACGCAGTCTCGCCTTACTCGGATTAGGCGGCATGAGCTATAAAGAAGTTTTTGCTTATGTCAACGGCTAGCAATGAATATGAATCAGGCGGGGCCGCATTAGCAATTGCTCCGGAAGCGAAAACCGCCCGGGCAGTAGAGACGGCGGCTAAGACCGGCACTCAGGCGCAATCTACTAATAAGTCTGCAGTAAACATGTTCTGGATCACTGCCACATTGCTTGCCGCAAGCATCGAACCTATCATTGTCAAATTCGGCTATGCAGCCAGCTGCAGCCCCCTGCAACTTCTCTGTTTGAAAAGCGTGGTCGGTGGAATCTTGATCTGGCCCCTGACCAGGCAATCGGTCTGGGTTGGAAAAGCAGGCTTGAGACAAATTCTGCCGGCGGCACTTTTGCTGCTTACGACCAGCAGTCTGGCAATTATGTCATTGCAATATATACAGGCAAGCATGCTGATAACGATAATCACAGCCACACCGGCAATGGTAGCACTGGTAAATCAAGCTCTCGGGCGCGATCAGCTCGGTGCAAAATTCTGGCTGGGCTTTTTTAGTTGTGCAGGCGGACTGTTTTTGACTCTGGGAAGTGGTTTCGGAACACCGCACCCGCTGGGAATTGCACTGGCGATGGCGGCAGTGCTGAGCTCAACCACTTACAGAGTATTAATGGAAAAATTGACGAAAAACTATAAACCGGCTGTCGTCTCGAGTTATATTTTCGCAAGCAACGGCATTTGCATGCTGCCATTTTTGCCTTTCGTATTACCCGGAATCCAGACACAGATACTTGCAAGCGGGGTCTGGCTGGGATTTGCAGCAGCAATTGCCAATGTGGCTTTTCTCTATGCGATTTCTCTATTGGGCTCCACGCGCGTTTCAATCATAAGCATGCTCGAGCGCCCGATTGTAATTGTTATTGCTTCGATTCTATTGCACGAAACATTGAGTACGCTACAGATTACAGGCATAGTTATGGTAATTGCCGGAGTGCAACTGGCAAAAGTCAAACGTAAGAGCTGAAGAAAGCAGCTTTCATGAGCCGGATTTAGTTTCACTGCTATCTTCCGAACTCTGGCTGGGCTCACTTAAAGAATAAGCGCGCCCCTGAACATCTTCAGCCTCATCTTCACGCTCTGCTTTTCTGAGCATGTCCGCATAACTTTCAAGATCTTTTACAAGCGCTTCTTTGCCGGCAGCACCTGCGGCTTCGTTTAACGCAACAGCTCGCTTGTAATAGCTTTCGGACTGGTCAAATTTTTCGGCCGCTTTATAAAGCACTGCCAGATTTCGACAGGCTTTAGCAGTTTCAGGCGATTTGTCGCCTCTTGTTTTTTCAGTTATCTCAAGAGCCCGTTTATATAGAGCTTCAGACTCATCAAACTTTGAAAGGGATTTGTATGTTGTAGCCAAATTGTTTAAGCAAGGCACAATAGAAAAGCTGTCTGCACCATGTTTTTTTTCAGCTATTGCAAGCGCTTTTTTAGCGGGCGCCTCTGATTCAGCCGGTTTTCTGATGCCCCTGTAAAAAGAGCCCAATCCATCGAGCGCCTGAGCAAGCTGTAGAGAATCGGGCGCATTTTTTTCCCAGACCGCAACGATTTTCTTGCAGGTTGATTCTGCTTCCGGGAATTTTTTTTCGTTTTTATAAAGCTCGAAAAGATTCTCAAGCTCAGTAAGCAAAGCCTTGTTGTTTTCACCCAGTACTTTCTCGTCTATTGAAAGAGCCCTAACCATAAGGTTCTCCGCCTGCGCGAGTTTGTCTTGTTTAAAATAAAGTGCCGCCAGATTATTCAAGCAGCTTGAGAGGTTGCTCTGGCAGTCTTTGCCACCTGCTTTTTCTGCAAGCTCCACTGCTTTGGAATAATAATTCTCAGCTTCGTTGAACTTTTTCTGCCGGTTATATGTTTCAGCCAGATTGCTGTAGGCTTCAATTTTTCGTGAATCTGCTGGAGCCAGCTTCTGGGCGGCATCGAGCCCCGCCTTGAACTGGATTTCGGCGTCAGCCAGCTTGCCCTGCTGCAAAGCTGCTTTTCCTGCATTATTGAACTTCTCCCAGTTTGCAATCAGTGCATCTGCCTCTGCCGGAATAATTGCTAAAACGCTGCTTGCAATAAGCAAGCTGAATGCCCGCAAGGTTTTGTTCATTTCTACTCCAGCTCAAATTTATAAGAAGTACAGCTTACTGTCAAAAAGCTTACCCGGGAAACACTCGAATTACTCGATTAATCATGGCAAAGTAGAGCATTGCAACAATCAGGGCCAATATCAAGCCGCAAGGCCGGCTCAGCCCCTGGAAGCCGGATTGAGCAGGGTCAGAATGCCTGCCTGGTCAGGGGCTTTCGAATCAAGCTTGAATGCAGCATCTAAATAACGGCGAGCATTGTCGAAATGCTCTCGCTGACCGCCTGCAGTAGGCGACGCTTCGCCAAAAACTATGTGCAACACAGCAAGATCACGTGAAATTTTGGCTTTGAAGCGCACCTGATTGTCACTTATTGTTTTTGCATACTGAGCTAGATTTTCAGCAAAGACCTTCATATCAGCGGGATGTGATTGGACTTCAGCTTTCACTTCATTGAGAACTCTGGACATATCATGTTGTCCGTAGATTCTTTCAAGGGATTGCCGGCTCAAAGTTTCAAGATAATCCAGCTGACTGATATATGCATCAGTTATTGTTCCGCTTGAGATATCCTTGCCTTTGTTTTCACGGGCAATCTTGAGCGCATCCTGCAAATTACCGTTTGCAGCTCGCAAATAGGTAGTTGCTTCGCCGCCCAGGTCATAATCAAGCCCCTTGAGTATTCGGCGTCCTTCTTTATCCCATTTGTTCTGGTCTGTACGGGTACCTGAAGCAAGCATGCTTTCTGCCTGGCCCATAAGCAAGGCAGCACTGCCACGCTGGCGCTCAATCGCGGTGGAAGCTCCCTTTGAGTTCTGCCAGTCGCGAATGAGTACAGCCGATGCCGCATCATTTTTATCGGCAAATTTCTTCATTTCAGCTGAGGCAAAAAGGAAATGATCGCTTGTAGGCGACTTAAGATCTTGATCAAGCGCTGAAAGAGCTTCTTCCATCAATCTGGGCTCGCTTCTGCCTGTCAGCTCGTATTTTGCATCAAGATAGTTCCAGGCTTTGCCGAGCGCCCAGCCACCAACAGCAAAGCCGGCCCTCAATCGCATATCTTGAACCGGCACCAGAGCACCAGCTGTTGCCAGCCCGATTTCAGGAAGACTGGGGCGACTGAAGGCACTGAAAACACCGGTCGGCGGACCAAGTTGCCGGTCCATCAAATGAGATGCCCCGACCATAGCCAGTGAGCCGATTATCTTTGTAGGAGTGGAGGCTTTTGAAAGCAAAAGCAAGGGCATACCGATGCCGTGCAAGCCCCAGTGGGCCTGATTGGAAAGACCCGGGCTGTTTCCCAGTGTCTTATCGAGAACCATATCAGTTGCGACTGCGGCCGAGGCAACAAGCAAGCCGCGTGCGACTCCGTTTATCATTGCCTGGCTCCCGCTTGTTATCGAGCCGCGCTCACTCTGGTAAAGCATCTGGGCCGCCCGATTGCGTGCAGCTTCAGTGTCGTGAAGCGCAGCTTGGGCCGCTCCATTTGTCCTATTGGCCGACCAGAAATCATCTGCCTGGGCTGCGATTTGATCTGCCTGAGAATACGTGAACAAGCGCTCTCTCATCTGAACCTGAGCTTCGGTTCCGGCATGGGCCCTTACATTTTCGGATCTGAACAACCTGTTGTTTTGTACGGTTTCAACCCGGGCGCTGAACCAGTCTCTTTCACTCTGAGGCAAATGTCCGCCAGGCATTTCTGCAAGCAGACTGCTTGCCAGCTGTGACCTGAAGCGGGTCTGCCTTTCAAGCGTGTGAAAAGCAGCGTTGGCATCAGTGCGAAGCTGCGGCAAAGCCGACTCGATTCTCGAAAGAGCCAGAGTCCGCTCCGGAACCAGTCTCTGGCTCGGACTCAAGTGATTACGCCAGAATGCAGTTGCACCGGTTCTCTGCTCAGGCGGAACGGCACCGGTTATTATGTCTGTTACATGCACGCCGGTTTGCATTGCCAGGCCACTGAGAGCTCCTGTTAAATAGATAGATCTTGCATCGGCATTTTGATAAACCGAATCGCGCAGCTCCTGATCGGCAAGACGTGGTGGACGTATTTGATCGGGTCTGCTGATCGGGCCATCCGGAAGCGGTCCTGGTCCTGGTCCTGGTCCTGGTCCTGGTCCTGGTCCTGGTCCTGGTGGATCACCCGGCATTGGCGGTATAGCTCTCTGGAGGTTCTCCCAGTGCACACCGTATCCAAGCGGAGAGTCTTCTTTACTGAAAGGCCAGTGCGGGCCTCTGGGCACAGGCCGGTCAACAGGCCACCAGTCTTTTTCCGTGTTCTCAGGAAACTTGGGACGATTGCTGCGAGGCTGCGTGCTCGGAGGTGGTCCGGGCTCCTGCTCTATCTGACCATTCCTGTATCTCTGGCTTGCTGAAGGCCCGCCACGCAAAATTTGTGCACCAAAATCAATCTGAGGCAGCTTGTGAACTGCTTCCGGATTTCTTTGATAATTTTCGATTTCTGACATTCCGGATCTAGAACTATAAGTATGCAAACTCCAGAAATACTCTAATTTCGGCAGCACAGCGGGTAAATACGTAATTCCCGTTTCTCAAAAGCGTTTAAGGGTAAAGGAAAACAGTGTTTGAGTCACTGAATCAGAAAGGCTCTTTTAGACTCAAGGCAACAAAATGGATTAAATCGCTCGATTTCTAATCAAATTAGTGGTGATACTACGTAGTCACAAGGCTTACGCAAATTTAGTCTTTCTCTTATCATGGGTCTGTTCGGGCTATCAGTAAATTTTTTCGGGGAGTTGGAAAACAAAATAATGTCGCATGGCAAGACCCACCATCATCTGGGGGATAGTGGCGCTTCGCAAAGCAGTAATAACAAATCTGAACTTAGCGCGCATAATCACTCAAGCCATAATCCCACCTTTCGTGCATTACATTCGGAAGCGACCGGTTCGCTTTCGGGACCCTCATCCGATCATCATGTTGCTCGCCATATATCGAGCTCACATCATGATCGAATAAGCCATTCAATTCCCGCAGTGAAAGGCGCAGAGTCTGTACAGATCTCGGCTAAATCCGAGAAGGCCAGCTCAGCAAAATCAGATTCCACAATTCATGTTCCAAAGCTATCTATAATAAGTGAAGCCCAGAGCAAGCCGCTTGCAGCATTTGCATTGAACAAACTGGTGCCGCCGCATCTTCTGGATGCAAGTGAAAAATCCAGCGAAAAGACTGTGCAAAGAACTTCACAGGGCGAAGCTAATGCAGGCGATCTTTTTCAGGCCAGGTCTCAGGAACAGAAGCAAGATCAAACAAAAGCTGATCAAACAAAAGATCTAAAAATCACGCCTCTGATCGGCAATTTCGATCTAAATAAGAAGATTGCAGACATGGTGCAGGCAGGAAGCATAGTCGACAGAAGCAGCATGGTTAGCGACAATTCCGAAAAAGCGAAGCTGGCACCCGGTGAAGTTCCATCTATAAAGGTGGCGTACGCAAGCGCCGACGCTGACGGAAAAGAGAGTACCCGACCTGACTTTTTGATCAAAAAAGACGGCAGCGTTGAAATGTACAGCAACCCACAGGTTACCGGACAAAAGGAAATAGTAGTTCAGTTCGAGAGAGACGGAGAGAATTTCGCTCTTACTGATGCACAAAAAGCTGCCGGAGGAAAATTCTATACGTATTTGCAGGCGCAGCTCAAAGCACAATTTCCGCAAGCGGCTTCAGATGCATTCAAAGTCGAAGACTCGCAAGGACTACTGCGCGACACCGATCTGCCGCCGGAAGTAAAAAAGAACCTGGCCGAAAAACCGCAAATAAATCCGAGTTCCGGCTTGCCTGAAAACGCAGGACCAACCATTCAAGATACCAATCGAATCAGTCGTGGTGGTTCGAGTTCCAGAGTACCGCGCGGCGACATAGATAATATGACACCACCTGCTCAACGGCTTGCAAACGAATCAGAACGCGTAGCAGCCATGAAAGACACTGTGGCAAGCTATGTAACTCGCGGCGAGAAAAAGCCATATGATTATGTAGCTAAACGCGGTGACAGAGGCTGGGGAGTAGGCCGCTACGGCATGACTTATAACCAGGTCAGCCGCTGGCTTGAAGGGCTTTCCGACGAACAAATAGAAGAGCTAATTAAGCAGGGTAAGTTATCACCTGCCCAGGCGAAGAATCTCAAAAAGATGAGAGATTCTATAAAGCACTCCAAAGAAACCGGCAACGAAAACGATCTCGATCCATTCCTCAAAAAGATGAAGGATGGAAGCGGGACTGAAGAAGAAATGCGGGCAGGCGTGCAAGAAATGCTTCCTGATAAGGTGCAGGAGCTTGCAGCCACAGATACAATTGCCAGAATTTCAAAAGAACTGCGTCCTGAAGCCCAGGCAGCAGGCGAAGATGGGGTTGATCCCGGCCAGGTGGCACTCTCTTTTGTGCTGGGACGGAATGTCACAAGAGACGAGTACAATAAGAATCCGGACTACAAGCAATTCGTTGACAGCGCCCGCCAGGCCTATCGCATGCAGGAGCAGGCCCGCATACAGGGCGGCGCCATCATCAACGTAGAAAACATGAGCCAGGTGGCTGATGCTTTAAACAAGATGGTCGGTATGCAGTTCTGGCGAGAGGCGGCCGGTCCGACCGAATACGGAAACAAAGGTTGTGCGATTGCAGTTACAAGAGCCTTGCAACGCATGGGCGTGCAAATCGGCATGCACCTTGATGTTACAGGCACGGCTGTCGATATGAGGCGCAGAGGCTGGCAGGAAGTATCACTTGCTCAGGCGATGCGCAGCGGCCAGCTCTATGTACCTGTCAATAAAGAAACCGGCAGCCATATCGGCATCGGCATCGGCAATCAGGTCTGGGAGAACAGCTCTGGTCAGCGGCAGTTTGTTACCCGCAACATCAATAATTCTTCTCTCAGAAACAGCGGCCGGGCCTTTATAGTTCCGATTCAGGTAGCTGACAAATCATCATCCGACAGCTCAAACCGGGTAGGTTGATTGCGATAGTTTGGAGCTACGTTTGCTTTGGCTGGCTTACTTTGCGCTTGCTTCAGCAGCGGCCGCATCAACTGTTTCAAGCTTGTGCCCTTGAAGAATACCGCTTGTCGTTAAAAGATTCTCTCGAATCTTGCGCACATCGGCATCTTTCAAGGAAACATCTCTGAAGATGCTCAGGAGCTGCATGCAAGTAAACAGGCAAAGGTTTTTGCGTTTTGCAAAATCACCCATGGAGCCCGAGAAGTCTTCATCGTTTCTTTCCCTGGGAGCCAGATCCGCAAAGGTACTTGCTACAAGAATTCCTTTAGGCTCGACATCATATTCACCCCAGTAATTGATTACCGACTCGGCAAGCTCAGCAAGTTCAGACCGATTCGGCTGGCCTGCAGAATGAACTATGCGTACAATCGCCTGAGTTTTATCATTGTCTGATAGCCAGATTTCCCCGGCGCTGGTCTCAGAAATCTTGACCTGCCAACCGAGCGATTCAAATACCTTGCAGCAAGCCTGCGTTAGCCTCACGCCCGAGAGCGAGAGCAGCGCATCTTTCATGTCACAAAGATTGCGTATGCGATCTTCGATCTCATTAATTTTCTGCCTCGCGTTGCGCAGTTGTTCGTTCAAATCACCAAGTTCATCGTGCAGCTCCCTCAATTCAGAAAAGGAGACTTTCTGACACCAGTCAGGCACACCCGGACTTGAGATTTCATACTCCATTCTGGACATCAGCCCCTTGGCTTCCGTGCCTCGTCCTTCTCTATCCGGGCCGGCAAATTCACGCTCTCGTTCTTCATTACGCCGTTTTCTGCGCTCCTCCTCTTCTTCCCTGGCCCGGTCAAGTTCTCGCTGCATTTCACGAGCCTTTTCTCTTTCTCTTTCGCCGAGCCTGGCTTTTTCACGATCACGTTCTTCTCTTTCACGTTCACGGGCTCTTTCTTCGTCGCGTATTCTTTCGCGCTCTTCTTCCCTTATTCTCTGTCTTTCGCGCTCACGTTCCTCTTCACGGTCACGCTCGCGGGTTCTTTCTTCCTCGCGTTCACGATCTCTTTCTTTCTCACGCTCGCGGGCTCTTTCTTTCTCGCGTTCACGCTCTCTTTCTTCCTCACGTTCACGATCTCTTTCTTTCTCGCGCTCACGGGCTCTTTCTCTTTCACGCTCACGGTCACGTTCTTCTTCACGTTCACGCTCTCTTTCTCTTTCCCGCTCACGGTCACGCTCTTCTTCGCGTTCACGCTCGCGCTCTTTTTCACGCTCACGCTCGCGCTCTTTTTCCTTATCGCGCGATTTTTCTTCCTCACGGTCCCTATCTTTTTCGCGCTCGCGATCTTTTGCTTTTTCACGTGCTTTTTCTTCCTCGCGCTCTTTCTCCTTTTGCTTTCGCTCCTCTTTTTCCTTTGCAAAAGGAGGAACATCATCATCGAGTTCCGGCCAATCAAGCGCATTCACCTTCTTGCCAGACTTGGGTGGCGGCTCGTCGGAATCTTCCTCAGAACGGTTCTTTTTCTTGTCGGACGATTTGCCCGAAGGAGCAAAGAGTGAGTCTAAATCGTTGAGATCAGAGGAGGAACTGCTGGTGGTTGCTGACGCATACGGTGCAGTTTCTTGCTTGGAATCGTCGGAACTGTCGGAAAAGAGATCGTCGAGAAGCGTTCGCCCTTCCACTTCTGGCTCGCTATCCGCTGATGTGGCTTTCTCGAGGGCACTGCGTTTTTTCTCAACGGAATCATCACCAAGAATGGTATCAAAAAGATCTCCCATTTCCTGGTCCGATACGTTCAGAAGGTTTTCCTCGTTATCATCAACAGCTGCGACGTCGTCATCTTCGTCGTCTTCTTCATCTTCGTCGTCTTCTTCGAACTCTTCTGCATCCGGATCTTTATGGAGTTCATACCACTTAGAAATACATTCTTTTAAAACGTCGTCAAAGCGGGAGTCATATGGAGCAGGCAGGAAAACAACCTGACCGTGCGCCGGGCCGCTTGACATATAAGCGGCAACACACTTGTTTGGTCCTCCGCTTGCCAGAGTCTTATAACCATCTGTAAGGCAATCTTTTGGAACATAAGTGTTCCACTCCATTCCTATCTGCTCCAGGTAATCAGCAAACACGTGCTTTTTACCTAGCGAGCTGATGCTTATTTCATCTCCTTTTCCAGAACTCATACTGCGTGATTTTCCGTCGAGCTTGTCAGGGCACCACTCGTAGAGCCAGAGATAATTGTCCATGCTCGTCGAAGAGCCTTTAACCGTGAATGGCGGTTGCAGAAAGTATACTAATAGGCCGCCTTTGTCCAGGAACTGCCTGAGCTCATGCTCTCTGAGCTCTAGCTCGGCACTTATTGACTCGAGCACTGAATCATTATCTTGCTTCAATGACCCTTTATCTTCGGCAATCATTTTTTCGACTTGCTTTGCAGCATCTGACTTTGGCTCGAACAAATGAACGATGCTTACCGGATTTATGACAATAACGTCATACATGGCTAACGGCTTGGCTTCACCCAGCGGCAAAGTGGATGATACCCCCCATCCCGGACAATTGACCCTCAAAACCTTGTCAGAAGCTAAGTTACTCATTGTGATTTCCCTTAAATCGAGCCAAAGCGTACTCGACATCCAATTATCAACCTTAAGGGTTATACCCATTGCCAGTCCCGCTTCTCGCATATTTTGACAATAAGATTAAATTTGGGCTTGCCAAGAGAAGCGTGCTTTCAGCAAAACTCTAACAAGCTCTCATGCTTGCAGCTGTGACTATATCGGAAGCGAAAACAGCCGCAGAGCGCAATAGCGCTCCGAACGCCATTCCTGGCGCCCGGAGCAATGTTACTTTTTTCTATCGAAGGTTCTTTTTCTTACTCGTCCATTTCACCAAGGCTGAATGATGCCTGGCTGAATGGTTTTTCTACACCATGCACTACTGCATTTTTAGGACCGTAATACAGCCCTTCAGCAGCTCCGACAATGGTTCCGAACGGAATAGAAAGTACGCTGGCAAAGAGGTTGGGCGGGAAATCTTCCTTTCCACCGATATTATCGGCAAAAGTGCCCGTGAACTCGCGAATGCGTACCGCCACCTGGCGAGTAACCGCAATCGGAGTGCCGACAGCAGCCGCACTTGATACAGCAAGTATTTTCAGGGGAAATATGGCAGTGTTTTTTGCCATATCATTCACACTGTCGGCCCTTGCCGGCAAGGTGGAAAAAACGCCAAGCAACAAACTAGCAGCAAATAATGCTTTCAGATTCTTCACTTCAAGACCTCCAGTCCCGTTAGCAATTGTTTCAAAGAGTGATATCTGGTAAAACCGCGCGCCTTAAAAAAAAAACGGGGATTGTAGTTCAAACCGAAGCCATAATAGCACTGCAAATAAATATTCCAAAGTGACTTATTCGGTAAAATCAACAAATAGAAAATCGACTCGATTGAATTGAGCGCAAAATGCAGGCGGGGCATGCTAAAGCCGGGAAAAAACTATCATCGTAAAGGCTTCGGACTGGCAAACTCGATTAAAGAGGAATTGAGCCGGGAGTATGAGTCCGAACTCATTAGCTTTATCAGACAAAACAATAATGAAGCAAAGAGGGGAAAGCTCACGATCAAGCTTGCCCAGGCCTTCGGCTTCTGCTGGGGGGTGGATCGAGCGGTTTCGATGGCTTATGAAACCCGCAAACAATTTCCAGACAGAAAAATATGGATCACAAACGAGATCATCCACAACCCGCTGGTGAATGAGAATCTGAAAAGAATGGAAATCAGGTTTATCGAACAAGACATTGAAGGGCGAAAAGATTTTTCCAGAATCGAAAAAGGTGATGTGGTCATATTACCCGCTTTCGGTGCCTCGGTTGAAGAAATGGATTACCTGGCTTCAAAAGAATGTGAAATCGTAGACACCACCTGTCCCTGGGTTTCGAGAGTCTGGAACCGGGTAGACAAATACAAGCGCTCCGACTTCACGGCTATTATTCATGGAAAATACAAGCACGAAGAAACAATCGCAACCTCGTCGCGGGCCCAGCATTACCTGATCGTGCAGGATTTAAACGAAGCTCGCTGGGTAAGCAATTATATTCTTGCAGGTGGAAGCGCACGCGAGTTTTTGAATAAATTCAAAGATGCCGTTTCCAGTGATTTTGACCCCGACCAGCATTTAAGCCGTCTGGGCGTGGCAAACCAGACCACGATGCTGAAAGGGGAAACAGAGCAAATCGGAAAGTTGTTCGAACAAACGATGCTGAAAAAATTCGGCGCCGCAAAAATGAGTGAGCATTTTCTCAGCCCAGGTGACACCATCTGTGATGCGACCCAGGAAAGACAGGACGCCATGCAAAAGCTCATAGATGAAGAGCTCGATCTGGTAGTTGTAATCGGAGGCTACAATTCTTCAAATACCGGGCACTTGCACGAAATGTCCATAGCCAGAGGCCTGGTTGCTTATCACATAGATGGTCCCGATTGCATCCTTGAGAATAATTCGATCAAGCATAAAGAAGCACACAGCGTGAAAGAAATCCTCACGAGTCCATTCCTGCCCGAAGGAGAGCTGACAATCGGCTTAACAGCCGGTGCATCGACCCCCGATCAGGTGATAGCTTTAGTAGTAGAGCGTATCTTTTCCTTGCGCCAGGAAGCTTCCGAGTCTTAGCACTCATTTTGTTTTTGCCTGCTGCTCCAGAGCCGCAAGCGCATCAGAGGCAGGTTTGAATTGGGGCGATTTCTCCAGTACTTTTTTCAGTTCGTTCTTAGCATCGTCTTTTCGGTTGTTTCGCTCGAGAAACTTCGCATACGAGGTTCTCACGGCTGCGTCATCCGGACTTAACTTAAGAGCAATTTTGTACTGGTCCTCAGCTTCGGCATTTTTCCCCTGCTTTGAAAGCATCTCGGCAAGCCTCACGTATGCAGGCAGGAATTGAGGAAAAACCTTAATTGCTTTTCTCTGGTCTAAAATGCCTTCGTCGATTTTACCCTTGGCTGCAAGCGCCAGACCCAGACCAGAGAGCGCATTCGGGTGGTTTTTGGCAATTGAAAGCGCACGTTTAAACGGTTCGATTGATGAGTCGGTGTCACCTGATTCAAGCAAAATATTACCGAGAGCCACATGCACTTCCGCATCTCTGGGAGCAAGACGCACGGCCTCGTTGGCTTCGTTCACCGCATCGCGAACGTTACCCTTTTTAGAAAGGAGAATTGCAAGCTTTAAATGAGAATCCGGCATTTCAGGCTTGATCGCGCTTGCTTTCTTGAAAGCACTTATGGCGTCGTCGATTTTTCCGGCAGACAAGGAAGCAATGCCCAGGTCTCTGTGAGCACCATAGCTTGTTGGTTTGATTTTGCAAGCTTCCTGCAATATGGAAATTGCCTCTGTTCCTTTGTTCATATTTGCATAGATATGACCAAGTATTATGCGAGCCCCGAATGACTGTGGCTCGAGCTTAAGCGCCTGCTGTTCTTCCAGAATAGCAGTTTCATATCCGTCGGCTTCAGCTTTTGGGTCTTTGCTTTCGCTGGCAACTGCGGCAAGGGCCGCACCAAGCTGCATATGTGCTCTGGCACTCTCAGGATTGCTCCGGATCACTTCCTGCAAAAGATCGCGAGCGGCGCCGGCTTTGCCTGCTTTCATTAAAGCATCGGCTTTTTCAAGCTGCTTTGTTGAATCTGCGCTTTCGGCGGCAAACACCCTGTTTTGAACAGGCAAAAATGAAGTCAGAGCCAAAGAGATTCCCAGAACCCTAGCCATGGTCTTTTGCATACAAACAGCCTCTTGTATACCGGATTTCAAGTTCTGGACCCTGATCTCATCTTAAAACTGGGATGCGGTCCAGTTACTGTGCGATACTATCAGAACTTCGCCTGCCAAAAGCAAACTGCCTTTCATAAAGGCCAACCTGCTTGCAAGAAAAAAAACGGCAGGGCAAATTATCAAGCAACAGGAAGCCAAAAATTGCTTAATTCGAATAAAAGCGATTGCAGCAGCCCGACACAAACGGCAAGCAGCAAGCAAACAAGCGAAAACCCGCTTGCAGACGAGCTTTACAACAGCGTTTTCTTAAAAGCCTGCCGCCGGGAAGCAACTCCTTATACACCCGTCTGGTTGATGAGACAGGCCGGCAGGTACATGAAAGAATTCAGGGATCTAAGAGCCCGGGTAGGCTTCCTCGAACTTTGCAAATCACCTGATCTTTGCTGCCAGGTAACCGTGCATGCGCAGGAAACTATAAACGCAGACGCAGCAATCATTTTTGCAGACATCTTGCTGATTCTGGATTCGCTCAATGTAGGTCTTGCATATTTGAAAGGCGAAGGTCCCAGAATCGAACGACCGGTTCGCTCAGACGATGACTTCAGCAAACTGCCGGAAATAGAAGTTGCCGAAGACCTGGGTTACGTAATAGAAGCAATCAAGCTTACAAGAGCTGCCTTAAAGGGAAATATCCCCTTAATCGGATTTGCAGCGGCGCCCTTTACGCTTGCATCTTATCTGATTGAAGGCGGCAGCTCCAGAAACTACGAAAACACTAAAATTATGATGTACAGGCGTCCGGACTTGTGGCACAAGCTCATGGATAAACTGGTCGGGATAAGCATTGCTTATTTGAACGCCCAAATAGATGCCGGCGCCCAGGCGCTGCAAGTCTTCGACAGCTGGATTGGCGCAGTTTCGGAGTATGACTACAAAGAATATGTGCTTCCACACAGCAAAGCTTTATTTGCCGGGCTAGTTAAACAAGATTTGCCCTTGATTCATTTCGGCACCGGCAACCAGCATCTTCTGCCCTTGATGAAAGATGCCGGCGCTAATGTTATGGGTCTTGACTGGAGATGCAACCTGAAAACAAGCTGGGACGCTCTTGGCGATCTGGCAGTACAGGGGAATCTTGACCCCTGTGTTTTGCTTGCAGAGCGCAGCTATGTTAAAGAATCTTGCGATAAACTGATGAATTCGGTTGCCGGTAGAAACGGACATATATTCAATTTAGGTCATGGTGTTCTGCCCGGCACAGATCTTGACAATGTCAAATATCTGGTTGAACTTGTTCAGAATTTCAACGGGCGGGTATAGATAAAAGGGCGCGGGATTCCGGGAGAGAGTGTGATTTACAAGAGCGATCTTGCTGGAAAAATTCAAGAAACTAAAAGCGATCAGTCCGGACAAACAAAGCGCATTACGATTATTGGCGCGGGAATTGCCGGGTTGGCGGCTGCTTACAGGCTATCGCGCCCCGGTTTTCTGGGTGAAGAAAGCGCCCAAATTATCCTGCTTGAACGCGGCTCACGCGCCGGTGGTGCCATCAGTACCTACGAGCTCGAAGACTATGTCCTCGAGCTGGGCCCTGATATGTTTCAAACCGAAAAGCCCTCCTGCATAAAGCTCTGCGAAGAACTTGGTCTCAAAGACGATATAGTTCCAACAAACGATGCTTGCAGGCGCACTTTTATAGCACAGGCAAATGAACTGCACCCTCTGCCGGAAGGCTTCCAGATCATAGCCCCGACCCAGCTTGCGCCCTTTTTTGCGTCGAACCTGCTTACGATGGGCGGCAAGCTCCGCATGGCCATGGACCTCTTCATCCCCAAAAAAACAAATGACGAGGACGAGAGCCTTGCAGATTTCGTAAGGAGGCGCTTCGGGCAGGAAGCACTGGAAAGAATTGCCCAGCCGATGCTTGGCGGAATATATACAGCCGACCCTGAAACTTTGAGCCTTTCGGCGACTATGCCACGTTTTCTTGAAATGGAAAGGAAACACGGCAGTGTGATTCGTGGTCTCATGACTGAAAAAAAGCCAGAGCGAAACGGCCAGGCGGAAGACAGCGGCTGCCGTTATGCAAACTTTGTGAGTCTTAAGCGCGGTCTGGGGATGCTTCCGGAAAGAATTGTCCAATCGTTGCCGCCTGACTGCGTGCATTTTCACTGTCCTGTAGTTGCAGTAGAAAAAGGGGCTCACGGTAAGCCTTACGACGTTGTGGTCGCAAGCGGAACTATTGTGCCTTCAGACGCCGTGATCTTCGCTTCACCGGCTTACGGCAGCGCCGATATGCTCGCCCAGCTCGACAAAGAAATTGCAAACTCGCTCAAAAAAATCGACTATTCATCATGCGCAGTGATGAACCTCATATACAACCGCTCGGACATCCCGCATCCTCTTGATGGTTTCGGTTTTGTAGTGCCTTTTCAAGAAAAGCGAACAATACTTGCTTGTAGTTTTGCCAGTGTCAAGTTTCTGGATCGTTGCCCTAAAGAAAAAGCAGTATTGCGAATTTTTGTGGGCGGTGCCTTACAGCAGGACGTATTTGAAATGAGCGATGAACAAATTGAATGCTGCATGTGGGAAGACCTGCATACTTACCTGGGCTTAAAATCAGTGCCCCTGCTCTCGCTTATTACCAGATTTCCCAGGTCCATGCCCCAGTACAAAATCGGTCATCTGGATCTGGTTAAGAGCATCAGATCGAAACTTGCGAGCTACCCGGGTCTTGAGCTTGCAGGCAACGCTTATGACGGCGTTGGACTTCCGGATTGCATCAGGTCTGGAGAAAATGCAGCCACAGAAGTCGCGGACTTGCTTTCAAAAACGAAGCAAGCCGCCTCCAGTGATTGAGAATTGAGCAAGGCGGCAACACGGGTCTAAATGTCAACGCAGGACTAATGTTTGGCTTGCCGAAGGTGCATTCATGGGTTTGAAGTTGACAGCTCCAGCGTTTGCCATAACTTCACGCTGTGAAAATCAGTTGTTCGCTTTTGCATTCAGATCGAGTGCTTTCGGGCGCCCTGAAAATTGTTTTTCTCAAGCCGCTCAAGCTGGGCGATTGCTGCAGGGTATTCATAAAAACTGCGATCACCGTTTTCTTTTACCCAGCGCAGGCTTTCAATTGCTGAGTTATTCTGGCCCTGGTTTGCCTGCTCCATGGCGCTGTAAAAATAAACCTCAGTAGATCGGGAATAGCCCATGGCCTCTTTCAAGAACTCTTCCTCACTCAAATCATGACGCAGATATCTGACAATAGGTCCCGGCCAACTGGTTCGGGTCGTAAGTTTATAAGCCTCGTCAATCATGCTCTTTGCCTGGCTCTCCTGCTTGAGCAATCTGTGTGCAACTGAACCCACGATCAAGGCATAGGTTCTATCGGAGTCGGGGCTTGTGGTTCTTTCAAGAATTGAATTTACGTCCTTCAGGCAGGCTTCCGCATCTCCCATGCCCAGATAAGCGTAGGCTCTGCCCAGATAAGCTCTTACCGAATCGGGATCAAGCTCGAGTGCTTTGCTCATGTCGGCACAGGCATCGTTATTGCGACCGCAACTCTGCTCGGCAGAGCCGCGACCGAGATAGCAGCTTACACATTGTGGCTTGAGCCTGATTGCAGCGCTGAGATCGGCAATTGCTTTTTCCGGCTCACCAATATCGTTCCAGCAGCAGCCGCGCGCGTAAAACTCCGGAGCATCATTTGCCTTTAAGCGAGATACAAGATCGCAAGCCTGCTTCCTCAATTTTTTTGCTTCTGCCTGATTTTTTTTCACGCCCTCCCCATGCTCGTATGCAAGTGCCAGCTTTATGATTGCATCAGCCTGGTCTCTTGTACTGTGCTGCTTGTAAAACTGTGCCGCCCTTTCGAGGCTGTCTTTGTCTCCATACTCGTAGCTCAAGAAGTTCCCATATGCTATCGGTGCTCTTGCCAGATCCATACGAAGAGCCAGTTTTAAATACTTTTCGGCTGCAATCAGATCCTGGGGCTCACCATCGCCTCGTTCGTAGGCCGCGGCCAGCGCCAGCAAGCTTGCGGCATTTCCTTTTTCAGAGGCTTCGTGAAAACAACGGACAGCTTCTTTGAGATCTCTTTTTACGCCAGAGCCGTCATGATACATCCAGCCAAGCATATACACAGCCCTGGGCATTCCCAGGTCTGCAGCCTTTTTTGCAAGCTTGAAGACCTGTTTTTGCTTTTGAACTGAAGCTGTTCCATTTTCTTCAAATTGCAAAGCCAACTGAAAAAGTGCGTATTTATCGTTTCTGGCCGCAAGTGCACGCATTGCTTCTTCAGCACGCCTATGAACAGATCCAGGCCCATAGATACGCCTGAACGTTTCTTTGTCTCGTTCAGACAGGTCTTTTGCTCCCGAAAAGAACATGATGTCGGAGGCATTGCTTGAATGACCTATGATTCCCAGACTGTGACCGATTTCGTGCAAAAGCACCGTATGCCTCAGTTCGGCCCTTTTGTCCTTGTGGTTTTTGATATCGGGAAAAAGTCTCAGAGGTTCAATAGTCGCTTTGCTCGAAGGAAAAACAGCCCAGTCTTCCCGTCCGGCGGGAATCGGGATCGTGTGAGCCAGAACGGTTCTCGAATAACTGAGATCTACGGCTCTGCCTTTTTGCGTGAATACGATATCTGCCCCCTGCGGACTTGAAACGAATTTATAACTTACTCTGTCGGGAACTATTGCACACCACTGGTCAAAGCATCTTTTAATTTCATTGCGATCGAAACTGGCGAAGCCGTCGGTCTTGCTTTGATCAGGCACATAAACTTTCAGCGGCATCTGGCTCTGGCTCCAGTAGCTTATGTGCGAGTGAGTGACAAGCTCGGCAAAATAATCTTTCTTATCCATCAGCTCCCGGCATTCGACTAGCTCCATCAATACCGGCTTTACTTTTTCGGAAAGTTTTTTGAAAGAAGGCTCTCTTACACAAGAGATATAATCCAGATTTGCAAGCTCGGTTTCACCTTTGAGGTCATGAGTTTGAGCGTGGGTAAAATAATCAACAGAACTCAAATTTCTGCAAATATTCAAATAACGAGTCTTGCCGTTTTTTTCCCGGCCAACGGCCAGATGAAAATGCATTTTCATACTTGAAAGCAGTTCACAAAGCCCGGAGATAAGCAGAATCAGCACGCAAAGACCTAGAATCCCAGGCCAGAACCTGCTTGCTTCCACAGCACCCGAACTTTTGCCGTTCAAGCTCTCCATAAGACCCGCCGATTTTTTCAACCGAATCTATATACAATAGGCTCATTCCCAGTCCAGTTTAGCAACTAAACCAGGCCCGTGCTTGGATAATACTAAAGAACTGGAAAGCTTTATCTGTAAGCATTAGCGGAAGGCGTTATTTATAAGTAAAGAGCTCTGGACGGCAGCTCCATGCAAATCCTGAGGCTCTAATCTAAAGTAAAGATAGCCGGGACTTTTCCATAAGTTCAAGCTTCGACATGCTACCTTTGTTATGTCAATCGAGCTTGTTTTCAAGCTTCTTGTCCGCAGGAAATAGAGATGACAGCAACAAGCAAAGGGCGAAATAACAAGTCTTTTGCGGAGGTTTACAAAGCTCCGATTCTTGCTTGCATTGACATGGGAACCAACTCTTTCCACATGATCGTTTGCCAGGCAAGCGAGAACCGCGACAACTTCGAGGTAATCACCAGAGTCAGAGAAGCTGTACCATTTTTCAGACGAGCGCTGACCGCACACACAATTGATGCAAACGCCATGTCTGCGGCAATCCGCATTCTTAAAGACATGAAGAGCAAAGCCAATCAAAAGGGCGCCAAAAGACTGATTGCAGTAGCCACATCAGCAGTTCGTGAATCAGATAACGGTGAGGTCGTTCTCAACCAGATAAGAAGCGAGCTTGGTCTTGATGCCCGCATGATCTCCGGGCGAGAAGAAGCAAGACTTATCTATCTTGGCGTGCTCTGGAGCATGCCGAAACTCAAGGGTAAATTTGCAATTGCAGACATTGGCGGAGGCAGCACCGAAATCATCGTTGCAGACAGGCACCGCACCTATTTTACCGAATCATACAAACTAGGCGCCGCCAGGCTCACCCAACGTTTTTTCAAGAAAGAAATTCCAACGCCCCAGGAAATAAGAGAGCTGCATGACGAAGTCAGAGGCATGCTGCGACCGGCTGCAGCAAGACTGAGCGAGAGCGGTGGCTTTAACCAACTAATCGGCACTTCAGGCACAGTCCAGGCACTTGCCAAGCTTGATCGGGCGCGCCTGAACAAAAAATCGAATCAGGAACTCGACGGTTATGTAATCAGCATTCAGGCACTTGAAGAAATAGTGGCTTTTTTGGAAGAGGCTTCCCTGGAAGGAGCTCGAATCAAAGAGGTAAGCAATGACCGCAACCGTACCATTCTTGCAGGTTCGATAGTTCTACTTGAAGCAATGCGTTCGCTTAACATGAGCCAGGTACTAGTATGCGGCTCCGCTCTCAGAGAAGGTGTGGTTGTAGACATGTTCCTGCAAGAGGGCTGGCTCGAGGCTGGGCTGCAGGAACATCTTAATCCCAGAGCACGAAGCGTATATGCGCTGCTTTCAAAATACCAGGCAAGTGTCGAACATGCCGAACAGGTTGCAGACCTGGCTTTCCAGATTTTTGACCGGACCAAGTCGCTAAAAATGCATAACTACGGAGACCAGGCTTTGCACTTGCTCTGGTCTGCCGCAATGCTCCACGATGTAGGCATGTTCATCGGGCGAAACGGTCATCATAAACACTCCTATTACCTGATCAAAAACGGCGGTTTGCTCGGTCATTCGGAAGAAGAAGTCGCTTTAATCGCCAACATAGCCAGATATCACAGGGGCAGCGAGGCGAAAACCTCACACGAGGCATTTATACAACTCTCCAATGCGGATAAACAGCTGGTTGCCGATATGTCGTCGATGTTGAGACTGGCGGAGGCTCTCGATCGCAGCCACCGGCAAGTAGTACAGAGAGTGGAGTTCGACATTCAGCCATCTGGAAAAGGGCAGGAGAAAACAATTGGCACACTGCTCATCTTTGTAAGACCCGGAGAAAGCTGGGAGCCGGAAACCTGGGCATTAAAGGAAAAAAAATCAGCCTTTGAAAAACAGTTCCAGTTAAAGCTGAATTTTGAAGTCAGGGTCGAAGCCAGACCTCAGATAATGAGGAGCAGTTTAAGCCGAGAGCAGGGAAAGCTGCCTTAACTTGACAAGCAAGTCCGGATCTGGCTTAATTGCCTTTAATACTACGCTCCGGACCTTCAGTAAAAACCCCAGTTTGGATTGAGAGCTGCAGGCGGTATAGGGAGAATATGTGAAATGGGTGACATACTCACCCAGGAGGAAGAATGAAAGGCTCTCTGGCCCTTGCAGCATTAATTCTAAGCCTGCAGATTTCATGCCCTCAAGCAATGGCTGTCACCTGGTTCGACAGCAGTGTCCGCCCTGATGGCGTAGGCGATAACGGCTCAAGCTCGAGTGTATATGTTGCGCCGGCCGAGGACGGAACTCAAGTAGTTTACGGCACCCCACAGGAAGCAGATGTGGTTGGTGACGGCGACTTTTACGACTCAGGCGACTGAACAGGATGCCTGCAATTACTGATACCATTTACAGTATCACTATTCCCATCGCGCTTTGCTGAGTTCTCTTACTTAGCTGTTTTATTGTCTACTGGTGAGTAGAATGAGCTTCGGTTTTCGGCGCATTCTGGGCGATCGCCTTATGATTTTCAGCTACTTTTTTCACGTTCGAAACACGGCGCTCAAGCTTCTTGCCGGCTATGCCTTCAACAAATGTTCGTGGCGCCGGCACGCCGATATCGATGAAAGAGCCCAGCTCGAGAATTGTACTGCCGTCTTCCTGAGGCTCCAGAATCCAGCTGCCTTCAACGGCTTTAAAGCGATCCGACTTGAGGAGATAATAATCAATCCTTTTGTGAGGAATTTCATTGCTTTTGATCAAGCAAACCGAGGTTCCAATCACAGGCAAGAGTTGAAACTTTTGCTCCAGAGTGAGTTCGTTTTTGTTTTCTTCGACAACTTTGCTATATGCCAGATCCGGGTCTGTCTTGCGCTCTTCGTGAATTGTTTCCCAGACAACGCTTGGATGAGCATTGATTTTGATCTTGGCAGTTACCCAGCGCCTGCCATTTGGACGGGCCCTGGTGCCTATAACCACCTGCCCCTTTGATAATTTCTTGTGTTCGGCGTCTGTTATATCCAGGGATTCGTTCTGAAGGCTTGCCTGACTTTCTTCATTTGTCTTTGTTGTTTTTTCAAGCGGCGATGCAATAGCGCTGCTTTGAGACATGGACGCGATTACAATCACCAGCGCGCCCTTTTTAAGATACTCAAGAGAATTTTTCACAACTATTACCTCTAAATCCAGAACACCAGGCGAACACGCCAGGACTCATGGGTTTTCCCCATTATCCCATTTACAAGCACTTATTACCAGGCTAAAACCACGTAGAATCTCACGACGACAAGACATCTTTCATGTTCCTCAACTAAACACCGATTGGAAAAAACTTAGGTACCAGCCGCCGCCATTTCATTTCCTTGCCATACTCTTCATATTCGGGACCGAGACTCTCAAGTAAGAGCTTTTCCTCATACTTGGCCCGGTTCAGCCAGAGCGGCGCTACTAAAAAAAGTGTCAAACAAATGGCAATCGGCGACACCGAAGCAAGCGCCGCACCTAGCACACTCTGGATAATTCCTGAATAAGCCGGGTGCATTACAAACTTGAGCAAGCCGTCTTTGCGAACTTTATGACCATCGAGCACTTCGGCATCGGTAGTGAAACAATCACCCAGCGAGTACCAGCCTCCAATCATGAAAAATAAGCCACTGGTGAATACTGCTACACCCAGCCAGGCAATCGGCGACCAGACCGACTGCGAGCTCAAAAATTGCAAAGGACAGAGGATCATGGCCAGGTTGCCGCCGATAATCCCCATTCCGGCAAGAAATGATGCAACCACCACTAGCACGGTCAGAAGCGTTGAATACTGCGGCGCTCGTTGAATAATGAAATTGCGTTCGTATACAACTCCAGTTCCGCGCCTCTTAAAACCACGATAAAGCACGGGAGTAGAAAGAATTGCACCAATTCCGGCAAGCACGGCAGTGCAAATAGTTGGCCAATACAACTGCATAACGAAGGGTTTCCTCCTTAAAGGTCAAACAAAGAACTCGCCAGCTCTTTGTTTAGTTGGACGTTTTTCCAGCGAGTGTGGGCAAAAAGCTTTTTGTCCTTGTAGTCAAACCACTCAACAGGCAGTAAAGTTTGAGGATTAATATAAGCACGCTTCATCAACTCGTCTCTAGTAGCATCTTTATATAGTTCAAGCACATAAACAGACTGAGGCTGCCCGGTAACTGAAACCGGAGTTTCTGTTACCAGCGCTTTTTTGCCTTCTTTGACAAAATTGATCATCACCTGAGACATGCCATAAAAATCCGAGTCAATTAGCGGATACCCATTTGCAGATCTCACCCATTCGGATGTAGGCTCAACCGTGGCCACAAACTTGGACATCAGTCCGCCAAGATGCCCTTTTACTTTGCCGTTTGCTAAAAGAACCGCTACCGATCCTTTTTTGTAAGGACCAAGCTCTTCGGCGCGCAATTGCCTGGGCTTCTTGAAATAAAAACGGCTGTTTTCTTCAAGAGTTTTGGAGCCTTTAAAAACGGTCATGCTTGATTCGAAGCTGTAGCTTGTCAGATTGTCAGCGGCATTCGCCATTTCTTTCAAGAAATCGGCTCCGTCTTTTACCATCTCCTTACTCTGAGACCGCGACAGCAAAGACAAAGTTGCCATCTGCTTGTTGTCGTTCATTTGACCAGCTCCCACCTGACCGGCTCCAGTCAAAGTAAAGCAGAGCGCCAGAAGCAAGGCAGGAATTTTTTTGTTTTGAGCTCTTTGCCAAATCATGAACTTGTTTTCATCTCTCTTCAGCCTTTTATCCAGGCTGAAAAAATTATGCCATGACAATAAAAGCTCGTTCCTTAGAGGAACTCCATGTTGCCAAGATTGCCAGACTACAAGCAATTATTCGCCGCGATAAATCTTAACTAATTCGACAGGGGCTCAAATCCGGGGTTTCAGATGGACACTCCCATAATGCAAGTGTTGCATTTAGAATCGCTTCTGCAGCCTCCGGAATTTCATTTCCTGAATTGTCATTGAGATCAAAGAGCATGCGTTTCATCCAGATAGCATGCCTGGTGTGGGTTTTAGCATGAAGCCTCAGCCATTCCAAGCCGCGCTTGACAAGTCCGGGATCATGATTTTCACTCTTTTCGAAAAATCTCTCATAGGATGGCAGCGCCGACCTGCAATACATGGTGGCAGCCAGTTCAGCTGCAACTATCGCATGAATTCCTTCCACATAACTGCGGTCCCTGCACATTGTAGACATCAATTCGCAGAGAATCTTTGTGCTTTCATTAACCGGTACTTGCTCGACATCGGCGATACTGAGCCCGGCAAGCTCGAATTGTTGAATGAAAAGTTGCTGATATTGACGTTCGTCATCACCAAGCCTGTTCAAAAGCTGCCTGGCGGCAGTCATGTGAGCGGGCAGCACATCACGCACACTTGCAATATTCACAGGCAGCTCTCTGATATAAGGCCAGAGCTCAAGAATTATCCTGCGCCCGCGAGCAAGAACTTTGGCTTCGTCGGCAAGATCAATGAACCAGGGACTTGCAGAGCAGCCCCAGTTAATACGATCCAGCAATATTGGCATCCATCCCGGTAGAGAACCCACCTAATTACAAGCTCCATATTAAGACGGAGACCTAACTCTAGCGCAAAGCCCGGAGCATAACAGCTGATTTGAACCTGAATCATTGAAAAGCGTTAAGAAGCTTTCCTCAAAACAAATTACTTTTGAGTATGTCAGGTCTTGTCATTGATAAAATTGCCAGGCTATGACACTATCACAAGAATTCACCCCGGAAGCTGAAAACCAAGGCGAATTCGAGTGGATTAGCCTCAAGGACGGAAGCAAGCACTTTCTCAGAGGCTGGTATGCTCGGCCGGCAAAAGCTCTGGTCCTTTATTTACACGGAATCGAAGGACACAGCCTCTGGTTCCAGGACACGGCCATCTTTTTGAAAAGCTGCGGCATTTCAACACTGGCCCTCGACAGAAGGGGTTCCGGATTGAGCCCGGCGGCCAGGGGAGACATGAAAGATTATCAGGAACTTCTTAATGACATAAGCGAACTCATCGCCATACTGAGACAAAAGCATGAGAATATGCCGTTTTTCTTGATGGCAAATTGCTGGGCAGCCAAACTAGCCGCGCTAATCAGCTGCTCCGACCATCCAGTTTCTAAAAAGGTAAACGGTCTAATTCTGAGTTCGCCTGCAATCGAAGTACTGAAAGATCTGAGCTTAAAGGAAAAACTTCTGCTTCTAGTTCGATATCTTGCAAACAGCAAAAAAACACTGCCGATCCCGCTTGCGCCCTCCGATTTCACCGACAACCCGCATTATCTGGAATTCATCAACAAAGACCGCCTGCGGTTAACCGATGCAACTGCACGCTTTTTTCTGAACACATTTTTCCTGACAATTAAAAGCAAGGCAGCAGCTGAAAAAATCTCCATGCCTCTCCTCATAGTTCAATCAGGCAACGACAGCATAGTCGAAGTTCAAGGAATCAAGAAATGGTACGAGCGCCTGAACTCGAAAGACAAGAGCCTGGAGATTTTCACAGAAGCTCATCACAGCCTGGACTTTGATGCAAGACCCGAGAAGTACAGAGAACTGCTCAAAAGCTGGATTTTAGATCGCTCGGCAGCGGAGGCAGTTTCAGTACCGTGAGAATTCGCTCGCTAGAAACATACAAAATAACACTGCCGTTTCGCTTTGCATTTGCACATTCACTTGCAAGCAGATCCGAATCTCAAAATCTCATTGTAAAAATAACTCTGGACAACGGTACAAGCGGCTACGGAGAAGGCGTCCCCCGCGATTATGTTACAGGCGAAAATATTACTTGCGCGGAAGACCATGTACTTTTGAGCTACGCACCTGAAATTATCGGGCTCTCTTTTGAAGACCCCGGCAAATTAATAGCAGATATAAAAAAGGCATTCAGCTTCTTGGGTCTTGATCAAAAAGCGCAGGGATCTTCATGGTGCGCTCTCGAGCTTGCATTGCTTGACGCCCTTGCCCGCGCACATTCCCTGCCGTTATGGCAGCTGCTCGGCAAGCGCAGGCTCGAACGAATTCCTTACGGCGGCACGGTTCCATTCGGCAAAAAAAATACGCTGCAAGCTATTCTCTATTTCTACAAGTTTTACGGATTCAAAACAGTCAAATTGAAAGTCGGGGCTGCAAATCTTGAAGATGACCTGGATAAACTAAAGCTTGCAAGAAAAATACTGGGAAGAGATTGCATTTTGAGGGTAGACGCGAACTGCGCCTGGAATCTTGTGCAAGCACAAAAAGCAGTTGAAGCATTTCGCCCTTATAAAATAAGCTCCTACGAGCAGCCTCTGCCGGCCGAGAACTGGAGCGATCTCAAAAAGCTGGCAGAATCAATTGAAGAAGATCTGGTATTAGACGAATCACTTTGTACTTTAAAGCAAGCCCGGGAGCTTGCAGAAAATAAAGTCTGCGATGCATTCAACATCAGAGTTTCAAAAGCCGGAGGCTTGCTTGCAAGCCAGGAAATGATTGAAATAGCACAAAAGCACGGACTTAAAGTTCACCTGGGGGCCCAGGTGGGCGAAAGCGGAATTTTAAGCGCCGCAGCCAGGCAACTGGCAACAGTAAACGAGGCTCTGGAGAATTACGAAGGCTCGGCAAATTTCTTTCTTTTGAAAAAAGACATTTGCAGCGAAAATCTGAATTGTAAAGCCGGCGGTTGGGGCGATCTTGCTTATGCAAAAAAACGCCCGGGGCTCGGCCTAAATATTCTAGACCGGAGAGTTAATTCAATGACCGAATCAGACAATAGCGATTCGGATTCGGATTCGGATTCAAAGCAAGAAATACAAACTAAAGCCAGGGCAGATGCAGCCCTGAGCCCGGAAGTGAGGTAAGAAAGTGGACGCGTTCAATCCATATATTGCACTGGGACAATGCTATAGGGAACTCACTCATATAAGAAAGTTTAAAAAAGCGCTTTCACGACCGCGGCAGGCACAGGAAGAAAAGCTCCTGCAAATTATAAGAGCTAACCAAGATAGCGCTTACGGAAACAAACACAAATTCAGTTCGATTCGCTCGATTAGCGAGTTTCAAAAGCAGGTCAAAGCAAACACTTACGAAGATCTGGAGCCCTATATCGAAAGATCTATGGCAGGCCAGCCGAATCAGCTGAGCAAACAAAAGCCTCTAATGTATGCCACCACCAGCGGCACCACAGGCAAACCGAAATATATTCCGATTACTCCGGATCACTTGAAAGACTACACCCACGCTTTTCACATTCACAACTGGGGGCTTATCAAAGACAACCCTGATGCAGCCCATTATCCCGGCGGCAAATATTTGATCTTCAATTCCAACGATGAAGAAGGACGGACAAAGGACGGCACGCCCTACGGCGCCGTGTCCGGTTTGCTCAGGCGCCGGCAGTCACCTTTAATTCAGAGATATATAGCCCTGCCGGCATTAGTGAGCCGGATCAAGAACGTGGAGTCGAAATATTACACGATTCTCCGACTGGCCCTTGCCCAGGAAATTGTAGCAATCACAAGTTGCAATCCGTCAACGCTGCTTCTGCTTGCAGATCAGCTTGCCGAGCACGCCGAGCCATTAATCAAAGATCTATTCGACGGTAGCATGAACAAAAGATTCCGCCCCGAAGAGTCCTTATTTGCCGAGTTGCAAACACATCTCAAATCTGAGAAAGAATGCGCCAGAAAGCTCTCCAAGCTGCTTGATGCAGAAGCTGTGATCTTGCCCTATAAGGCCTGGGAAAACTTGAAGGTACTGAGCGTCTGGAAGGGCGGTCCTATGCCTTTTTATCTCAGCAAATTGCCGGCAAAATTCGGACCGCACAAAATAAGAGATTTCGGATATATGGCAAGTGAAGGCCGCGGAACCATACCTCTTAACGACGACGGAGCCGGCGGCATTGCTGCGCTCACCTCGCATTTTTTCGAATTTGTTCCAGATGAAGATGCCGATAAGGAAGATAAACGTTTCCTGACTCTTGACGAACTCGAGGAAGGAAAGCGCTATTTCATACACTTCACAACCGCTGCCGGACTTTACCGCTACAACATCAACGATCTCATGGAGGTGGTGGGTTTTGCCGAGAAAACTCCGGTTCTGCAGTTCGTGCAAAAGGGCATGGGAATCAGTTCTATTACCGGAGAAAAACTGACAGAAGAGCAGGTATCGGTGGCGCTCGATTATGCCCAGCGGCAGCACAGCATCAAAGAAATCGACCATTTCATCATGGCGGTACAGTTCGACAATACACCCTATTATCAAGGTTTTGTCGAGAGTTCTCAGGAGTTGCCGGAATCACTGCTCAAAGCAATGGCCCACTCGATTGATCTTTCTTTGCAGTTGCAAAACATCGAATACAAAGACAAGCGTGAGTCGATGCGCCTGGCTCCGGTAGCTCTTGAATGCGTTCCCCGCGGAACATTTACAAGGCTGCGGCAGCAACGAGTACTTGACGGCGCTCCTGAGGCCCAGGTAAAAATACCTTTCCTTACAAACAACAACAGTTTTTGCCGGGATATTGCTAAACTTGCAAATGCAGAACTTGCACTTAAGGCGTAAGAAATGGCTACTTTGAAAATTCTGGTTACCGGGGCAAGCGGTATGGTCGGCTACCATACTGTAAAAGGCTTGCTTGCTCGAGCTCATGAGGTGATTGCTTTAATTCGTCCTTCAAGCGACGACAGCAAGCTAAAAGTTCTCGACGGCAATTTGCTCATAAGAAGAAAAGAACTCACCGACGAGAACGAGCTCAGAGAGCTTCTAAAGGGCGTAGACGTATTAGTGCACACAGCAGGGCTTGTGGACCCTCACGCAAAGCGCGACGAAATATTTCAAGTAAACGTAGAATACTGCAAGAACCTGCTCATGGCTGCCGACATGGCAAACGTACGTCATTTCATCCACATTTCTAGCCTTTCTGTAATAACAGGCCAGAGCGATATTCATAACGCCAGTGAAGATGCACCATTAGTAAGCTGCGGCGAAGCATACGCAGACTCAAAAGTTGAAGCCGAAAAAGCCGTAAGCATGTTTTTCGGGCGAAGCAAAATGATGGTGAGCATTCTAAGACCGGGCTTTATTTACGGTCCCGGAGAAAAAGCCTGGATGCCCCGTCTGATTGAAAGCCTGAGAACTCGCAAAGCCATGCTCATCGACGGCGGAATTAAACAAAGCAACGTCATTTACGTAATGAACCTGGTTACTGCCATTGAGCTTGCTATGCTTAATGCGAAAGCAGACAAACAGGTTTTCAATCTCACCGACGGCGAAACCGTAACCAAAAAAGAGCTTTTCGATGCGATTTGCGACGGCATGGGCTACAAGCGCATCGACAAAGAGGTTCCGGGTTGGCTGGCAAAGGCCGCTTGCGAACTTGTTTCCAGTATCGCGCCAATGCTGCCGGAACAAAGCCGGAAGGGTCTGGCAAGATATTCACGAGCCGCATTCAGACTGGCAGGGCTAAATCAAGGCTTTGACATCAGCAAGGCAGAAAGGCTGCTTGGCTACACGCAACGCATACCATTTGGCGAAGGTATGCGAATAACGCTTCAAGACTTTAAGAATAAAGAAAGCGCTGCAAACAACTTAGACCGGGCCGCAGTAAAATAGCTCAGACGGGCCTTGCCTGAGCCGCGTTTAAAGTGCCTAATCACAGGTGAAATGTATGTCAGCTATCGAACGTCTGAGCATCCGCAGCCGAGCCTTTTTAGTCGATTACATCAGCCGCCACCGCCACCCGGTAAACGCCGGCTTGCACATACTGGGCGTACCCATGGTTTTCTTCGGCATCTTCAAGCTTTTTGCCGGCCGCACCGGTACCGGTGCCAGCCTTTTTGTTCTGGGATACCTGCTTCAATACCTTGGTCACCGGGCTCAAGGAAACGAAGTAGGTGAAGTAACCCTGATTAAATCGATCTGGGCAAAGTTGTCAGCAAGAAGGCAGTTGAAAAACAATGACTGACTTGAAAAATCGGGTTCTGGCCGTAGATGGCGCCACAGGCTACGTTGGCAGCCATCTGGTCCACTACCTCTGCGGCCGGCAAGCGGAAGTCCGCGCTATAGTCCACCCGGGGGCTCAGGAGCAGGACCTTCAATTTCTTGCAAGCTGCGGCGCCCGTATTTTCAAAACCGATCTGAGCATTGATTCAGCCGAGCTTCAAAAGGCGCTTGCCGGCTGCGAGTCGGTCGTTCACTTAATTGGAAGCATTGCTCCCAAAAAAGGTGAAAGCCTGGAAGAACTTCATTCAGGTCAAACAAAGCAACTTGTTGAAGCGCTGAAAGCCGAAAGCACAAGAAGCGGAACCAGCCAGAAAATCGTAATGATCACAGCTCTCGGCAGCCGGCAAAACGCTGAGAGCAATTACCACAAAAGCAAGTGGCAGGCAGAAGAAGTAGTCAGAGAAAGCGGGCTTCCTTACACAATATTGCGCCCTTCCTTAATTGTCGGACGCCAGGTCGGCAGGCGAAACAGCAAGCTTATGGCACGCTACATTCGTTTGATCGAAACCCGGCAAAGGATACCGGTGCTGGGTGGCGGCAAGAACCTTTTGCAACCTGTTTTTGTGGATGATCTCTGCCAGGCGATTACAAAAGCATGTCTGGAAAATAAGCTCA
This sequence comes from uncultured Candidatus Obscuribacterales bacterium, assembly GCA_964615655.1. Classification (GTDB taxonomy): domain Bacteria; phylum Cyanobacteriota; class Vampirovibrionia; order Obscuribacterales; family Obscuribacteraceae; genus JAIEPM01. The sequence goes on along the minus strand of CAZTQO010000003.1, from coordinate 30,129 downwards.
ACGGGCAAACACTGGAAATAGGCGGCGAGGAGGTCATTTCAATGAAAGAACTTCTGGGAAAGTTAATGAACGTGCTTGAAAAAAACAAACCTCTTCAAACAATACCGCCGGCGTTTGCGGCTGTGCTTGCCGCAGTTCTTGAAAAAGTTCAGAGCGTACCCTTAGTAAGCAGGGATCAGGTAAAGCTTTCAAGCAAGGACAACATTTGCACAAACAATGCGATGCTCAATGTTTTAGACCTGAGACCCAAGCCCTTGCTTGAGGCTCTTGCAACCTACAAAAACAGCGGCGGAAAGACTTAAGTGGCGGAAGTTCTGGTAACAGGTGCAAGCGGTTTCCTGGGCACAAGACTGTGCCAGAGACTCTGCGAGCTTGACTTTGAACTGCGCACTTTTTCAAGACAGGAAAAGCCGCCCGAAAAAATTCAGGATCTGCCTGCAAAGCATTTTCAGGGCGATCTTTGCGACCCGGACTCGCTTAAAAAAGCTGTGACTGGCGCAGATGCGGTATTGCATTTAGCCGGATTGGTTTCATACCGGGCAAGTGACTACGATCTGCTTTATAAAACCAATGTGCTGGGCACAAGAAACATCATGAAAGAGTGCCTGGATGCCGGTGTTGAAAGAGTGATAAACATGGGTTCGATTGCCGGCATGGGTATTCCTTGTCCCGGCAGCATCGGCAATGAAGAAATTGAATACAATTTGAAAGGTCACGGACTACATTATTGTGATACCAAATACGAAGCTGAGCAGGAAGCAATGCGATTTGCAAAGCAAGGTTTAAATGTACTGTCACTCAATCCTGGTATCACATTCGGTGAGGGTGATACCCACCCTCATCACCATACTATATTCCGCTCGATGCTGAGCGGCTGGTTTGTTGGGTACCCGGCAGGCGGGGTCATGTTTTCAGACATTGAAGACGTTGTTGCCGCCTGTATTTCAAGCCTTACAAAAGGCGAAGCAGGCCAGCGTTATGTAATCGGCAGCGAGAACCTGAGTTTTAAGGACGCCGGCGAAATGCTGGCACGGGTATTAAACGGACGCAAGCCCTGCTTCCAGATACCAGGATGGCTCTCGGAAGCAGCCGGTGTTTTTTGCGAGTCTGTTTTTCCGGCCTTTAAGAAAAAACCGGCACTTACCTGGCAGGTCGCCTGGCTAAGCCAGCAAAATATTTTTTTCAGCTCGGACAAAGCCATAAAGGAGCTGGGTTACAAGCAAACACCGTTTGAAGACACTTTGAAGCGCACCGCTTCTTATTACCTGGGAAAGGAAGCTCCGCTGAGAACTCAGACCGGCAGCAATCGATAGAAAAGCTAGGAGAAGAACCGCTAGGAGAAGAACCGGGAGAAGAACCGGGAGAAGAGCTAGGAGAAGAGCTAGGAGAAAGGCCGGGCGAGTTGCGTTAAAGCCGCATGAAAATAATGCTTAAACTGTCGCAAGCAGTGGCTAAAATATTGAAGAAAGGGGCATGAAAATAAGATGCGCAAACTCAGCTCAATCCTTAGCTTGCTTATTCTTCAGGGCTTTTTCTGGCTAACACAGGTCGCTTCCTGCCAGGCTCAGGACAACAGCAATTGTCTTGCAGTAGGTAAGTCAATGCGTTCTGCCGAAAAGGTCAAGATTGAAATAAGTCTTCCGGCCCATTTCAATTACAAAACCCGCGAACAAATACTGGCGATGCGCACCCGCCAGGTAATGAAATACCCGGGCCTTCTGGCTGCAAATTATGAGCCTTACAATCCAATCTGGGGAGCAATCGAAGATAAGAAGCCCTGGTGGGGTCTTGCAGGCGCTGCCGTTTATGACTCCGGGTCCAGAAGCATGCTTGGTTTTGCAGAGGAATCACGTTTTGTCATGAACCCCTATCTTCTGGTTGCTGCCAACCCGGGCGTAACCGGAATATGGCATCGCGGGCTGATTACAGAAAGGCAGATAAACGATCCGACTTTCCCGTTTTTCTGGCAGCCCCAGTCACTGACCATCGACCCTGCAAAATCTCTCGGTACTGTTTCTTACAACCTGACTGAATACAACGAAAAGACACACGCTACGGGTATGCTTGCAAATCAAGCTTTCATCAAAAAATTCAGCCTGGTTGCCTACAATGCCAGAGACTTCGGTTACAACTACATATATTTCTGTCAAGAAAAATCTATCAACGTTGTTAACGACAATCCCTCATTTGAAGCATCTTTCATCCGGCAGATGATTCACTGTGGCGGCACCTGCGGCTGCCCAGGCACTTGTTGCAATAATATGAGCCCATTTATGGCTTCCATAGACAGGCTGCACGTATCAAAATTGCCGGCTCGCGGCGTTGTGTATTTATGGAAAGAAGATCCGGGCGATGTGTCAAAAGCGCCTGATATGGTCTTCCTGCTTGAATTTCACTAATCGCTCTTTGCTATTCGTTGGCAACAAGCCGCTCCACTAGATCTCACTAGAATATAGAATGCTTTGATGCTCTTATTTCTTAAAGCTTCAGCGCTCAGTTTTTGCCGAAACAAATAGAAAGTGAGACAATTTCTTCTTGAAAGCCCAATTTGAGATTGGAATTGGCAGGCCGGCAGAAGGCTGAAAATCATGTTCCGGAAAGACTGGACAGAAAGAAATGCAACAAAGCTGCAGTCAGGGCGGGGGCTTGCTCTCTTGCTTTCAATCGCCTTCGCCTCTACTTCGTCCCCAATTTTTGCAGAAAACGATAGCGAATCAAACGAAAAAAACACTTTCCAGTCCCAGCAAAGCTCAAAGAGAAATTCGCCTTCAGCCGAAACTAACAATATGGAAAGCAGGGATGAGCAAGAAGCTGATAAGCAAGAAGCTGATAAGCAAGAAGCTGATAAGCAAAAGCCGGATAAGCAAAAGCCGGATAAGCAAAAGCCGGATAAGCAAAAGCCGGACGAGCAAGAGCCGGACGAGAAAACCCGAAAAACCAGCAAGAAAAAGCGTGAATTTGCCGACGTATTGCCCTGCATCACCTGGCAGCCGGAAACAGAACCCAGAGCCGTAATTCTTTGTGTGCACGGGCTTGGCCTGCACAATGACTCATACGAAGAATTCGGAAAGCGCATGTCTGCGCGTGGTTACACGGTCTTTGCCGTCGACATGCCCGGCTTCGGCAGCTTCAAAGAAGCCGGCGAAGGGCGCAACCGGGTCGATTTCGACAAATGCCTGACTGGCTTGAGAGACACATTACGTTTCATTCACAAAGTGAATCCAAAAATCCCGGTTTTTGTACTTGGCGAATCAATGGGTGGTGCGATCGCACTGAGAATTACTTCAGAATACCCGGAATTGATAGACGGTCTAATAAGTTCGGTTCCATCAGGTGACCGCTTCAACCAGGGGAAAGAGACTCTAAAAGTCGGCATCAAGCTGCTTACAGCTCCTAACAAACCTTTCGACATAGGTTCCAGCGTTATCGACCGTGCTACAAATGTAGATGAAATGAAGAAACACTGGGCTGATGATCCACTAAATAGAATGAATCTGACGCCAAAAGAGCTGGTTCGTTTTCAGGGATTCATGAACGACAACCATGAATCCGCAAAAAAGATCGACAAAACCCCGGTTCTTGTGGTTCAAGGCTGCAAAGACGAGCTGGTGCGCCCCGAAGGGACTATCGAGCTTTTTAATGCTCTCAGTACCGAAGACAGAAAACTTGAATTAATTCATGATGGAGAGCACCTAATTTTTGAAGAAGGCCAGTTTCATATACAGATACTCGATGAAGTAATTGTAGTGTTAGACAAATGGCTGAAGGATAAAATAGACAACAAGCAGAAACTATCCAGCAGTCAGAAAGACGCAGAAAGTAACGGCGACAAGAAGCCGGTTGGGGAGGTCCACTAAAATGTTGGCAAAAATGGCAAAGCTCAGAAAACCGCTGCAAGTAGTGCTCGTTGCAGCAGCGCTGGGACTGCCCTTGAATTCACTGGCAGCACCAAGCGCCACGGTTGCCGATCCCATGATCATGGGAAAAGCAGCGCTCACACAAAATGATTATGTTAAGGCAGTTCAAATTTATGAAGCAGCTTCAAAAACAGACGAATACAAAAACAGCTGTGAATGCCGTCTTGGACTGGGCAAGTCACTCTGCAGGCTTGCAGATACTCAGAAAGCTGGAAAGAAAGACGACACTTATAGGCGTGCAGCCAAAGAATTGAGAAAAGCTGTAAGAGTTGGAAAAGGCTCGGCAAATGCCCGGGAAGCCAACAAATTAATGTGTCAGTTGCCCCAGCATATTATTGCTCCGAAAACCGGTCCGGGAACTGCTTTAATTGCGCTTCTGCACGGCTTGCGTGGCAGAGACCGCGGCACAGGCGAAGCCAAACCCAAGGTACTTGAGTTTGCAGCTACCTGGTGTGAACCCTGCAAGCAGATGCAAAAAGTCATTGAAAAAGCAAAGTCTGAATATGGCGACCAGGTCGAGTTCATTCATTACGACATCGACGACCCGAAGTCCGAAAAAGTGATTGACGATTATGAAGTGAGCCCGATCCCGACTTTGATTTTTCTTGACAAGAACAACGAGGTCGTAACCTACTCAATTGGCTATTCCGGCGAAAATGGATTAAAAACCGGCATGAAAAAAATTCTGCCAGCCGGCTAATCTCTGCTATATTTTGAACATAGGCTCGATCCCAGAGCGAGAGTTGTATAAGACTCTCGCTCTTTAATATTCAGGCTTTAGCCTGCCTGCTAAAACAAAGATCAGGCAGGCTGAGCTGATTTTGCTTTTGCTGCTTCTGGCATATCTGCTTCTGGCTTAGCCGCTTCTGGCTTAGCCGCTTCTGGCTTAGCCGCTTCTGGCTTAGCCGCTTTTTCCTTTGCTTTGCATACCAGTTGAAGCCTAAGACCAAGCCATGCAGTAAGCAGGCTGGAGCAAAAAAGAAACAATAAGATCATGGCAGTTTGGCTTCCCGCTGCAAAAAAAGACTCTGCTTTTAATGCCTGCCAGCTAAAAATCAAAATCGCGGCAAAATAAGCGAAAGCAAAGTTAGAAATCAAAAAACACTTTTGATTCTCGTCCAGAAAATCAAGGAATCGCTCAATAACAAATGCAGCAAGCGGCAATATCTGCAAAGCATGCAAACCGATAAAATGGGGAATTCTCAGATCGCCAGAATTGAGATTCCATCCCAGTAAGGGCATACTCACAATTTCACCCGGGTCAATGAGCGATACTGCAAGTGCATTCTGACATTCATAAGGAAGTAACAGTAAAAAGCCTGGTATAAAGCCGCAGGCAGCAAGTACTGCTCCCCATGAAAGCGCGGATCTAAATATCGTAGATTGTTGTTTTTCTGTGACAATAAAATAAAGCAGCGCAAAATCTGCAAAAGCAAGTGGCAGAATCGCCAGTCTCTGAGCGCCATTGCAAAAGAAGATGCAGGCTTCGGGAGCGCCGATTTTATATAAAAGCGCCTGTGCAAAAATCAAAATCAAATCGACACTGCCCGCAATTGGAGCAGTCAGCATCACGCTATTAAACAGCCGGGCTTTTCTTTTACTCAATGTTTGAAAAAAACCAGAGGCATATAAAAAACTGCCGCCGTATAAAGCAAAAGAGATGCTGAATTTCAATGGCTTGGACCAGATTGAAATTCCGTCTATAAGCTGATAATCAAAGAGTAAAGCAGCAAGTGCCGATAAGATAATCGCAAGAAGGCTCAGAGCCGTAAACAATAACATTGGCATAAACGTCATAAAATTGACCACGCAAGAATTCGCAGGCAGGCGGGCACAGATCTTGCCAGATTATGCAAAGACTACTGCTGCTTCATTTCAATCTATAGTTTCAAAGACGAAATTTTGCCCTTGAGAGTTCAAAATTGTTTTGAGGTTTAAGATTAAATCGCTAAAACCAGGTTTCGGCTTTCGAATAATCAGTGTTTTTCGTCTTTTTCCACTCCGTCTGCTCGTTCATACATTACGGGCAAGAAGGAAGCAGGCCGGCCCCTCCCTCGTGCAGCTTCTTCTCGATAGCGACTTTCCCTGACTTACTCGTTAAAGCCACTACAGTTGGTATCACTCAGAGAGAGAGAGAGAGAGAGAGAGAGAGAGAGAAAAAAAAAACTTAACGGGCGCTCCCGGTTAAGTTCATGGCGAAGCTTGGATTGTGCATTTGCGTTAACCTGTTCTGCAGCTTTTACAACGCAACTGCCTGTTGTGCATCTTTTTCAGCAGCTTCCCCTTCTGTCCTCCCAGATTATTCTGTGCAAATGCAATGGTGCTGGTATTGTTTCATGGTGTTAAGCACTTAAGCAGGGGTAAACCCTATTCTTCAGCACGTCAATGCCCCGGCACCCAAGACCGTAAGTAAGGATTAGCAACACTTTCGGGAAATGCAGCTGCCTTTCCACAGTTTCTACACAATAAACACAGGATTTTCAATTTCTACAACTACACTTTTATGTGTATAGAATTGAGATCAGCTCCAGCACAAAGGCTTTGAAATCTATGACTGCGCATATACACGACGCTGACTGGCTTTTTCAGGACACTGAAAAAGCGCCGGTTCGTCTCGATTTCAGCGATGAGAGCCTCGATCAAGAAAAATCAGACTCTGAACCGCATAGTACAGGCGAAGTTGCAATTTTCGAAACCGACAAGTATGGTTTCATCACTTCATGGTCGCAAAAGGCCACTTTAGTTTACGGCTTTGACTACGATGACGTCATAAACAAACATATTGCCTTTCTATATGATTCTGCGGATTTACTCAAAGGACAGCCGCTCAGCGAGCTCAAAGCAGTGGAAGAAAAAGGCAGGCATTTTTCGTTCGGCTTTCAGAAAAAACTAAACGGCCAGTTCTGGGCTTATTCAGAGAGCCAGGCCATAAAAGACAAAAACGGAGAGTTCAGCGGTTGCCGCAAATTTGTGTTTGAGGCACCCTCAGGTAGAAGCTGAAAAGCAGAAGAGCAAGAATAAGTTAGGTACTTAAGGCCGGCTCCGGTCTTAAAAGCTATTTACGGTATAATCTTGCCTGATTATCGGCTTTAGAGGAAGCTTTGATGAAATGGGCGTCGAGCCTGGCTCAAGATTCTGACCTCAAAACAGCTTTTGAAAGTGCGGCAGAACAAATTAAGACGGAGCTGAATTCTCAGCCTCCCGACCTTTTGCTCTGCTTTCTGTCACCAAGTTTTTCAAAAGACTACAAAAGAGTTCCGGAGCTTGCAACAAGCTTGCTTCACCCTCGCGAATTTGCAGGCTGCTCAGCTGGTGGTTTAATAGGGGGCGGCGTAGAACTTGAGGGGCGCAATGCGGCAGTTTCGCTTTCTGCAGCGATTCTTCCAGATGTAAATATTAAGAGTTTTCATATCGAAGACAAAGATTTGCCTGATGCCGATGCAGCACCTTGCAAATGGGAAGAGCTCATGCATGTCAAAAGCGAAGATCAGCCCCATTTTATTTTGCTTCCCGACCCTTTTACTTTTCGAATCGATATTCTTGCACAGGGGCTTGACTATGCCTTTTCCCAAGCAGTAAAAATCGGCGGGCTGGCAAGTGGTGCAAACCAACCAGGACATAATGCGCTTTTTCTCAAAAATGAGACTTATAGCCGCGGGGCAGTTGGTTTGAGCCTTTCCGGAGACATTCAGATAGACAGCATAGTTGCACAGGGTTGCAGACCAGTAGGCCCTACATACCGTGTCACAAAATGCAAAGACAACATACTGCTGGAGCTAGACGGCAAGCCGGCAGTGCAGGCACTTTATGAAGTGCTTGAGAAAATGACTCCCAAAGATCAGCAACTTGCCAAATATTCGTTGTTTCTGGGTGTTGTGATGGATGAGTTTAAGGACAATTTCCAGCACGGCGACTTTCTTATTCGCAACATTCTCGGACTCGAGCAAATTTCAGGCGCTTTACTTGTAGGCGAATTGCTGCGAAACGAAAGAACCGTACAGTTTCATCTGCGTGATGCAGAAACTTCTTCAGATGATCTGAGATCGATGCTGAAACAGTACAAGGACAGAGCAAATGCCAAGCCCAAAGGCGCACTTTTGTTTTCATGTCTTGGCAGGGGCGAGCATTTATACGGCATCCCCAACCACGATAGCAACTGTTTCAAAGATTATATAGGTGCAATTCCGCTCGGGGGCTTCTTTTGCAACGGCGAAATCGGACCGGTGGGCGGCACTACCTTTTTGCACGGCTATACTTCGTCTTTCGGTCTTTTTCGCGAAAAGGACAGCAAAAACTGAGCTGACTTGAGCATGCTAAACTAAGTAAACTGATTCCGATTTGGAGGCAAAAGCGTGAAGCTTAGAAGTCAAATCACACTTGCCCTGGTGGCATCGGCATCTCTTTTAAGTTCGCCCCTTCTTTCCGTTTCTGCGGCTCCGGCCAAAGCAGCTAAACCGAAGCCGAAAGCTGCGGTCCCGGCTGCGGCCAAAGCAGGGCCTGCTAACGCAGGTAATAATGCAGCTTTCAATAACTATGCAAACCAGATGCGCCAGAAGATGGGAGCAAAATGGGATTATCCCTCAGGAAATAATCACGTAACCCTGACTGTAACTGTAGCGCAGGATGGCGGCGTAAATGATTTCAGCCTGACAAGCAATCCAAAGAACACGGAAGCAGAACAAAAAGCAAACGATGCATTCAATTCTGCTCAACCTCTGCAGCCTCTTCCTACAGGCGTTTCGTCAGCCAAGCTAACTATAAACTTCAACTCGCAGGCAGACCAGTGGGACTCCAAAGCAGACATCGCAGTAAGAATTGATCCTCTGCAATCTCAGGCACCGGCAGGCAACACTGCCGGCGATTCATCCCCAAGCTCCGAGCCGTCAACAAGCTCCGGGTCAGACTCTTCCACTGAAAGCAAGTAAGTTCGATGCCACTCTGGATTAAGTATCCGCAGGAAAATACTCGCCGCGCTCAATACGCGGGCTCCTGGTATGACAATAACCCGGAACGTTTAAGAAAGGAGCTTGCTTCTTATATCTCTTCGGCAGAACTCAGTCCGGATAAGAAAAGCAGCAAGCTCACCGGCACAGACAGCCAGGCGATTGCCGACGACGTTCTGGCGCTGGTAGTGCCCCATGCAGGTTACATGTTTTCCGGAGCCACGGCAGCATATGCTTATAATGCCGCACTCAAGCGCAAACCCAAGAGAATATTTTTGCTGGGGCCCTCGCATCATGTAGGTTTTCGCGGCGCAGCGCTTCCGGCATCGGATAATTTTGCAACTCCTCTGGGAGATTTGAAAGTAGATAAAGAACTGGTAGAGGAGCTGAAAACATACCAAATGTTTTCAGTTCAGCAAGAAGTGCACAGGGTGGAGCATTCGCTTGAGCTGCAGCTGCCCTTCATCAAGCACTGTTTTGGCGATATAAAGATAGTACCAATAGTAATCGGCCAACTCGAAGGCGCAGACGAAGCACGTTTTTTGGGTGAGATACTGAAAGCTTATGTAGCAAAAGACGACCTTGTAATAGTTAGCTCCGATTTCACACACTACGGCCCACGTTACGACTACGTGCCTTTTGGTTTATCCGGGAACTTCTCCGAGCAGATAAGCCGCATGGACGGCAGAGCCTTCGGTTTTCTGAGCCATCTCGATCTCGATGGCTTTGTTGATTTTTTGCGTGAGACAAATGACACCATATGCGGTATGTACCCATGCCAGGTTCTGCTTTCGATGTTGCCAAAGAACTCACATGGCAGTTTGCTGAAATATGCCACCTCAAGAGAGTCCCATGCTGAAGACAAAGAAAATTCGGTGAGCTATCTGGCAATTGTGTTTTCGGGGGCTCAGTGGCCGGAATCGCCGGGAGAACATCGCCCGGCAGAAGAACTGATTAAACTGAGCCCGGAAGAGCGCATGTCATTGCTTACGCTTGCAAGACGCAGCATGGAAATTTTCGTAAGAGAAAAACGCACCTGCAGCCTTGAAGAGCTGGGAATCGAAATCACTCCGGTAATGAAAGAATGCTTCGGCGTTTTTGTCACGATTTCCACAAAACCTCAAAAGACAGGAGCAAACGAGGGACAGGAGGAAAAACAGAACAATAACGCAGCCCCTAAAGATCTGCGCGGCTGCATCGGAAGCATTTATCCTATCAAGCCACTGTTCCGAGCAATTCAGGAAAATGCTATTGCCGCCTGCTCTCGCGACCCTCGTTTTGTGCCGGTAACTGAAGACGAACTGGGAAATCTCGATCTGGAAATAAACGTGCTTACTCCACCGAGGCGAATTCTCTCTTACAAAGACATCGTGATCGGGCGCGACGGCGTAATTTTATCGAAAGCAAAATTTCAGGCGGTTTTTCTACCGCAGGTTGCTGTGGAATGGAACTGGGACTTGAATGAGCTCTTGAACCAGCTTGCCTTAAAGGCCGGTCTCAATTCTAACGATTGGCGTGAAGGCGCTAGTTTCGATGTGTTCCAGTCTCTGGAATTCAGATAAGAACAAAAGTGCTCTGTTTTTCAAAGTGCTCTGTTTTTCAAAGTGCTCTGTTTTTCAAAGTGCTCTTTTTTTCAAAGTGCTCTGTTTTTCAAAGTGCTCCATTTTATTGGAGCACTTTTTCCTATTTTTGCTTAGTAGCACGAAGCCCTTGACACGAGGAGCGAGTCCAGAACAAATTCGAAGTCGGAAGTCAAAAGTCCGAAGCTGAAGTCCGAAGCAGAAGCCGAAGCCCGAAGCAGAAGCAGAAGCCCGAAGCAGAAGCCGAAGTCCGAAGCAGAAGCCCGAAGCAGAAGCAGAAGTCCGAAGCAGAAGCCGAAGCCCGAAGCAGAAGCAGAAGTCCGAAGCAGAAGCCCGAAGCCGAAGCAGAAGTCCGAAGCAGAAGCCGAAGCCCGAAGCAGAAGCAGAAGCCCGAAGCAGAAG